>NZ_JBHULN010000024.1:0-113064 GCF_042684525.1 Spirosoma soli | reverse complement strand
TTACGTCAACGGTGTTCGCGGCTAGTTCGGTTAAGCTTATCGTTCTCCAAAAAGTTGACCCGGCACATTGATTCTATTCGGTTCGTGGTCATGCACTACAACCTATCATTACAAGTTTAGGACTACCCGTATGACGTTTTGCTCGACGCTTTTTTTGCCGGGCATGATTCAACAACGCCAAATCAGGAAGGTCCCGATGTGGGTACTCAGTACCGGTCCATTGCGTTTTATCGTACCCCCGAGGAAAAAACAAGGATCGAAGCCGCTATCAGACGGGAGAATACGTCGGGGCACCACCAGGATAAAGTCGTCACTCAGGTTGTGCCGTTTAAGGCTTTTTATCCCGCCGAAGTGTACCATCAGGGCTATTACCGACTTCACCCCGACGAGTTGTACATTACCCGGGTCTCTCAGCCCAAAGTTGAAACATTTCGCGAACGAATGGCGAATTGGTTGAAATGAGGGTCGTCAGTTTACGGTTTTTGGAAGTATCCGTAACCAGGCACCCTAAACCGACTACGTAAACCGTCCCGCTGTAGAGCATTTTGTCAAGTCCGGCAACCGTTCGGCGTAAATGCATATTGCGGTATTGGCCCGAACCTCGTAACATTGTTCAGTAATTAATCGGAATAGCGCGTTTTTGTGTATAAAACGCTTCCGCAATGACTGACAATTATGCCTGAATCTGAGCAATCCATTGGCCGCAAAATCCTGGGTTTCTTCATCAAAGAGGAAGATACGACAGCATCTGCAACGGGAACGCCCCCGGCAGGCACAGTGGCCTCCCCTCGTCCGGCGGCTACTCCACCGGCCGCGGGGGCGGCACCAACCGGCGAGCGGCCTGCTGTTCAGTCGGGAACCGTTGACTCAAAATTTGCCGAGCACTTTGCTAACGTCCTGGCCCAGAATAATCCGGCAGGACCGGATTACTTTGAGTTTCGTGAAACGCTACGTAGTCTGAACAATTTGGGCCTGCCCGAGGATAAACAATATCAGGCGGCCTGGGCAAGTTTTAAGGCGCTGGGTGGTCCGGCTGATGCCTCGGTGCTTACCAATACGGCCAATCAGTACATGGCTGCCTTGAACAGAGACCGTGAGGGATTTGCGAAAAGTGTGGAAACGGCCTTGGCCGAACGGGTTGGCGGCTTGCAGAATGAGCAAAAACGACTGCAATCGGAGAACGAAACCCTGGCCAGACAGCTGGTGGAGATTCAGCAAAAGATTGACGCCAATAACAACCGACTATCGGCTATTGATGGGGAAGTAACGGAGCAAAGCGCCAAAATCAATCAGAACCGTCAGAATTACGACGTAACGTTTGCTCACTTTACGGACCAGATTAAAAGCGACATTGCTAAAATGACCCAATACCTCAAATAGAGTTATAAAGTTTTATGGTTATAAAGTCATTTAGTTGATTACTAGTGGAGTAGCTCGCTAACTCAACAAGGATACAACGCTATGACTTCGTAACTGTAAAACTTTACAACCCTACAACTCTATAACTACTAAATATGGCAACTCCTGATTTTTCACAACTTGGTGGTAACACGGACGTCGAAAAACGTTCGTTCTGGAGCCGCCCCGAAGGTGTTCTGGGCATGATTGTGCTGGCCGGAGTGGCTGGCCTCGGCCTCGTCTATTTTAACCGCATCGTCGAGTTTCTGATCCGGGCTACGTCGAACGTGCTCGAATTGGCGCTATTACTCGGCGTGCTGGGTGTACTGATCTTTTTGTTCACGAGCCGCGACGTACGGACGGCGGTATTCTTTCTGTTCAAGTCGTTAATGCGCAGCATTACCGGAACAGTGATTCAACTGAATCCGATTGCCATCATGAAGATTTACATAGACGATCTGAAAGAAAAACGGCAGAAAATGCAGGGTCAGATTAATACCCTGGCCGGGCAGCTGGTGAAGTTGAACAAAAAAATAAACGAGAACAACGAGGCTATTAAGCAGAAATTTGCTGAAGCCAACAAAGCCAACAGCATCACCGACCGGCCGGGCATGCGTGAAGCTGCGCAACTGGCCACGATTGAAGGAGCTGGCCTGCAGGAGATGAACGAGAAACTCCTGCCACTCCAGCGGAATATGAAGACAGTGCTGGCTTTCATGGAAAAAGTAAACCAGAGCGCTGACTACATCATTAAAGAAACCGAAATTAAAGTTCGGCTTAAAGAAACCGAGTATCAAATCGTTAAAGAAAGCTCGAACGCCCTTAAAACGGCCGTGAGTATCTTCAAAGGTGACCCCGACAAGCGGTTTTACTTCGACCAGTCGATGGAGTACATCCAGGATGATATGAGCAAAAAGCTCGGTGAAATGAAGCGCGCAATGGATTTGTCGATGGATTTCATCAATGGCGTAGATATTCAGAACGGTATTCTGTCCGACAAAGGAGAGGCCCTGCTGGAAGCCTATAACAAAGGTGAATTTAAGATGGTACAGCCCGGCGTGGATTCGCTGGATGCACCGGCGTCTAACCCAATTACAGCACCGATGCCTGGACAAGTAAGTCCACCGAAAGACGCTGGCTACAAAAATTTGTTGGACTAACTCTAATGAGTGATTGAGTGAACAACTTAACGCCTGATTTACTCAATCGCTCTTTCACTTTTTTCACTCTTTCGCTCTTTACTTATATGCAACGATTAACTGTAGCCGGTCGGCTACTCATCACGGCCCTGATTCTAGCCGCCATCTTCTTTGGATTCCGCTATTTTGGTGGTAATGAAGCCCTGCGTAAAATCGCGCCCAAAAGCGAAGACAAAGGGTATACGGAGTCAGAGACAATGCCTCGCACCAGCGACGAAGCCACACCGGCCTCCACCGACGAGTCGACCGCATCCGACACGAAGTCTTCTGACGAGGCAACTAGTTCTGGCGCCCGTCGGTCTTTTACGTACACTCCTCCTGCCCCCCAGAATGGTAAGCTTAAGGGCGTAGTTGAGCTGGGGGCCAGTGGCTTCAACTCGTTCATCATCCGCGTGGATGACCAAAAGAACTGGAAGCTCGAAAAGGCAGAATTCGGCAACAGCCTCGTTATTGAGAATATGGCATCGGACGACGACATCCGCGCAGGTCTGAAAAGTTACATCGGTAAGATGCTCGACTTTGGGGTTGGCGGACGCGACATTCACTTCGTCGTTAGCTCGGGCGCGGTGAAAGCGGAGGGCACGCAGAAGATCATCCGAGCGCTGAAGTCGCTTAACTACGTAGTCAACACCGTTACGCCGGAGCAGGAAGGCTCACTTGGCCTTCGGTCGGTGTTGCCCGCCGATTACGCCGATAACTCGTTTGTGGTAGACATCGGCTCGGGTAATACGAAGATTTCCTGGAAAGAAGGTGGCTCGACCAAAGCCCTGGAAACCTACGGCGCCAAGTATTACCAGAACAGCACCAGCGATGAAACTGTGGCGACCGAAGTAGCCGCTAAAGCCAGGCAAATACCGGCCGACCATCGTAAAACCTGCTTCATCATTGGCGGGGTGCCGTTCGAGCTGGCGAAAGCCGTCCGGAATGGCAAAGAGCGGTACACGGTGCTGGATGCCCCATCGGCTTATAAACTAGACAACGCCAAGTCAAAGGCGGGTTTGAACATCTATAAAGCCATTGCCGATGCCACGGGTTGCGACCAGTTTGTATTCGATTGGGACGCTAACTTCACCATTGGGTATTTATTAACGTTGAAATAAACGAAGGGGCGAACGAAAGCGTACAGCCTGCGTTCGCCCCTCATTTTCCACCGTCGCTATGACTCTCCGTGACATCTTTGAGGCTGTTTCGGGCCAACCCACACTGCTTTTTCTGCTCCTGACGGCGGTGCCATCAGGAGCTTTTTTAGTTAATCTCTGGTCGGGTGAAACGGCCGACCAAATCTGGAAGTGGCGATACGTTTACAGCGTGTTGGTTTATCTGGCCTGCATCCCCGGCATTTTCGCGATAACCTTGGATATCTACCTGTTTTTGTTTGAGCGGCAAAGCGTTTGGGAGATGAACCTGGCCTTACAAGCGCTTCCAGTGTTCACTATGGCCATTACGCTGATCCTGATTCGCCGGAAAATACCGTTCAATTACATACCAGGCTCGGGTAACATCTCTAACTTTCTGATCCTTGTAGCTGCGCTCATGAGCTTGTTATGGATCGTTGACCGCACTCGTATTTTTGCGATTGCTTATGTGCCCTTCACGTACGTAGTCGTTGGCTTCGTTGCCCTGCTGCTGATTATTCGCTTCGCCTGGAAACGGATCATTTGATTCATGTCGGGACTTAATCTACCGCTGTAAAAAGTGTTCTATTCACAACTGTTTTCAACGAGTACGGGTCTTTTATCGAAACCTGTTGACGTATGAAAAAGTATGCTTTTTTACTGGTCGTTCTACTTTTAAACTGCAGTCGTAAAAATCAGGTGCCTACTCCGGGGGTTTATCAGTTGCGGGTCGATAATCAAACCGATACTGACATCGTGCGAGTTACCGCTTATCATGCCTATGAGCCGGCCTTGACCTTTGTTGATCTTGGCCCCATCCTCAAGCATTCTGTTTCGGGATACGTTCCTGCATCCGACGTACATCTGACTCTTTGTGCAAACATAGACCTCGCGTTGGCTAACCGGACATTACATAGATCTGAAGACATGGATTGTCGTTTAGCTGACATTTCGGTTGCAACGCCAGGGCGGTATACTTTACGTATTACCAAGCTTGCAAATACGACATTCGATGCCGTGATCGAAAAAGATTGAAGAGTAAATTTGCGATCCTCAGCAAAGCACAAAAACGCCACCTAAGATCAAGCTTGGGTGGCGTTCTGGTTATTAAAATTCAACTGTGAAAAAGGATAAATGGCGTAAATGAATGTACTATCTCGAAGGCAATTTATCCTCCGAAATTAAGATAATGCTTAAAGTCTGCTTAGAATTAGCTTAGAAATTCGCGATATAGACAAACGTCACGCTACCGGACGTACACGAGCAACTAATAAGGCATTTTAGCCAGCCGTAAGGCTGGCTACTGGTTATTCCTATCCGAATACCGTTGCCTCATTACTAGTAAACATTTAAAATACAGACAGTTGACAGTAATATCTCCCTGACAACTATGCTGACCAGATCGATTATAGAAGCAATAGAGTTTCATGAGTGGGTGATGAGAGGCTGGAAAGTAAAATTCCTGCTATCGGAAAGACTGCTTCATCAAGTCAAGAAGATGTCGCCAGTCGATGAGTGGTATGATGACCCTATCATCGTCGCAACAGTGATGGATCGGCTTGGAATCTGCTTCATCAGCATTCAGGAGTACTACACTACGTTCGGACTTCTCCCCCAGATTGGCGACCGCCTGTTCAACGAAGACTCGGGTATGCTTATTCAGGACCGATCCATCGACGGCACACTTAAAACATTGACGTTTACCCTGAGCACGTAGCTCATGCGGTTTAGTGTCTGAGTTTGCGGAATGCACCAGCGCTGTACATCAAGGAAGGAGGACCAGGTTGGGTAGTTTTGCCGTTTGCTACATAGTACGTCATTTGGTCGGGCGTTGCGGACGCATCGCTCGCGAGAGCGGTAAGCTCATCAGCGCTTGTAGATCGAAGAGATCCGCCAGTTGAGCTGGGTCAGAAAAACATATTCTCCACTTAAGTTGATGTGATGCCAGGTGTGGGTGGAAGACTTTAGAATCGTGGCCAGCAGTTCCTGCCGATCAGCTTCGCTGGCGCATTGGCGCAGCTTTTTCGACAGGCACAGTAGATTATGGAAGTTAATGTCATTCATAATCAATATCTTACAACCGGCTACAATCGTTCGTTCCCGTTGGGTGGCTCACCTAAGGGCTTGGTTGTTCTCCAACGTGACGGCCGAACCAAACTTGTTTCCATGCTCAACGCGCGTCAGCATGCCTTCCACGCTAGCTCGTAGATCAGGATCATCGACTAGCGCAGAATATAATCCGGTAGAGTCGGCCCAAATCCTTCAACGCTTTATATAACGGATGCTGACGGGCATAGGAATTAAGTCGTATATGTAGCGCCGAGGGCTGGGTTACGCCCAGCCGCATAGTAGTTAGAAAACGGAGCAAGTTATCACTTCGGTCAAGATCAGCCGCCCGGTGCTGCTCAGTTGTGGGGGCGAATCGAAACAGGTGCGCTCCTCCGAAGAAAGGTAGTGTCGGCGGGCCATAGAAAGTCTGGATCGTTTAAGGGTCAAGAAGTCATACCTTTCTGAACCCGTCTTTGCCTCGTCCTCAAGTCGATGCTCATTCCCCGAATCAGGGTTCAAAAAGTAGGGCCTAAAATAAATAACCTTTTATCTTTATGACACCAGCTTTTCGAGCTGTAACGACGGATTTTCGGGGCGCCCTGTGGCGTACGAAACGGCAAAACTACCCTTTTAGAATGTCAGGCTGATTTTTCTGATATCTGTCAATGCTAATCAGTAGCATAGGGGAGATAACGTAGGAATGTAGGTAACCCCCTTAATGTAGCCCAACTGTTACTCTGATTTTCTCTATCTGTAGAGACTAATGGATGGGTAATCAATTAGAGAAATAGGAGCAGCAATGGATTTATTTGTAGTAATTACCCGGCTAGAGTTACAACCGGGCCGCCGGAGAACACCCGCTCCAGCCGGTACGCCGGAGCGGGCCAGGGGGTTTGGCTGGTTATACCCCGAGTAGTAGAGCAGCAAAAAATAGGCATATCTGAATGTAGAGCTGTAAATTCCTTTTACTAATGAACATGCGGTCCTTTTCTCCTCAATCAATCAATTGACGAAGCACTCTCAAACAACACGCTGCCTAACAAGTTAAGCCTTTTTAGCTTGAGCGATTTGTTCCTGAACGCAAGCAGGAGCCCCTCAGGTAAGATTAGGAATTAAAGTACACCTGAAGGAAAATCTATGGATTCATTAGATGCCGCTCAATTAACTGATACCAGTTATTCCGCTGTACGTCAACACAATTTTCACCAAGCAACCTTACTGGTGGTGGAAGATCAGGAGGATATATGGACCCTGGTCCACTTTAGCCTGGCTAAGTACTTCTCCGATGTGACTCTACATCGCTGTGCCAATCGAAAGGAAGCTATTGCCTATCTCACCGATTGCATGGCCAACCGGATTGCCTTACCCAAGTTGATTCTTCAGGATCTGTACCTGCCTCAGAATGAAGCGGGCTTCGGCCTGCTGAAAGACATTCGGATGCTACTTGGCAACCAGCAGCAGATCCCCATCCTGGTCGTGAGTTCGTCCGTTGATGAAGCCGATATACGTGGGGCCTATTACCAGGGAGCTAGCTTTTACATTGTCAAGCCCCAGACCATCAACTCTTGGCTAAGTCTGAGCCAGAGCCTGCGCCAGTTCTGGTGGGAACAGGGGGTACTTCCCTTGCCTGAAGCAGCCCAGGGCCAATAACTAAGCTGGATTAAAAAGGAACGCTCCTGAACGGTTAGGGATGCCAGGGAATGGACAGCCGGATGCGAAACAGGGTACCTTCACCGGGCTCGCTTTCGATCTCCAGTTGAGCCCGTAACAGCTCACACAGTCTCTTCACGATGGATAAACCGATGCCTTCCCCTTGGTAGGAAAAGGCCGAACGGGACGCTTGCGCAGTGGCGGCATCTTGATGAACGTCAAGATGCGTGTTCGTTGCCCTAAAGGCCCCAGTGGATACTGCCGTCGTTGATGCAGCGCTTACCTCCTGGCCCAACGAACCGGCGTTTGTGACCATGGGCAAACCCGGTCCCGAATCCTGCACACTGACCATCCAGCGGTCCTGACTCTCTTGGGTCCAGGTGACGGACACAAATCCACTTGACGTATGTTTGAGGGCATTGAGTACTAAGTTCTGAACGATGCGCTGCAGGTGAACCGGATCACACTCGACGGGCAAGCTGGCCGGGCCTTCGGCTTTGAGTGAAAGTCCTCGCTCCCTGGCCAGCGGTTGATAGCTCGCTACTAAGTTGGTTAACAACTGGCCTGCATCCAGCCCCTGGATGGTGAGCACTTCCTGCCCCGCTTCCAGGCGGGCCAGGTCCATCAACTGAGTAACCAGTGAGCGACAGGTGGTCAAGTTACGCAGCAACATGGCTAGGGTCTGTTGCCGTTCTTCCTGAGAGTCCATGACCAGCTCCAGTAAGGTAGCCGCGCCCTGGATAGCCCCGAAACTCCCCCTTAGATCATGGGAGGAATGGCGCAGTAGCTCCGAGCGCTGCTTGCTCACTTCATTTAACTCGACTAAGGTTTTCTCCAGGATTTCGACCCGACTGGACGCACTCGTGCGCTGTATGTCGGCATACTGGCGGATACTGGCGATGTTGATCTGATTACTAAAGGTGGCAAAGTGCTCATAGACGATGGGCTGGAGGGCGCAATCAGAAATTGAATGAGCCTGCCAGAACAAGCGTAATTCGGCGAGCAAGCACTTGCTTAAATGCCGCATCTCGGCTGATAGTTCGGCCAGGGTATAGCCCTTCTGCCAGCGATGGAGGCCGTGTTCAGCGGCTAGTAACCCCATTTGGTCTTCCTGGTCGTGTCCCTGCAATTGCTGCTGGAGCAGATCAAGCATCCGGGGCACGTTATTGGTAAACTCGTCGGGGGGTAAGCTGGCGAGTATTTTCAGGGTGGGATCAGCCTCACAGGTCTTACGCCACTGATTGAGCAGGGTATCACGCCGGGCGTCTAGATAGGAAATAAGTTGGGTTAAGGAAGTGGTGGCTTCCTTTGAAGGGGATGTCATAATAACCTGGGTAACACTCACTCTCTACGTCCGGCAGGCGCGGTCCGTCCGGAAGAGTGTCCCAACTGGGCAACCAGGCGAAAAGAAGCTGGTAATTGTGAGCATTACCAGTCTATAAAGGTAACCAAATTTGGGGATATATGTTCAGCCTAAACTTCAGGCTGCTTCTAAGACCTGCTCGTCAAGCCTGATCTGCTAGATGCCCCCAACGGCGGACCGTGAATTACCGGGGCGTTCCGTGGTGTACTTTACCGCAGATTTGCCCCAGGTTACCTAACGGAATACATAGTAACTCGCTTATTCTTTATCAAGTCGGTATGATCGTTTCATCAATCAGCATTGCTCAAAGTTTTTCACCAAAGACATAGGACGTTCTATTACAACCAATACCAATGGACTAGCAGGAAGAGTATTGGTAAAAGCTCAGCCGAACGAAGAGATCATGCTTACCACAACGAACGGTTGTGCTCACTTTAAGCTGAAAGAGGGCTATAAGTACCTATACATAAATCGGTCAGCGGCCAAGCAGTGGAATATAGCTTATTCTAACTTTAGCCGTGGGTATTTCTAAAACCATCCAGCTGATTTACGTTCACCTCCTGAATAGTTTGTGAGACAAAACGATTTGGCAAATCGGTGAGCCAGGCAATCAACAGAGATAATAGTAACAACCCGATGATCAGTACTATTAACCAGTCTGGTCGGCGGGGCGGCTCTTTGTCAGTCGGGTTTTCGACAGGCATCGAATTGTACCCTAAACCGGTATCAACAGGCGGCAATGAAACGGACGGATACAATGGTCTTAATTGGCTCATGGCGATGTTAAAGACAAGTTTACGGCCAAAAGTCCCGCTGATTTCTTAAATGAAGGTAAGAATGAGCTTAGAATCTACTTAGAGTGCTGCACCAGCCAGATTGTCAGAACGAAGCAGCAGAATTTGAAACACAGTTGGCTCGCCCGCCTGAGACTGCACGCTGATTTTACCACCGTGCAGACGAATAATACGCTCTACTAACGATAACCCAACGCCGTAGCCTTTCACCTGATCGGCCGTCTGACGGCTGCGGTAAAACGGCTCGAAAATATACGGCAGGTCTTCAGCCGGAATGGGTCGGCCTTCATTTTGAATTGTAATGCACACCGACGCTACACTGAATTCCAGCGCAATTTGAGCCTGCCCGTCTGGAGCAAACTTGCAGGCATTTTCGGTCAGATTTTTTAAGGCTGTACACAAGAGCGTTTTATTGCCCATTACGGTCAGCTGATCCGGCTCGTCGGGCAACACCCCTAAGTCAACCGTTACGTTGTAACGAGGGTTAAGCGCCTGCACCTCTTCTCGTATGTCCCAGACCATCTCATCGAGCCGCACTACGTCGGTAAGCAGACCAGCAACATTATCCTGATTGACCTGTGAAAGCTGAAGCAACTCGCGGGTGAGCGTAGCCAGGTCGCTTACATCGTCGAGTACTGAGCGAATGGTTTGTCGGTAGGCAGCCGGGTCGCGCTGATTGAGCAAACTTACCTCCAGTTGTGAGCTGATCTGGGTGAGTGGGTTCTTTAATTCGTGTGATACGTTAGCCACGAACATCCGCTGTAACCGGAACGATTCGGCCACCCGGTCGAGCAGGCGATTGATGGTCGTGGAGAGTCGACTGATTTCGTCATTTTCGGCCCGGACCGGTAAGCGCTCGTCCCGGTTTCGGGGAAAGATGTGGCTTAACTGCTCATCAATTCGTTGCATAGGCCGGAGGGCATCACCCGCGTACACCCAACCTGAGAAGGCCGTAATCCCTGCAATTAAGGTAAATAGGGCTGTCAGCGCCCACCGCAGATTACGTAAGAACGTATCGCCGTATACATTTTCGGCTGCGGCCAGTACCACAAACTGCCCCGCACGCCCTGGTGGACCATCAGCAACCAGTTGAATGCCGAGAATATAATAAGCGTCTTTCCTGAGTTCTTTCCGTTGCTGTTGTCGAACGCTCGCCAGCAGGTCAGGCGGCACAACGAAGGGTTCTGCCCGGTTATTGGCGAAAACAACGGAGTCGCGATGATCGAAAATAAGAATCTTCTGATGAGGCAACTGGTCCCTGCGAATACGACTCAACTGACGAATCAAGTCTGCGTCCAGCCGATGATGGATCAGCATCTCTCCGTACGTATACGCTTTCCGGTCGAGCCGTCGGTAAAAATCAGACGCAATGAAATACCAGCAAAACGCGTAGATGCTCACGAACGCCAGCAGCAGGATGGCCGACACCAAACCCGTAAAACGAAGCGCCAAACGGTTACGAATCGTCATGAGTTACTCTTCCTTAAGCACGTATCCCATCCCAAACTGCGTATGGATCAGCTTTTTGGGGAAGTCTTTATCAATCTTCTTGCGGAGGTAATTGATGTACACCTCCACAACGTTGGTCCCCGTATCGAAGTTAAGATCCCAGACGTGTTCGGCAATATCGGGCTTAGAAAGCACTCGCCCCTGATTGCGCATCAGAAACTCCAGCAGGGCAAATTCACGGGCAGTTAACTCGATTATGTGGCCATCGCGGGTGACGGTTTTAGCATCCAGGTTCATCTCAATGCCGCCGTACCGTAACGTCTGAGCCGTCATAGCTACCTGCGTGCCGCGTTTGGTGAGGGAGCGTACGCGGGCCAGCAGTTCGCGAAATTGGAACGGTTTGGTCAGGTATTGATCGGCCCCGGCATCGAAGCCCATGATTTTATCGTCGGTTTCGCCAAGGGCCGTCAGCATCAATATAGGCGTGGCCAATCCCTCGGCCCGGAGTTGCCGCACGAGTTCGAAGCCATTCAGGCCGGGCAACACTACGTCGCTGATGATGAGGGCGTAATTGTTTTTTAGTGCCAGCCGCTTGGCAATCAGTCCATCGTAAGCGATGTCTACCTCAAACAGGCTTTCTTCCAGCCCTTGCTGAATAGCCTGTAACGTTTTAGGTTCGTCTTCAACAAGCAACAATTTCATATGCAAAGCAACACAGAAAGGCCGTATTTCGCCAGGTAAACACAAATGAAGTCGTGCGTCAACATGCCGGTAACGTATGATGACTCGACAATAAGCACAACGATACTTAAAAGCGGCTTAAGGAAAGCTTAGAAAGCGCTTAGAATGCAGCCTTGAGCAACACATGTGGTTAAACAATCTGGTGTTTTCACTAATTATGCTGCTAAGACAACGAACGTTGAAAACCAACGCGTTAGTAAAAGTCTATGCTTTTAACCTACGCCCTTAATTAAAGTAACACTTCAATTAAACTCACTTCACTAATGTACGAACCTATTTTGTACCTCAGCTGATACGCTTGTTGGCTTACCCTGAATTCTGTACACAGTTGAGGTCAATAACTACTAAGGCAGCGGCTACAAACCATTCAGCCGGGCGAGCTAGTACAGCCATCTGGTTCTACTAGCTCGCCCGGCTGGACCCTCCTTTTGTATTCTTACAACAATTTATCAGGCGTTATCGGCAATTCCCGAACGCGTTTACCAGTGGCATTAAAAACCGCATTAGCTACGGCAGCTGCCACCCCAACAATACCTACTTCCCCAATACCCTTCACGCCCAACTTGTTGGAAACGGTATCCTGTTCCCGAATGAAAATTGCTTCCATTGTGCCAATATCCAGGTTAGCCGGTACATGGTAATCCGCTAAGGAACGAGTCACAAAGTTGCCCCAGCGCGGATCGACGACCGACTCTTCGGTCAAGGCCATGCCAATTCCCCAGATGTTTCCGCCGATGATCTGCGAACGAGCCGTTTTAGGATTCAATATGTTACCTGCACCGGTCACGGCCAGAAAGCGAGACACCCGAACCATACCCGTCGACATATTTACCGCAACTTCGGCAAAGTTGGCGTTAAAACTATGCGAAGAGTAGTCGTCGGCGGTTTCGGGCGGTTTAGCGTCTACCCGGGTCTGAAAATCAGTAATTTTCTCGGAAACCATCAACTGCGAAGCCGTTGGGCGCCGGAAATATTGCTTTCCGGATCGCGAAATCAGCTCGTCGGTAATTTTCAGGCAGGCTTCATGCACGGCATTTGAATAACTGGCGGCCCCCACCGAACCTACCGCTCCCGCAGCAGGCGGCAAAGTTGAATCGCCGAGCTTCACCTTAATTTTTTGGATCGGCAGATCCAACGCATCGGCTGCCGTTTGCGCCAGTATGGTATGGGTTCCGGTTCCTAAGTCCGCAGCGGCCAGCTCTACGGTGGCAGTTACGTCGCTGCCCTCGCGTTTTAACTTCACAATGGCTGAACTGGGTCGTTGATGCGCCGGGTATGTCCCGCAGGCAACGCCGTACCCAATCCAGTAATTACCCTGCTGGTTCTGGCGCGGTTCTGCTTTGCGCTTTTCCCAGCCAAAGGCTTTAGCCCCCTCTTTCAGGCATTGAACCGTAGTACGCGACGACCACGGCTTACCGTTAGACGGGTCACGGGCGGGCTCATTTTTAAGGCGAAATTCAATCGGGTCCATTTTCAGCTTGTACGCGAGCTCATCCATGGCCGATTCGAGAGCAAAACTGCCGGTCGATTTTCCAGGGCCGCGCGTGTAAGTTGGCAGAATCAAGTTCATGGGCACAACTCGATAGCTGATGAGCGAATTGGGCACATCGTACATGATCTTCGAGCAGTCGCCACAGGGCTCAATAAATTCGTTTCGGATAGCCGCATGGGTTGTAATCTCGTGGGCCAACGCCGTCAGCTTACCGTCTTTGGTAGCCGCCAGACTTACTTTCTGGTAGTTTCGTTGCCGCATCCCTACCGAGTTGACCATCTGCTGGCGAGTTAGCGCCAGTTTCACCGGGCGGTTGACTTGTTTAGCCGCAACCGCCGTGAGCACCAGGTTGGCCCACTGCCCTCCCTTCGAGCCAAAGCCACCGCCTATGTAGGGCGAAACGATACGCACCTGCTCCGGTTTGATAGTAAGCGTAGCTGCCGCTGCATTTTGCGCTCCGTTCACGATTTGCGAACCATTGTAGAGCGTCACATTGTCTCCCTCCCATTCGGCAATGGTGGAATGAGGTTCCAACGGATGATGGTGTTCGATGGGTGTTCCATAGACTTCTTCAACTTTAAAGGCGGCCTCGCTGAGTGCCGCTTTCGCATCACCCCGTTTGGCATCGGCTTTGTCTTTATCCTTGGGAAGCCCAGCCTCCTTTGCCAGCGTATCGAAATCGACATTGGCCTTGCTCTTTTCGTACTCTACCTTGATCAGATGTGTGGCGTGCCTGGCCTGCTCAAACGTTTCGGCCACCACCATACCAATGTGTTGGCCTTGAAACTCAATCTCAGGACTTTGCAGCAAGGCTCCCCCACGAATACCACCTCCCACGTTAAGTTTAGGGGCGTTCTTATGGGTGATAACGGCTAACACACCAGGCGATTTCTCGGCCACCGTAGTGTCGATGTTTATAATCTTCCCGGCAGCAATGGTGCTTTTGAAAATAACGGCGTAAGCAAGGTTCTTAACGGGGTAGTCCGTTGCATAGGCTGCTTTTCCGGTTACTTTGGCAATCCCATCGATACGGCTGACGGGCGTACCAATCGTTTTATCTTTCTCTTGCATAAGATTTGTTGATGTTACGATCAAGCTTTGCCACCGTTCATCGCTAGTTGCAGCGCCCGGACAATGCTTCGTTTCCCCAGTTCTACTTTGAACGTATTGTGCGACAAAGGCTTTGCCTTTGCTAGCTCAGCCTCGGCAGCCAGTTTGAAGTTCTCTTCGGTTGCCTCTTTGCCAACCAGCATTTTTTCGGCTATAAGGGCGCGCCATGGCTTGTGAGCTACCCCACCCATGGCAATTCTTGCCTGTACTATTCGATTTGGCGACCCGTCGGACCGCTCGGTTTCCAGGGCAGCGGCCACTGAAATCAGGGCAAAGGCATACGAAGCCCGGTCGCGCACTTTCAGGTAATAGGATTTATCGGCAAACCTATTTGTAGGCAGCTCAATGGCGGTGATCAATTCGCCATGCCTCAAATTCGTATCCTGTTCCGGCGTATCACCCGGCAACCGGTGGAAATCCGCAAAAGGAATCTGTCGCTCCTGGCCGCTGGCATTTCGGACGTTGATAACGGCATCCAAGGCAGCCAGGGCAACGGCCATATCGGAAGGGTATACCGCAACGCATTTTTCTGACCATCCAAAGATGGCGTGCATTCGATTGATGCCTTCCAGTGCACCGCAGCCCGTTCCTGGCTCGCGTTTGTTGCAGGGCATCGACACCTCGTAAAAATAAGGGCAGCGGGTTCGCTGCAGCAGATTACCCCCATTGGTCGCCATGTTGCGGATCTGACCAGAGGCACCCGCCAGAATCGCCTGCGTCAGCAGCGGATAATGCTGCCGAATCAGAGGATGATTAGCGGCATCGGTATTTTTCCCCAGCCCACCGATCGAGATGCCGCCTTGGTTGGCTCCGGCGGATATTGTCTTGATCTGGGTTAAGCTGAGCCGAGTGATGTCGACAAGCTCTTCGGGGCGCTCGACGTCCTCTTTCATCAGATCCAACAGGTTGGTACCTCCTGCTAAAAACTTTGCCTTGGGGTTGGCGGCCAGTACGTTTACAGCCGAGGAGACATCCTGGGCATTCGTGTATTTGAATGGTCTCATAAGGTGCTGGAATGATGGGTTAGCCTACAAACTGCCAGGACTGTTCCACGGGTTTTCCGCTATGCACTTCCTGAATGGCGGCAACAATGTTTGGATACGCTCCGCAACGGCATAGGTTGCCCGACATCCGCTCACGAATCTCTTCGTTTGACAACTGAATCGGACCGGGCTTTTGACGCACGTTCTCGGTTACGTAGCTGACCTCACCGTTCTTAGCTTCATCCATCAACGCTACCGCGGAGCAGATTTGGCCCGGCGTGCAGAAACCGCACTGAAAACCATCGTGTTTCAGAAAAGCGGCCTGCATAGGATGCAGCCGAACCGCCGAATTGTTACCCCCCTGAGCTAACCCTTCAATGGTTTGAACGCTTTTCCCCTCGCAACTCGCAGCCAGGGTAAGACACGACAAAACCCGACGCCCATCAACAATCACCGTACAGGCTCCGCACTGCCCATGATCGCAGCCTTTTTTGGAGCCCGTTAGGTCCAGGCGTTCCCGCAGGGTATCTAACAGCGTCATTCTTGAATCGACCATCAGCTTTCGGGCCGTGCCATTCACCTTAAATGCTACGTTGACCCCGTTTTCAATCGTTGCCGGGGCGAGTTCGGCTGGCGACACTACGTCGAGTGGACGGATGAGCAGCTGTTCTGCAACGGCCGATTGCGCGGCCAGAACTCCTCCACCGGCTAAGGTCATGAGTTTCAGAAAATGACGTCGGTTTACACCCGTGTCAAGAATCTCATTCAAGTCTTCGGGCATCAGCTCTTCAAAGAGATTCTTTTCATCCTCACTCAATTGAGGTGTTTCGTTTTCTTGCTCCATGCAGATCTTGGAAATACAGTGTTTAGATATAAAAGGCCTGGAATGGTATTTCTTACGGGTCAAGTCAACTAAAGTAGCGGTTACTAATGGGATCGCTCAATCGTGGTACCTGTCCACGGGTAAAACGAAGTGCTACCAATAACTGTATGCATAAAAAGAATGAATAGACTCTGATTAACAACTAATTCTGGCGTCATTTGGCTATCTTAGCAATAAAATTTACTTAACAGACCTTAAATTATCATTTATAATAGTATTGTTATTTGACGTTGCAGCTTATTTGCCGTCAAAACCTGTATAACCGCCCGTATAACTTGACTTTAATGAATTCACTTCTTCAACCGTATATTTTCTTAGTTGATGACGACGAAGACGATCATTTTTTGGTTCAACAAGTCTTCAACCAGTACAACCCCAGGTGTAGGTTCACGTCCTTTCTGAACGGGGCAGAACTGCTTCGAGCCCTAGATGAGGCAATCCAACTTCCCACTTTGATTTTGTTAGACCTGAACATGCCCAACATGAGTGGTTTCGAAGCACTCCACTTGTTACGTCAGCAATCAAGGTACGATGCCGTTCCCATTGTTATCCTGACTACATCTGATTTAGATAGTGACCGGCAACAAGCTGCGGCCTTAAAAGCGAATGGCTTTTTTACCAAGCCATCGTCGCTTGAGCAAATGAATCAGATTGTGCTCCAGCTACAACGTGACTGGCTTAGAGATAAACAAAGAGCACATTCATGAGTGGCTATGTAGTTTACTGGCAACCCTGCATCTTTTGGACTACAGGCGTATGGTACGTATCTATGTTTACGGCTAATCTTCTGAAAACAGCTTTTACTGACTCATAACTCCATACGCGGTTTATATCTAGTTTGCCGTTATGGCCTTAATCATCAGTGTTATGGGTCGATTCATCACTCATCCGATATATGCTCTCTCGTGTTCACGGCCTTGCTGCCTTGCTAAGTAGCTTACTGTTGATGGCTGGTTGCCAGTCGTTGACAACGGAGCCTAGCTCGCCGGGATACGACTACTTCCCGCTCGAAACGGGTCGGTACACCATCTATGATGTAGAGGAGAACCAATACCGTCTGAATTCCGTACCTATCCCACGAACGTACCAACTTAAAGAAGTAATCGGAGCGGTTTATTCAGACGTAACGAATCAGCCTGCCTATCGGCTGATGCGCTATCGCCGACCCAATGCAACGCAGCCGTGGCAGGTCGATTCGATCTGGACTGCCCGTTTGGTCAATAATGAAGGAATTCGTACCGAAAACGGTGCCGATTTTGTTAAGCTCATATTTCCGATTGACAACCAGATTCGCTGGAACGGTAACCGGCTAAACACTCGGGGACAGGACGACTACGAGATGCGCAATAGTGGTCAGCCTTACCGCGTTTCGAATAAAGAGTTTCCTGAAACCGTAACCGTTGTCGCGCAAAACGACTCAACATTGATTGCCCAGGATAAACGCATTGACGTGTATGCCCGGCAAGTTGGGATGGTTTATAGAGAGCGGACCCAATTGCAATTTTGCTCATCAACCCCAACCTGCATTGGTAAGTATCAGATTGACTATGGCATTCGACAAGTATACCGCATCAACACCTATGGTAAGGAATAAAGTAAGCTGGCTAGTAATGCTGATGGTCCTTGCGCACGTTTCGGCCTTTGGTCAAACGACACGCAAGTTTTTGGTACTGCTGCGCGATAAAAGCAACACCCCGTATAGCGTAAACCGACCTGAGCAATTCCTGTCGCAACGCTCGTTACTCCGACGGCAGAAACAGAACATAGCCATTCAGGAACGCGATCTGCCCGTTAACCCAACCTACGTAGCGCAAATTCGGCAGGCAGGGGCCAAGATCTGGTTCACATCCCGATGGCTGAATGCCGTCCTGGTAGAAGCCTCCGATTCTACCATTGCCCGGGTTCAAACGTTGTCATTCGTACAGGGTTTAGAGTTTGGGCGCTCTCTGGCCAATGCCCGCGTTAGTACCACCACTCCCCTTAATGCCACCAGTGAAGCCGGCAGCTACGCCAAGTTTGGCGATTTTCAACCCATAAATTATGGCAATTCCGCTTTGCAGGTTACTCAGATCGGTGCCGACGTCATGCATCAGCAGGGGTACCGGGGCGAAGGCATGCTGATTGGCGTCTTGGATGCCGGATTTTTAAACGCCAACCGTGTAGGTTTCCTGAAACCTTTATTCAACGAAAACCGGATCGTGGCAACCTATGATTTTGTCAATAAAGAAACCAGCGTGTATGAAGATGACTCCCACGGCCTATCGTGCTTGTCAGCCATAGCCGCTGCGGCAGATAACCAACTGTATGGTACTGCGTTCAAAGCTTCATTTGTGTTACTCCGCACCGAAGATGCGGGTAGTGAGAGCCGTATCGAAGAAGCGAACTGGCTTTTCGGGGCCGAATTCGCCGATAGTGTTGGCGTAGACGTGATCAGCTCGTCGTTGGGGTATACCCAGTTTGACGACGGCATTAGCAGCTACACCTACCAAAATATGGACGGCAAAACAGCCCTGTCGACGCGGGCGGCTCAAATTGCAACCGAAACGGGTATGGTAGTCGTGGTAGCGGCTGGCAATGAGGGCAACGGCTCCTGGCGCTACCTATCGGCCCCCTCGGATGCCGCGTCGGTGCTGGCCATTGGCGCTGTTACGCAAGTGGGTCAACGAGCCTCGTTCAGTTCCTTCGGTCCATCGGCAGATGGCCGGGTAAAGCCCGATTTAGCCGCCCGAGGGCAAGGTACGGTCATCGGCAGCCCCGGTGGACAGATCCTGATGGGCAACGGTACGTCGTTCGCCACGCCGTTGGTAGCCGGTTTGGCGGCAGGTTTCTGGCAGGCGCATCCCGACCTGACGGCCGGTCAGGTAACCGAAAGCCTACGCCGGTCCGGAAGTCAGTATGCCACGCCCGATAGTGAACTGGGCTATGGCATTCCAAACTTTGCCCAGGCCTCGGTAGCGGCCGAATCGTTTAACCAGCTGCTGCTCTTTCCGAATCCGTTCAATGACACACAATCGTTGGCGGTGCGTTGGGGCGAGTTAGCGCCAAACACCCCGGTTGACGCTACGCTGGCCGACATGGCGGGACGCATTGTCTGGCGAAATCAGTACACCAAGAACGAGACTACGTTATTCGTACTACCCAAGCTAAATCTGTCGGCGGGTATGTATTTCATGACGCTGGTAGCAGGAGACAAAAAGCGAACGCTTAAAGTTGTAAAGCAATAAGTATGGCGACGATCCGAGTGATCCAGGGCGACATTACCAAACAAGCGGTGGATGCCATTGTCAATGCTGCCAATACGAGTTTACTCGGCGGTGGGGGTGTCGATGGCGCAATTCACCGGGCGGCTGGCCGCGAGCTACTGGCCGAATGCCGAACCCTGCAAGGTTGCCAGACCGGTGATGCCAAACTTACTAAAGGGTACCAGCTACCGGCCAAATACGTCATTCACACGGTAGGTCCTGTATGGCGGGGTGGTTCGCATGGCGAGTCAGACCTGCTGGCCAGTTGCTATCGTCGGTCGCTGGAGCTTGCCGTCGAACACAAGCTAACAAGCATTGCCTTCCCGAACATCAGCACGGGCGTGTACGGATACCCCAAAGAGAAAGCGGCCTCAGTAGCTCTTGCTGCCGTTAGCCGCTTTCTCGAACAACCTTCAACAGTGCAGGAAGTTCTTTTCGTGTGTTTCGACGACGAGAATGCCCGACTGTACCAGTCTATCCAAAGTAGTCAACAATGAACTGTCGGCTGTTGCTTACATAGCTGACTGACCGCCATCGACAACAAACTGACCGCCGGTCAGATATAATGACTCATCACTGGCCAGAAACAGCACCAGATTAGCAACATCGCTTTCCTGGGCGTAGCGCTTCAATGGAATCGCCTGGGCAAACTGCTGCTGAGCCTGGGCCCCCGCGCCCGGCGCGAACCCTTCTTCCAGTGACCGCATCATCCGGTTATCTACGGGAGCCGGATGTACTGAATTAACCCGAATAGCATCAGCGGCCCCTTCCAGAGCCGCAACCTTCATCAGGCCCACCACGGCGTGTTTACTGGTTACATAGGCGGATACATTAGGCGTGCCATGTTGCCCCGCTACCGAAGACGTAATGATGATACTACCTCCCCCATTTTGTTTCATAACCGGCATTACGTATTTCAAACCAAGCCAAACTCCTACAACGTTTACCCCCAATACCTTGTGAAACATCTCTTCGGGGTAATCTACAATGGGTTTGACAACGCCTTCAATGCCTGCGTTATTAAAAAACACATCAATGCCACCTAATTTCTCTACAGCGGCTCGAGCGTAGGCTTGTACCTCCTCGGTCTTACTGACGTCAGCCTTATAATAATGCACCCGGTCACCTAGCTGACTGGCCACTTCACGAAGTTTAGCCTCGTCAATATCCACGAGTAAAACCGTCGCTCCTTCATCCAGAAACAGCTTGGCGGTGGCTTTACCAATACCACCTGATCCGCCCGTAATAACGACGCGTTTTCCCTGAAGTCGATTCATACCTAAGTTGAGTAAGCGTGTAGCAGAGTAACCGGCTATTCCAACTCTTGTTTGCTAGCTTCCCGGTCAGGCAACAAAAAAAAGCCATCCGATTATGGGATGGCTTTTCCTATCAACTACTTAAACTAATTAATCGGCAATTTCGGTTGGCTTACCTTTTTCGGGCTTCTCCTGTCGTTTTCGCACTACGTTCACATCCGAAGCAGGTGTAAGTGACGGACGCTGTATTTTGTAATTCCGGTCGGCCACATCCGTCGAAGGCGTGTGGTTTACCGTAATACCACCCGCAGGTTGTTGGTTTGGTACTTGTCTTTTGTAATTAGCCAGACGGTCAACGTTCGATGAAGGCCGACCAACGGCTACACCTGTTTTGTCTTCCCAACGACGAGCCGTCGCAGCTTTGTTTGGATGCTTGTAATTGTGAGTCGAGTAAGTCGGATCGTTCCGTAACTTACTGTCCTCTGCATTACGTTCATCCTGCGCATAAGCTTGCCCGGCGAAAGCCAAAAGGCCTATACCGGCGAGCAGTTTAATTGCAGTTTTCATAGCTTTTCTGTGGTTTTGTTGTCTGACAAAAATACGTTTTCACGTTACAATAAAAACAAACAAAACACCTACTATATTTATAGTTAATGATATATTTTTCGACACATTCGCAAAATTGACTCTGAACTATCTAAATTATTTACATCTAACAGCGTTAACCAACTAATATTCTTAATTTCTTCCGAAAAGCCAAATGGCTCTTCCGGGTCAGCTTCGAGTAAAAATCGGATATCATAATGCAAATGCTCAGGCACTTCGCCCCGTGCCGGGATGGTGTGAACATCTACGTCGAAAATAGAGGGGTTCTGCTTCTGATCTTCTACTAATTTCAGGGACGTAAGCCCTGTTTCTTCCTGAGCTTCGCGAAGTGCCACAGCTGCCACGTCCGGATCGCCATCGGCGTGGCCACCGGGCTGCAACCAGCGGTCAAGTTTACGATGGTGAATAAGCAAAACCCGTTCGCGGTCGGGACTAACTATCCAGGCTGATCCTGTAATATGTCCAATGAGCAACGACCGATCAAAGCAATCAGGATGCCGTTGAACAAAATCGAGCGTAACCTGAGTCATCTCTTTTTCAGTAGCATCGGTTGGCTCATATTGGCGGAGTAGTGTAAGTAATGGTTCGCGGTGCATGACTTGGGTTTCTGGGTAAAAAGCCGCAATTTGGTGCAGTTTTTATAAAACTCTATAGACAATCATGCGTAAATTATCGCTCTCTGTGGCTACCCTGTGCTTAACTGCTCAACTAGCTACAGCGCAAATTAAATTACCTTCTCCAAGCCCCGGTGCTACGGTAATGCAAACCGTCGGCACCACCGATTTCACCGTAAAATATTCACGGCCAAGCCTTAAAGGACGTACTCTATTTACGGATGCGTTGGTGCCTTATGGCAAAGTATGGCGGACTGGTGCCAATGCAGCCACGGCTTTCACCAGCTCAACTGATGTGATGGTAAACGGTCAGACCTTGCCGGCTGGGACATATGCTATTCTGTCGATCCCGGCTCAGGACGAATGGACGCTGATTTTCAATAAAAATACCTCTGTATCCGAGCAATCGTATAAGCAGGAAGAAGACGCGCTGCGGGTGAAGATCAAGCCATCGGCAAGTAGTGAGAAAGTGGAAACGTTTACTATCGGCTTTAGTGACTTGACTGACAGCACCGCAAAGCTCAATATCCTGTGGGCGAACGTTAAGGCAAGTGCTGATCTGGCGGTAAACACCAGCGCAAACGCAGCTGCCAACGTCGATAAAGCGGTGGCCGAAAAGCCGGAAGATGCGGCTGTTTTACAGGCAGCGGCCAGTTACAACCTGTCCAAAGGCCGCAATCTTGACCAGGCCCTGAGCTGGATCGATAAGTCGATTACAATGAAAGAAACATACCGTAACCTATTCGTTAAGTCGCAGATTTTGGGCAAACTGAACAAGTTTACCGACGCACTACCGGTCGCGCAGAAAGCATTATCGTTGGGACAATCGTCGAACGATCCTTCGTTTGCGTTCTTCAAAGAAGGCATTGAGAAAAGCATTGCCGATTATAGCGCTAAAGCTACGTCGCTGCCCGCAATGAAAGCTAGTAAAGGCAAGAAAAAGGCCTAATCTATCCTTTAGTAAGCACTAAGCGCCCTGTTTAACTAGCTACCTCTCATGAGAAGATGCAGCTAGTTGAATAGGGCGCTTTTCTTATGGATCTTCTTCATATAAGCCACTTCATAACTCATTCGATCAACGAACGAAGCAATAGGTAAACTACAGACCAGCCAACATACCGGCGTCGTTTTAGTTATTTATCTATATAGTTTGTAGACGAACCGTGTGTTCGGATGCTAAAAGCTTGACTTACTAGTTTACATTAAGAAGATGACTATAGAAACGGTTAAACACTTTTTCTCAAACCTTTGGATCGTGCTAAAAGATGCCTTCAACGGTTTCATGGATGACCGTTGCCTGAAACTGAGCGCGGCCCTGGCGTATTATACTGTTTTCTCGCTGGCCCCTTTGCTGGTGCTCATCATTTCCCTGACCAGCATATTTTTCGGGCAAGAAGCTATTCAGGGCCAAGTTTTCGGTCAGATCAATGGGTTGGTGGGGAACGAAGCCGCCAAACAAATTCAGGATATGATCAAGAGCGTTGGTCTTTCGGGTAAAACCAGCACAGCTCTGGCCATCGGCATCATTACGCTCCTACTGGGGGCGACCAGTATATTTATCGAAATTCAGGATTCTGTTAACTTGATCTGGCGAGTTAAAGCAAAGCCTAAGCGGGGCTGGCTTAAGATTATTAAGGACCGACTCCTCTCCTCTTCGCTCATTGTCAGCCTGGGCTTTCTGCTGGTGGTATCGCTGATTATCAACGGTATTATACTGGCACTGAGCGATTTTTTAGTTCGCTATATTCCATCCCTAGGCGTTTTCCTGGTCAGCAGCTTCAATTTTCTGTTGAGCACGGCGGTTGTCACAGTACTCTTTGGGGTTATTTTCAAAGTGTTACCCGATGCGAAAATTGCCTGGAAAGATGTACGCTGGGGGGCATTATTCACCGCCCTGTTATTTATGCTGGGCCGCTATTTGATTGGTTTATACATTGAAACAACAAGCACCAGTTCGACATATGGGGCAGCCGGCTCACTCATCGTAATTCTAACCTGGATTTATTACACAGCGGCTATTCTTTACTTTGGTGCCGAGTTTACACTAGCGTACGCCAATCATTTTGGTGTACGAATTGAGCCCGCTCCTTACGCTGTTTACATTGAACAAACCGAACGCGAGCGAGAAGTGTCTCACATACCCACCCAGCAAAAGGTAGAACAGGCTCGATAGGTTGTGGAATGGTCATCTAAAGTCAGGCATTGTCATTGGTTGCTACGAATCGACTGTAAGCTTACGGTTCATGACTATTGCCTGACAACTGAATGACTACATAATGACTATGACTTAAGGTTCGTGGTATTCCAGCGTTGCCTGATCGAGGGAGCGGGCGTACCGCGTCACAATTTGGTTGAACCACAAAAAGCCGACCTTCTCAAACTCACTGGCAGATTGTTCGTTGACCAAAGATTCGTTGTCGTAGGTAGCGCCCCCCGACTCACCCGAGCATTGACCTTTAAAAAGAGCTACCCCGTTGTCAATGGTGGCCAGGATACGTATGCGCGAACTCTCTGTCTTACCCTGATATTCGGTAACAATAGATTTCTGGCTTTCGTCGGCCACCTCAATGTCGAATCCTTCGTCTTCGAGATGCGACAAAACCGACTCAAACAAAGTTGAGTCCGCCAACGTAGTGGTCACTTCAAGGGTACTTGCCCCTTCGGGTACCGTCTGCGACCTGGCAACGAACGAGCAGGTCAATAAGCCTAAAAACACGTAAAGAGAAAGCTTCATTAGTAGGTCTTTGTTAAGTGTTTACATTTCGGCGATTCATGGCAAATTCCAGCAACCAGGCGAGGACAACCACCAATAAACAACCTATTACGTTCAACCAGAGAAAAGCAGTCAGGTTTAAGTACCAGCTAATTACCACCAAAACTTCACCAATGACAGCAGCCCAGAACGTGGCTCGTCCCCCAATGGATTTAACGTAGAAAGCTACAACAAAAACGCCTAGAATAACCCCATAAAATAATGAACCCAGGATGTTGACGGCCTCAATCATACTGCCAAGTCGATTGGCAAACTGGGCCACGACAATGCAGAATACGCCCCAGCCGACCGTCGCCCAACGAGATGCTTTCAGGTAGTGCGCATCGTCGGCCTCCCCGTCGACCAGCCGTTTGTACACGTCCACGACGGTTGTCGACGCCAACGAGTTGTACGCTGCCGCAATTGACCCCATGGATGCACTGAAAATTACGGCAATTAACAATCCAATCAGGCCATGGGGTAAGTAATCGAGCACAAACCGCAGGAACACATAATTTACATCGTTTGTGTCGGCGGCCGGATTGTTCTGCTCTATTAACTTAACGACATCGCTTTTGACGGTCTTTAGAGCGGCATCCGTATCGCGAAGCACGGTCGCAGCGGCTTCCTGGGCAGCCTCATCGTCGGCATCCAAGGCCACCTGCATATCGGTCACAGCGCGCTGTCGCTGCGTAGTCAGGTTCTGATGTTTAATTTCAGCTAATTGGTAGGCCTGGGCATACGGGCTTTCCTTCAGCTTGTCGGTTTCTTGCTTGTTGAAAAACGTTGGCGAGGGGTTGTACTGATAAAACACAAACACCAGAACGCCGACCAGCAAGATCAAAAACTGCATGGGTACCTTCAGGAGGCCGTTCATAAGCAAGCCGAGCCGACTTTGGCCAATCGACTCCCCCGTCAGGTAACGCCCCACCTGCGATTGGTCTGTACCGAAGTAAGACAGTTGCAGAAAGAATCCCCCAATCAGGCCCGACCACAGATTGTAACGGCTGTTGGGGTCAAATTTTAGGTCAATCAGATTCATTCGTCCGGCTTTGCCCGCTACGTGCAGGGCATCGACAAAACCAACGCCATCGGGTAACAGCCGAACGGTTAGGTACCCCGCCAGGGCCATGGCAAACGTAACGATTGCCATTTGTTGGAGGTGCGTGTAGGAGATGGCTCGGGTGCCGCCCGTAACGGTGTAAATAAGCACAATCCCCCCCATGAGCAGGTTGGTCCAGTAGATGTTCCAGCCTAATATAGTCGACAAGATGATGGCAGGCGCGTAAATCGATAAACCCGTTGACAGGCCCCGTTGCAACAGAAACAAACCAGCGGTTAGCGTCCGGACGCGTGAATCAAAACGATTTTCGAGGAATTCGTAGGCCGTGAACACTTTCAGTTTATGAAAGATGGGCACAAACGTCACCGATAACACGACCATGGCTAGTGGCAGACCAAAGTAGAACTGAACAAACCGCATACCGTCGCTAAAGCCCTGACCCGGTGCTGACAAAAACGTAACGGCACTAGCCTGTGTAGCCATCACCGACAAGCCTACGTGATACCAGGGCAGCGACTGGCCAGCCAGCAGATAATCGTCCATGCTGCGGTTACCCCGACTCCGTACCACGCCATATACGATTACGCCTAATAACGTAAAAAGCAATACGCCCCAATCCAGACCGCTCATGACAACCAGCGCATTAGAACGTAGAACAGGAGAATTTCAGCGGCTAAACTGCCAATGACAATGGCGTATAGCTGAGGCCACGAACGCGCAAAAGGGGGTAAATCGGTAGGGGTTTCGGTCATGAAAAAGGTGGGTTGTCTCACTACAACGGCGAAATTAAGGGAAATCGTCGGACTGAGTCAGATTAAACACCCGAACGCTTTATTTTCCGATGCGTAGGTGGTAGCTGGCAAACGGCGTGAAGGTAAGTAAGGCGGTGCTGTTCCGCTCAAAAATAAGCGGAATGTAAGCTGCCAGGTCAAACGCGTGCCGCCGACGATCAAAGCGAACACCCGCAGAGGCTATGCCAGCAAACGTAGCCGTACCGCTCCCAAACAAGACAAAGTTTTCGCTGATGAACGTCAGCTTGGGGCTTACCTTCCGGACTAGCCCAAACGTACCAATAAAACTTCTGGACACATCACCATTGGCAATGCTCCATCCTAATCCATACGTAGTGTTATTCTGCCGATCGCCCGTTGTAACCATCCCTTGTAGATAACCAATATTGGCATAAAGACCCTTGTTGAACAAGAAATTATCGAACCGCACGGCGGCATACTGGCCATTTACTCCCAACCGAACGCGGTCTCCAAGCGGAAACGACACTTTGGTATTTACGCTAAAAATATTGGTAGGTCCAAACGTAAAAAAAGTAGTACCAACGCTCCAGTTATCATTAATACCGTATTCAAACTGGCTGAAATACAGAAAATAATTGCGAAAATAAACGCGCCCCTTTTCGGCCGAAAAGGCTGTGGGGGCAATCCGCATGGTCTGCGAAAACAAGTTTGGAAACCCCTCCCCTTCGGCATGGGTGCCTACCTGCTCCATCCGAACAATCTGATCCGACTTCAGCCGAATTTCACCCAGGTTACTGGTTCGGATCAACGCTTCCGAACTGTCTTGTCGGATCAGTTCGCCCCGTAGCTGCGTACCATCTTTTAGCGTTATCGTGTACACTCGCTTAGTGGGCGAAGGCTCGTTAGTCTTTTGATAATACTCATCTTGTGCCACCACCCCAA
Organism: Spirosoma soli; assembly: GCF_042684525.1. Classification (NCBI taxonomy): domain Bacteria; kingdom Pseudomonadati; phylum Bacteroidota; class Cytophagia; order Cytophagales; family Cytophagaceae; genus Spirosoma; species Spirosoma soli. The sequence goes on along the minus strand of NZ_JBHULN010000024.1, from coordinate 85,611 downwards.
ACGGCAGCAAATACACAAGCACCCATAAAAGTTGCTTCATGAATGTTAGTACGAGTTAGTCGCGTCCGATAATCAGGTTATAGCCGAGGTATGGGAAAAACCGTACGGACTTATTGTCGTACAGCATGGGTCGCTTGTAGATAAGCCCGAATACTCCCAGATCGAAGGCATGACGTCGGCGGTCAATACGTAGGGCAAATGAAGCACTGACTCGCTCTTCGTTATAGATCGAGTATTGGTCACCCAGGTTAAACCGGTTGTCGCTAAGGAGGGTCAAACCGCGCGATACTTTTTGCATAATACCCAGCGACAAAAATGTCTGGTTATCGAAGCGAGTATACAGTCCTCCACCTGGACCAAACCCAGTCTGTAGCTTTGCTCTGGGTACGGCTATGCCATAACCCACCGTTACGTTACGCTGACTACTGCCGATTGTGGCCAGCGCCTGCAACGTCCAGGTGCCTCGTGAATTTGTATACATGTACCGTTGATTGGCTTGGTACATAGCGTTGATACCTAGCCGAAACGACTGCCCTAACGGAACACTGAGTTTTGTAAATAGCCTGGAGGCCGATTCCCAGTATTGCCCCGTACCATAGTAGGTATCGGCATAGACCAGATACGGAATGGGTGCAATAAATCGGGCTCCAACGCTCCAGAAACTAGTAATACCGTAGTCAAACTCATTGAGCAGCAACCAGGTATTACGGTAATAAAAGCGTCCTTTTTCGGCGTTGTACGCCGTAAGACCCGACAACAACCAGGGCGAGAATCGATTTGTAAACCCCTGACTACTAGCAGTAAACGTTTCCATTCGGACGGTGTCGACGCGGGCGAGCAGCTCTGGTTCGAAAAAGGTGAGTTGCCCATTGCGTCGGCGCACGGTGATCATGGTGCTGTCACGTTTAACGAATGTACCCTCTACCCGGGCGCCATCCTTCATCACAAAGACAGTGGAAGGAGTACTCGTTTGGGCAGAAACGGTGGTGGCAGAAGACATTGGGCGCTCGCCGGTAATCGACAGCACCTGATCAGCTTCGACGAACGACATGTCGCCGTTCCGCCGTCTGACGCTAATGATGGTGCTATCCTGTCGGATCACTTGCCCCCGCATGACGGTTCCGTCGCGCATGATCAGGTACGACTGTTTACGCTCGGTGTCCTGGGGCGTAATTTTGAAGACTTGCGCCCATACAAGGCATGGAGAAAGCAACAAAACTAAAAGAACTGTTTTCAAGGTTGAGGGTGTTGTTTGTTAAGAAAGCAATATTGATAATTTGATCATGCAATTGGTTACACACCGGCAATTATTTTTTCAGCACGTAGCACAGACCTCAAATTTCCCCTTAGCGTTGGAAATTGACCGGGCCGAAGGGATATATATTTTCGGACCGACGCTCGGTTCAACGGATGATTCGACCCGTTACATGGATCTCATCTCAGGCATTGCCGTGAGTAACGTAGGGCACCGTCACCCAAAAGTGCTGGAGGCCATCCATAACCAATTGGATAAGTACATGCACCTGATGGTCTACGGCGAATATGTGCAAACGCCCCAGACCCAATTGGCCCACGCGCTGGCGCAAACCCTGCCCGCTAGCCTCGACAATGTGTACTTTACCAACTCAGGTACAGAAGCGGTAGAAGGCGCCATGAAACTCGTTAAACGCTACACCAACCGGACCGAAATCATCAGTTGCTTCAACGCTTATCATGGCTCCACGCAAGGCGCTCTGTCGCTTTCCGGCGACGAAAACTTTAAACGTAACTACCGCCCGCTCCTACCGGGCGTACGCCATATTCGGTTTGGTGCCCTACAGGACATCGAGCAAATAACAGACCAAACAGCCGCTGTTGTGATGGAAGTTATCGGCGGTGAAGCGGGTGTCCGCGTACCAGACAGGGCGTATCTGCAAGCCGTTCGTGAGCGCTGTACCGAAGTGGGCGCGCTGCTTATTTTCGACGAAATTCAGACGGGATTCGGCCGGACAGGCACGTTCTGGGCTTTTGAAGGTTTTGGCGTGGTTCCCGATGTGTTGCTATGTGCCAAAGGCATGGGGGGCGGTATGCCCATCGGGGCCTTCATTAGTTCCGCCGAGATTATGGGCGTCTTTAAAGACAACCCTATTTTGGGCCACATCACTACGTTTGGAGGGCATCCGGTATCTTGTGCGGCCTCTCTGGCTACCCTGCAGGTGATTCAGGACGAAAAACTGCATGAGAAAGCGGAAGCAAAAGGCCAGTTGTTCAAGCAATTGCTACAGCATCCGGCCATAAAAGAAGTCCGTGGAAAAGGGCTGATGTTAGCCGCCGAGTTCGAGTCGTTCGAGGTGCTGAAGCCGGTCATTGACCGGGCCATTGCACATGGAGTCATCACCGACTGGTTTCTGTTTTGCAACAACTCGATGCGGATTGCTCCCCCGCTGATCATTACGGAAGCACAAATTCAGGAAGCGTGTGCCGTGATTTTAGAGGCAATTGATCAGCTATATAAAGTTTTAGAACCTCATGAAACTGTTTGAGGTATTGCTGTCGAGCGAAGTTTCAACCTTCGCTTTACTGTTATCCAGTCTGTGACCGGAGCAAATTGCTGTTTCATGCCGGTCACCCATGGCTTTGGTTTGAGACCGGATAACAGCCCGGCCAGTCCGCCGGTGCGGTAGTCTCCAGACTACCGCACCGGCGGACTGGCCGAACCTCAGCGGAAAAATCAAACTGCCTTTATAAGAGTCAGAAAATAACAACGCTTACTCCGGTTCACTCACCGGCTCTGCTTCGGTAAGCACTGGCGATTTATCCGCTTCATTGGTTACGGCCTCTACAGTTTTGCTTACCGGCAAGGCATTCTGCCTGGCACGTAATCGCTCGGTAAAAACGGCGGTCAGCACTAATGCCCAGGCCGCTGCCAGGGCGGCTACCCCATCATTTTTTCCACGCTGTTTAGCAGCAATGCCCACAAAAGCCGCAATCAGCGTCGTTAGGTAGTAGGGATCGTTCAGGCGTTTCGAGACAATTAATCCCAAACCGCCCGTACCGGATAAGACAGCATACGCCAAGCGTCGGGCAACCGCTTTGGGTACCAAGAAACCAGCCTGTTGCAGCAAGTTAGCCCCACTGACAACAGTGGCCGCCGTGAGCCAGCCAGCGTATAGACTGATCGACTTTCGGAGCGTATTTTCCGGCTCTGGCACCTCAGTCTTACCTATTTCCAGCTGCTGGTGCAGCGCCAGCGATGCCGGTAGCATGGAAACGGTGGTTAACCCCGCCCCCACCCGGCTGCGAACATCCTGTCGACTAAAGAAGTAGCCAAATAAGGCGTTCAGGACGTAATTTACGGCCAGCCACGGACGAGCCTTAGCGTAACGAAGATTGTTTTGCTGCGAAGGCAGCGCCTGATGAATAGCTAAGCCTATCGTACCGGTGTAGACAACCGGCCAGACCACGCCAAACGTAGCATTGGCGGGAGTAGTAAGATTGCGATCCAGCTCTTCCTGCTGTTCGTCAGCTAACGTTGTGCGAAAAGCACCCTTGCGTGGGCGGCTGAAAAAGAATGTTCCCAGGATACTACCGATCACCAGCGCGGCAATACCATACCGCTCTACTTGATTGTTTTTCATAGCAATGCAGTCAGTTATTTCAAAAATTGATTAATGGATACTCAAAAGGATGGATAGCTCGTCGTAGGGCAACTATTGATATGCCTTTGCAACCACTCGGCCTTAGTGTATAGCGGGTTGTGGTAGCCAGGCTTATACATTGTGCAGGACGCGCTAAGAAGATTACAGGATTATCGGGCCGTGATTTACTACTGCACTACCCATCAAAATTCCCCCATTGATATCGCGAAGAGATAGTGGCCAACGACAGATCTGGCGCAACAAGAAAGCTTACCGATACCGTACTATGTAAGAATGGCATGTAGTTATAGATAATTTTTTATCTACAACTTAAGCACCGCATTATTGTTCAATATTGTACTATTATTTTTTATATAGTATCTTTATGTACATCATCACTTGTTCATACTGTTGAGCAATCTGTCTAAAGGTTCATCCCGTTGGTCCAGGAAGATGGGATTATGAAAGATGTGTAGCTTTTGTAATAATCCGACCAGCACCATTTTCTCGGATAACGTAAGTGTACCTCCCAATAGAGTCGCTACCTGTCCCATAACTGGCCACATACTGTTCAGTAGCTTCACACCTTTCTCGGTCAGTTTTAGCCGTTTACTACGCTTGTCAACCTCGTCGTTGTACTGCTCCACTAAGTCATTGGCAAGCAATCGCCGGATAATCTCCGTACCGGTTGTTTTTTCCTGAATATTACGTTCGATGAGGTCAATCTTTGTCATGGGCTGATGCGCCCACAACGTAGCGAGATACGTGAAATCATCGTAGGTAACCAGTGGCGTGTTCTCAAGGCCCTTTTTGGTGTACACGCGGGAATAGCGATACAGATACCCAATCAGGATACCTAGCATAACGTCCGGCGATTCGGCCGCTGTGGTGGTAGGCTCTATGGGCGCTGGACGATCAGCCGCTATCTGCATAAGTTGCCTGTTCATCCAGGTTATGAAGTTAAACAACGTTTGCTGCTCAGCCTGAGGCTGTTCCTCTTCAAACGTGGCTACGTAGGTTATTAAGTCCTGGATAAGCTGGTAATTCTTCATACAGCAGATACGTGATGTTCGTGTCTGGTAACAAAAGTACGAAATTGTACTACCTTACAACTAACACACTATATCACCACTCAAAACGAACAGGCACCGGCTCCGGTCTTATCTGGTCGTTACCGTCTGGCCACGTTGGCCGAATTTATACTGACTATCATACCCCAGCCCAAGACCCACGCTGGACAGCTTGTTCTGGTCAGCGATGGCTGCATTCGGAAAAAGCCGTTTGAACTCGGACTGTATTGAACGAACCTCCGTTGACCCACCGGTGAGAATGACTAAGTCGATGACCGCGGGTTGAACGCCAGCATCCTGCAAGCACTGCCTAGCCGATGCTGTTATCTTGTCGACATCATCCTGGATGGCTTCGTTGAATAGGGTTTGCTTGATCGGTATTACAAAATCGGTATCAATAAAGTCGAACGAAGCAAGATGTTCAGCCTCCGACGAAAGCGCAATTTTGGTTTCTTCTGCTCCGGCCAATAATAGGTGTCCGGTTTCATGTTCAAGCACGTCGACCAACCGCTTGTAGCGTTTCTTATCGTGCGACTCATGCATCAGTTGCCGCGTTTGCATGAGCATTTTAGGGGTATACAGAAAGTTCACTTTACTCCATTCGGCCAGGTCATGATAGGGCTTCAGCGGCACTTCCAGTCGTTTGGGTCCGTACGTACTTCGATAGCCTAACTCCGGCATAATTGCGGCCAGACTCAGAGCCTTATCAAAATCATTACCACCGATCCGAACGCCCGTATTGGCTAAGATGTCCGACGAGCGGTCCGGCTTATGAATGAATTGATTCGACAGCCGAATGACGGTAAAGTCAGAGGTACCTCCGCCTAAATCGGCCACAATGGCCAGTTTCTCTCCGCTGATCCGTACTTCGTGGGCAAAGGCCGCGGCAATGGGCTCGAACTGAAATTCGATGTGGGTAAAGCCGATTCGCTGGGCAATGGCTTTAAGCTCGTTCTGCGCCTGTGCGTCCGCTGCGGGGTCGTTATCGACGAAATGAACGGGACGACCCATGACAACGCTGTCGATAGAATGCCCGGCCCATGCATCGGCTTTATCCTTTATATGCCGGAGAAAAGCGGCAATAATAAGGGAAAAATTCATCGGCGCGCCATTGACCAGCGTGCCCTGTTTCATGAGCGATGTACCCAGCACCCGTTTCAAACTGCGCATGAAGCGCCCCTCGTGCCGATTCAAGAACAAATCCACCGCCATCCGGCCGTAGAACGGTTTGTTGTCGGTATGTCGAAAGAAGATCGCACTGGGAATGGTTACATACGTTTCTTCAACCGGCACCAAACTGATGTTGCCATCAAGGGCAACGGCAATAGTTGAGTTCGACGTACCGAAATCGATTCCACAAGAGCTTATTGTCATAGTACTCAATCAAAAATTTTACCATCTGCCACCCACGTAATGTGAATCTAGTAGCGATAGCAGTTATACTGGTTATTAAAGGGTATATACAAGCCGTAATCGCGCATCTGGGCTTACTTACAGTATAAAGTCATTATTAGCGTTTAGTTTTGGAGTAGCCTGGACGGCCACACCGCTTCGCTGTTATTCAACGCCTGGCTAGTATGGCCCGTTCGTGGTAGTAAGTTTCTTTTCTGAGATACGTATACAGTCCGACCAGAAGCAACGTACAGCCCTCGGCCAACGAACGGGATAGCCAGACACCGTTCAGCCCCATCTGAAAATAAGAGGGAAGTAGGCTTATAAACACGCTAACGAATACAACACCTTTCAAGCCATTAATCAGCGTCGACAGCGTCGATTTGCCGATGCTTTGCAGGTAAGCGGATAGGATATAATTGGGACCAGCAGCCAAAAATAACAAGAAGTAGAGTGACATAGCCCCGCCTGCTACCTGCCTGAACTCTTCCGTTTTATCACCCGAAAACAACGTGATGAACAGGTTAGGCGCTACGACCCCAAGCGTGGTTACGATTACGCCAATCACCAGGGTGAAACCAACCGAGAAGCGTACCGTTTCGAGTACGCGTTGGGGTAACCTGGCCCCAATATTGAAAGAGAGGATAGGCAACGATGCAATCATAGCTGCGGTGAAAAGCCGGATAAAAACGAAACTCAGGTAGTTGACTAATCCAAAGGCGGAAACCGCCAGAGAGCCGTAGTTTACCAAGCTATGACTGATGATCAACAGTCCGATCGAGAACGACAGTTCTGAAGCAAACGTAGGCAGCCCAAACGTCAGCAATTCTTTCCATCCACTGTAGTTGAGGGTGAACCGAAACTTGTGAAAGCCGAAATGATTGTTCCCTTTTTGAATGTGCAAAAATAGATAGGTTGCCGAAGCCAGACTCGCTATTACTGTCGCCACTGAAGCACCTTCTACCCCCCAATGCAATCCAACAATAAACAGCAGGTCCAGCACGATATTGGTCGTGACCGCAATCAGCGAAGCATTTCGCGAAATCTTAGGGCTGCCATCATTGCGGACAAACCCACCCCAGAACATGCTCAAGAAGAAAAACGGCAGACCCAATAATTGCCAGAACATATAATCTGCGGTGTTTCTGGCAATGGCGGTGTTACTGCTACCCACCAGAAAGTCAACTACGTATTTTAAGAAAAACGGGGTGCTTACAGCAATGGCTCCACCGAGCACCAACGCCAGTGTAGTAGCAAACTGAAAAATAGTTTGAACACTCCCGTACTCGCCAGCGCCCACCTTTTTGCCGATTAAAATTCCACTCCCAATCACAACGGGAAGTGTCAGGGCAATAAACGTAATAATAACGGGGCCATATAACCCCACGGCCGCCAGTCCCTCTTTTCCAACTTGTTGCCCTAAGAGTATGCCATTGATTACCTGATGAAGCGTTGTGGACAGTATGCTGATCAAAGCCGGGCCGTAATAGCTAAAAAACAAGGACTTGATCGGCGCTTCACCCAGCGGATTTGGTGCATTCATGGGAGCGGGAGGCTAAAAAGGCCGCAAATATACAATTTAACACCACGTGTCGGTTAGCTGGCCTGGCTTGTCTAAGCAAATTATAAGTAACCAGAGACATTAAAATCTAGTTAAACTTTGTAAGCGTTTCTCCTTCACCCGTTTGCTGATGAAACTTTTGTTTTACGTCTTATCGCTTGTCTGCGTAACCATTGTTCAGGTAAAAGCCCAGCAGCCACCACCGGCGTCGAACGGATTGCTCCGGGCCTTGGAAATGCAGCCCGACACGGTGCAACCTTCAGCCCCAACGCGACCCGATACTACCCAATTTAATTCCGCCGACAGACCCGATACGGTACGTCAGTTATCTCCTCAATCTGCCGCTCCAATAACCAACAGAGCAACCGATAGCACTCAATCCAATCCGACCTCGGCCACCGTTCCGGGAATAAACCCACAGACAACCCCAACAAACCCTGCCCAGGCTGAGGAAGCCGTCGGGCGAATTGGGTCGCTGAGCGGACGATTAGTGGCCACGCAGGGCGGTAAAGAACAGGCCGTTCCCTTTGCTAACATTGGGGTGTTCAGAACGAGCGATTCCAGCTCCGTTACGGGCGGATTAACGGACGAGAAAGGAGTTTTTACCATTACAAACCTGGCCCCCGGCGTGTATTACGTGCTGGTGCAAAGCCTTGGCTACGCGTCCAAACGCCTACCTCGTATCACCATCACGGCCGACAATGCAGCCGTGAACCTAGGCACAGTCGTGCTCAACGAAACGGCCCGGCAACTTGACGAAGTTGTTGTGCAGGGGCAGCGTCAGGCGTACGAGTATTCGCTCGATCGGAAGACCATCAATGTCGATCAGCTACCCATTGCCCAGGGGGGGTCGGCCATCGACATTCTGCAAAACGTACCGTCGGTAACGGTCGATGTGGACGGAGCCCTCAGCCTGCGCGGCAGCAGCAACGTAATTGTGCTGGTGGATGGCAAACCCTCGGGTCTGACCGGGCTCGATCGGCAGGCTATCCTGGAGCAGATTCCAGCCAGCAACATCGAGCGCATCGAAATCATTACCAATCCCTCTTCGCGGTTCGATGCCGATGGGGCCGCGGGTATCATCAACATCGTGTTGAAGAAAGAACGGAAAGCCGGTTTCAATGGTACCGTACAGGTCAACGTAGGTACCCGCGACAAATACGACGCGTCGATCAACCTGAACGCCCGCTTCAAACAGCTAAACCTGTTTGGTAGCTATAACTTCCGCGATACCCGACGCTTCCAATACCGGACGTCCGACCGGCAAAACTTTTTTACCGATTCGACCAGCTTCTTATCCCAACGCAACGATGCCATTCGCCGGAGCGCTAATAACAACCTGCGTTTAGGGTTTGATTACACCTTATCGGAGCGCGATAACGTAACGGTTTCGGTGTTGTACCGACCCGAATACAGTTACGATTCTGAGGTCGAAACGTTTAACACGCAGAATGCGAACCGTATTTCTTTAGGGCAAACGCTACGACTTACCGAAGAACGCGAACCCGAACGGGGCCTCGATTATACCTTCGGGTATCGACGAACCTTTACCAAACCAGGGCGCGAGTTATCGGTAGACGCCACCCTGTCGACCAACCGGGGCACCGAAACGCAAAACTTCACCAACTCGACCACCCTACCGGAAAATCTGCTAACGCCCAACTTCCTGATTGGGGAGCAACGGGCCAGCAACAGTGGCGACAATAGAGTTGGGGTCCTGCAAGCAGACTTTGTGGAGCCCTTCAAGAAGAAGCAACGATTCGAGACCGGTCTAAAATACACGTATCGCCGGTTAGGAGCCGATTACATCTTTGAAAACCGGCTGAACGAGGCTTGGGTCAATAACCCAAACATCAGTAATAACTTCATTTACAACGAACAAACCAGCGCGGCTTACGTCAATTTCGGGAATGAACTCAAGAAGTTTAGCTACCAGGTAGGGGTACGCACTGAATATACAACCATCAATACTGACCAGCGAACCACCAATCAGCAATACACACGAGATTACATCTATCTGTTTCCCAGCGCCTTTGTTAATTACAACCTAAACGACGCGCAGAAGTTGCAGGTGAATTACACCCGACGCATTAATCGTCCGTCGGTGCGATCGCTGAACCCGTTTATTGATCTATCTGACCCACTCAATATTCAATTTGGCAACCCGTTTTTAAACCCCGAGCTGATCAACTCGTTCGAGTTAAGTCATCTGTGGACGGGTAAATCAACGTCACTTACATCATCGCTTTTCTTCCGTCAGACCAACAATGAAATTACGAACTATCGCACCTTGCGGGAAGATGGTATTACGGAGCAAACCTCACTGAACCTGAACCGATCCCAGAATTACGGGCTAGAGGTGGTACTGAACCAGGACATCACCAACTGGTGGAAAGCAAACGGTACGTTCACCTTTTTTCAGCGGTCTATTCAGGCTAGCGCCGATGTGCCGGGCATTCTGACCCGCACCAACCGTAGTTGGACAGGTCGTTTAACGTCGGACTTCCGTCCTACCCGCGCCCTGGCCATCCAACTGGCGGTCAACTACCGATCTCCTTTTTTGGTCGCTCAGGGAACGATCAATAGTTTTTTCAATGTCGATATAGGTGTTAAACAGGATGTGCTAAAAGGCCGGGGTACCTTAAGTCTGCGGGTCAGCGATATTTTCAACACCTTACAATTCCGCAGTGACAGCTTTGGTCCCAACTTCTTGGCCACCAGTCTGGGTAAGCGTGAAAGCCGGATTGGTTTTATTGGTTTCAGCTACCGCCTGAGTAAGCAGAAAGCGAAAGAAAAAGAACGCGACGACGACCGCGAGCGGGATAATGCACCGGGAGAGCCGGATTTCAATAATTAATTCCAGACATAGTCAGCAAGGCGTTATTCTATGGCTTATTCACGTTAGGCAGTAGTCTACGGAAACAGTGTGGATAAGGTGCCGACCAACAAGGCTATTCCGAAGATGATGAGTAAGCCAATGATAACGGTTTTAAGCAGGCTACCCGGCTTTTTAGGAGTTGGGTTATTCATAATGTGGCGCTCAGATCAAAAGCGACTTGTTAACAGTGCAAAAGAGTACCAATTGCCGGAGTAATCGACTTCAGTTGTGGAATAAAAATCAGGCAATGATATGACAAGTTTGGATCAATGACTTTTGAAACATTCATCCGAAATCAATTATAATTGAATGGGTGGAGTGTGTTCAGTAAAGTACTAATTTGACACACTTTACCGAACACGCTACAACGGAATATTACCATGTTTTTTCTTCGGCATGGTAGCTACTTTGTTTTCCAGCATCCTGAACGCCCGAATGAGCTTTTGGCGGGTCTGATCGGGCATAATCACTTCATCAATATAGCCCCGGTGAGCCGCCCGGTACGGGTTGGCAAACTTTTCGGTATACTCCTGCACTTTCTCCTGCAACTTGGCCTGGGGGTCTTCGGCTTCAGCAATTTCGCGCTTAAAAATAATCTCAGCGGCTCCACTAGCGCCCATCACGGCAATTTCGGCAGAAGGCCAGGCATAGTTCATATCGGCACCAATGTGCTTGGAGTTCATTACGTCGTAAGCACCACCGTAGGCTTTGCGGGTGATGACCGTTACGCGCGGCACCGTAGCTTCGCAGAAAGCATATAAAAGTTTGGCGCCATTGGTAATGATGCCGTTCCACTCCTGGTCGGTGCCGGGCAAAAAACCAGGCACATCTTCAAGCACGAGTAGTGGTACGTTGAAGCTGTCGCAGAAGCGCACGAACCGCGCGGCTTTGGTGCTGGCGTTGATGTCTAGCACGCCCGCCAGCACGGCAGGCTGGTTCCCTACAATACCAATGCTTCGTCCGCCGATCCGCGCGAAACCCACCACAATGTTTTCCGCAAAATTCTTGTGGACCTCCATAAACGAATCAGCATCAACCAACTCCTCGATTACCTCCCGCATGTCGTAGGGCTGATTCGGATTGTCGGGGATGAGGCTGTTCAGCGTCGGCCGAACCTCATCGCCCGCTTCATAAGGCAGCATGGGCGGCTCGTCTTCGCAGTTTTGTGGGATATAGCTAAGCAGCTGTTTTAAATGCTGAATGCAGGCCAGTTCGTTTTCGCAGGCAAAATGCGTCACCCCCGATTTAGTGCTGTGGGTACTGGCGCCCCCCAGTTCTTCAGCCGTAACGGTTTCGTGGGTCACCGTCTTGACGACATTAGGGCCGGTCACAAACATATAGCTCGTGTTCTCGACCATGAAAATAAAATCGGTGATGGCCGGGCTGTACACCGCTCCTCCCGCACAGGGCCCCATAATGGCTGATAATTGTGGAATTACGCCCGAGGCTCGGGTATTACGGTAGAAAATATCAGCATAGCCCGCCAGCGATAACACGCCTTCCTGAATCCGGGCACCACCCGAGTCGTTGAGACCAATGATGGGCGCTCCGTTTTGCATGGCTAAGTCCATCACCTTGCAGATTTTCTCGGCGTGCGTTTCGGACAGGGCACCGCCAAAAACCGTAAAGTCCTGCGCAAACACGTACACCAGACGTCCATCGACTGTTCCGTAACCGGTTACGACGCCATCGCCAAGGTAGTGTTCTTTATCAAGACCAAAATCGCGGGTGCGGTGCATCACAAACTTGCCAATTTCCTCGAAGGAACCTTCGTCCAGCAGCAAGGCGATACGTTCGCGCGCTGTAAGCTTTCCTTTACCATGTTGAGCATCAATGCGTTTCTGTCCGCCACCAAGTTCAGCCTCGGCGTTTTTCCGGGCCAATAGTTCTGTTTTTGAAGGTTTGTTGAGACCAGTATGTTGAGTATCAGAGCGGGTTTCAGTCTGCATGGAGTTGGTTTTAGCAAAATCAGTACGGGCAAAGTTAATTTTTCTTTATGAATCCAACGGATCAAATCAATTTTGTATCCTTATCGAGGATTTGCCACTTAACTCGAAAACGCTATGAACCGCTTGTACATCCTGTTGACGTACCTGTTATTTAGCAGTGCGTTATCGCTCGGTCAGGACTCAACGGTAACACTCCGGCGGGTTCCTCGTTCGATTGTTAAGTTGGCCCCTCTCTCTCTCCTGGATCAGGATGCAACCGTACAGGGTGGTTTGGAGTACCGTACCGGAGCAAAGACTTCTGTGCAGGCTGAGTTTGGCTATGGTTGGAAAGGCTTATCGCCCTTTACGGCTGATCTCGACGATTACGTTAAAGCGGAAGTGTGGCGAACCCGGGCTGAGGTCCGCTTCTATAATGGTCGTTACCGAACCAACCGTCGACGAGACATTGCCATAAAGAGTAGCTTTCCTCTGGGAAACTACTGGGCTATAGAGGCTTTAAGCAAGCGAATTAACGTCATAAATCAGGAGTTCAAATGGCAGGACCCATCCTCCAGTGCTAAACCCGAATACGTGGGTTCGATGCGCATCAGTCGGTATGTGCTGGGTACACATCTAAAAATTGGTCGGCAATTTGCGTTTTATGATCCGATTCATCGCAGCTTTTCGCGAACATTACTCGATATTTACCTCGGAGCCGGTGTTCGATGGGCTTTCAACGACATTGCTGACACAGGCACACCACCTCATTCCTATTGCGGCTGTGGCCTGGGACGCTCGTTTACCCAAAAGGAGAACCAACTGACCCCAAGCATAACGGCCGGGCTAAAAGTAGGCTTTGCACTTTGAAACAATACAGCTTTGTTGTTCTACTACTTTTAGTAACGGTAGGTGGCTACGCCCAACCCCTGGGTGGACAGCGCGTCTTTTCGTTTCTGGATTTGCCCACTCACGCCCGCGTCGCAGCGTTGGGCGGACAAATCGCTACAGCAACTCAGCCCGACGGCGCTTATCACCTCAACAACCCAGCGCTGGCCGATTCGATCCGGAATAATCAATTATCCATCAGCCTGATGCCCTATCTGGCCGCGGCTAAATATTACACTTTACAATATGGACTGCCCATCAAGTCAAGTGAAACGGCCCGGCGCTCCCGATGGGCGGTTGGCTTGCAATATCTCACCTACGGGCAGTTTACCCTGACAGATCCAGCCGGAAACTCGCTCGGTACGTTCTCGGCCAACGACTATGCTCTGAGCCTTTCTCACGCCCATACCGAGGGCAACTTTACGCTTGGGGCTACCCTTAAAGCCGTTGGGTCGTCCATTGAAACGTATTCGGCATTCGGAGTCTTAGCCGATTTTGGCGGCATCTGGCGGCATCCTACCAAAAACCTGACGTTCGGGTTGGTAGCCAAAAACGCGGGCTATCTGCTTAAGAACTATGGACCGGCGGATGCTGACTTGCCCTTCGATCTTCAGGCTGGGGTAACCGTTAAACCCAAACACGCCCCCATCCGGCTGACGTTAACCGCTCACCACCTTCAGCGATTCGACATCAGTTACGACGATCCGAACCTCAATGTACGCTACGATCTAAACGGCAACCCCATTCCGCGGACGGTGAGCGTGGTCGAAAAAGCCGCCCGGCACCTGAGCATCGGAGCAGAACTGCTCATTAGCCGTAACGTGCATTTGTTAGTCGGCTACAACCACCAGAAACGGCAGGAAGGCCGACTCACTACGTTTGGCGGGGCCGCTGGCATCTCGTTCGGAGCATCGGTACAAGCCCGCGGTTTTCAACTCACCTATGGGCGATTCACGGCCGTACCCACCGCCGGAACCAGCCAGCTATCGTTGCGAATCGATCTGGAACAACTTCTTAAATAAGTCTACGTATCACCGCTATTTTGTTAGACAAAACGGGGTAATCGTTTCTTTTAAACAAGAATTTAAATCGATTATTGAAAAGAGAAAACTTTTTTAAAAGTTAGATTGTATGTAGGTCGTCAACCGGGTTTACTTGTTTGAATACTGGTTGATTCCATCATTCATCGACTGCTTACTTTATGGACGACAACTATCCGGAATCGTCTGTGCTACGAGTTCATCGCTCGTTATCGGCTGCCTCCAACCTAACTTGGCTGGTCTATTTTATTTTGCTCTTCGCCACTGGTTTTCAAAGCTTTGGCCAAAAAACAATCCTTCGGGGTAAGGTTGTAAACGCTCGAACCAATGAAGTTGTTGAGTTTGCCAACGTCCTACTGGTTGGCACAACCCTGGGCACTCAGTCCGACCTGAATGGCGCATACGCCTTAGAACTTTCTCCCGGTACGGTAACCATTAAAGCGTCGTTCGTTGGGTACGCGGCCGAGTCCCGAACGCTTCTCATCGATGGCACTCAGAAAGTCATTACACTGAATTTTCGGTTGCAGCCTCAGCAAAAAAACTTGTCGGAAGTAACAGTACGCGGGAAGCGCGAACGGTACCGAAATAAAGACAATCCGGCGGTTGCGCTGATCGAAAAAGTGATTGGGCACAAACAGCAGAACCGAAAAGAATCCTTCTCTTTCTATCAGTATAACAAGTACGAAAAGATCGAATTTGACCTCAGTAATATTTCCGAGAAGTTTCGCAATCGCCGTTCGCTCAAGAAGTTTGATTTTGTCTTTAACTACCTCGATACCTCGCAGGTAACGGGCAAAGTCAACCTACCCATCTATTTAAAGGAATCCGTCTCCAACGTCTTCTACAGCCACAATCCTGAGCGCAAAAAAGAGTTTGTGGAAGGCGAAAAAATGACGGGCCTGGGTAATTACGTGGACAACAACGGCATCAAGGTATACCTCGAAACCTTGTATCAGGATGTTAATGTCTACGACAACAACATTTCGTTGTTAGCCCAGCAGTTCCTGGGGCCGACAGCCCCGTTAGCTCCTCAGTTTTACAAATACGTCATCATCGACTCGACCACTCTCAACGGCACTCGGTGTGTGAATCTGGGGTTTTCGCCACGCAACAAGACCGACTTGCTCTTTCAGGGCACTATGGCCATTGCGCTGGATTCAAGCTACGCGATCCGGAAAGTAATCATGGGCTTCTCCAAAGACATTAACGTCAACTTTGTCACGGACATGCGCCTGGCTCAGGAGTACAATTTTGTTCAGGATCAGGGGCTTATGCTTACCAAAGACGAACTGGCCATTGAGTTCAATCTGCTCAAAAAAGAGAATGGCATGGGCTTGTTCGGGCAACGGAGCGTATCGTACCGCAACTATGTTGTCAATCAACCCATTGATCCGAAGCGCTTCTCCGGGCTATCGAACGACGTCAGCAAAGATGCGCTGACGCATGACGACAGCTTCTGGGCACAGGCCCGACACGAGCCATTATCGAGCAAAGAGCAAGGTATTTATGCCATGGTCGATAGTGTTCGAAAGGTACCGCTGTTTCAGAAGTTTATGAACACAGCACTGTTTCTGTTGGAAGGCTATAAGTCGGTTGGACCATTTGAGATTGGGCCAGTGAGTACGTTTTATAGCTTCAACCCGGTAGAAGGATTCCGGCTACGCCTTGGCGGGCGCACCACCACAACCTTCAGCGATCGCATGGCCTTCGAGACCTACGGGGCCTATGGTTTCCGGGACAAACGGTTCAAATACTTTGCTGCGGCCACCTTCTCCCTTACTGACCATAATACCTATACGTATCCAATTAAACACATACAGGTCAGCGTTCAGAACGAGTTGAAGATTCCAGGCCAGGAACTACAGTTCGTGCAGGAGGATAACTTTCTGCTTTCCTTTAAGCGAGGCCCTAATAATCGCCGTACCTATAATCAGGTGATGCAGGTTGATTATCTGAACGAATCGAAAAGTGGTTTAGCCCTGAATCTGAACGTCAAACGTATAGAGCAAACACCGGCCGGGGCGTTGACCTTTGACCAGTATACCCCCGAAGGCGCCATCACCCCAATTCCCAACGTTATTAGCACCGAGCTCACGGCGGGACTGCGTTACGCCCCTCACGAACAGTTTTACCAGGGCAAGAATTACCGCGTTCCCATCGTCAACAAATACCCTATTATTCAACTCCGGTACACGGCGGGCATTAAAAATCTGCTGGGTGGGCAGTATACGTTCCAGCGGCTCATGGCCTACGCCAACAAACGATTTTATGTTACGCCCATTGGCTACACCGACGTAACCCTGGAGGGCGGGCAAACCTTTGGCCAGGTGCCCTTTCCGCTCCTGACCATTCACCGCGCCAACCAGACTTATGCTTATCAACCAGAATCGTACAACATGATGAATTTCCTGGAGTTCGTCAGCGATCACTACGGAGCCATTTTTGTCGACCATTATTTCAATGGCTTCATTTTTAATAAGATTCCGCTGATAAAAAAGCTTCGGCTGCGCGAAGTCATTACCTTTAAAAGTCTGTGGGGTGGCTTACGTCCTGAAAACAGACCGGGGCCAGATACTAATTTAATGCGACTCCCAACGAACGAAACCGGTGAACCCGTGTCTTTTGCTCTGGGGTCGAAACCCTACATGGAAGCGAGCGTGGGGATAGCTAATATTTTCAAAATTCTGCGAGTCGATTTAGTAAAGCGCCTGACCTATCTGGAGAATCCGCTGGCACCGCAAGGATACGGCGTTCGCTTTCGGATGAAATTCGACTTCTAAGCCCCTTCAACGTGAGAAAAAAGATCCTGTTCATTGTCGGCTCGGTTAACCAAACCTCGCAGATGCACCAGATTTCGGCGCAGCTAGCCGATGAGTACGACTGTTGGTTCAGTCAGTTTTATGCCGACGCTAAACTTATTAACTGGGGGGTTCGGCAAGGCTGGCTCGATCATACGATCCTGGCGGGTAAGTTCCGCACCGATGCCGAATCGTATCTGCGCACCAACCAGCTGAAGATTGATTATCGGGCTCAACAGAATAAATACGATCTGGCCGTGGTCTGCACCGACCTGATTGTGCCCAGCGCCATTCGGGCTACCAGAAGCATCTGGGTGCAGGAAGGTATGATTGATGAAGTGACCTGGTTAACTAAAGCGGTTAAGGCTCTAGGCTTGCCCCGCTATTTCAGCGTGGGCACCTCGCTCAACGGCTCGTCGAACCTTTGCAACGTGTATTGTACTGCGTCAGAGGGCTATAAGTCGTTTTTTGCCAAGATGGGCACCGACGCCCAGAAGATCTTTGTAACGGGCATTCCTAACTTCGACAACGTCCGTCAGTTTTTGCGGAATGACTTTCCGCATCGCGACTACGTCATGGTTGCGACATCGGACATCCGCGAGACGTTCCGCTCCGAAGACCGGCCAGCCTTTATCAAACGAGCCGTCGAGATGGCCAATGGCCGACAGCTGCTTTTCAAACTGCACCCTAATGAAGTCTGGGAACGCGCCGAAGCGGAGATCCGGGCCATTGCCCCGGCTGACACGTTGATTTTCCAGCAGGGTAACACCAATGAAATGATCGCTAACTGTGCCGAATTGATCACCCAATACTCAACCGTAGTCTATGTGGGTATGGCACTCGGCAAACCGGTTTCGTCCTATTTTGATCTGGACGAGCTTCGGCGGCTGACACCCATCCAGAACGGAGGCACATCGGCCGCAACCATCGCTCGTATCTGCCGTGACTTCCTGAAATTCGACGGCCAACGTGAAGATTTTGTTAAATCGTATCAGTACGAGCCTCAGGGGCATGGTCGGGAACACCTTTCGCTGTAAATCGCACTATCAACCGTAAGCTTCCGATGCCAACCCCGCACATCGTCGTTATCGTTCAGGCCCGGATGTCATCGAGTCGCCTGCCGGGAAAAGTCCTATTGCCAATTCTTGGCCGCCCGCTACTGGCCCGTATGCTCGAACGCCTGAACAAGTGCCAAACGCCATTCACGACGGTTGTTGCCACCTCGACCGATTCGGCGGATGATTGCATTGAGGAGTTTTGCCGAGCCGAACACGTAGCCGTTTACCGGGGCAGCCTGACCGATTGTCTCGACCGACACGAGCAGATTGCCCAGCAATGGAACGCCGACCTAGCCGTCAAGATCCCTTCCGACTGCCCGCTAATTGATCCGCGCATCGTAGATAGCGTACTCCGTTTCTATCTTGCCCATCAAGAGGAGTACGACTTCGTGAGTAACTTGCATCCCGCCACCTGGCCCGATGGTAACGATGTCGAAATCATGACCCGCTCCTGCCTGCACCGGACCTGGGCCGAAGCCGCCAAACCCCTCGAACGCGAGCATACAACCCCGTACATTTGGGATAGCGCCCCCGAGCAGTTTCGCATTGGGAACGTAGCATGGTCAACGGGCTTAGATTATTCTATGAGTCACCGCTTCACCATCGATTATCCGGAAGACTACGAGTTCATCCGCACCGTCTACGAAGAACTGTACCCTGCCAACCCTACTTTCTCGTGCGAAGACATCCTGGACCTCCTCAACCGTCGCCCTGACATCTACCAGCTTAATGCTCGTTTTGCGGGTGTCAACTGGTACCGACATCACTTAAGCGAACTTAATACGGTTTCGGCCGATCAGACTAAACAGCTTTTAACTACGTAGTGAATGAATAGTGACGTTTTAAACAATTTACAACAAACGGCGCTTCGTGTCCGTGAGCACATTGTCCGTATGTCTACCGATGGCGGCTGTTTTACCGGGGCATCGCTGTCGGCCACCGACCTGGTTGTGTATCTCTACAAGCAGTTTTTGCGCATCGACCAGGACACACTGACCGATCCGGGCCGCGATTATCTGTTCCTGTCTAAAGGCCACGACGTACCGGCGCTGTATGGTACCTTTGTCGAGTTGGGATGGATGCCAGCCGAGCGGCTGCAAAATCACCTCTCGACCCAGGATTCCGTCTACTGGCACCCCAATGTGAACGTGCCGGGCATTGAGTTTCATTCGGGTTCACTGGGGCATCTGCCGTCGGTAGCTCTGGGGGTAGCCTTGGACTGCAAGATAGGGGGAACGCCCAACAAGGTTGTCTGTATTCTGGGAGATGGCGAACTAAACGAGGGGTCCGTGTGGGAAGCCGTATTAGTAGCCAATGCCTACAAACTCGATAATCTCCTGTTTGTGGTCGACCGTAATTTCTTTCAGGCCAACATGCCCACCGAAGAGCTTATTCCGCTGGAGCCACTGGCCGACAAATTCGCGGCTTTCGGTGCTGCCGTTAAACGCGTTGATGGGCATGATTTCTCAGCCCTGGAAGACGCCCTGTCCACTTTCCCTTTTCAGAAGGATAAGCTCAATGTGCTGATTGCCGACACACGCCGGGGCAAAGGCCTTCCCAGCATTGAAGCCCGCGCTGACCGCTGGTTCTGCAATTTCACCCACGACGAAGTGGATGCGCTGCTTAGCGAACTCCACGGCGAACACGCAGCTACGCTGGAATCCGAAACTTTGGTAGTCCGATGATTTCTAAACACAGAGGAACGGAGGTCACACAAAGGTCACGAAGAAACTCTGTTCGCTCCGTGAACCCTCCGTTCCTCTGTGTTTAAATCTTTTAAAAGAATGACTTACGAAGAACTACTTACTCAAACTGCCCTTGCCGACGAGCGCTTCGTTGTGATGACGGCCGAAAACCGGGCGCTGGTGCGAAACATGCCCGCTACGTTAGGCAACCGGTTTGTCGATACGGGTATCACCGAACAGTGCATGATTGGCACAGCCGCCGGCCTGGCCCTTCGTGGACGCATACCGGTGGTTCATGCACTGGCAGCTTTCCTGTCGATGCGTGCTTACGAATTTATCCGGACTGACGTTGGCATTGGCAACTTACCCGTGAAGCTAAGCAGCTTTATTCCTGGTTTTTTGTCGGACGGCAACGGCCCCACCCACCAGGCCATCGAAGACATAGCACTCATGCGGGGAATTCCAAACATGCAGGTCTTCTGCCCGGCCGATGAGCAGGATTTGCTTCTGATGCTGCCAACGATCTGGGCGTCGACTGCGCCATCCTACGTCCGCATTACCACGCGTCCGGCAACCTATCAGCATCACCTACCGTTCGAGCTGGGTAAGGCCGAAGTGGTAGCAAAGGGTTCCGACGTAACGATTCTGGTGTACGGCATGCTATTCGAGCAGGCATTGATAGCGGCTCATCAACTGCGTGAGGCTGGTCATTCAGTAGGTCTGGTAAACATGCGTAGTTTGAAACCCGTTGACGAACGGGTAATCCTGGACGCCTGTGCTACCTCAGAGTTAGTCGTCACCCTGGAAGATCACTTCATGACGGGCGGTTTGTACAGCATTGTGGCCGAAACGCTGTTGAAACACCGCACAACGGCGAACGTATTCCCCTTCGCCCTTAAAGAAAAGTGGTATAAGCCCGCCCGCCTGAATGAGGTCTTAACCTACGAAGGTTTTACGGGCCCGCAACTGGCCGAAGCGATTACGGCCCAGATGGTAGAGAACTTAGCAGACTGATGAATTAAACACAGAGTGAACACAGGTTGCACAGAAGTCTTGAAGACTCTGTTCACTCTGTGCAATCTCCGTTCGCTTTGTGTTTCAAAAACAATTTACATCATTTATGAACGGTATTCGATTTAACGAAAACTACCCTGACATTTCGGTGTCGGACCAGTACTACGAACGAGCCCTGGCCGTTCAGAAACCCATTACCCAAACGCTGGCCAAAGGACCGGGCCAATTTACGAAGGGAATTGCCCCTAAGTATCTGGACCGGGGGAAAGGCTCACACGTCTGGGACGTCGACGGCAACGAGTTTCTTGATTTCAATGCCGCCATTGGCCCCATCTCCCTAGGTTATTGCTATCCGGCCGTAGATGACGCCATCCGCCGACAACTCGACAAAGGCATTACGTTCTCGCTCATGCATCCGCTTGAGGTTGAGTTGTCAGAGTTGATTCAGGAGGTTATTCCGAATGCCGAAGCGGTCAAAATTAGCAAGACGGGTGCTGACGTCTGTTCGGCCGCGATCCGGGTAGCGCGGGCCTTCACCGGTCGCGAGAAAGTGTTCTGCTGCGGCTACCACGGCTGGCACGACTGGTACATTGCCGTAACAAGCCGTAATGCTGGTATTCCGGATGCCATTCAAGACATGACCTATACGTTCGAGTATAACGACATTGACAGCATCAAAGCCGCCCTCGATGATACGGTAGCCGCCCTGATTCTGGAGCCGTTTATCTTTGAAGCGCCGAAGCCCGGCTTTCTGGAAGAACTAGCGCAGGTCTGTCGCGAAAACGGTACGCTGCTGATCTTCGACGAAATGTGGACTGGTTTCCGCATCGCCTTGGGAGGTGCTCAGGAATATTTTAATGTCACCCCTGATTTGGCTGTTTATTCCAAAGCCTGCGCCAACGGCATGCCCATCGCCCTGTTGACTGGCCGGGCCGATGTCATGGAGCTATTCAACGGCGAGGTGTTTAGCTATACGACGTTCGGTGGAGAAGCTCTTTCGCTGGCGGCCTGCATAGCCACCATCAACGAACTCCGTGAAAAGAGCGTACCGGCTTACCTGAACGAAAAAGGGGGCCTGATTAAAGACGGCTATAACCAGTTGGCCAGCGAACTCGGTATGGCGCACCTGACCAAATGCATTGGGTACAACTGCCGGTCGATGGTAACGTTCGCGCCGGAAGCGGGCAACGGACTGGAGCTAAAAACATTGATGCAGCAGGAAATGATTAAGCGGGGCATCTTGTGGGCGGGCTTTCATAACATGTGCTTTAGCCATTCCGACGAGGACATTGCCTATGCGCTGTCCGCTTATCGTGACGTATTGCCCGTTATGAAAGAAGCCATCGAAAGCGGCAATGTAAAGGCTTATCTGCATGGCGAAGTGCTGGAAGCGGTGTTCCGCAAAACCAGCGACTACAACATCAAACCGAAGGTACCGGCTTAAAAAATTGTTGCCGCATCGACGAACTGGCAGAGATAGACCGAAGCTCAGCGACCCCCACTCTGTGTATCTCTGTGCAATAGCTAAGAACGTATGCTTGAAAAATTTTCTCTTGCTGGCCGCGTCGCCATCGTTACCGGAGCGGTTGGACTGATTGGCCGCAATCATTGCCGGGCGCTGGCCGAAGCGGGAGCCAATGTTGTAGTCGCTGATCTCAACGAAACAGCCTCGCAATCGTTTGCGGCCGAACTGGGCGGTCAACACCTGGGCATCGGCCTGGACGTAACTAACGAAGACGCGGTAAAGCAAGTTCGTGATCGCGTTCTGGAACGATACAACCGCATCGACGTGCTGGTGAACAACGCGGCCCTAAATGAAGCCGTCGAGAATCCGGCCATGGCGCTGGAGTTGACTGCTTTTGAAAACTTTCCGGTTGCACAGTTCCGGGCGTCGCTGGAAGTGAACGTAACGGGGGTTTTTCTATGCGCTCAGGTATTTGGTAGTGTGATGGCTAAACAAGGCAAAGGCAGCATTATTAACGTCGCGTCGACGTATGGCCTCGTTGGTCCGGATCAACGTATTTACCGCAACGAAGCCGGGGAACAAACCTTTTACAAAACAGCCGCTTATCCGGCAACGAAAGGGGCCGTTGTCAACTTTACGCGCTTTCTGGCGGCTTACTGGGGGCACAAAGGCGTACGCGTCAACACGCTCTCTCCGGGGGGTGTTGAAAATAGTCAGAATGAGCTTTTTGTAAAAAATTACTCAGCCAAAACGGTACTGGGCCGTATGGCGCAACCCGATGATTATCAGGGAGCCATTGTTTTTCTGGCCAGCGATGCATCCGCTTACATGTCCGGTGCTAACCTGGTCGTGGACGGGGGCTGGACAGCCATTTGAAAACAGGTTTCGGTATACGATACAGTACACGGTGTTTGGTGCACAGTTTTCCGTGAATTTTCATTTGATCACCAAATTAAAAACTGTATACCGAAAACCTCAAACTACATACTTAGTGACAACTGAACTACTCGAAAAACTTGTCCGGATCAAATTAGTCCTGACCGACTGTGATGGCGTACTGACCGACGCTGGTGTTTACTACGGCGAAAACGGTGAGGTCCTCAAAAAATTCAACATCCGCGACGGCATGGGCGTTGTGCGGCTCCGCGATCTGTTCGGCGTCGAAACGGGCATTGTCACCGGAGAGAAATCACCATCGGTCGTAACCCGGGCGGCCAAACTTAAAATTACAGAATTGCACCTCGACGCCCAGGATAAGTTAAGCTTACTCGGTGGCATTCTGGAGCGCAAAGGGCTCGACGCATCCGAAGTGGCGTTTATCGGCGACGACGTCAACGATCTGGAGATTCTGCAGGCCGTTGGCTTTTCAGCCTGCCCGGCCGATGCAACCCGCTACAACAAAGCTGTTGTCGATTACTGCTGCGAAGCAAAGGGCGGAGAAGGGTGCTTCCGCGAACTGGCTGAGCTAATTATCGATGCTAAACAATCTGTATCCTCTACATCTTTCCAAACAAACCTACACAATGAGAACCATAACGCTTGAGTCCGGCCGACCCTCCGGGGATCGTAGTATTGGCGCAGGGCAACCCTGCTACGTCATTGCTGAGATTGGTATTAATCACAACGGCTCACTGGAGATAGCCAAACAGTTGATCGATGAGGCCGTTGCCGCCAAAGTAGATGCCGTTAAATTTCAGAAGCGGACTCCCGAAGTTTGCGTTCCCCGCGATCAGTGGGACGTCATGCGCGACACCCCCTGGGGTCGCATGACCTACATTGATTACAAGCGCAAGACGGAGTTCGGCATGCTCGAATACACCGCCATTGACCAGTATTGCCGCGAACGGGGTATCGACTGGTTTGCCTCAGCCTGGGATGTTGAATCGGTAGATTTTCTGGAAGCGTTTGCCCCTTGCCTCTATAAGCTGGCTTCTGCTTCACTCACGGATTTAGCGCTCATCGAACGGATTTTGCATACGGGCCGCCCCCTCATGCTCTCGACCGGTATGTCGACCATGCAGGAAATTGACGAAGCGATTAGCCTTGTAGCGCAGTACGACGCTAACTACCCATTGATGGTAGCCCATTCGACCTCGGCTTACCCATGCAAACCCGAAGAGCTCAACTTACGAATGGTGCCGACCTTACAGTCGGCTTACCCAAACATACCCATTGGCTACTCTGGTCATGAAACCGGACTTAGTACCACCGTAGCAGCAGTAACGCTTGGGGCAACGTTCGTGGAACGGCACTTCACCTTAGACCGAGCCATGTGGGGCTCCGATCATGCGGCATCCGTTGAACCGCAAGGCTTTCAGCGGTTAGTACGCGACATCCGTGACGTAGAAACGGCCCTAGGTGATGGCGTTAAGCAGGTGTATGAGTCAGAATTAGGCCCCATGAAACGACTGCGGGTTAACATTAACCCCGTTTATTCGCTGTAACATTAAGTTGAACTGATTGCCCAGGATGATATGTTTCGTATGACATAAAATAAGTCATACGAAAGCGCGACACCAATCCATTATCATCTCAAACAAGATTGTTAACCATGCCGCAGGCAGAACTGCTACGCATCACGACCACTATTTTGGTGGCTTGGATTGTCGTTATCCTTATCTGGGAACGGGTTGCCCCTTACCGTAAAGGCCTTTCCTTATTTCGGGATGGTTTTTGGGTTGATTTAGTCTGGTACACAATCATTCAAAGCTACCTCCTTAAAATCCTTATTTTTGATTACATCATTGCTCCCCTTCAGAGCCGGTTCGACTGGTCGGACTGGCAGTTTGTGAGCGATTGGCCGGTTTGGGTACAGGTGCTCTTTTTTTTGTTTACCCACGATTTATACATCTACCTGTTTCACCGCTGGCAACACGCCAACAAATGGCTCTGGCGGACGCACGAGGCCCATCATTCGAACAAGGAAGTGGATTTCCTGGCCGGTTCCCGGTCGCATGTGGTCGAAATCATTATTAACCAGACCATCGAGTTTGCTCCCATCGTCCTGCTTGGTGCCGACCCAGCCGTCATCCCGATTAAGGCCCTGTTAGATGCTATGTTTGGCATGTTTATCCACGCCAACATCCGAGTCAGGCTCGGTTTGTTAAAGTACATCTTTAACTCCCCACACCTGCATTTGTGGCACCACGCCAACTACCGCGAAGTGTTTCATGCTAACTTTAGCACCAAATTTTCGTTTTTTGATTACTTGCTGGGCACAGCGTATGATCCCGGCCATGCGCCTGGCAACGAACCAGAACATTGGGGACTGTATTACGATTACCCTAAAGATTACTTCCTGCAACATGCGTTCTCCATCAAGCGGTTTGACGAGCGCAGTTTGCTGAAGTATCGATGGTTTGCGTGGTATTATAACCTGCGCCCAGCGGTACTCCGTCGATTGAAAATGGGTTCGAAAAAACCAAGACAATCGTCACATGTTGAACCTGAAAACGTTACTTGATTTTGCAAGCCTGGTTATTTCTTCTCATCGCGGCCTCCTTCGAAACAGCCTGGACCTATTCGGTCAAATACATGACCTTTAGCCAGTTAAAAACCCTCCGTTGGAACACCTTTTACGTCCCTACCATTGGTTTGCCCATCTTACTGCCGTTTGTGGGTTATGTGGTATTCGGCATCGCTAACATTTATTTTTTCTCGATGGCGATCAAGCAGATTCCAACGCCCACCGCTTTTGCCGTCTGGACAGCCATGGCCCTAATATTGATCAAAGCAGTCGATGTGTTTATCTTCAAAGCCAACTGGTCGTATACCGAGCTCCTATTTATAGCCCTGATAGCCGTGGGTATCATTGGCTTACGGGTGTATTCCGCCCAGTAAGTGGCCGATTTGCGATTGAGCACTCGATCTATTATTTTTCACTTGTACATTAACCGGAGTCGATCAATATGATAGCGGAAGTGACTGGCCATCGCATCTATACGGTAGACGAATATTTCGAATTAGAAAAAACGTCCGAGGTGAAGCATGAATTTGTCGATGGAATCTTAATCGAAATGCCGGGAGAATCGAAAAAAGCAAATGAAGTTCGCGGGAACATTTATGTTGCCTTACGAATGGGAGTGAAAGGAAAGCCTTTCAAAGTTTACAACCACGACGTCAAACTCCGTACCGTACCCGGTCGTAAATATCGCTATCCTGATATCATGGTTGTTCCTGCTGAGGACAATGACGATACCCACGTTGTCAACCGTGCTGTAGTAACCGTCGAAGTCACCTCTGAGAACTCGTCGGGCGTCGATCATGACGAAAAGCTTCATGAATACATCGGGATGCCTTCGGTTGAGTGTTACCTAATTGTTTCGCAGGCCGAACCACTGGTTGAAGTGTACCAGCGTACCGGTATGAAATGGGAGTACGCTTACTATACGGATACAAACGACTCGTTTTTAATAAATGCCCTCGCTATTACGCTACGTGTTGCCGATGTGTATGAAGGAGTATTCTGAGGGAACATTCCCCAAAATCATAGATTACCGGTATTGCCCCTCTGGATAGCGCTGGATAGCCTATTTCCGTGAACACTACTAAGTGGCCTTCATCTCTAAATTAAGCTCCCTTCAATTTTTCTCCCCTCGTTGGCACAATTTCCGGTTTCCTGTGTTTCTTTGGAAAGAAGCGCACAATGCGCTCTAGCTTTTCAATGACCCAGTTACTTAAAGACCTTACGCCCCGGCAGATCGTTGCCGAACTAGATCAATACATTATCGGCCAGCACGACGCGAAACGCAACGTAGCCATTGCCCTGCGAAACCGCTGGCGTCGAATGAACAGCGTGGCCGATATGCAGCGCGAGATTACCCCGAACAACATTCTGATGATTGGCGCGACGGGCGTTGGTAAAACTGAAATTGCCCGACGTCTCGCCAAGATCGCAGACGCCCCATTTATCAAAGTCGAAGCCTCGAAGTTTACGGAAGTCGGTTATGTCGGTCGTGATGTTGAAAGCATGGTGCGCGACCTGGTCGAGCAATCGGTCAACATGGTTCGGGCGGCTAAGAAAGAAGCCGTGCAGGTACGTGCTCAGCAACTTGTCGAAGATGCGATTCTGGATATTCTGATTCCGCCTGTCAAGCCCGCCAATGGCCAGCATTTAGGTTTCGAAAGTGAAAGCAAAGACCCAGACGCCGAACTCAACGAGCGTACCCGCGAGCGCTTCCGTGAGAAAATTCGCTCTGGCGAGATGGACGACCGCAAAATTGAGATCGATGTGCAACAAAGTCAGACGCCTAATATCGGCATCATGGGAGGTTCAGTCGATGACCTGTCGATGATGAACATCCAGGAAATGATTGGCGGCATGTTACCCAAGCGGGGCAAGAAACGTAAAGTCACCATCGCGGAAGCGCGTACCATTTTGCTGGAAGAAGAAGCGGCCAAGCTCATCGATATGGACGAGGTAAAGGAAGAAGCCATTCGCAAAGCGGAAGATGCTGGTATCATCTTTATTGATGAGATAGATAAAGTAGCCTCATCCCGGTCAGGTAATGGCGGAGGTGGCCCGGATGTCAGCCGGGAAGGTGTTCAACGTGACCTGTTGCCCATTGTGGAAGGTAGCGCCGTTAACACCAAGCACGGTATTATCCGTACCGATCACATCCTGTTTATTGCGGCCGGTGCTTTCCATGTAGCTAAACCTAGCGACCTGATTCCTGAACTGCAAGGGCGTTTCCCAATTCGGGTAGAGTTACAAAGCTTGTCGGAAGACGATTTTTACCAAATCCTGAAGGAGCCCAAGAATGCGCTTACCAAGCAGTATGAGGCTATGCTACAAGCTGAGAACGTAGAGTTGACGTTTCAGGACGATGCCCTGCGCGAACTAGCCCGCATTGCTTTCGAGGTGAACGGCGAAGTCGAAAACATTGGCGCCCGTCGTTTACAAACGGTGTTAAGTCACCTTATGAACGACTTCATGTTCGACATTCCGGATGTGATTAGTGCTAACGCCCACGTCGTCGTCACAAAAGAGCTGGTTGGCGAAAAGCTGAACGGCCTGGTTAAAAACCGCGACCTGAGCCAGTTTATTTTATAAGTCGTATCCGGTCCGGGCTAGCTGATCCAGGATATGCACCACCTGCTCAATAGCCCGGTCGGTATCGCTACGCTTGCGGTCGGGTGGGTCGAAGCGGTTGAAAGGACGCAACTCCAGCACAAACGTCTCTTCAACTGCTTCGTCAATGGGCGTGAAGAGCTTATATCCGATGACGTTGATTGGAATCAGGCCGTGGCGGGCTTTAAACTGGATCAAGATATAAGTCAGCAGTTTTTCAACGGTGGCTACCGCTACGCTCTCGGCTGGAATGAAGCGTACTTCGGCGCGATTACGATCGACAATGGTTTGCTCATCCGGCGCATAGTGTCCCTGGCAGCTCGAAAATGTGCAGACGATCTTTGTTGCGTTCAGAGCCTCCACCAAAGGGCGTATCTTCGGCTCCAGCTCATCCATCACGGTTCACCATCGAGTAAAGCCATTTCATCGCCCTCGTTAAGCCGATATTTGTTAGCTTGCCGATCCCGATGCCATAACCACCCTAGATAGCCCGTTGCGGCTAATGCTAACAGGGCCGATAACACAAACGACGCGTCTACTCCGACATCGCCCGCCAGATGATTGAGCAGCCAGCCAGAGGCAACCGCCCCTATGCCAATTCCGGCTTCCAGGGCAATGTACATCGTAGCCATCGCCCGGCCGCGTGTTGCCTCATCGGCCAGATCAGCAGTCCAGGCTTGTACCGTAGGTGAGTTCATACCATTAGCAAGCCCATACACTATGGCTGCGGTCCAGAAGATGTATGGTGTTTTAGCTAGTGCTAGCAAGATCATCGACAGCACTAGCACAGCCGTCGACACTGTCAGCACTGGCAATCGGCCATAGCGGTCAGAGGTTCGGCTGAAAACCACCCGCGTAAATAGGGCTGCAAGCGTATAGACGGTAAAAAACAACCCCTTGTTTGTGATTCCGAGGGAAGTGCTTA
The DNA here is from genome assembly GCF_042684525.1 of Spirosoma soli. NCBI lineage: Bacteria > Pseudomonadati > Bacteroidota > Cytophagia > Cytophagales > Cytophagaceae > Spirosoma > Spirosoma soli. Next base: position 56,225 of record NZ_JBHULN010000024.1, on the reverse strand, counting down.
GTGTTGAAATTAACGTTAATACTGCTCCGTAGGCAAATGACTGAAGCAATAGAACGATAAACGGTGGTAAGGCTTGCTTGTCAAAAATCTCATCTTTCTTCAGCCGCAGTAAACCAAACCGAAACGGTTGCGTATTGACCAGTGTTTCGGGCATTCGGAGCAGAATCCCAATGGACAATAGCGCAAAGGCTGACGAAGTCCAGAACATCACATTCATGGAATAGTCATCAGCCAGCCAGCTCCCAATGGCGGGTCCAAGCGACATGCCCATTGCGGTGAACAGCCCCAACATGCCCATCGCTTCGCCCCGACGCGTGGCGGGCACTACGTCGGCTACGTAGGCAGCTGTAGCAGTGGGTTTGGTTCCGGTCGAGAGGCCGTGAATGAGCCGAAGCGTCAAAAACCCCCAGACGGTTAACAGATACGGATACAGAAACCCACAGACGAAACACACCAGTGAACCGAAGGCCATTACAGGTACCCGCCCCACCGTATCAGTAAGTTTCCCGCTAAACGGCCGCGATACGCCCGCCGTAAGGGTAAATAAGGCGATAATTAAGCCAACATATTCCTGTCCACCCAGTTTTGTCAGATAAGCGGGTAGCTCGGGAATCATCATGGAAAAACTGGCTGAGAACAAAAAGTTGCTGACGCACAGCAACCAAAAGGAGAGCGTATAAAGGGAAGGACCGTCGGAGACCCGACGAACAAAAAGCGAACGAACTACCAAAACGACTTGATTTAGTTCGCTCAAATTTACGAAGTTTTCAACTAAGGCCCCTGGTTTTAACGGAAAGTCTACCGCTTATTGAGGCTCCGGTGTCTGGTTACCGCCATCGAGCACAAACCGCCATTGCCCATTACGCTGACGTTTCCAGACGGTTACATAGACGCCATGGCGGGCAGATTTTTTACCAGCTTCGTCTTTATTGGTCAGCATCCATTGCCCGAAACTATACCCTAACTCCCCCGATTGAGCAGCATCGGCTTTTAGCACCTGCCAGGTTAGTTTTGACCCATCGCGGGGCATACGGGCCATTTGGGCCCGTAAGGAATCGAATCCAATGGTTGGTGCAGCCCCGTCATTGAGTTTAATAACGTCATCGGCGGCATAGGTGGTGAACGCTCTAGCCATTCCTTGCTTTTCAGAGAGTATGCTAAAATTTTGGTCGGCTTCGCGGATTTCGTCGATGGCTTTTTGGCGAACGGCAGCGGCCGGGTTCATAGCTCGGGGAGTTTCGACACGCGTTCGACAGGCACCTGTCAACACAAGAATGAGCAAAATTGATAACGAGTACTTCATTATGGGTAGATTTATTGGTTATGATTTGGCGTAAATTTGCCGTGATTTACGAGTAACTCCTATCCAAAACCGTACCGAAACGGCACGCAATTTCATAGGCGTAAATCATAACTTAACAATCTGTTATGTCGCGTAACCTTAAAATCGGTCTTTTCCTCACCGTATCCATCCTGCTTACTACGTTCTCGTTTTACTTCTGGCAGGTATTCAAAAGCCCAAATCTCCAGGTTCAGGACGGGGATAAAACATTTGCTTTGCTCATTCGGAAAGGCGCTACGTTTGAGTCTGTAATGGACACTCTGAAAACCCATAAAGTTGTCAACGACGAAGTATCGTTTCGGTTTCTGGCCAAAATGATGAAATACCCCGAGCGGGTGAAAGAGGGGCGCTACGAGATTCGGCCGCGCATGGGTAACCGCGAAGCGCTGGTTAAGCTGCGTAGCGGTGATCAGGATGCCATGCCCGTTACGTTCAATAATATTCGACTCAAAAGCGACCTGATTCAACGCCTGGGCAGCAAGTTCGAGTTTGGGCCCGATGCGCTCGGGAAGCTGCTCAATGATCCAGCTACTTGTGAAAAATTTGGCTTTGACACCACCACCATCGTCTGTTTGTTTCTGCCGAACACCTACGAATTTTTCTGGACCATTAAGCCCGAAACGTTCATGGAACGAATGGGTACCGAATACAAGAAGTTCTGGACACCCGAACGGAAAGCCAAAGCGCAGGCATTAGGTCTATCTCAAACGCAAGCCCAGGTCTTAGCCTCCATTGTAGCGGCTGAGACGAATAAACGCGATGAACAGCCACGGGTAGCTGGTGTTTACCTGAATCGCCTGAAACGAGGCATCAAGCTCGAAGCTGACCCAACGGTTATCTTCGCCCTGCGTGATTTTACGATCCGACGTTTGCTTAACCGCCAGTTGACCGTCGATTCTCCGTACAATACGTATCGTTATGCAGGTTTACCACCGGGCCCCATTAACCTACCCGCTCCAGCCACGATTGATGCCGTCTTAAACGCCGAGCAGCACGACTACCTCTACTTCGTAGTAAATGCCAGTTTCAATGGGTATCATACCTTTTCGAGAACCCTGTCTGAGCACCTGGCCAATGCCCGACTGTACCAGCAGGCGCTGACCCGCATGAAGATTATGAAGTAAGAATGAACACGGAGCAGGGAACAGCCAACAGTTGATTACTAACCAGTGAAAATTTCTGATTCGGAGCAGTTACCTGCTGACAGTTGACTACTGACTGCTCTCTGTTCCCTGCAAATTGCCTTATGATTATCTACGACGTTACGAACATTCGGGTGCGCTACTATGACACCGACCAGATGGGCATTGTTTATTACGGCAACTACGCTCGTTTTTACGAGATAGGTCGGGTTGAGACCATTCGCCATCTTGGTTTGCATTATAAAGAACTGGAGGAACGTGGTATTTCAATGCCAGTATATGACCTCAGTTCCCGATTCATTCGCCCTGCGAAATATGACGACCTGCTGACCATTCGCGTTACGATTCCGCAACTCCCCAAAACGCGTTTCCTGTTTACCTACGAGATCTTCAACCAGGACGGCCAACTACTCAACACCGGCCAGACAACCCTGGTATTCATTCGCACCGACACGGGCCGGCCCTGTTCTGCACCTGCCGACCTGGTTGAGGCCGCAAAACCTTTTTTTGAGCCGTAGGTTTAGATTATGGAACAGTCAATCAGTCGGTTAGTTAATCCGGTATGGTATCATTCATACGGTTTAACCAGCCGACTGATTGACTGTTGTAGGAATCATAAACTCACTGACTCAACACGTTATGTTTGAAAAACTTATGAGCCTCGACTCGATGCAAAATGCTCGGCTCTGGCTACGAGATCATCATCCGTTCAACTCCAAAACGAACTGGTATGATTTTCTAAACAAGATGACGGATAAAATAACTGAGAATGACACGAGCGAGCGGGCGGCATCGGTATCCTATAGCCTCATCCTGGCGGTTTTCCCAACGATTATATTTCTGTTTACCCTGATTCCGTACATTCCCGTGCCGGATCTAGACGCGCAAATCATGTCCTTTTTCAAGCGTGTCTTACCAGGGGATACGTACAGTTCGGTCGATACGACGATTCGTGACATTATCAGCCGCCCGCGCAGTGGAGTCTTATCATTCGGCTTTTTGTTGGCGCTTTACTCAGCAACAAGCGGTCTGGTAGCCCTGATGAACGCGTTCAACTCTTCGCACGAGTCGGAAGATAGTCGTGGGTTTTTCAAGGTTCGTGCCGTAGCCGTCGGCTTGACCCTAACGCTGGCGTTTGCGTTGATTCTGGCCATCGTTGTCCTCATCATTGGTGGCGTGGTGAGTGATTTTCTGCTACGTTTCGGAATTTTAAATAATGTTATCATCGTTAATCTTCTGGCCGTCGCCCGTTACCTGCTTGTGTTTGCCGTTTTCGTAGGGGCCGTATCCGTCATTTACAAATATGGACCGGATGTAGACATGAAGTGGACATTTGTTACGCCGGGGTCGATTATAGCTTCTGTACTGATCGTATTGACCACCCTCGGCTTCTCGTACTACGTTTCCAACTTTGGTTCCTACAACAAAGTGTACGGCTCCATCGGTACGCTAATCGCCCTGATGATCTGGATAAATTTGATTGCCTTATTGCTCATTCTAGGCTTTGAGATGAATGTAGCTCTTTATAATCTGGAGGGAGACAAGAACCCAAACATGGCCGAGAAAACAACAAAGGCTACCTCCAACACGTGAAGTAGCCTTTGCGAACCCTAACCCATAAATGTATTTACACGGTCGGGGCCGCGCCAGATTGGCACATACCAAACGTGTCTGTTAAATAAATGGCGAAAAACCGTGCCAACTTGATAAAATGGTTACTCATTATGTCTTCTTTTTTTCCGCTTGCTCAAAAATTCAGCAAGTCAGTAACAAACGGGCAGTATCTTTAAATCGTATAACACAATAGCCTGTCGTCGTAGGCTTACAGTTCCAGCGGAACGCTCTTGCTACTCATGGTTTCTGTTACTGGTCAATCCAACTTTCTGCCGATGAGTCCTTATCTCAACCAGATAAAACCTTGGGTGACGGTCATTTGCACGAGTTATAACCATGAAGAATACGTAGTAGAAGCGCTCCGGTCAGTTGTTGAGCAGGACTATCCTAACGTTCAGCTCATTGTGATCGACAATGGAAGCACCGACCAGACGGCCGAACGTATTGATGACTTCATTAGCTCCTACCCTTCCGTTGAGTTTATCAAGAATTCAATCAACATCGGCTTAAATCGTGCGTTCAATCAAGGCTTGGCTTTAGCCCAAGGGCGTTACGTAATCGACCTGTCGGCCGACGATGTGCTGCTACCCGGCCGTATCACTAAACAAACAGATTTGTTCGAGCGGCTCTCGGGTCCCTACGCCGTCGTGTTTACAAACGCGGCTTACATTGATGAGCAAGGTCAGCAAATCGGGCTGCACTATGCGGTTGACGCGGCTGGTCATGCCCGGGCCAAAATACCCTCTGGCAATGTGTTCCAGCCTATTTTAGATGCTTATTTCATTTGTACGCCGACGATGATGATGCGTCGGGATGTACTGAATGAACTCGGTGGCTACGACGAGACCCTGGCTTTTGAAGACTTCGATTTCTGGGTGCGGTCGTCGCGGTTGTATTTGTATGCGTATCTGGATGAGGTGTTGACTTTTAAACGTCGTCTGCCGAATTCATTATCGACGCAGGTAATCTTGCCTGATAATAACCTGCTTAGCTCAACGCTCACCGTTTGCCACAAAGCGTTTGAGCGTTGCCATACGCCAACCGAGTTCAAATCGTTAGCTAAACGCATCCGAACGTTCATCCGAAAAGCATTTTATGCCGAACAGTTTGAGCTGGCGCTTCAATTTGGCCAGTTGCTTTATTCAATTGAACAGCCTGGCCTGGTAACGAGCCTGATCCTGCGGTTGAGCCGCCTTGATCTCCCCATCAATAGCCTCTACCGCCACTATCTGAAGTGGAGTAACCAGGTAATTCACCCTTCGGGCAAAACCGGTCTGATCCATTTGGAGTTACGTAAGCAGATTAAGTAGACGTCCGCACGAGGAGCTACCTGACTATGTGTGTTACTACTGTTAACTCGTTACTTCATGCCTGCCGAATTCATTAAACTGTACCCTGATAACCCTGACCCTCGCCGGATTGAGCACATTGTCAAGGCGCTGCGCAACGGGGCCGTTATTATCTACCCAACTGACACGATTTATGGGATGGGATGCGATATTCATAACGCCCGGGCTGTTGAGCGAGTGGCGCGTATTAAAGGGATAAAACCAGCTAAAAATGACTTTTCGTTTATCTGCTACGATCTAAGCCACATTGCCGATTATGCGCGGGTAAGCAATCAGGCGTTTAAACTCATGAAAAAGCTGCTGCCGGGACCTTACACGTTCATTCTCGAAGCCAGTGGCAGCGTACCTAAGCTTTTGAATACAAACAAGAAGACTGTCGGTATTCGCGTACCCGATCATGACATTCCGCGCCAGATCGTACACGAATTAGGGAATCCAATCATTACGACATCCATCCGCGACGAAGACGAGATTATTGAGTATTCAACCGATCCGGAATTGATATTTGAAAAATTTCAGCATCAGGTAGACATTGTTATTGACGGGGGGTATGGCGGCAATGTTCCTTCGACGATCGTGGATGCGACCGACGATGAATTTTCAATCGTTCGTCAGGGCCTGGGTGAATTAGTGCTTTGAAAAGTTGCCATAACATTCTATACTTGCACCGTAGGGTTAACACTCCTTCATCCCGGAGTTTAACCCTTTTTTTGTGAAGCAACCCCTAATTCATTTCTGCAGTATGCGTTTGTCATTGGCCGTATTCTCATTTTTGGCCCTAAGTCAGCTCACCGGCTGTTCTTCAGAATCTAAACTGGAGGGCTCGTCGAAAACCGGCAAGCTTACCACCGAAGCCTCCGCCGAACCTGAATCGGCCAAAACCGCGAAACCTGATTCGTCGGAAACGCCAACCGCCCAATCGACAACTAGCGCCCCGGCGGGTAAAACAGGCGATGCAACACTTGATTCGCTGACGTACGCACCAAACGAAGCCATTCTACCTAAAAAGCGCATCTTCGCCTATTACGGCAACCCACACTCCAAAAAGATGGGTATCCTGGGGAAGTATCCCAAGGATGAAATGCTGCAGCGATTGGATCAGGAAATCAAAAACTGGCAGAAAGCTGACCCTAATACTCCTATTCAGCCCGCCTTGCATTTAGTGGCCATTTCGGCGCAGGGTGCTCCTGGCAAAGACGGTGGCTACCGGTTACGGATGTCCGACAAAACCATTAAGAAAGTTCTCAAATGGGGCAACGAGCACAAAGCCATTGTATTCCTGGACATTCAGCGTGGGCATGCTCCACTTGGCCCAGAAATGGCTTACCTTGAAAAGTATCTTAAATTGCCCTTTGTGCACTTGGGTATTGATCCTGAATTCTCGATGGTAACGGGGGCCAAACCCGGCACCAAAATTGGTAGTTATGATGCGGCCGATGTTAATCAAGCCGTCAACTTCTTGAGCAAGGTCGTTAAAGAGAATAACCTACCGCCTAAAGTATTAGTCGTGCACCGATTCACCCAGGGCATGATCAAGAATTACAAAAATATCAAGCTTAATCCAGACGTACAGATTGTGATGGACATGGATGGCTGGGGGCCACCGGTGCTAAAGAAAGACTCTTATCACGACTACATACAGAAAGAGCCCGTACAATACACCGGCTTTAAGCTGTTCTACGATAACGATTTCCGCAAGCCTGGTTCTCGCATTATGAAGCCCGAAGAGGTACTGGCCTTAACACCAAAACCAATGTACATTCAGTATCAGTAGAAGAATCGAACCCATAGTAAAACACAAAGCCGGATTACTGCGAGTCCGGCTTTGTGTTTTACTATGGGTTCGATTTCAAGATTTATTATGTGAATCTGTTCCTATTACTGTTACCAGAAAAATTTAGGCTTCAATTTTCGTTGAATGCTGCGGGGTAACGCTTCGCCTTCCTGATAAGTAGTCAATATAGTGCTCTCTCGACTGCGGCTAAAACGCATAGCTCTCACTAGACCAATACTGCCCGGCACTAATCCAATTCCGGCACTGACTAAAGTAACGGGTATAATATTTTCTTTACCTTCCCCTCCTTTAACCGTTGCTGCCAGCGTAGTGCCCACCAGGGCGGTACCTGCCCCAATCAATGTTAGGGGTAAACCAACACCCAAATAGATTTTCCCTCCTGTTCGTCTGGCGGCAAACAAGTGCTCAATGGCGCGTACGGTATCTTGTTGACTGTAACTGACCAATCTAGGCAAACTTTGTGCCTGTGATTTGGTCTTTCCAAGGCCCAAAACACACAAGACCATCAATAATACCTTCTTCATAGCCATCAACTCCCAACATTTGACGAAACGACTAAACAGTATCAGTTGTATTTGCTTTTCAAAATAGACATTTTACCAACAATAAGGAAACCAGCTTCTTAAACAGCAACGGCCCGGTTAATGACCGGGCCGTTGCTGTTTCCTGAACTTAATGCTCTTATCGATTTTCGACCAGCGCTTTAAACTCATCGACCGACACCTCCTGCGTTACTAGAGTCATCTGCGTCTTGGCGTATTCAATCACTTTGTCATCGTACACCCGGTTGAACGTACTGGTGTAGTTTTGGCCGTTGTTTTTCTCGTCCAGCAGGTAATTACGAGCAATGCGGTCAATGGTTTGATTCATCTCTTCGTTTTCACCACCCGCGAAGCCAAACTGTTCACGTACCATCTGGCGCGTCACTTCCAGCACTTCCTCGAACTCGACTTTGATGTCAGCTTTCTCAGCAATTTTGTTTTTGATGAGCTGTAATTTAACTGACTTCGTGAAATCATCGTACTGCTCCTCAACCTGCTCCGGCGTGAATTTACCTTCGTTTACTTCAAGCAGCCAGTTTTTCAGGAATTCGTCGGGCAATAAGATTGGCGTACTGTCGAGTAGCGTCTTTTCGATGTCCAGACGCAGAAGTTGAGCCGACTCACGGCCGTAGTTACCCCGAATGATTTCGGCTACTTTTGTCCGGAATTGTTCTTCGTCTTCAACGGCACCGGCACCGAGTACCTTATCAAAGAACTCCTGATTTAATTCAGCAGGTTCGTGACGCGTAATGTCGTCGATCTCAAACGTAAACTCGCCGGTCAGGTTGGCGGCCTCCTCTTTCTTTACGCCGGTGGCTGTTGCACGCGCTTTATCTTCGGGGAAAGCCTGCTCCAGCACAAACGTAACAACGTCACCCTTTTTCTTACCAACGAACTGACCTTTAGCTTCTTCGGCCATCTGGTTCATCGGGAACGCTGTCTTAGCACTGAATGGCTCCGCGCCTTCGGGGGTATTCAACTGCTTCAGCTCACCGTAAATCGTATCGCCATCGGCCACTTCGTCACCATGTGAGTGGGTGTGGAACCGCTGCTGCAAATCAGCAATCGTGCTATCTACTTCAGCTTCGCCAGCCTGAATTTCATATTGTGTTACGCTTGGTAAGTCGCTAAAGTCGATGTCAAACTCAGAGGCCAGTCCAAGTGTATAGCTAAACGCGAAGTCAGTCTGATTATCCCAGTCGATTGCATCAGCTTCTTCACGATTGGGCACCGGGTCGCCCACCACCTGCAATTTATTTTCGCGGATATACTGGCTCACAGTTTTGCTCAGCATCGAGTTGATTTCATCAACCAGGATGCTTTTTCCGTACATCTTCTGAACAAGTGAAGCAGGCACATGACCAGGACGAAACCCTTTCAGCTGAACCTTACGACCATAGTCTTTCAGTTTCTTATCTACTTCAGGCTTGTAGTCAGCCGGGGTTAGCGTAATCTTCAGCGAAGCATTGGTATCGCTGGACTTTTCTAGCGTAATATCCACGAATGTGTTAGTTTAAAATAACAAAGAGTGAAAGAGCGAATGAGTGAAAGGGCGGTTGTTCGGAAACTAGGCACTCATTCACTCATTCGCTCTTTCACTCTTTGAATCATTGTACGGGCGGAGGGACTCGAACCCCCATGCCTTGCGGCACCAGATCCTAAGTCTGGCACGTCTACCAATTTCGCCACGCCCGCAGAACTAAGGCCACCTCAGCCTCACGGCTGCACTTTTTCCCAACAATTTAGAGGCTTTCGCGTCGTTTGGGAGTGCAAAAGTACAAATAAGTTTTAATTGAGCAAGGGTTTCTGCGAAGGTTTTATTTTTCGCATCTATCTAATCAACTTTCCAGTATTAATTTGTTATCTTGGTAGTACGAGTACAACCGAAGGGTCATAGCCCATACAGACGCCAACCAATGATTAATTCTATCGAACGTCGACCCAGTCGGCCCGCTGATGCGACCGAGCCTGTTATCGATCTGGAACTGGAACGACAGGAAATTCTGAAACGCTATCGGCGACTATTGCGGGCGGCAAAACCTATGCTGAAAGGCGACGATGCCAAGCTGATTAAGAAAGCGTTCAATACGTCCGCTGAAGCCCATAAAAACATGCGTCGGCGGTCCGGTGAACCCTACATCTACCATCCGCTGGCAGTCGCACAGATTGCTGTTGAAGAGATTGGACTGGGGCCGACCAGTATTGTAGCTGCCCTGTTGCATGACGTAGTCGAAGATACCGACACCACTATCGCCGACATTGATCATGCATTTGGCCCTAAAGTGGCCAAAATTATTGACGGACTGACTAAGATATCGGGCATTTTCGAATACGGTACGTCGCAGCAGGCCGAGAACTTCCGCAAGATGTTGCTGACCTTGTCAGATGACGTACGGGTAATCCTGATTAAGCTCGCCGACCGATTGCACAACATGCGGACGCTGGATTCCATGCCACGCGACAAGCAGCTAAAAATTGCTTCCGAAACTATCTATATCTATGCCCCGCTTGCGCACCGGCTTGGTTTGTACGCCATCAAGTCGGAGCTGGAGGATTTGTACTTAAAGCATGTTGAGCCAGAAGCATATAAAGATATTGCCCGGAAACTACGGGAGACAAAATTGGCCAGGGACCGCTTTATTAGTCGCTTTATTGAACCCATCGAAGCTGACTTAGCCGAGACCGATATAAAATTCGTTATCAAAGGTCGACCCAAATCGATCTATTCGATCTGGACGAAGCTGAATAAATCGAAGAAGCCCTTCGAAGAGATATATGACTTGTTTGCCGTTCGCATCATCCTCAACGTACCCCAGGATGAAGAGAAAGCGGCTTGTTGGCGCGCTTATTCAATCGTAACCGATCATTACAAGCCTAATCCAGACCGCTTGAAAGACTGGATTAGTACCCCCCGAACCAACGGCTACGAATCGCTTCATACTACGGTAATGAGCAAATCGGGCCAGTGGGTAGAAGTTCAGATTCGGACGGAGCGCATGAATGAGATTGCCGAAAAAGGGTATGCCGCTCACTGGAAATACAAAGGAAACGATACGCAAACCGGTGCGGGCATTGAAGCCTGGATTAGCCAGGTGCGCGACATGATCGAATCGGCGGGTAGTGGCGATAAAAAAGCCGCTATTGAGTTCGTCGATGATTTTAGGAGTAATCTTTACAGCGAAGAGGTTTTTGTCTTTACGCCCAAAGGCGATTTGAAAGTATTGCAACGCGGGGCTACCGCCCTCGACTTTGCCTTTGATATCCACACCCAAATTGGGGCGCGATGTATGGCCGCTAAGGTGAATAACACCCTGGTGCCATTAAGTCACGTTTTGCAAAATGGGGATCAGGTCGAAGTCATTACGTCGAACCGCCAGAAGCCCAGTGAAGACTGGCTTCGGTTTGTGGTAACCTCGAAAGCTAAAACCAAGATTAAGGACTTAATCAAGGAAGAAAATAAGCGGTACGTAACGGATGGTCGTGACTTGGTAGGTAAGAAGTTACGGGTTCTACGGCTGGATATGACGAACGAAATCATTAATCAGTTGCGAGCTTATTTCGGCTCTAAAACTGCCGATGACTTCTTCTATCGCGTTGGGAAGGGGCATATTGACGTTCAGGAACTTAAGAAGTTCAAGTCGGATAAAGAAGCAAAGGAAAATCGCGCCAATAAGCTAAACACCGACGCTTTACCCGATGCCAAAGCATTTGTTAAGGAACTCAAAAAGATTCATGGTGAACGCGCCGATGCTGACATGCTGCTTATTGGCGAAGACATGGATCGAATTGATTACACGCTTTCTAAATGTTGTAATCCGATTTCGGGCGACGACGTGTTCGGCTTTGTAACCATCAACGACGGGATCAAGATTCACCGCGTTACGTGTCCCAATGCCGTTGAATTGATGTCGAACCACGGTAACCGTATTATCAAGGCAAAATGGACCAGTCAAAAAGAACTGGCGTTTCTGGCCGGTTTGCGTATTACGGGTACCGATCGGGTCGGTTTGGTCAACGACGTAACGCGGGTTATCAGCAATGAATTACACATTAACATGCGCTCGGTAACGATTGACTCGAAAGATGGTATCTTTGAGGGTAATATCCGACTTTACGTGCATGACACCGGCCACTTAGAAACCCTTATGCGCAAACTGGAGCGCGTTCAGGGGGTATTTGAGGTGGTTCGGTTTGATTCTTAAACAACCCATTAAGAATGACGAATGGAGAGTGGCTTTGTCCAGGGGCATTCATCATTCGTCATTCATCATTACTTTTGTCTTATGCCTGCGCCGAATCAATCCAATTTAGAATCTGCCCGGATGATTTTCACGGCCTATCTTGAACGGAAAGGACTGCGGAAAACCCCGGAGCGATTTGCCATACTTGAAGAGATCTACAACCGGCAAGACCACTTTGACGTGGATGAGTTGTACATCTCTATGAAAAACAAAAAATACCGGGTCAGCCGCGCAACGGTGTACAATACACTGGATGTGTTGGTAGACTGCGACTTAGTCACCAAACATCAGTTTGGCCGTAATTTAGCTCAGTACGAAAAATCGTTTGGCTATCGCCAGCACGACCACCTGATTTGCACCGATTGCCATAAAGTGATGGAATTCTGCGATCCCCGCGTTCAAAACATTCAGAACATGGTGGGCGATATGTTAAAATTCAACGTCATGCACCATTCGTTGATTTTTTACGGCTCCTGCGCCCGCGACCGCTGCGAAAACCGTGCGGAAACCGCGCAGCAGCCCGGCGTGGATTCGCCGGGGAGACAAGTACCCGTGGAAGACTAAAGAATGTGGAGCTTATGAGCTGTGTTTCTTACCCATAAGCTCTTACCTCAACCCATCAATAGTTACAGCTTATCCATTACTATGCACCTTGCTCAGCTTAATATATCACGGATGCTTGCGCCAGACATTAGTCATCCCATCATGGCAGATTTTGTGGCTCAGCTCGATGTGATTAATGGGCTGGCCGAGCGCAGTGACGGGTTCATCTGGCGGCTCAAAGGCGATGGTAATAGTGCAACAGACATCCGTCCGTTCGACGATGACCGCATCATTGTCAACCTGTCGGTTTGGGAATCGCCGGAGAAGTTGCAAACATTTGTGTTCAAAAGTATGCATACGGAGGTCATGAAAGATCGCCGGAAATGGTTTGAGAAGCCTACTCAGATGACAACCGTATTGTGGTGGGTACCGGATGGCCGTATCCCGACGGTGGAGGAAGCCCGCGAACGCCTTGAGCAGTTAAATGCAAACGGACCGGGGCCTCTGGCCTTTACCTTTCGGGAGGTATGGCCAATGCAGACTGTATCTGATGTTGAAAACAATGAGTTGGTGATACCGACGGTTAGCTGATATGGACCCGTATTTGACACTAGTTGACTTCTTGCTTAAACACGTGAAACCCGAAGACATACTTCAGTTCAGGGCTTCCGAAGAAATGCATGACCATTTTTATAGTCTATTAGAAAAAGAAAAAGTGGGCACTGCTACTCAACAAGAAACCGAGCTCATCGACAAATTCATGAGCGTTGAGCACATTATGCGCTTGGCTAAAGCGAGAGCGAAGCAATATGCCCACCAATAATACACCCGTTTCTCTAACCGCACGGAAACGGGTAGCCCAACGAGCTTCTTATATCTGTGAGTATTGCCTTGAACAAGATGAAAATTCGTTCATTGGTTTTGAAATAGACCATATCATTAGCCGTAAGCATAAGGGGTCAAACGATGAAAGCAATCTCGCGTATACATGCCCGGATTGTAATCGTAATAAGGGAACTGATATTGCATCAATTGATTGGAGTAGTCAGGAGATTGTACGTTTTTTTAACCCAAGGACCGATATTTGGGCTGAGCATTTTAGATTATCCGGCGGCTTCATAGAGCCATTGACGCCAATTGGCAAAGTGACTGTCGATATCTTCAGGTTCAACGATAGAGTGAGATTACCCGATAAGGATGTTTTTTAATGTACTGTAGCATGGTAGATGTTTTATTAGGCCTCCAGTGGGGCGACGAAGGGAAAGGAAAGATTGTGGACGTACTGGCTCCGCAGTATCAGGTAGTGGCCCGCTTTCAGGGGGGGCCCAACGCTGGGCATACCCTCGAATTTGATGGTTTTAAACACGTTTTGCACCAGATTCCATCCGGTATATTTCGGAATGATATTCTAAACATCATCGGTAACGGAGTCGTGCTTGACCCAATCGTGTTTAAAAAAGAAATCGACGGGCTGGCGAAGTATAACCTTGCTCTGACTCAAAATCTGCAAATCTCTAAGAAAGCGTCTATTATCCTGCCAACGCACCGGTTGCTCGATGCTGCCTACGAACAGGCGAAGGGCGAGTCGAAGATCGGCTCGACCCTGCGCGGGATCGGCCCAACGTATCAAGACAAAGTAGCACGGCAAGGCCTGCGGGTAGGCGACATTTTATCGCCCAACTTTCAGGATAAATACAACAAGCTGGTCGCCATTCATAAGGTGATCCTAGAACAGAATCACTTCGATTTTGCTTCGGTACTCCCCCAATCTGAAACGGAGTTTTTCCAGGCGGTTGACTTCATGAAGCAGTTCCAGCTTACGGATAGCGAATACGAGGTTAACCAGGCCTTGGCAGACGGCCGCAAAGTGCTGGCTGAAGGTGCCCAGGGCTCCTTGCTGGACATCGACTTTGGCTCCTACCCATTTGTTACGTCGTCGAACACCATGACGGCCGGAGCCTGCACAGGGCTGGGCATAGCGCCACGTCAGATTGGCGAGGTCTTCGGTATTTTCAAAGCGTATTGCACGCGCGTTGGTAGTGGCCCCTTCCCTACCGAATTGTCTGACGAAACAGGAGAGCGGATACGGCAGGAAGGGCGTGAATTCGGCGCTACCACGGGCCGCCCACGCCGGTGCGGCTGGCTCGACCTGCCTGCGCTGAAGTACGCGATCATGATCAACGGCGTTACCCAGCTGGTGATGATGAAAGTGGATGTACTAAATATCTTCGACGAAATTCAGGTCTGCACGCACTACAAACTCCCGGATGGAACAACGACCGAACATCTTCCCTATGACCTCTGTGATGCCGACGTAACACCGGTCTATAAATCATTCAAAGGGTGGAAAACAGGTCTGAAAAATATCCACTCGTTCGATGAGATGCCGACCGAATTAGCCGCTTATGTCAACTTCCTGGAGGATTCGCTTGGTTTGCCCATAAGCTTTATTTCAACCAGTCCGGATCGTGAAGCTATTATTCATCGGCAGGCCGTCGGTATAGTATAAATTTTAATTGATGATATACGTTTCCACAAAAACGCTCAGCCTTCTGAGCGTTTTTGTTATATATACCTGATAATTAGCCCTATTAATTACAAGTAATTACCTATATTTACCCACCTTGAACGTACCTTTCTTGACCTATGAATCTAAAAAAGAATGTTGGCCTTGTCGACCAGGTGGTACGGGCAGTACTTGTCCTTGATCTGGTGATGCCCTGTCTGCTGGGATTTGTAACCGGTCCGGTTGTCTACTTAATGCTTACTCTAGCCCTAGTTTTATCCGTTAGTTGTTTGCTAGGCTATTGTTGGGTGTATGACCTACTGAAGATTTCGACACGGCCTACCCTCAACACATGAGGTATTTGATCATTACTAAGAGCCAGCCTTGTCGTATATGAATAGGGCTGGTTTTTTATGTATTTTTGGCAAATTATCTGGGTTTGCTTTTACGTATATGAACTTACTCAACCCATCAGATCATCTTTTTAACCGTCGGGGCTTTCTCAAAAAAAGCTCATTAGCCACACTAACAACACTACTGGGCACCGACATCGTTTTTGCGAATCAATTACCGCCCAACTACCTGCCTATGGCCTTCGACATTGATCCGATGGCCAACAAGAACAAGCAATTAGTGGTACTTAGCGATAAGCCCTGGAATGTTGAGACACCTGCTCATTTGTTAGATGATGCCGTTACACCGGCCGACAAATTATTTATCCGAAACAATGGTCTCATGCCGGAAACAATCGATGCGGCCCGCTGGACACTGACCATCAATGGGGAGTCGGTAAAAAAAGCAAAAACCTATACGTTAGGCGACCTTAAGAAAAAGTTTAAGCCCTATACATACCAGCTAACCCTGGAATGCGCGGGTAACGGCCGATCCGGTTATTTCCCCAAGACATCCGGCAATCAGTGGACCGATGGTGGGGTTGGCTGTGCCGAGTGGACTGGTGCTCGATTAAAAGACATTCTGGCCGATGTAGGGATCACGGATGATGCCGTTTACATCGGTTACTATGGCAAAGATTTGCATGTCAGCCTCGACCCTGCCAAACCCGTTATCTCGCGGGGCGTACCCATGCGTAAGGCCCTTGAAGATGAAACGCTGATCGCCTGGGCCATGAATGGTCAGGATATTCCGCTCGTGCACGGTTATCCGTTGCGATTGGTGGCGGGTGGCTGGCCTGCGTCAGCATCGGGAAAGTGGCTTCATACGTTAGCAGTACGTAATAAAGTACACGACGGCGCTAAAATGACCGGGAAGAGTTATAAAGTTCCTATCAATCCGGTTGAGCCCGGTGTTGATCCGCCCGAAGATCAGTTCCGTATTATCGAATCCATGCCCGTCAAATCGCTTATAACCTTCCCACAAACGGGCGCTATGCTTGCAGCGGGACAGATGCTGGCTTTGCGGGGACACGCGTGGGCGGGCGACCGTAGCGTTCGGGAGATGGCCGTCTCCGCTGATTTCGGGGCGACCTGGCAAAAAGCGAACCTGAAACCACCCAAAAATCGACTCGCCTGGCAGCACTGGTCGGCAGAAGTAAAACTACCTCGGCCGGGCTATTATGAGGTCTGGGCACGCGCCACCGACGATGCCGGCGTGTCGCAGCCGATGGTGATGCCGCAATGGAATCCGGAAGGCTATTGCAATAACGCCTGTCATCGGATTGCGGTAAAGGTTGGTTAGTTAATAGATTTTCAACGTCATGAAAGCAACGAAGACATTACTACTGCTTGCCATTGGTATTTGGCTGTCCGTAGCTACAACGACCCTATCTGGTAGCAAACATGTTGGTGTTCATTTTACGGACAAGGTTCACAAACCAGTCGCGGAGGCTTTACTGACAACAGCTGACTCCATCAGGACTGATCCAGAAACCGGCCTGGCATTAGATGACCAACTCATGCTGGTCAAAGGCCAGTGCACCGCCTGCCACTCCAGCAAATTGATTCTGCAAAGTCATTTCTCCCGTGAGAAGTGGATTGAACGGATTCGATGGATGCAGCGTACGCAGAAACTTTGGGATTTAGGCGAGTCAGAACCAGCTATTGTGAATTACCTGGTAAAGCACTACGGTCCTCTTGAACGAACGTATGATGGGCGCCGGGAGCCCTTAAAAGCAACGAAGTGGTATAAACTAAGCAAGTGACCGCTATTGCCCGGTAGCTACGAATCTCTCAATTTATGTCGGCGAAGAATTTTTATCAGACGTTATTCCAAACAGACCAACTTTTTCGGCTGGCGGATGAGTCGTGGACTGTTGTTGAGGAGTTACCCACGGCACAGGACGTATCGTCAGATGCGGTTGAAACCGCTACGGATTTATTAAGCGACCTCGATGCATTGGCAGTAGCCACCGAGATTACTCTTGACGCACTCATAGAGGATGCAGAGCCCGTTGTAGAAACGCCAGTCGTCATATTGCCACAACCGCAGGCTGCGGTCGTGATTTCGTCACCGGAGCCTTTACCGCAACCCGTTCCCCGTCCCTTAGCGCCTTCAATTCTTCCACCGGTTCAGCAATCTTCCCGCCTACCCCAATTAAATCATAAGGTGCTGCTGCTCGCCGATGAAGAACTAGACCCCAGCAACCTGCTATTCCTGGAGAAAATCCTAAAAGCGGTCAATCTGAACATCGACGGGGTCGACTTATTAAACTTACATGGTGTTCGGGACATTAATTTTGCCGAGCTGCTGCGGGGCAAATACATCAACCATTTCATTACGTTTGGTGTGCCGTTTGAGCGTATTAATCTCGATATCATGATGGATCGCTATGCCCCTGTGCGGTTTGAAGGAATTACGTTTTTAATGGCCGACTCTCTGCCAACCATTGAAGCGGATCAAAACTTAAAAAAACGGTTGTGGGCTGCCTTACAGCGTGTATTTTTACAGCGATACGCATAGCTTTGACCAGTACGCCCCGGTTCGTTGAAGTTGCCTAACCGCCATCACCACCCTACGTATGACCGAACCTCCTAACGGCTCACCCTCTTCTACGGAAGTGGGCGGACCAAAAAGCCAGCCGTCAGAGCTACGCCGGGTTATTACCACAACCCAGCTTTGGGCGATTGCCGTCGGTATGGTTATCTCGGGCGAATATTTCGGCTGGAACTACGGTTGGGCGGTGGCCGGCACCCTCGGCTTTCTAGTCGCTACGTTGGCAGTTACGGTTCTTTATTTAGCCTTTATTTTCAGTTATACGGAGCTCACAACGGCCATTCCAGATGCCGGTGGTCCCTTCGCCTACGCCCTGCGGGCCTTTGGCACGACGGGTGGCTTTATAGCTGGCTTTGCTACGCTGGTCGATTTTTTGATGGCTCCCCCCGCCATTGCGGCTGCTCTGGGTGCCTATGCCCATTTTCTGAACCCGGCCTTACCGGTACTGGGCGTAGCCGTAGCCTCTTACGTAGTTTTTATTAGCGTTAATATCTTAGGGATTAAAGAATCGGCTAATTTCTCGGTCATTGTTACGGTGTTATCCGTGGTTGAACTACTGGTGTTCATGGTACTAGTAGCTCCGGCTTATAAAACCGAAAACGTATTGGCACATAATGAGTCGTTTGGTATTAGTGGCGTATTTGCGGCCTTACCCTTTGCCATCTGGTTTTATCTGGCCATTGAGGGCGTGGCCATGGTGGCCGAAGAAGTTCGTG
This sequence comes from Spirosoma soli, assembly GCF_042684525.1. Lineage (NCBI taxonomy): Bacteria > Pseudomonadati > Bacteroidota > Cytophagia > Cytophagales > Cytophagaceae > Spirosoma > Spirosoma soli. The sequence goes on along the minus strand of NZ_JBHULN010000024.1, from coordinate 37,486 downwards.
ACCCACACAAAACGATTCCCCGCGGCTACTTACTAAGCATCGGGACGTTAGTAGTGCTAGCGCTTGGCACCATGCTCTTGTGCGCGGGGGTGGGTGACTGGCGGCAGTTGAGCCAGCTCGACTATCCATTGCCTGAAACACTCGCCATTGTACTGGGGCGGCAAAGCTCGTGGGCAAAGCTCTTCGCAGGGCTTGGCCTTTTTGGTTTGATTGCTTCTTTTCACGCAAATACGCTCGGCTATTCGCGCCAACTGTTTGCCCTGGCGCGGGCGGGGTATTTGCCCCGGTTTCTGGCTGATGTGAATCAGCGCTTCCATACGCCACACTGGTCGCTGATCGTGGGTGGAATCATCGGTTTAGCCGCTTTATTTTCGGGCACAACCGGCGAAATCATTACGTTATCGGTGCTGGGCGCGTTAGGCATGTATATCATCAGCTTACTCAGCCTGTTTCGATTACGTCGGACCGAACCTACGTTGCACCGCCCATTTCGAACCCCTTTATACCCACTCGTGCCGTTGGTTGCGTTAGTACTCTCCCTGGTGTGCCTAATCGCCATTATCTACTTCAACCCAGGTTTAAGTCTTCTCTTCCTGGGAGGTATGGCGCTGTCGTGGGTTTTATTCAGGAATGTATCGCTTCCTGTCATTCGCTCGTCTTCTAATCCAGTGTCTTAATCAAGATTTGCATTATTGAGGCACTATTCGCGTATTTGAAGGCGTTTTTAAGCAAGTGACCGTTCAGCCAGCTTACGACCAGTTTATTTAAATGACGCTTTTCCAACGCCTTTATTCGTTATTTGTCCCTGATTCTACCCGATTTGATGGGGCCATGAGTCCCACATTTCCAGCGTCTATACCTGTGTCAGCAACACCATCCTTACAACCTGAAGTTAACCTTTTTTTACCGATTGTTCAGCCCTCCGATGGTCCTACTGACAGTACACCCTACTGGCTGGTTGACCAGGAATCGTTACGTGACGAAGGTGTTTTGTTTGGGCTCTCGGAAGCGTCTCCTAACGAGAAAATAGCCGAAATTAAAGCGTACTTCACCAACCAGTCAGCTCCTTACGAACAAGCGATTGATCATTATAACGAGCGAGTTGCTGAGCTTGACAGATTTATTGCACAACGTAATAATCGTATTGACGACCTCAGGCAACGGATTAACCACCTGATCAACCGCCAACCGGCTACTGATAACCTCATTCGAACGCTTCTAAGCTTGGGCGTATCAGTGATGCTATGCGTTGGCAACTTTTACCTGATTGATGAAACATTGCGTCCGGTATTTGCCAACCGCTGGATTGCCGTCGGTGTATTTTTGGCCGGTATGTTCAACTTATTTGGTCGTACGTCGTTCTTTTATGAAGAAGGAGGACGGCTAACGGGTCGTCGATTACTGGAAGAAGCGGGTTTGCCGCTGGCAGCCGCTAGCTTTATACTGGCCCAGGCTATTCAGAAACAGCCCTTCTGGCAAGCTTTTGCCTTGTTTGTCTTTGTGTTTTTTCTGTTTTTGCTAGCCGGCAAACTGTTGTTAAGTCTATTGACGACATTACGTCATGATCTGGCGATAATTCAGGAAAACCGCCAGTCAGTGCTTGATAAGCAGCAACAACTGCCCCTATGGCAGGCCCAAGCCGAGCAGCTCGAACGCGAAATAGAGGCCGTTCGCGCTCAAAAATGGCCGCTCGTAGCAGCTCTCAACCGCGTTGAGACGGAGCTGGCTCGATTGAACGCCCAGGGCGACCAGCTTGTTAATCTGTTTCTGAGCGAGTTTGAACTGGCCAGAAGCCTCCGTGATCGGCTAACGGAACAGCAACGAACCGAAGTTTTACGAAATTATAACGTTATGTAGTTTACCATTACTGAGTCATTTATAGTGTGTTAATGAAGGAGAAAGTGGCGATTTATAACGCTCTTTCTTCACCGATATGACTCATCAACTATAAAACGTAAAGTATGGAACCAACAAACAACCCAGACTTTCAGCACGGCTACACGAGTGGCGTGGAGGGAGTCAACCGGGAAACATACGAAGGCTATCTCTCCAGTCAGGTTAATACCGACTGGCTCACGGACCGTATTCAGGAGAAACGGAACGAACTAACCACTGTTGATCGGCAACTGGCCGAAGCCACTGAAGCCAATCGGGTAGCTTACGCTGACCTACAAAATCATGCCCTTCAGGTAGAGCGGTTAGACAGGCAGGTTAAAAGCCGTGAAGCGGATCGGCTGGCGCTCGAAAACGACCGCGACAACCTACGCGAGCGCCGAACAAAAGCCGCACCTGATTATTCGCTGCTGGCTGGACTACTTTTTTTGGTAGCTGGTATCTCGTTTTTAGCGGGTGACCTCATTATCTCGCACGAGATTGTAGCCTATGCCCTTAACATTCGCAACACCAACGAAGCCTGGGCCTTTGCCGTCGGTTTGGCCATGGTATCGATCCTGCTGAAACCGGCTTACGATCGACTGATTGAAAAGCCTTACCAGGAAAACCCAGAGCAGAATCAGGGAAAGTACCAGCGATTTAAGATTGCACTGGCCGTGTTTTCTGTATTGACGCTGGCCGTTTTAGGCTGGTTTCGGTATGAAGCGTACCGTACTGACCAGTTAAAGGCCGCCATTAACAAGTCGGTTCGGCAGCTCCAGTTAAACACCGACCCGACATCCGCTACGCAAACGCTGGACGCGGCCACATTAAGCAAGATTGAAAAACAGCTTAGTGAATCAAGCGAACTTAACTTAGCGCTGGTCAACAGCCCTTGGGCGCTTCTCTCATTTGTACTGAGTGGAATTTTGTTCGCCTTGGCAGGAGCCGTCTGTCTGGGCATTGCCCTCCCGGTTCTTTCGGCGTTCTGGTTCCGGTGGTTACAGGCCGACATTAAACTTTGGAAGCTACGCCGTCGACTGAAGCGATTAGACAAAGAAATGGCTCCGCTGGAGGCTCAGCTTGCCGAGCAGCGGACGCGCCAGAATGTGTTACAGCACAACCTTGATCTGTTGCCTGCCCTGGATGAGTTAAAAGAAGAACGTCGGACAGTCGCGGCCGAACTGAATGAGCTGTTAGCCGAACTGAAACTAGCGCAAACCGACAGTCGAATCAGTAATTTCAACGATGGCTATGGTCAGGGTGAAGCCACCCGCACGGTGCTGAGCGACGATGAACAGCGACAGTTGCGAAAAGAAATGCTATCCCTGCAAAACGGAAGCCGCCTGAATGGTGGCCGCAGTGGTGAAGTCAGGCCAAACGGTGGTCAACCCGACAAAGCTACCAATGGCAAACCCCAGGGACTTCGCCCCTACCAGACCATTCGTAAGTTTCTGTCAGATGATTTATAAAGGAATAAACGTACAGTAGTGCGGGTTGTCTCCTACGCTACTGTACGTTTATTTCCTTCAGGGCAATTGAACCTGCAGCACACTACCCGTCAGCGGGTACTGCGCAATCTGTTCGTCCGTAGCGCCTTCTCGGGCGCTGGTGACATATAACTTACCCTCCTCCTGAATTGCAACCTTGGTAGGGTTAATTACGGGTAGTTGAATCGCCTGTAGCAATTTGCCGGCTGGCGAAAACTGCCGAATGGTATCGCCACCGTAATGACCAACCCACACATTTCCGGCACTATCGATAGTACCTCCATCTGGTGATCCGTCGTAGGGCCATTCCACCAGATGCCTTTCTGACTCAAGGGTACCATCTGGTCGGATCGAAGAAGCCCATATTCCCTTAGCTCGGCCCGGATGCCCACTGCTTTCAATCATAAAGAGCGTTTGGCTATCAGCTGTAGCTGGCCCGTTAGCAATAACGAAATCGCTGGCAACCACTACCGCGGACTCAGGCCGACCGTCTGGGTTGACCTTGTAATACAAGACCTTGCCTAACGGCTGTTCATTGTTCAAGTCCATTGTGCTTGCGTAGATATTGCCGTTACCATCGAACGCAGCATCGTTGAAGCGAACATTAGGTGGATCATGGTCGATCTTGTCGATGCGTTCATAAGATGGTTCACCTTCATCGGGCAGATGTACAATGTGCAGCCCTGATTCGAACCCTGCCCACAGCCGCCCATCAGACCGGGGTAGCACGAAGCCAACGAGTTCGGGCATAGTCCATTGCCGGACAAATTGGCCCGTAGCATCGGCAAAGTAGACCTGCTTTTCAACAATGTCTACCCACCATAAGCCATTTCGGGTATCATCCCAAACGGGCCCTTCTCCTAACGAGCATTGAGCTTCAACAAAACAGCTAATCTGATGCGTATCCACCAACAAATCCGATTCTGATTAATGATGATCTTATTAGCAATTAGCCCCTTACGCAATCGGTCGGCCACCGGTAGCCCCGTAGATCATTCCCGTAATATAACTGCCTTCCTGAGAGGCTAGCAATACATAAATTGGTGACAACTCTACAGGTTGTGCGGCTCGCCCAAGCAACGAGTCCTCGCCAAAGCTCTTCACCTTTTCTTCGGGCATAGTTGACGGAATCAATGGTGTCCAGACAGGCCCCGGTGCAACGGCATTGACGCGCACACCTACTTCAATCGCTTCTTTAGCCAACGATTTGGTGAAATTAGCAATAGCCGCTTTGGTAGCCGCATAGGCCAGTAGGCTTGGTTCCGGCTGATACGCCTGAATAGACGTCGTGTTGATAATTGACCCACCGGGCCTCATTAAAGGCAAAGCGGCTTTGCTGAGAAAAAACATAGCATAAACATTGGTCCGGAAAGTACGGTCAAACTCTTCCGTCGAAATGTCCAGAAATGACGTGTGGTTCATCTGATAAGCCGCATTATTGACCAGAATATCCAACTGCCCAAACTCGCCGATCGCCCGATTGACAAGCTCCTGGCAATGCGCTTCATCTTGAATATCTCCTTTAACGGCCACGGCTTTGCGGCCCGCTTCTTCGATCAGCCGCACGGTTTCCTGAGCGTCCTGCTCTTCACTCAGGTACGAAATAAGTACGTCGGCTCCTTCGCGGGCGAAAGCCAGCGCAACCGCGCGGCCAATGCCACTATCGCCACCGGTGATTAACGCTTTCCGATCTGTGAGTTTACCACTTCCCTTATAGGATGTTTCTCCATGATCGGCCTTGGGTGCCAGCGTTGCATCTGAGCCGGGGTGATCTTGAGGTGATTGCGGATAAGGGGGTGCTGGATACTGTTGACGCGGGTCCTGAATTGATTGCATAACGTTGAGTCTATGTTTACGCTAGGTTAACACGCACACGCAACGCTTGTTCTTAATTAGTCGCCCTTATGAGGCTACGACCCATCAATCACCTATTTTATAGATCAACGTTGTCATTACGGCTCGCCAGGATTGCAATCACTGATTACATCATCACCACTGGGCTGAATATACTGCCGCCGTAACCAGCCACTCAAACCATCCAAGCCCGGAAACAGGACACGCTCGTTAATATTAGCCTGGTCAAGCTTATCCCGTATTTCCCACTTGAGCTCATGACCAATAATGATTCGACGATACATATCCGGCCGCGACTCCAGCCACTGACTCAGACTGATTGTAGGGTCAGAGATGACCGAAAACAAGGCATACTGATTAACTATGCGATCATCGATGGATGGTGGCTCAAACAGCAAAGCAAATGGCTCATTGGCCAGATCGTCAAAATCGTGCAACGAGTCAATTTGCCTTAACATGTCAACCGTAAATACATCGGCTCCTTCTTCTTCCAATAACTTGCCAAGCGAACCAGGTAATTCTTGATGTACTTTCTTATAATTAAGGCACCAGATAGCCCCATCCCGGTCATAATAGTCTAAGGAAGAGGTAACAAAGTGGAGCGCTACGTACGGAGAGAACGTCCAGTCCATTAGTCGCGTGGGCAAACCATGATGCTGAGCGACCGAAAGCCAGTACCAGAATGAATCATGCTCAGTAACATTGTGAAGCGCGTATTTCTTGAAATTACGTAGTAAGTGTCCTTCAATACTCGCATAGTCATTACCCAACCTCATCAATGATGTATCCAGCGTGAAAACAGCATCGGCCAGCCCTCGAAACGCATAGGACGGTCTAAATCGTCTTAGAGCAGGCGTCCAGGCATCTTCGTACAGAAAGTCCATAAGCTGGTTCCAGGTTGTAGCACGGTTTTCAGTCATAGTTCACTACCTCTTTCAACAGAAAACCATACTAAACCACTAGGGTTATATATAAGGTAGTTTAGTCTATAAAAAGTTAGGCTAGCGCCCTTTCAACGGCCTTTTTTACTGCGGGTTCCCACCCGCAAGATGGTTCTACAAGCTGTGGGTTACCACTCGCAGTACAGGCATTACAGTAATTAGTCAATAGTTATAAGGTATGGCCAGGCACATTACAACCATTGATATGCAGAACGCCGATAAGCTGTCATTGCATAGGCCGCATGAAACTGTCGTGCCGAAGGCTGTACCGAAGAGAAGCTTACTTTATAAATAGATGCCAGCCAGCAAACCGCCCAGGATCAATACGTAAGGCGGTACTTTAGTGTATAGGAGCACTGCAATAGTAACCACCACTACCACCACCGAGGGCCAATGCGCGGCCATCGGCTGAAAGAGCGCTAAACCTGCGGCTGCTGTCAGTCCTGTGCTGGTGGCGTTGATTCCTTCCAGAGACGCCCGTACTACCCGGTAGCGTTTCAACTGCTCCCAGAATCGATACACAAAGAAGATCAGGAACGTACCCGGCAGAAAGATACCGGCTGTGGAAACAAAGCTCCCCCAGAACTGCCCGTTCAGCCCATCATTACGCATAGACAACGCACCGATGTACGACGCAAACGCAAAAACGGGTCCGGGGAGCGCCTGCACCAGACCAAGGCCAGACAGAAACTCCTCCCGGCTGAGGTAGTGTTTAAAGGCAACGAACTCGTTGTAAAGCATAGGAGTTAACACCTGTCCACCCCCGAAGACCAGACTGCCGTTCCGGTAGAAATTTTCAAACAGACGTACTGGCAGTGACTGCGTAATGGCCCCTAGCCCGGCCGCGGCAACGAACACCCCCAGCCACAAAAAAAAGTTAGCCCACTGCACTTGCAGAGGCTTCTTTGTCATACGCTCCTGTTTCTCGTACGTCAAGGCAGTGGTAAGCCCTCCTGCCGCAATCACGATGGGTGTCATGAACGGCGAGCTAAACACATAAGCTACCAACGTTGCCGTGAGGGCAAGCGCTAAACTTACCTGATTCTTGATAACCTTACGTCCTATACGATACCCCGCCACGACCAGAAAGCCTACCGCCATGGGCTGAATAAACCGGGCGAATTGCAAAGATAAGTTACGTTGCTCCAGGTAGTAAATTCCCATACCGGCGGCTGTCATAACGCAAACGGCAGGCAGTACCCAAATCAATAACGTAATGTAGGCGAGGTTCGGGCCACCAATCTTAAACCCCACCGCCGTAATTGTCTGGGTTGACGTTGGCCCAGGCAGTACCTGACACAGCGCATTTAGCTCCATTAATTCCTCTTCGGTCAGGTAGCGTCGTTTCTGCACAAACCGATCGTAGAGCATGGCCAAATGCACTTGCGGACCACCAAACGTTGTCAGCGCCAAAATCAGTACATCTTTCAAAAAGATGAAGTACCGAATTCGGCGCATAGGCTTGACAGTCGTCAGATAGGGCAGCATAGAAGGTGGTTAGGAAGCGCATTTTATAAGCCCGGTCTAGTCAGTTCAATGAATTGACTAGACCAGGCCACAATCAGGCTTTTTTCAAGCCTAGTTCCATGAGCCGCTCGTTAAGGAATTCACCAGCGGTCATGTCGACATATAATTTTGGATGCTCAGCATCAATGCAACTCTTAAGACTGGTTAGGTCCATGTCGGCGCGGGGATGCATAAAGAAAGGAATCGAATAACGCGACTGGTTCATTTTCTCCCGCGGTGGGTTTACTACCTGGTGGATAGTTGATTTCAGTTTATGATTCGTCAGCCGGTCGAGCATGTCGCCAACGTTTACCACAACCTGGTCGGGCAGGGCCGTAATGCCAATCCATTTACCATCGCGCCGGAGCACTTCCAACCCATCGGCCGAAGCGCCCATCAACAACGTAATGAGGTTAATATCGCCGTGGGCAGCCGCCCGAACGGCTCCGTCGGGGGTTGTTTCAGGGTCGAGCGGGAAATAATGCAGGGCGCGTAAAATGCTATCGCCATTCTGCACTTTATCATCAAAGTAATTTTCGGGCAGCTCCAGATAAAGCGCAATGGCCCGCAGGAGTTGCTTACCCGCATTCTCCAGCGTCCGGTAGGCGGTTAAAGTCGCTTCGCTGAACTCGGGGAACTCGTCGGGCAACACATTGGCCGGCATGTCACCGACTGGTTCAGGCTGGCCAATGTGGTAAAACTCCTTTAAGTCAGCTACTTTGAACCCTTTGGCGGTTTCTTTTCCTTTTCCGATATAGCCCCGCTGGCCGTTCAGATCAGGACGTTCATATTTCTGCTTAACGTTGTCAGAAGCCGAGAAAAACGCTTGTGCTGAATCGTATAATTTCTTGGTTAGCTCATCGGTCAAACCATGATTACGGATGGCTACGAAACCAATCTGATTAAACGCCTGGCCCAGGGTTTGGACAAACCGGGCTTTACGTTCGGGATCGCCCGAAGTAAAGTCGGCCAGATCTAAGGATGGGATTTCGTCGTATAACTCTTGTGATGACATAGACTAGACTATTTTTACAAAAATACAAAACTTTGCCAAATCTGATGTTGGCCAATGAAGGCGGCCAGGACAGGCGACAATGTAGCACCGGCTTTAATCAGCTTCCTGATGCGTCAGCAGGAACCAGGCACATGAAAAGGGCACTATGAACCTTCAGCATACAAACAAGCCTTAACTCATGCAGCCTATTTTTGGTTTTTACTCTGTTACGGTGAACAGCGCCAAGTGGTACTGTGATTTTTTGCAACAAGGCCGGTTTTAACTTGTTAAAGTACGTAAGTAGGCGTCCTGAACTTCGCTCAGCAGCCATCTACCACCATCCTTCAACATCATGAACGTCAACATTGCTAACTCTACACAAACGCCCCCTTCGCTTTGGCAAAAGGCGTTAGATCAATCGGCCAGTGGGATTATAGTCTATAAAGCTGTGCGTGACCAGTATGGTGAAATAGAAACATATACCGTTCAGCTGGCCAACCACCGGGCTGAGCAGGTTCTGGGCATCGACCGTAACGAGATGCTGGGCCGTACAGCTGCCGAACTGTTTCCACCTACTCAGGCGACCACCCTCTGGGACGACATTGCTGAGGTTATTGAGACGGGCGAAGCGCACCATGCTGAGTTATTCTATAAAATCAGCCGCACTCAGCAAGAGCTTTGGTTCGATTTGAGTATAGAACCTCTGGGCGATGGGCAAAGCGCTGTTGTGTCTTTTACGGACATCACCGCGCTGAAAAAGATGACACAGACGCTAATGGGCGAAGCGATTCTGTTCAAAGCGCTGTCTTCCAACGTACCGGGTATGTGTGTGGTTGTCGTCAGTTTTTTTCAGAAGGTTTTGTCGGCAACTGGTGATTTACCGGGCCTGTACACCAGCCGCGATGCCGACGACTTACTTGGCAAGCGCATCGTCGATGTGATCTTGCCTGAGTATCAGGACGACTGGAAACGTTATATCAGTACAGCGTTGCGGGGTGAAGAGCATAATTTTAGCGACCATTGGGGTGGTTGGCGGTGTGAGTGTTACGTGGGGCCGGTCCGTAACGAACGGGGCGATGTGGTGATGGCGTTATGCGTTTATCGAAACACTTCCGAACAGTTTCGTCAACAGCAGACGCTCCAGCGGATGAACAACGAGTTACAGCAGTCGAACCGCAGTCTGGAGCAGTTTGCTTATGTGGCCAGCCATGACCTTCAGGAGCCCTTACGCAAAATAAAATCCTTTGGCGATCTCTTAAATAAGCGTTACGCTGATGATTTAGACGAGGAAGGGACTGATATTGTACACCGCATGCAATCAGCGGCCGATCGGATGGATACGCTGATTCGGAGTCTATTAGCCTATGCCCGCCTTTCATCGCCGGGTGGTCTGGCGCAGCAACAACCAGACTTAGTTGCTCTGGAAGACTTGTTGATTTGCATCCAGAATGACCTGGAGGTCATAATTAGTGAACGCGACGCGCTTATCACAATTGGGCCATATTTACCCACAGTACCCGGCGACGCCACGCAGCTCCGGCAGTTATTTCAGAATCTGTTAACGAACGCCATCAAGTTCACACAGCCCAGCCAGCGCCCGGAGGTAAAGGTAATGGGCCAGTTGGTCGAGGGCAAAGATGTGCCTGAATATCCGGACGTTGAGCACAGCCAAACCTACGCACGAATCAGCGTTCAGGATAACGGCATCGGCATCGCTCCGGAGAACTTCGACAAGATTTTTGGCTTATTCAGCCGGTTACACGGTCGGCAGCAGTTTACGGGTTCGGGGATTGGCCTGGCGACCTGCAAGCGGGTCGCGGAAAACCATGGCGGATTTATAACCGTGGAGAGTGCATTGAACCATGGCACCACCTTCCATGTCTACTTACCGATGGGTATAAAAAAGTAGAGACGCGAGGTATCGCGTCTCTACGTATGCTACGCGAAATTCTTTCCTATCTTATTCCAATCGAACACGTTCCAGGCAGCCGTCACGTATTCGGGCCGGCGATTTTGGTACTTCAGGTAATAGGCATGCTCCCACACATCAAGTCCCATGATTGGCGTACCTTTTTTCTCGGCGACGGCCATGAGCGGGTTATCCTGATTAGGCGTCGAGGTAATCTCGATGTCGTTCCCGTTCTTAATTAACCACACCCAACCTGAGCCAAAGCGAGCGGTGGCGGCCTTTCCCCATTCCGTTTTGAAGTTGTCGAACGAGCCGAACTTCTTGTTGATGGCATCGGCAAGCGCCCCCTTAGGAGCCCCACCGGCACCAGGTCCTAGAATATTCCAGAAGAACGTATGGTTCCAGTGACCACCGGCATTGTTCCGCACAGCCGCAGGGGTGCTGCTACTTACACTTTTAACCAGGGCGTCGATGTCCATCTTGGCCATATCGGTTCCAGCCACAGCCTTGTTGAGATTGTCAACGTACGCTTTATGATGCTTGTCATGGTGGATTTCCATGGTTGTCTTATCAATGTGCGGTTCGAGCGCACCAGCATCAAACGGTAGCGGAGCTAACTTAAAAGGTCCTTCTGCCTGGACAGGTGCAAGGCCAAGTGTGGCTAACCCATAAGAGCGGAAAGCGACCAGACCGGCCGAAGCACCGAAAGCCAGCTTCAAAAACTCGGAGCGATTCATGCGAGTGTTGGTTTGGAGGGAATTAAACTTGCTTTTAGTCATACAACCGGCTTGAACAAGGGATGTTTAGCCAGCGTATGCTTATCGGCGTAAAGAACGATACTTTTCCCGAAAAATAGGCCCCACTCCCATTAAAAGCGACTTAAACAAAGAGAACAGTCTGTGAAGGCTGTTTCTTCCTATTCCTTAAGCAACAAAAAAGCCCCGATGAACCAGGGCTACCTTGCTATTAATCGTAAGCAATTCGACTGAGAATACTCCGGCCAAGCGTGACCTCATCGGCATATTCGAGGTCGCCCCCAATAGGAACGCCCCGTGCGATAGTCGAAATTTTAAGCTTAAACGGCTTTAACTTCTTTTGTAAGTAAAAGGCCGTGGTATCGCCTTCCATAGTCGGACTGATGGCCAGAATGATTTCGCGTACCTGTTCACCTTCGGGTCCGCTAAGCCGGGCTATCAATGAATCAATCTGCAAATCACTTGGCCCAATACCTTCCACCGGAGAGATAATGCCGCCCAGTACGTGATACAAGCCTTTGTACTGCGCTGTGTTCTCAATGGCCAATACATCGCGGGTATCTTCAACAACGCAAATCAGCGACTCATCGCGCTTGTTACTGGAGCAGATACTGCATAAATCGTGATCAGAGAGGTTGTGGCACTTGCGGCAGTATTTAACCTTTGTGCGCATGGCCGTCAGACTTTGGGCCAGCGTTTCAGTTTGTTCTTCGTCGCGTTTCAGCAGGTGGAGCACCAACCGAAGGGCAGTTTTTTTACCAATCCCCGGCAGCTTCGACACCTCGTTGACTGCGTCTTCTATAAGTTTGGACGGATACTCCAAGGTTTAACTGATTAAAGAGTGAAATCGGACCGTCGATGCGGAGTAAAAGAGCGAAAGACTTGGCTGTCAAAACGGTCGATGGTAACAACCGATCTTTCGCTCTTTAATTTAAAACTTCTGCCGAGATACCCCGTCGGCAGATTTCGTTGCGCATCGGCACGAGCTCTTCCCATGATCCGTTTTTGACAGCACACTTACCCTTGTAATGAATCAATAAAGTGCATTGTTCAGCTTGTTCGGGGGTGTGATCACACACATCGATCAATGTATCGATGACGTGCTCAAATGTGTTGACGTCGTCATTGAAGACTACGAGGTTATGGACAGCAGTTTCAACTACTTCGTCCAATACGTCCACGTCTGTCTCTTCAAAAGGTTGCATGGGAGATAAAATGGTATTTACTTAGCAAATTTACGGCAAAACAGGCACTTTTGAAAGCTAGCCCCGCGCGTTAAAAGAACCTCTTTTACCTTAAAAAAGTTGCCCGATTTGTCTGCTAATACAGGGGTAAAATCGGCTTATAGTTTACTCTGTAATTCCATACTTTAGTACATGAATACCACCGTCGCCCTGGTGATTTTGGTCGCCTATTTTGGGATGCTGATCGCCGTTTCGTTTTACACTGCCCGAGGAGCCGATACGACTACGTTCTTCACCGCTAACCGGCAGTCGCCCTGGTGGTTGGTTGCCTTCGGTATGATCGGTACGTCACTATCCGGAGTTACGTTTATTTCGGTGCCCGGAGCCGTCGGCAAGATTGGATTTTCCTATTTTCAGGTCGTCCTGGGTTACATCATCGGTTACCTGGTCATCGGCACGGTGCTGATGCCCCTCTATTACCGGCTGAACCTTATTTCAATCTACGGCTATCTCGAAAAGCGCTTCGGCTTCTGGTCCTATAAAACCGGGGCCGGTTTTTTTCTGCTGGCCCGCACGGTCGGCTCGGCGGTACGTCTTTACGTAGCGGCTAATGTACTGCAGTTGGCCTTATTCGACGGATTGGGTATACCTTTCGAGGTGTCGGTGCTGATTACCATTGGTTTGATCTGGCTATACACATTTAAAGGGGGCGTAAAAACCATTATCCTGACCGACTCGCTGCAAACCATCTTTTTGATTACGGCCGTCGTGCTGACCATCATTCTCATCTCCCAAAATCTTGGTTTGTCGTTTGGCGACTTGGTTCAAACGGTGCGGGATAGCTCTATGTCGCAGGTGTTCTTCTGGGACGGTAACGACTCTAAGAACTTTTTTAAACAATTCATTTCGGGTACGTTCATTGCCATCGTGATGACGGGATTGGATCAGGATCTGATGCAGAAAAACCTGACCTGCAAGAACATCGGCGAAGCCCAGAAGAACATGTTCTGGTTTACGGTCACGCTGGTTTTTGTTAACTTTCTGTTCCTTTCCCTTGGCGTATTGCTGTATGTGTTTGCCCAACGCGAAGGCATCGCCATTCCCGAACGCACCGATGATCTGTACCCCATGCTGGCCTTGAATCACCTCGGTCTGGTGGTGGGCATTACGTTTCTGCTAGGCATTACGGCCGCTACCTACGCCAGCGCCGACTCAGCCCTGACGGCGCTCACTACGTCGTTCTGCGTCGATTTTATGAATGTCGAAAACCGGCCAGAAACCGAGCGATCCCGGATTAAGCACGCCGTACACATTGGCTTCTCATTGCTGTTCTACGTCGTCATCATCGTTTTTCGCCAGCTGAACAGTAAAGAGGTCATTACGGCCGTATTTGACATTGCTGGGTATACCTATGGACCGTTACTGGGGTTGTATGCCTTCGGTATCTTCAGCAAACGCCCGGTCATGGATCGGTTTGTTCCCTGGATTTGCGTAGCGTCGCCCCTCTTAACGTACATTGTGAATGAAAACTCATCGGCCTGGTTCAACGGCTACCAATTCGGTTTCGAGCGGTTACTCCTGAATGGGCTGTTCACCTTTGTTGGCCTATGGGCCGTGTCGCGTCCGGTGAAGAAACAGATGCCGATAGCCGCTTAATTTTTTCTAAATTTCACGTTATGAACCTCCAAGCCTACCTCTTGACCATCTTAGCCGGAGCGACCTACTTGTCGGCTACAGCTCAGGTTTGTTACTTGCCCGAGAAGCCCCAGATCGGGCAAACGGTATCGTTCACTTACACACCCCAAGGCACACCGCTGGCCGCTGACAGCACAATCGAAGGAAGATACGTGTATTATGGTGCACCAACAACCATGCACATGAGTCGCCCAGCTACGGTTAAGTTAACGAAGCAGGGGCTGGATTACGTAGGCCAAGTGTACGTTCCAAAAAAAGACGCAGCCGGTATCATGCTGATGTTCCGCAACAGTATGATGCCCCAACGTAACGACATACGCCAGGGACGGATGTACGTTATCCCGGTTTGTGATGCCAGCGGGCGAATGCTTCCTCACGCCATGGGCGGTCAGGCGTCGGTGTACAACCGAACGAATTTTCTGTATGAAGCCGGTGGACGCGCTGACCCAAACTGGGTTGTCGCGTTGTATGAATACGAAATCCGGCAAAATCCCGATGTTCGGCCGCTTTATTGGTCAGACTACCTATCTGCTCAGATAAAGCAGAGGAAGCCGGGCTACGGCCCAAAGGTGAAAGCTGGCATTGAATCGTATCTGGCCTCCCGCCCGAGCCCAACCGCCAACGAACTGAACACGGCTATTCAGCTCTACGAAAGCATGGGCGACTTTGTGAAAGCCAATGCCCTGCGCGAGCGGATAAAAACGCTTGACCCGGCTGGCTCCCTTGCTCAAAAAGACCGGGCTATGGCCGTCCGGAACCAACCTGATTGGACCCGTAAGAAAGCAGCGTATCAGGCGTTTGCGCAGGAGTTTCCGAACTCCTCGTACCTACCAGCCCTAACGGTAATGATGACCGACGGCTATTTCAAAAACAACGACATTCGGGGACTGGTCGCATTTGTGGAGCAGCAACCAGCCAATCACATCGACGTACTGATGCTCAACACCATGGCGTTTCAAATGGCCGACGACAAGCGGGCCTTGCCAGAAGCTGAGCAGTTGGTAAAGCGGGCGCTGACCGTGTTGAAAACGCAAGCTAAACCAGGCAACGTAACGGGCGACTGGGCAACCGAAAAGCAGCTCCGTCAGCGGCAGCTCATGAACACCTACGCCCGGGTTCTGGAACAGCAGGGTAGATACCCCGAAGCGTATACGGCTTATCAGGAAGTGATGGTGCCGGATGACGTAGATAACAGCGATCCGCGCACCAACGAACGGTATTTACTCTGTGCTTTGCAGACGAATCACGGAGCCGAGGCCCGACCGCTGGCCGAAGCCGCCATACAAATCGGAAAGGCGACTCCTCGCATGAAAACGGCGCTGCGCGACTGGTACGCCAAACAACCCGGCAACGATAACGCTAAGGCGGACGCGTACTTAACTGAGCTCGAAGCCGATTTGAAAGCTGAACAGCGCGATGAGCTTCGAGAACTGCTCATTAATGAACCCGCACCCGCTTTTTCGCTCACCGATTTGCAGGGGCGCACCATTTCGTCGGCGGCCCTGAAGGGTAAAGTCGTGGTACTCGACTTCTGGGCTACCTGGTGTGTGCCCTGTATCGCTTCCTTTCCGGCCATGCAGCAGGCTCAAAATAGGTTCCAGAGCGATCCAAACGTCCGGTTTCTGTTCGTGAACACCCGTGAAGGTGGGCCTTTACAGCGCGTGCATGACTTCATGAACAAACACCCATACGAATTCACCGTACCCCTCGACGCATCGCAGCGGGTGGCCAATGCGTATAAAGTTCAGGGGATTCCGACAAAGGTTGTCATTGACCCAAAAGGCCGCGTACGTTACCGCCACGTCGGCTACTCCGGCGATCCCGTAACCACCGTCGATGAATTGACGCTGATTGTTGAGATGCTTAAAGAAGAAAAATAATAAACAGGATAGAACACCGATCACGCGGATTGAACGGATATACGCCGATAAAAATCTGTACATATCTGTTTTATCCGCGTAATGGGTGTTCTATCTTTTCTTAATGCCTCATCATCATCCGATTTGTGGCAATCACTTTATCATCAACCTCAAACGTGTAATAGAACACTTCGATTCGGCCGTCGTTTTTGTAGCTGAACAGATACTCATTAATGCCTGCCTGGATACTTATTTTCCGACGCTCAACTAACGTTCCATCGCCTTTTCGAACCGTCAGATAAGCGTCTTTGTAGGTGACATCACTTTCATTCTTCAATACCATATACGTTGACTCATCGAACGGGTTAGGGTAGTTTTTAAGAATTTCAACGCCTGGCTGCGAGGATGTCGGCGCCCGCATGAGCCGTTCCAGATAATTAATCCCTTGCGTCTGATTCATCGCCATGGTGGCCGGTACATTCACGGTAACTTCGCCCGAAAACAGGCTTTCAACACCGCTTGCACTTACCGCAGCAATGCTTACGTAGCGCACCGTACTGCTGTTTCCTACGAATGCAATCGTCGGATTTTTGGTCGAGACGGTGTAAACAGAATCCCAGTCGTTTGTTAGCGAACGTAACGCAATCCGGTAACCAGGTGCGTTGCTGGCATCGGTAATCGTCAGCGAAACCTTATTAAGGCTTACGTATTTGGCGGTAAATGATGTGGGGGCTTTTACAGATTGAGCCGCCATGGCCACCGCATTGGCGTTGATGACCGCGTTACGCGATAGATACCCAAAATCAACGCTGAAATCATCCATAACTCCATCGTTGTTGGTGTCGATTTGCTCGTTGTCCTTAATGGAGTGTACAACCCCACAAGTGCCGGATCCATCCCCGTTTTCGTTCTGAGAGATCATCCGGACGGCGGCATACCCTTTATTCCGGAAGGGAACATGGTCGCTGGAACGCCCCGTGCGATCTTCTGCACTCATAATATTGATGGTCATAGGCACCGCAGCTACTGGTCTAATCTGCTCGTTGTATTCAAGCTTGATGTAGCGGGCGAGTTGCTTATGGATCGAATTGGAACTACCGTACGAAAAAATCCGGATACTGTTATTGGCTACGTTGCCCGCCACGCAGGAAGGAGCCGATGAGCAGGGGCCGCACAGGGTTGTTCCGGCGATGTCATTATTCATCACCATACGAACCGAACGGCCTTTAGAGGAGGTGTAATTAGCAAAAGCTGTGCTGCCATACAGCCCCTGCTCTTCACCAATTGTCAAGAGGAAAACGACCGTTGCCTTTAGGTTATATTTTGACAGCACACGCGCCGTTTCAATGACCAGCGCCGATCCGGTGGCATTGTCTGAAACGCCGGGGGCATTACAGGTTACGTCACAGGTTGATTCACAGCGGGAATCAATGTGTCCTTCGACCAGAATAAATGACTTGTTAGTTATGTCCGTGCCGGGTAAAACGGCAAAAACTTGGCTATACACTTTGCTAACCGAACAAACCGTTGCATTGAACGTCATTCGGGAAACAATCAGCCGATTGTTACGCTGGGCACTAATCTGCCTGAATTTATTTTCTACCCAAGCGTTGGCCGCCTTTAATCCGGTAGTTGTGGATGTATTCGATACCGTGTTCGTATTCCGCGTACCAAATGACGCTAATTGCCGGACATAATCCTTCAGCGAATCGGATGAGATGGACTGATGAAGGTCCATTGAAATCGCACTGGGCGTTGCGGTAATACCTGAGCTGTAAGTAGACGGGGTATAGTTTCCCGCCATGATGGCGTCGGCCGTTGCATTGGTAACCATTATGTTGGTTTGACCGTAAGCGAACGAACTCAATAGCATTAAAATCAAGTAAAGATTTTTTTTCATGAAGAAGTAGTCAATTAGTTTAATTAATGCCAAATAAGTAAACTATTATCAAACAATAACGAATAACATATATTTTAATAAACTTATAATTTATAATAAATTACTAAGTGTTTCTATTTAAGCCCATTAAGCAAAATGCCTGTCCCTTGATTTATGCGGAACAGGTTAGTTAATTAATACAGGCAGGAGAAATTTACTTACTCGAAATGGTCAGTTAAAAGGGTGTCTTTATATTTGTTTACTACTACTCTTAATACCCAAATGACCATACGACCGGCTACCCCTGCTGATTTGCCTGCTCTGATTATCTTGCTCCAACATGTGGTGCCGCTCATGCACGAAGCGGGTAATTTTCAGTGGGATAATCATTACCCGAACGAAACCGTTTTTAGCGAGGACATTGCCAAGCATCAGCTTTGGGTGGCCGAGATAAACGGTCAGCTAGCAGGTGTGGCTGCTCTTACGGAAGATCAGGAACCCGAATATGCACAGGTCGGCTTCGACATTAGCCAACGGGCCATTGTCACACACCGCCTGGCGGTCGCCCCCGCCTTTCGGGGGAAAGGTGTAGCGGCAGCCTTGTTGGCTCAGGCCGAGCAACTCGCCCTCGATCGGAACATCACGTACTTACGCATCGACACGAACTCCGAAAACCACATCACCCAAAAGTTATTTCCTAGAATGGGCTATGAGTATGCCGGAGAGATCACGCTGGGGTTCCGGCCCGGTCTACGATTCCTGGCGTATCAGAAGAAGTTGAGTGACTTTGCCGTTTCGTAGGCAGTGGGACGGTACGCCGTTGCGGGACCGTACAATCCGTCACTTGCCTCACTATGTAACACCAAACTGAGCCTTTTATGAAACAATGCTTTTATCCGTAATAGAAATCACTTTAACCAATGCTCAGCAATTGGTCTTACTAATGCTCACTCCTTCAAAAAAAGTGAGCTATTTTTCTCATAAGCTTACCCATACCAGCCTTCTTACAAAAGCTGCCTGTTCGGCAAAGTTGCTCTACTAGGGCGCCAACAAATTACCCTGTTTAAATCGTACTTTAATCTTTCGCACGTTAGTCCAGTCCATCAATGGGTTTCCCGCTAAAGCCAGAAAGCTGGCTTCAAAGCCCTCCTGCAATTGGCCAATCTTCCGCTTAGGAAAGATCGTCCTTGGCGTGGTTTCGGCCCACATCTTCAATAACGTCAGGTTATCAAAAATGCCCAGCTTTTGAAGATACTCCGCTTCCTCCACTGAGGAATCGTTGACCATGTCGCTACCGATGGCCAGTACCACTCCGTTGGCCCGGAGCAGTTGAAGGTTTTCCTGCTGAACTTTCAACACCTGGACTAAATTTGCTTTCGACAGAACCGTTGGCGGTAAGCCATACACCGCCGTACACGTAGTCACCACGACAATCCCTTTCTTAGCCGCTAAGCGGGCTGATACCTATGGCAACGAGAACAATAATATCCGGGTAAGGTACGCTACCAACATCGCAGCCATTTCTTACCAACACCGGTTTTCCAAGCGCACCTACGGGAAACTGATTTTATCAGGTTCCCGCACCAAGCAATGGTTCAATGGCGATACGGTGATTTATAAAAAAGTGAAAGAAATCCAGCAGCAAATTCCCAACAGCGAATCGACCTACACGCAGCGCAAACTTTCCCTCAATGCTTCTCTATTGCACAAAATAGGGGCTAAAGACAACCTGTCGGTGGGGGGTATTGCCGATGTTATCCAGTATAACTTGCAGGCAGCGGATTTCTACCCGATTAGTCGGTCAACGCAGAATGCGACGGGCAGTACGTTGCTGACTCAACTCTATGGTCAGTGGAAGCACCGGTTCACTAAGCGATGGACGATGAATTCGGGCCT
This sequence comes from Spirosoma soli, assembly GCF_042684525.1. Taxonomy (NCBI): domain Bacteria; kingdom Pseudomonadati; phylum Bacteroidota; class Cytophagia; order Cytophagales; family Cytophagaceae; genus Spirosoma; species Spirosoma soli. Next base: position 17,652 of record NZ_JBHULN010000024.1, on the reverse strand, counting down.
GGCTTTCTTGCATCTGACCCTTAATGGTTCCACCGCTCTTGAGCCTAGACTAGGACTAAGTTATCAACTTGGCCCAACCAGCTCACTCAACATAGCCTGATGCAGCCGATCCTAACCTACTTCTACCAGACGCGTCAGCCAGACAGTTCATATGCGCTGACCAACAAAAATCTGGGCTTTACGCGTAGTCATCACCTGGTAATTAGTTATGACCGAATGCTTACGGAGTCGGTGCGATTGAAGCTAGAAGCGTATCACCAGTGGCTATTTGAGGTCCCTGTTGACCAGACACCCAGTTACTTTTCAATGCTGACGACGGGTAACGATTTTGGTCCAGTCAACCGGGGTAATCTGGTTAATGGAGGCACGGGGCGAAACTACGGGCTAGAACTGACGCTTGAAAAATTCTTTTCCAATAATTACTATTTCCTGGCGACGATTTTACTCTTTAACTCAACTTACAGAGGTAGTGACGGCGTTGAACGCAATACACCTTTCAACAATCACTACGTAGTAAACCTGCTCACGGGCCGTGAATTTCGGGTTGGTAGACAAGGAAATGTACTGAGCATAAACTGGAAACTAACCACCGCCGGGGGAAAGTATGTCACGCCCGTTAATCGGTCGGCTTCGGCCACTCAGCATCAACAAGTCGATGACTACAACCAGGCTTTTTCGAGTCAGAAGGCCGCCTATTTCCGAACCGATTTAAAGCTGGGTTTTAAGATAAACCGCCGTCGCCTGACTCACGAATACGCCTTGGATTTACAGAATTTTACGGGCCATCAAAACATTTTCATGCAGGCCTATAACCCCCGCACCAACACGATTGGGACTGCTTATCAACAAGGTTTTCTACCCATACCTTTCTACCGGTTAACCTTTTGACCCGTAACTCAGCAATCGAATTTCCTCATTCATGGGGGCACTTGTCTCAATTAATCACTAAAGTTTTGTTAGCTAACTGCGCTCATTTACTGGGATTGAGCTAAATGGCTATTATCTTGATCATCGAGTAAATATTTACATACACAAAAACAGCTATCCTAGATTTTTAAGTCAACTCGGTCAACGCTTTTGGATCTGTCTTACGCTAGAATAGCTTACCAATGAGCGTGTAAAATCACAATACATAGTTTCATTAAACGCTCCAATTTAAGAGCAGACACTCAACATGGATGCTTATTCGCCTAGCATAAGAGCTTTATTGTGAGACAGTTGTATTGGCAAGATTTGTGTACATTGTGTCTAACTACTTGAGTCTTTAAAGCAAAAAGCCACAGCAGTCAACAAAAGATGCTTTAACGTTTCATTAACATTCTTTTACAAGCCATTAACTAAAACTCAGCATAAAAGCATTTAAGTTTGTTGAGATTCTTTTGTACTGAAAAAGAAAAAAATGATGAAATACGCACCTGTATATGCTTTGTTCTTCTTGTTTGTTTTTTGCACCGCCTGGAAACAACAAAATAAAACTGACCGACCAACAGATATTTGTAAGTCTGAAACCAAAGGCGTAATCACCTCCTGCGAACTAACAAGTATGGCCGCAGGTCGCGCCAACTTTTCTGGGGAATGGAAACTAAATGAGTCGGAGAGTGAACTTGATAGACAGTTTCCTATTTGTATATTCGGAGAGAGGGATCATATAGTTTCTAAAACTATGAAAATAGCCGAACATGCAGATTTTCTAACTGTAGAAGTAGTGAACTCGTCTTCTAACGGAGCCTTGATTACAAGACAAGAGAAACTATTCTTCGACGGGAAAGAAAGCGAAGCTATTGTTGTCGGAAGTCCAAGGGAGAAGTCTACCGCAAGGTGGTCAGCTGATGGCCAGACGATGACGGTTATCTCGGTTAGATCGTTCGCTACAATCGCTGAGGAGCCAGATTTTAAAGTAACAGAGGTTTGGAAGTTGATTAACGATGGAAAGTCTATTTCTGTCCAGGTCAATCCGAGCTCAATCTCTCGCGAGAATACGATGAAGCTCGTATACGATAAGCGATGAGTTGTAGATTACCGCTTTTAAGGCGTGAAAGAAGCGACCGCGACGGCGTACCGTCGCGCAACCCTACGAAACCGCCAAGCGACCCAAGTTATAGCGTTTGTAGCCCCAACAGAAACGGTACGTCGAAATGCTGTCGGGGCTACAAACGAAATTAAACGCTTACGACTGTCCTTCTTTTTTACTGGCTCGGTTGGCTTGCTTGATGGTGCTTTCGATCATGTCCCACTGCTCCTCGGTGACTTTCTCGAGATGCGAAAATTCACCGGCAGACAAGACCTCCCCCCCATCAATGGTGATGCTTTCGCCCGTAATGTAGCCGGAGTAATCAGATAACAAATAAGCCGCCAGATTAGCCAATTCGCCGTGTTCCCCAACCCGCTTGAGCGGAATTCGGCTGGTTGGGTCCATCATGCTGGCCAGCGGTTCAGGAAAGAGCCGATCCCAGGCACCTTTGGTTGGGAACGGGCCGGGCGCAATGGCGTTGAGCCGAATACCATATTTACCCCATTCAGCCGCCAGTGATTTCGTCATGATCAACGCGCCCCCCTTCGCTACCGCCGACGGCACTACGTAACCCGAACCAGTTGTAGCGTAGGTTGTCGAAATATTGAGCACTGTACCGGGAATTTTGTTCTCGATCCAGTATTTGCCCACTGCCAGTGTAAAGTAGTAGGTGCCGCGAAGGACAATGTCGACAATCGTATCGAAGGCTTTGTACGACAGGCGTTCGGTGGGGCTGATAAAGTTACCAGCCGAATTATTCAATAAGCCATCAATCTTACCAAACTTCTCGACGGTTTTGTTGATAACATTTTCTATGTCGAGTGGGTTACGAACATCGCATTGAACAGCCAGCACTTGCCCATACCCATCTGTTCGGCCAACTTCGGTCATCAGTTCCTCAGCTGTTTGATCCAGAACGGCCTGACGGCGGCTGCAAATCGTAACATTAGCTCCCAGTTGAAGCAAATACCGACTTACTGACTTACCAAGCCCGGTGCCACCACCGGTTACAATAATTACTTTCCCCTTTAGCGCATCATCGCGCAGCATTCCTGTAGTCATATTGAGTGAAAGAGTGAAAGAGCGGAAGACTGAAAGGGCGAACAGACAAACCACTCTTTCGCTCATTCAGTTTTTCACTCTTTAATATCCTCGGTTTGTTTTCTTGTTGAACTCGGCTTTTCGTTTTTCGAGCGTTGCCTGCATGGCCTCGCTGAAGTCGTCAGATTGCAACTGACTTGAATTCCAGACGGCAACGTACTGGAGCCCATCTTCGATGGATTTGTTCAGGCTGTAATTAAGCACTTGTTTGGCTCCCTGCACAGCCGTGGCGGGGTTGTCAGCAATCTGACCGGCCAGGGCTGCGGCAGCCTCGAACAGAGCCTCGGGCGTGTCGTACACGTGGTTAACCAGTCCAATACGTTCAGCGAAGGCAGCGTCGTAGTCAGCCCCCGTGAACGCCATCTCCCGCGTGAATCCCTGCCCAATGATGGGCGGTAGCCATTGCAAGCCACCAATGTCGGGCGTGATAGCCAGTTTTGCTTCGCGAAGGCTGAATTTGGCCTCACGTGAGCATAGCCGGATATCCGCAGCGGCAATCATATTTACGCCCCCGCCAATGCACCAGCCGTGTACGGCAGCAATCACGGGCTTCGGTGATTGATGCATCTTTTGGAAACCCAACTGCATTTGCCGAATTTGGGCCATGAGGTTAACCCGCTGATGCGCCATGACGGCTCCCGTGGTCATGGCGCTCAGGCGAGGCATCATCTGCGCGACGTTAAGGCCGTAGCTATAGTGATCGCCACTGCCCCGGAAGACAACACAACGTACCTCGGCCATTCGGTTGATTTCATCCATGGCTTTGGGCAGTTCATCCCAAAACTCCGGCCCCATGGCGTTTCCCTTGCCTGGTCCGAGCAGCGAGACAGTCAGCACGCCGTTGGCTTGCTCGAATGATAAAGACTGATAGGTTTGTTCCATAGCTAATAGTATGCTTGCATACGATCAGCGTAAAGGTAGCAGAATTTCGCATAAGCAGCGCACCTCGTCAGAGAGCGCCAGATCTAACCCTATCCAGTCATCCGAATGGAGTAAGGGCCGGTAAATTTCAGCAGCCCCTCTAACCTGATATTTTTGACGGTAACCGTTTGCCCGACCGTCAGCGTATGCCCAGCGTTGATTTTAACGTATTCATTCGCAAACGGAACCCGGCCAACGGTCCAGCGCGTTCGGTCCATCCAATCGCCCGAGGCAACGGTTTCGACCATGTTGGAAAACAGCGACGTTGTCGGAAAATTGCGGAACAGCAGCGTATCGGTCGTCGAACGGGCCGTACCGAACCAGTCGTTGAGGACATCGGAATACACTCGTCGGAAATCAATTTGCATATCGATTTCTTTATCTCCCCATTGGCCAGTCAGGTTCGATAAGTTTGGGTTTTGGCCAATGGTGCGATGTTTCACACTGGTACCAAATACAAACATCGGCGCAGCAATACCGTGGTCGGTTCCTTTCGAGTTGTTGGAATTGGCCCGCCGTCCAAACTCGGAAAAAGTCATACCTACGACCCGATCTTCAAGCCCCTGCAATTTTAAGTCCTGTTGGAAGGTCGAGATCGCCACCGAAAGCTTACCCAGCAAACTGGCATGCTCTCCCTGGGTAGTGTCACTGTTATCGACCTGACTGGCGTGCGTATCAAATCCACCCAGCGACACAAAGTAGATTTTTGTCTTGAGCCCACCGTGAATCAGCCGGGCCACAATCTTCAACTGATCGGCCAGGGAGTTTTTAGCCGTCGCATCAGGATACGTCGCCAGGTTTTTGCCCGCGTCGGCCGCTCGCTTGATTTCACCGGCGTACCCTACCGAAAGGGCCTGTTGCTTACGGATATACGTAATCAGGTCGCCCGCATCGCAACAGGGTACATCGGTGGGTGATGCGGCATCACCTGAACCAACCAATTGGTAGAAACTATTCGGATCGTTGAGTGCAATTCCCATCGATTGTTGACTCCCAAGCAGTGCGGTTGAGGTCAAATAGCCGATTTGAATGGCCAGCGGGTCTTCCATTTGCGGATTGGGATAATTGGCGGGATAACCCGGGAAGGAGTTTTCCAGATAGCGTCCGGCCCAGCCCGACGCAGACGTCTGGTTAGCGTCGACGGCCGTCATCCAGATGTCAGTCGAGCGAAAATGCGACTGATCGGGGTTGGGATACGATACGGAGTGAATAATGGACAATTTACCCTCGTTGTATAAATCCCGCATACCCGTCATAGCCGGATGGAGTCCCGTTGCCTGATTGCCTTCTAACGTCAGAATTTTGTTTTGTGGTATAGCGATATTGCTACGTAGCCCGTTATAGGCCGATAGCTGATCGACAGGAATCACCGTGTTCAGCCCATCGTTACCGCCATTCAAATACACGATCACCAACACCCGGTCGTTGTTAAGGGCCGTGGTTCCCAGCAGCGCCTGCACCAGAGCCGACTGCCGATTCATGGCTTTCAGGCCAAAGCCATTCAGCATAACGGGAAGTACGCTTGCCGAAGCCGACGCTAAAAAGTCTCTGCGTTTCATACGAAAATAGGTCAGTTAGTCGGTGGCTTTTCTGTTAAAAGAGGTGGTATTCAGCCATTCGGAGCATATACTTCATAAGGTTCTGCAAGCGCCAGGTGACGGCATTTCTCTTATTTGTATCGGTTGGCGCCCGGCGGTAGGCATTCCATTCAAATGTCCAGGAGGAGCGCGGAATGCCCTGCATCATGATTGTATCAATCAAAAAATCCTTCTGCGACTGATACAACTCTCTGGCAAACAAGTTCTTAGAAAAGCCATTCTGCACATCAACGCAGGAAATAGCGGGCGTTCCGGTCACATCCGAGAAATTGGGCTGGAGCGCCGTCGCCCAGGCCACTACGTCGATGCCCATTTTATACCCAGGCTTTACGGTAAGCCATCGCCAGATAAACGCATCAGTATAGTCGCTGCGCAGAGCGATGGTTGTGGTGTTCATCCAGATTTTGGAATAGCCAGTCTGGTAATAAGGTTCGTAGCCGAACACCGTGGGCTGGTCGATTAACGCCAGCTGCAAATCACGCATTCGCCAGAATACAAAGTCGAAATACGTCTTGAACGCGGCATAGTCCGTGGTCATGTCCGGCACGGGCTGGTTAAAAAATCGCAGGGCACCAACGGCCAGCTCAGCGGGCGACTTAATCATAGCCCCGATATTGGCTTCGTCGAAAAGGATCTGGCTTGTCAGCAGCTTGACGATGACCGGCTGAATGGCATAATCATTCGCCGGACTCGCAAAAAACGTAGCCAGTGGCCCAATTACGTTATCTTCAATGGCCTGCGTTACGTTCGGATTAACGTACCAGCGGTACAGCTTTCGGCAAATGAACCGGGGGGTTTGGGGATGCTTGAGCAGCATCGTCACCAAACTGTCTAGTTCAACATCACCGGTCGTTTTGCCCTGAGGTACGGTACCTGCTGCGGGTGTTTTGATAATCGTATTGTTGTACTTGGCCGAAAACTGTTTATCTGTTTTGTCGTGCTTGCTGTCGGCAAACGTCGTTGTAAAACTGGTTGACCCGACTACCCAGTAGTTGGTGTACTTCCAGCCGGTGAGCACCCTGGCTGCGGCCTTTATATCATCTTCGGTGTAGTTTTTATTCCCGGCGAAATCAACCGCTCCTACCGTAAATAGCTCCTGAAGTTCGCGGGCGTAATTTTCGTTGGGTTTGCCTACTTCATTCTCGTTACCATTCAGGTAACGTAGCATAGCGGGTTCTTTGCTGATTCTGGTGACCAAAGTCCTGAAGTTGCCCAGCGCGTTGTTTCGCAGCAGGAGCAGATACTGATTCACAAACCGGTAATCATCGACCACTTCGCGGGTGGTTACGAAGTGATTCTGCCAGAAAAGCGTCAGTTTATCGAGCAGGCTTGGCGGGGCCGTTTGGGAGGTCATTAAGCCTAACCACCAATAACGTAGATAGTGCCCGAAGTCGAAATTTCGATCCCCGTTGAAGGGTTTGTCCAGATACGTCTGCCCCGCCGTTGGTTTGGTGCTGTCCAGGTCGACTGGGGGCGGGGGCGAATAATTAGCATTGCTGATCAGTTGCTGCACCGCCTGCGTAGCCGTTACCCCGGTAAAGTTAGTTATTTCGGTTTGCGTCGGCCCAAAGGTAGCCCGGCGAAGCAAGTGAGCGGCCGTTCTGGCTGTTAGCGGTTCGGTGTACAGGTCCAGGTAAGGCATCAAAGAGCTAGATTAGCAGAATAAGGCACATAATAAACTCATAAATAAACATAAACAAGATTTTTTAAACAAACATAATATAATTTAATTCCTCACTATTCCTTTCTGTTTGTTGTTACTAACCTAAGTTTCTATTCGGTAGGCTAACGAATGACAAGCAACTCAGTATTCCTGTCTATTTTTAGCGCTCGGCAGATTTAGTAACCCGCTGACTTATCTTACTCTGATTATACGGTATGCATTTCGATACGATTGCGCTCCATGCTTCCCATGCACCTGACCCTGCGACCGGTGCGGTTGTTTCGCCTATCCATCTATCAACAACCTTTGCTCGCAACGAAACAAACGAGTTGCCAGCCAATTACCTATACGCTCGCAACAACAATCCGACCCGCGAAGCGCTGGAGAAAGCCCTGGCGGTGCTGGAAGGTGGAGCGGTTGGCATGGCCTTTAGCTCAGGGCAGGCAGCTACGATGACCCTCCTTCAGGCACTTCGACCGGGCGACCATGTGTTGCTGTCTACCGAAGCGTATTACGGTACGCCCGCCCTGCTTGAGCAGGTATTTCACCCCTGGGGCCTTACGTATACCCGTGTAGACATGCGAGACCTCGACGCCGTGCAGGCATCCATTCACGAAAACACTCGAATTGTTTGGTGCGAAACGCCCTCTAACCCCATGCTGGCCATTACGGATTTGCTATCGGTGGCGCGGCTGGCGCATGAAGCCGACGCCCTTTGTGTTTGCGACAACACCTGGGCGACTCCCGTACTCCAGCGTCCTTTAGAACTGAACTGCGATGTGGTGATGCACTCGACCAGCAAATACCTGAGCGGGCATAGCGACGTATTGGGTGGAGCGTTAGTGTTTAAAACCAACAACGAATTTACGCAGCGTGTCCGGACGCTACAGAGCTTATCAGGGGCGGTTCCTTCGCCGTTCGACTGCTGGTTGGTGAGCCGGGGCATTAAAACCTTGGGCGTTCGTATGCGGGCGCAGATGGCTACGGCGCAAGTTGTTGCTGACTTTTTAAGCGATCATCCGGCGGTTGAGCAACTCCATTATCCAGGTTTGTCAACCCATCCCGACCGAGCGATTGTTCATCAGCAAATGAACGGACCAGGCGCTATGGTTTCCGTACAGATAAAAGGAGGAGCTGAAGAAGCGTTACAGTTTATTGGCAAGCTAACGTTGTTTACACGAGCCACCAGTCTGGGGGGCGTTGAGAGTTTAATTGAGCATCGGGCCAGTTCCGAGGGCGCCAACTCATCAACCCCCGTCAACCTTCTTCGGCTGTCCATTGGGCTTGAGCATGCCGAGGATCTGATTGCGGATCTGGCACAGGCATTAAGGTAGTGGGCAGGGGTTACGAGGTATGGTCAGGAGTCGTTCGCTCTTTATCAATCAATGACAATACCTAATAACCTTCTGACCACTCTTGACCTCACAGTTTTCTACGCTCCTCCGGCCCGACGTTTTTCGTCTTCGGCACCACTCGTGCGTCGGCGTATAGGCGTAACTTTGTCATTACCAAACCGGTACGAAAACGAAACGGTGGCGACCCGCGAATCCCGGCGCTGGTAAAACCGCTCGATATAGTTATCGTAAGCCGACACAGCCCGTACTTTCTGCGTAAAGAACACATCCGCTACGTTTATGCGCAGGGTTCCTTTCCGGTCCCAAAGGGCTTTTTGCAACCCAGCGGTTACCTGACCATTGGGTTGTACGCGTAGAAAACCGTACTGCTCCCCCGACTGGAAGCTGCCGTTCAGCTCGGCCGACCAACCCTTGCCGAACGTAAAGGTGTGGTTACTGCTCAGGTTAAACGCCGGGCGACCTTTGTTCAGCGAAGTACCCGCCAAGTTGCCCACAAAGTGGCTGTAATAGAACACGGCATTGTTGTACATCTGCCACCATTTAGCGGGTTGTACAGGTGCTGTAATTGTCAAAGCGAAATAATCCTGCCGGTTGAGGTTTACGCTGGTCGACAACACCGTCGAGTCGGTTTCGGGTTGCACCACCCCAATGATGGGCAGGCTCGTACGGGCATAGCTCAATCCCGTGCTAAACGTCCCCTTGAACGTATGCGTCAGTTCGAGGTTGTAGCTAGTTTCGGGACGTAGGTTGGGATTGCCTGAGCCAGCTGTAGTCGGATCGATGATGATGCGAAATGGATTCAACTGCCCGTACGATGGTCGATTAATCCGACGGCTCAGGGTCAGATTCAGCTCATGATTTTTGCTCAACGTCCGTTTGATGGCTGCGCTGGGGAACAACTGCGCGTACCGACGGCTGAAGCTACTGTCGCCCACGGCCTGTCGTCCTTCAGCTATCGTCTGCTCAACGCGCAGGCCAAACTGAAGCGTTGTTTTGGCTAATGTACGGTTCCAGTTTCCATAGGCAGCTAAAATGGTTTCGTCGTACTTGAAGCGGTTTGACCGGTTAGGGTCAATCGTTGTCAGAAAACCTTCGGTTAGGCGAAACACCACATCGTTATCAGACGATACGCGGCTGGCTTTCACCCCCGCTTCGATCCGGCTCCGTCGGGCGAGCGGACGCGTGTAATCCGCTTTGGCTGACACAATTGTCAGGTCACCCTGCTGGTCACCGTCCAACAACGTACTACTGCGATTAGACAAAGTGTAGGTGGTCGATAACTGTTGCAGGCGGCTCGTGCGGTAACGGGCATAATCAACATCAGCCGTCAGTTCCGGACTGTTCGATGAGTCGGCAAACGTGTGTTTGAAATTCAGATTGGCCGAGCCATTCGGCGAAACAAAGCTGCGGATATTACGCGCGTTGTAGATGTCCGTTGGCTGGCCGCCAGCGTCGTAAAGCGTCGTTTGGTTCTCGCCAAGCTGGCCCGGCGCACGATTTTGCTGGTAGCTACCCACCGCACCCAGCACGGTTCGTTTCGAGAGCGTATAGTCGAATCCGGCCCGTACCGAATGCGACAGGAAATTCATCCGGCTCCGGTTAATCTGGTCGCTACTACCCGTCAGCGTCTGTTGGCGGTTCGGGTCGACGGCCGCATCGGCAGACCGAAAGAAGTCGCGGTGGATATCCAGTTGCGCGAGGCCATCCCGGTTGGCATAATTATAAGATCCAAACAGGTTCAGCCCTTTCCGCCGATTGTTAAGCGAGACACCCGCCGTGTATTTGTCGTACTGGCTACGTCCGTAGCTGGCCTGTATTGTGCCATTGGTCCCTAGGCGCTGGTCTTTCCGGAGATTGATAGCGATAACCCCTGCCGTGCCCTGCGCGTCGTATTTAGCGGGTGGATTGGTGATTAGTTCAATGCTTTTTAACTGATCGGCCGGTAACGCCCGCAGATAATCAGCCAACTCCGAGCCGGTCATGGGCTGGCGTTTGCCGTCGATGAGTACCAAAACGTTCTGCCGACCACGCAGGGCTAAGTTGTCGTTGTTATCGACCGTCACGCCCGGTGAGCGGGCCAGCACGTCTAAAGATGTATTTCCGGCTGCCAGCGAACTACCTTCTACATTCACGACGGTACGATCAGCTTGTCGCTCGTACAGCGGTTTCTGCGCCACGACCTTCACTTCGTTCAACGTGGTGTTCTGACTGGGCCGGAGCACCAGGGCGGGTACAGTTTGATCCCCCGTTGCTACGTCGACCACCGCTGATTTAGCTCGGGCGAAGCCAACTTGTGAAGCCGCTACGTAATAACGTCCAGCAGAGGGTATTGAAAACGCATACGCACCTTCGGCATCGGTAAATTCGGCCTTAACCACGACCGAATCACTCGCCCGGTGGAGCGTAACCGTAGCGAATTCAACGGCTAATCCGGATTCCGTCCGAATATTACCCCGCAGGTGAGCAGTTGTTTGGGCAAGAGCAACCTGACTCAGCACTAACGTGAAGAGTAGCAGAAGCCGAGCAAGAAAGCTGTTTAGGTAAAGCGGTGTTTTCATAAATAAGCGGCACTACAATCGCCGGGAACAAACCTATGATATATCATTTAATTAAAGACAAGGATTTAGAATGAATTGAGCAAAAAGCAGGGTGAACGAACTATTTTGGGGATGAACGGTTGGATTCCGACAAGTTTAGATATACTTGTAGTGACTAACTTACCTACCGTGACAACCTTATGCTCGATGATGTTATTTTTTACGTGCTCGAAAAGACGATTAAACGCTACCGGCAATTTGCCCAGAGTAGTATTGATCAGGCCGGTCTGCCTATTACCATCGATCAGTGGTTGGTATTAAACATAATTCAGGAGTCGCCCGCGCTGGGGCAGACCGAAATTGCCGAGCGAGTCTTCAAGGATCAGGCATCCGTAGCCCGCATTATTGACTTACTAGTCAAGAAGGACCTGCTCGTTCAAAATACGAGTCAGCAAGACCGGCGCCGGGTCGACCGTACCATTACGCCCCAGGGCCAGGCGTTGCTGAAGGCCGTTACGCCCATTGTACATCAGTATCGGAGCACGGCCTTACGAGGGCTGTCGGAGTCGAGTATTGAACAACTTCGGCAAACCCTGGAAGCGATCTATGCAAATTGTTAACCGGTAACTTTTACCCTGTTTTGGCTATGATGTCATACAGCTACACGCGTCGATGGTACGCATTATTTACTTTACTGTGGCTGGCAGGTAATTTCGGCGGCCAAATCCTGAACGCCCAATCGGTGGTTACGTATGCAGGAGGTACCGGAAAAGAAGTGTTTTATGATGCGCTTCGCCTGACGAATGGAAATTACCTGGTTGGCGGCTATGCCGATGATCTAAATTGGGTTGCGTCGGGAGTTCCCCGGCAGGTGCTCAATCCTCAGGGGATCAAGAACGGTACCGGCACCAATAAAATTGGCTTTATCTTACACTTGAGCAGTGACCTGAAAACGATTCTTCAGGTAGTTCATTTTCCGAAAGGAGCTGTCGAGGACGTGCGCTTTATTAAGGTCTCCAGTACTCCTGGCCAACCAACGGGGGAGGTATTTATTTCGGGAAACACCAGCGATACCAAAGCCAACAATGGTGGCTACTTCATCGCGAAACTAAACAATAACTTCGTGAGTGGCATCCCCACCGATCTGGCCTGGGCCGTGCCGTTGTGGGCCGTTGGTTACCCCAAAACGTACCATCCCTGGGATGTGGGTTCCGATGGTAAAGTGGTGTATATGTGGGGGGAATCGCACGGGTATGACTGGGCCGAAGCCCGCCGGTTAGACGCTAACGGCGTAGCCGAGGTCGTTCCGAACTGGCGCTATCATAAACTCAAAACGGGTTCTGAATTTGCGGGGTTAGCGTCGGCAGCACCGGGCGGTACCAGTGCCATCAGTTATAGCAGCATCATTTTCAAGCGGGCTGGGCGCTGCGATCTGCGCTCATGGACACTGGACGATTATAACCTGGTTCAACCCGATGGCAACGGGGGTACCCGAAAAGGAAAGTGGCCGCTGGACGCTTTCTTCTCCGGGCCAGGCGATCCATCTACGGGTGGAGGGGCGGGTGGCCAGGGCTATACGGGCTATTCCCCGGCCGCCACCTTCGTGTATGGTCCGTCGGCGCTGGTCATTGACCGACGGACGAATGCTTTTTACATCGGTATGAACATCAAAAGCGTGCTGCCCGACGGCAATCCTGATTTTGAACCAGCCGTGTTGGCGTACGATAATTCCGGCACCTTGATCTGGTGGAGTCGGCTCTATCACGAAATCAGGCCAAATGGCACTCTGGTCAACTCGTCACCCGACCAATACGTAGATGATTTAGCCATTGATTACTCAAAGCCGGTTTCGTCGGCATCGCTGGTGGTACTGGCCCGCAGCCACGGTAACAACTCTGAGAACCTGTGGGAAGGCAATACCGTAGCGGCTAATCCAGGCGGGACGGGTTTCCAAAATCAGTTTACGGGTAACAACGGCAATATTCACCTGAGCTGGCTGGGCAAATTTAAACTGGGCGACGGCACCCTGACGAATAGCACTTACCTGGGCGAATTTAATGAAGGAAGCAACAACTACGGAGCCGCCTTGACTGATCCTAACCTGGATGGATGGCCAAATCCCAATGGTGGCTGGCCCAATCTGAACACGACCCGCTGTACGGATGTAAAAGTCACCGACGATGGGGCGGTATGCGTAGTCTGTGCGGGTCGAAAAACGATTACCACCGCCAACGCCTTTCAAAAGAACGTAAAGCCTGGTCAGGGAACTTCGCCCTGGAGTCAGTTTGTGCGCATCTACAAACCCGATCTGTCATCGGTTAGTTACAGTTCGCTCATTACCGGTCAGTTCAACCCGGCCACCGGTGCCGGTGGTGATAATACCGAGTTGTATAACGTGCTTCCCGTCGCCAATGGGGTGTTAGCGCTGGGTATGCATAAAGAAAACACGAGTAGCCCAGGCACATCGTTGGGCAACGCCGTACCAACGGCCAACGCACCATCTTGGGGCAGTACAACGCCAAATGGCCAAAGCGCCATACTGGCCTACCTCCAGACCAGCCCTCTAACTGTCAGCGTTTGCGAGTCAGCCCAGTCGGGTGAGTGGACAAGCTCGACTACCTGGTCATGCGGACGCGTACCAACAAGCACCGATGTAACAATCATTAATAGCTCGCACATTATTACAATATCAACGAACACTGCCCAAACCAAACAATTGATTTACAAAGGCGGGAAAGTTGTATTTTCTGCCCAAAATGCCCGGTTGTTCGTCGAAAAATGATGACCTCTTTATTAGTCTTTCTTCCAGTGTTTTGGCAAGACCGGCGGCAGTGGTTTTATGAAGGGAACGGCCGGTTGATTTGGTTTGGGGTAGGTTGGCAGCACTGGCAATGCTGAATACTGTATTGATGAATCAGGCACTTTCACGGGCATATTATCCAGGGTAGCCCGTACTACGTTTGGTAGATCACTCTTATACCGATAAAACGAGTTGTTCGCTCCTATATTTGGCATCAAGTCCGGCGGAAAGACAGACGGCATAGAATCGCTCCGCATTGAGGTGTGTCCATGTCGAATGGCCGTTGCCGGTACCTGTACATAAGCATACACGCCTAGTAAGAGCAAACATGCGATTAGTTTCATGGCTTTATCGTTAAGTGAAAGCTGAGATTATAACCTAGAGCTACACAGAGGGTCTATCTATCCTAACTCCACTAATAGAAAGGACCCACCTCCTATTGAATACGTTGCAACGTCAGCCTGGTTTTATCAAGAAACTAATCGCTTAACCTTGTAGTTACTAGACCAAATTGATTCAACCTGACGCAATGAACATCGCCTTAATTTCCACTTCATCGCGCAAAAACAGCAATTCACTGCGTTTTGCCAATTACGTCCGACACGTACTGACTGAAACCAGCCAGCACGATGTTTCGATTGTCAACTTCGAGAACTACGACATACCCTTTGTGGGACAAGGATCGGTTAAAAAAGACAGCCTGACCAACTTCCAGCAGGAGTTGATCAGCGCCTGGGAAGGGGCCGATCTGGTCATCTTTGCCATGCCCGAATACAATTGGACGGCTCCTCCGCAGGCCACAAACACCATCCATCAGCTCGGCGGTCCCGCGTTTAAGCACCTTTTCGAGAACAAAGTGTTCGCCATGGTCGGCATCTCAAACGGACGGGGAGGTCGTCAGCCCGCGCTAGATATGACGACCGTAGTCAATAAAATCATCAGCTTCACCAACAGCTATTCAATCGTATCGCCAAAGTTGTACGAATCGCACGAGACGGATAAGAACCTGGACGAGAACGGACAATTTATTGGACACGAGGTGTACGAACGAACCGCCCGTGCCTTTATAGATTACACGCTGAACGTATCGCAACGTTGGCTGGCTCCAAATCTGGTGGAGACGAAATAAGCTAACGCTACGGATTGTATTGAAAACAGCAAAAAGCCTGGACGTACTGATCCGGGCTTTTTGCTTGGGCAAATGTTTCAGACACCACAAGTGTTTACCTTTCCAACCGTATCAATCAACTTCGGGTCTATTGCACATTGAAGAAACCAGCGTAGTAGTAGAACCACCGAAGCGCCGGGCGGCCGGGAGTCCAACGGTAATCCGAAACTACTATTCTCTATATGTATGCCGATGAAAGAGGCCCGTTTGCATATTCCCTTGTTGTAGGCTTATTTGCTTTACTATGCTCAGGTCTTTTGCTGACTGCCTATGGTATTTATCTACTTCTCAGATCATCCTACAAAAGAAAAGAGAGTACTATCTTTGATAGGTTTTGAGTGGGTTGTTTTGGATAGGCTACCTCATAAAAGCGCTCCTTGGAGGAGATTCTGTTTAGTATAAAATCCAGAACCGATTGATTTAATAACTCTGAACGTTTCTAAGAAAAATTTCTTTACATATTCATAGTTATAAAACTAGGCTTAGAGAAGTGCAAATCATTGATGAATAGCTAGTTTGTACTTTTCTCCCAACGTACTTTAGGTAGAAAACCGAAGTATAGCTTGAACTCAAAAGCATCAGTGTTAACAGACGGGTTCGCTTCTTTTACGGCTTCGATAAATCTAAGGAAGCCATCATCTATAACAGAAGGTAGAACGCGAACAGAATCAAGTTGATCTGTTAAGTACGTTACTTGCTAGTAGCGGGTATTGTACACATCAGACAGCTCTGTGAGCTTAATTGACTGAATGCTGGAGAGGGGAATCCTATTCTGGCTGTTCTCTACGTAGAAAAACTCTGAATCGAACTTGATTGGCCGGTAAAAAGCTCCAAATCTGTAGGCCAGTAAAACAACGATAAACGGTATAAAGTGGGCCAAGTTCTTTACATTCCAAAAGGTATCAGCTAAGTAATTTTCAACACCTGCGTATAACAAAGTGAGCAAGGTTACTATTCTAAATAAATTTTTAAAATGATCAGGATAGCTACTCATTAAAGTACGACGACAAATCTCAGAAAAGTATTATTTGATTAATAGCCAGTAGTTTGTACTCTTGCAAGCCCAGTTTTATAACTAACTTTATGTAAAGAGAATAAAGACAGAAATATAGTCAACTTGTCGTTGACTCAATATGAGTTGAGTGCAACTGATTGTGTGTAAGGAGCTAACCCCATTGCATAGCCCTTAATGAAAATGGTTTTAGGCTGCGAAGTAGGAATGTCCTTCAGTCGGTTGGCAACATCATAAAACGATAATACGTAACGCGTCCTGCTTTGTAAATCGTCGATCACCAAGCCATCCCGATGCTCTCCGGTCAGGTAGACATCAGCATTGTCAATCGTATTCGTTAGCAAATTCTGTTGCTTTTCTCGATCTAAAATAAATTCGTAAACTGGTATCTGGCCTTGAAAAACTTTGGCCCGTATACTGCCATGTGGCTCTAATTTAATCACCACCTTCCCATGATTGACCATTAGGTCGCTACTAGAACCAGCCCACTGATTCTGAATAGTTTCCAAATCCTGTTCATACTCTTTCTGACAGCCTGACGAGACAAAAGCTAAAGAAGATATTACTACGAGTAAGGCAGTTTTAGAAGCGGTTAGTGAAGACCTCATGATTAAGAACAGTTAGAAGATTTACAAAGCATTGCAATATAACTATAATGACCGTAGAATAACTATTAAAATAGTTTATTGTATTACCCTGATTTTACTTGACAGATTTAGATTCATTTTTATGCAGCCGACATTGAGTCTATCGATCGCATTTTGGCTGCTTGCCGACGTTTCGTTACCCGCCACTTCTTGATTAACTCACCTTGCATTCGATGCGCTTGGTCGGGGGTGTAATAGTCACAGCTCCGATGCGGTCGTAACTGATTGTAGTTCTCAATCGCTCGTTGAACCCCTTCTTCGGCTGCTGCGTAAGTGACAAAGCCCCGGTTGAGTAACATATCCTCCTTTATGGTCCGATTGACTCGTTCAGCCAATGCATTCTCGTACGGATCGCCCTGTTCAGTCATGCTAATGGCAATCTTGTTTTTCCGTAACAGACCCGTATACGCATGACAGCAATACTGAACGCCCCGGTCCGACCGGGCAGCCGGCGCTGTGGTGAATCAAGTGCTGCCTTGCTTTATTGGCTTTCAAAGCCATCTTCAACGCACTTAATGGCCCTACCATTTCTAAAGTAGGATGCAGCGCCCAACCGACTATTTTTCGTGAATAGGCATCGGTGATCAAACTCAGGTACGCGAACCCACGAGGCAGGGGCAAGTACGTGATATCGCTTACCCATTGCTGATTGGGTGCGTCTACGTTCTTCCCTTTCACCAGGTTAGGATACTTGCGGAAGGGGGTGATTTGACCGCTCCGGCCTTTAGGTTTGTGGGGTGAGATTATTCCAAGAATGGAGTAGCTTGCCAGCAAGTAAAACGGACTGGCACATCCTATCGCTCGGCTGGGCTGCAGACCCATGGGCCGATTCAGAGGCC
>NZ_JBHULN010000023.1:0-115002 GCF_042684525.1 Spirosoma soli | reverse complement strand
GTTTGCCTCCAACCTAAATTCTTTAGTTCTACACAGCGTCGGCGTAGTACTTCATAATCAGCTTGTTTATATTTAGCCATTACCTAAGTAAAGCACAAACGTTTACGGACTTACTCACGGATCAATATTCTAACAATCGAAGAGTGATGATCAGAAATGCTTTTGATCGTCACTCTTCGATTGTTAGAACGAAATCAATTACTTACCACTTTCTGATTTCTTCTCCGGCAACAGCACCAGTCGGATAAAATTTGGGCCAAAATACGTATTGGCAGCTTCTTTCGTGCTTTCGACGGTTACCTTCTTCAATAGCTCATCTTCGTGCAGTACTTCGTCTGGTGCGTCGCCGTTATAGTATTGATTCTGAAGATAACTCAACCAGAACTGATTGTCCTTTAGCTGCACTTCGGTTTCCCGGCGGGTTTCGGCCTTGAACTTGGCGATGTCGGCGGGCAGAGCGCCCTTTTGTTTTAAGTCATTGACTAACTCCTGTGTTTTGGCAATTAGCTTTTCGACGTTTTCGGGGGCACAACCAAAGCTAATGCGGAACGTGTAACGTGGCACCGGATACTTACTGTAAGCCGCGTTGGAGCCAACACCATAAACGCCCGCTTCTTCTTCCCGAAGCTTTTCGGTTAGTTTTATTTCCAACACTTCAGCCAGTGCATCAAGCTGTGTAGTCGTTTCGGGCGACCAGGTCAGATCTCCGCTATATACCAATTGCACACTCGCTTTTGGATCGACACCTTTGTAGACGGTTTTGCTGATCTGCCCAGCCGGAATTCGAATGCCAAGATCTTTGAACTTCTCAGCCTTATCGCTAGCCGGTAAACCACCAATGTATTTTTCAATCAGCGGCTTCAATTGTTCCTCCTTAAACGTACCGACGAAGAAAAACGTAAAGTCGGCCGCATTGGCAAAGCGTTCCTGGTAGATTTTCAGCGCCCGGTCGAGGTCAACTTTATCGAAGTCTTCAGGCTTCAGCGGTTGACGACGCGGGTTGTTGCCGCCCAATGTGACCGACACTGTATCCTGAAATACCCGAGCTGGCGTTGGCGTGTTGATCTGGTTTTGCAGAGCGCTCCGTTGATTGGATATAAAGCCCTGCACCACATCAGCATCTTTACGGGGCTGCGTAAAATAGCTGTAGAGTAGTTGCATAGCTACCTCCAGGTCTCTTGGCGCTACGCTACCGTTGATACCCTCGCTTAACTCACCCACATACGGAAATACGTTTACTTGTTTACCCGCCAGAAACTTGCTTAATTGAATCTGGTTGTACTCACCCGTTCCGCCCAAAGACGTCAAGGTCGATGAGAAGCGCGCCGACTGGAAGTCCTTCAGGTCGTACAGTGATGTTCCACCGAAGCTGGTGGCGCCAAGCAGAATCTGGTCATTTTTAAAGTTTGTCGGCTTTAATACCACCCGAACCCCGTTTTTAAGCGTCCACTCCGTCACACCAATTTCCTTAATTGACCTTTCGCTTACGACGGGTGAGCCGGTAGGTTGCTTCGCCAGCAGTGGCGTATTAAGTGTTTTATCTTCGTATGCCGTCAAACCTTTACCCGCGTCATTGATGAAACCGATGATCTGATCAACAGTTGGGAGCTTACCTTTGTCTTTTTCGGGAGCCATTACAATTACAGCCCGGTTGTCGTTGTGAATGAATTGGTCGACCAAGGCGTTGACTTCGGCCAATTTAATCCCTTCCTGCTCCTTCTTGAAGAAGTTGTAGTAGAACTCAATGCTCGTAAAAGGCGCTTTGTCTGTAAAATTTTGAACGTATTCTTCTACGAAGCTAGCCGAACGGGTTTTGTCCCGCTCGTTGTAGGCCTGCTCAATGCTGGCAAAATATTCCTGTTTAGCACGGGCTAACTCAGTTGCTGTAAAACCAAATTGTTTTACGCGGGCATTCTCGTCCAGCACCGCCCGAATGGCCCGCTCAACATTGCCTTCTTTAGCTACGGCTATTGATGTAAACGCGTCAAGGTTGCCCAAGAAGTTACTGTAGTTACTGTAGCCACCCAGAAATGGAGGGTCTTTTCGCTGAGTTAACTCCTGAATCCGGTTGCCAAGCATAGTGTTGAACAATCCTCGCTTGATGCTTTCCCTCAGATCGTTTAAGGTGCGTTCCTTGATCTCGGGCCGTTTGTAAATTACCTGCACTACCGTGTTGGGCTGCTCAGGATCAGTCACAATCACAACTTTTGTATCGTCGTGGGGCGGAATCGTAAATTCAGTACGTGGCTTGGCATCTTTAACGGCCGGAATACGACTAAACTTCTCCCTGATAATACCTTCTACTTGTTTTTCATCGAAATCGCCAACGGCAATCACGGCCATCAAATCAGGACGATACCAGTCTTTATAAAACTGTTGCAGCGTTTCTGTTTTAAAGGTCGTTAACACTTCTTCCGTACCAATGGGAAGCCGCTTAGCGTATTGCGAGTTATTCAACAACACTGGAAAATATTGATCGCGCATCCGCTGACCGGCACCGCGCCCAAGGCGTCGTTCTTCCAGAATCACTCCCCGCTCTTTATCGACCTCAGAAGGGTCAATGGTGGCATTATGCGCCCAATCTTCCAAAATCTGAAAGGCCTGATTGAATACATTCGCCGAGTCGGTCGGAACCGGTAGCTGATAAACCGTTTCGTCGAAGCCCGTGTACGCGTTCAAATCAGCTCCAAACCGGACGCCCGCCGATTGAAGAAAATTAACCAGCTCGTTTTTTGGGAAGTTCTTGGTGCCATTAAACTCCATGTGCTCCATGAAGTGGGCCAGCCCCTGCTGCCGGTCGGTTTCCAGCACCGACCCCGCCCGAATGACTAGCCGAAGTTCAGCGCGGTTTTTGGGTTCGGTATTCTTGCGAATGTAGTACGTTAGGCCGTTCGGCAGCTTACCAATCTTTACCCCAGGGTCAAGCGGGATAGGCGCATTAAGATTTACACTTAGCGAAACGGGTGATGATTTTGAAACCCGGGATGCTGGTTTAATAGATGTTGACTTAGGTTTGGCAGCAGGTTGCGCAAACACTAACGTCGTGCCGAGCAACAGGCTCAGGCTAAGAGAAAAACGTACCATTCGGTCGTTCAAGATAGGGTTGAAATTCTATACGTAAAATGTGAAGCAATAACGTTGTATTTGGTCTAAACGTTTATCGCTTGTACACCAAAAGAATGCTGACTAGTATGGAGGCCACTACAGATAACCAGCAAAGAACAATAACCCACTGCATAGGAATTTCCCACATGGGCGCATGAAAGAAATCGGGCTGAGTTGGAATCATTTCGCCGATCTGGTTTCGGGCGCAGAAGTCGTACCAGTCAGCGTAATCGGCAAAGCGGGCCAGGGCGTTCAGTAAGGCTGGCGTGGCGTGGGCCGACGACCGCCAGAACCGTTGCAAGTCCTGCGCTTCTACCCATTGATCGGTATGAGCCATGATCTGCTCACTTAAGATCGTAAAGTCGCACAGTCGCCAGTACTCCGACGGCTCCCAGTGCAAGATTCGCTCTATCTGATATTTAAGATCGTTAGCATGCCGAGTCACACCTTAATAATAATGCTTTTTCGGTACATGATCCACAAGATAACAAACCAAATCAACACAAACGTCAGTGCTCCAGCCAGCGAAGCATTCGTAGGATCGGCAAAGGGTGGGGCAATGTAAGTGCTGTATAAATACTCCTTCAACCCTACCGGCGTACCATCCGGCTGATTGACATGGATTAAGCTCATCATCCGTGGAATCAGTCCCGAAAGAAAAAATACCGTAATGGCGTTGACGCCAAATGCAACGAACGGCAGCACACCCTTTCGCCGTTGCTTCACATCGATCAGCCAATAAGAAAGGGCCAGTCCCAGCATAGCCAATCCCCCAGCCAGCAATACAAATGAACTGGTCCAGAGCGCTTTATTTATGGGAAAGAACCCGTCCCAAATCAATCCGGCAAGCGTTGTGAAGCAACCCGCGACGAAGAGCCAGGCCACTTTTTCGGTATCTGGTCGACTGCTACGTAACCACGCCCCTGTTAGCAGCCCTAAAATGCCAGTGCCAACGGCGGGTAATGTACTTAACAAACCTTCGGGGTCCCAGACTCGGGCTGGTTTGTACACATGAGCGGGGGTTAAAAGGGTCCGGTCAAGCCAGGCCGCTAAGTTTGTTTCGGGTTCGAGGTTAGCGTAGCCAACACCCGGCACCGGCACTAGTGTCATCAGAAGCCAGTAGCCAACCAAAATACTGCCAAGAATGTACAGCTGCTGACGTGGCGTGTTTTGTAGGAAGATAAGCGAACAGGCCAGATACACAAGGGCAATTCGCTGTAAGACGCCAGGAATACGAACGGTCATTATGTCAAATTTGGGAAAGAAGTTCAGGAACAGCCCTAGCAGAAACAACGTTAGGCTACGTTTGACAATCTTCCGTACAACCCCATGTCCAGCGACCTCCGCTCCTCTGCCCAGTGCAAAGGTGATTGAGACGCCAACGATGAACAGGAAAAACGGAAAAATCAGATCCGTGGGCGTCCAGCCGTTCCAGGCAGCATGTTCGAGGGGGGGATACACGTGATTCCAGTCGCCGGGATTGTTCACCATAATCATGGCCGCAACGGTCAATCCGCGGAAGGCGTCCAGAGAAAGCAGGCGGTTAGGAGCTACAGAAGCCAGCCGATCAGTTGTAAGCGTTGAAGCCGTTTGCATGGGCGATAAAGACAAACCGAAAGTTCCTCCGAAAAACGGGCAAAACCAAGCGGAAGTAAGCCAGCTAAACAAAACCTACCTTCTGCTTGGTTATAATTAGTGCTGGCCTGTATTTCGTCAGATGGCAGTGCCTTTTCTTTCTAAATCCACCTTACTTTCTATGTTACGTTTTACTGCATTCTCCTATTTAACTCTATTCGTTGTCTTTACCAGTTTTGTAGGATGCTCGCGGAACCCCGTTACGGGTAAACGGCAGCTTATCCTGATGTCGAAAGAGCAGGAAATCGCTTTGGGAAAGGAGTCGCATCCTTCCATTGTGGCTACCATGGGCCTTTATGACGACACAAAGCTGACCAACTTTATTAATGAGAAAGGAAAAGCGATGGCCCGTCTTTCGCATCGTCCTGACCTGCCTTACCAGTTTTATATTGTAGATTCTCCAGTAGTAAACGCGTTTGCAGTACCCGGCGGCTACGTCTATTTTACCCGAGGCATCATGGCACATTTTAATAACGAAGCTGAGTTTGCGGGTGTGCTCGGGCATGAGATTGGTCACATCACGGCGCAACACTCGGGCCGTCAGCAAACAACACAACTGATCAGTACGGTTGCTTTGATTGGAGGAGCTATTGCTGCGCCGGGGGTGGTAGGCCAGAATCTCGAATCGTTGCAACAAGGATTGGGAGTACTCCTGCTGAAGTACAGCCGCGAACATGAGTCGGAGTCCGATAAGCTTGGCGTAGAGTATTCGAGTAAGATTGGTTATGATGCCAATCAGATGGCCAACTTCTTCGGAACCATGAAGCGTATTACCGATAATTCCGGCCAGTCTATACCCGAATTTATGTCGACGCATCCTGATCCGGGCAATCGACTCACTAAAGTCCGGGAGCTGGCAAAGGACTATCAGACTAAAAACCCCGCTAAATATCAGATAGACCGTGACAATTACTTGAGGCTGATTGAGGGAATTCTCTACGGTGAAGACCCAAGACAGGGCTTTGTGGAGAACAACATGTTCTATCACCCTGAGCTTCGATTCCAGTTTCCGGTACCCAACGGTTGGCAGCACCAGAACTCGCCAGCCCAATTTCAGATGGGTGCCAAAGACGGGAAATCTGCCATGATTCTCATGCTGGCTAAAGGCAATTCACTAGACGAAGCGGCTCAGACAATGGTAAATGAGTTGAAGCTAAGCGTGCAGGAGAGTAATTGGACGACTATCAATGGCAATCCAGCGCTTGTCATCATTTCCCGGCAGCAGCAACAACAGCAGCAAGGCCAGCCGCAACAAGCGCCTGATCCTAAGAATACGCTCCAGATTGGCACCCATCTAATTCAGTATAACAACGCCATTTATGCCTTGCATGGACTCGCAACAGTAGCTGATTTCAATAACCAGTTTAGCACCTTCCAGCGAGTGGCATCCGGTTTCCGTTCACTCACCGACTCGGATAAGCTCAACCGTAAACCAGAGCGCGTTCATATAAAATCGGCCCCACGCAACGGTACCTTTACGGAGGTCATGACCGCCTTAGGTATGCCCACTAGCCGAATTGAAGAACTCGGTGTGTTGAACAGCCTTAAGAAAAACGACCAGGTTGCGCAGGGAACCTTAGTAAAAGTGATTGGACGGTAAAGAGTCTATACGCTAAAAACCACGCGCAGTTTCTTCTCCAAATCTTTTTCTAACTTGGCTAAACCCTCTGCGTTCGGCAGGTACGTTAGTGCCCGATGGTGACGTAAATCGAATGGGATATCGCCCACGGACTGCGTAATTGGGATCACAATCTTGCCAAGCGTATGCGCCACGCCCGTTTCATAAAACACGTTGGGATTTCGGTCGGTGAAATCAGTAATAACCACTTTTGACGTAAAAATTAAATCGAACACATCCTGGATCAGAATGCTGTTGTCCCAAATGTCGTCGGCCCGTTTGCAATCAATTTGTAGTTTTTCGCACACATTCCGAATGGCCGCGTAAGTTCCCGAGAACTTAGCTTCAAACGGCATCATCACGGACAATACATTCGTTTCAACGGGTTTATCCGGAATCCGAAATACGTCAGGCGCGAACGTAACCACGCGTTCCGGCTGCCGCGTTTGCACCGTTGACACAAACTCCGGCACTAGTGGTCCCGGCCGCTTGACCGCCAGTTTTCGTAACTCAACGTACCGCTCAATTTCGTACAGGTTGGCATTACTGTCGTTGATCATCTTCGATAGCACTTGCAGGCTATTTCCGTCATAGTCTTCATCCTTGAAGTCGAGGCTTCTCAACAAGCGCGGATGATCTTCGACTAGTTCAAGGCTATCGGTCAGATAAGCAATTCTGAACCAGTCGGCTTTGGTGAAATAATCTCGGACGAATTCGTGCAAAGCAAAGAGCCTGGCTGTCCGCTGTTTGTTCTGTTTCGTCATGTTTTAGCGCAAAGGATAGGTTGAATATAATACAACTATTATATATAAATGCAATAGTATTAATTTTTTGTATTATATTAAATGATAGAATGAAAATTTAATGGATTGGTATAAATAGAAACTCCTTCTTACACAAACGCCCCCTTGCAAACTAACCAGCTTGCAAGGGGGCGTTTGTTGTTGTAACGTATTAGCGTCTAAAACCGCCAGCGTACGAAGGCTTCCATTGCTTCGTATTCAGCCAGTCCGAGCCGGTTGTACAGGCCCGCCGTTGCGCGGTTACGCTCTTCGGCCCGTTGCCAGAACTCGCGGGAGTCGGTACCCTGATACACGACGCCGTCTTTTTGCGACTGGTGCTTGAAGATCCCTAACCGCTTCCGCATCACCTGGTCCGGCGACATTGGAACGGCCATTTCAATCTCATGAATGTCCCACTCAGCCCAGGCACCCCGATAAAGCCACACCCAGCAGTCTTTCATGAAATTCTTGTGTTTCAAACGGCGAACGGCTTCTAGCACGGCATCTAAGCAGACTTTGTGCGTACCGTGTGGATCGGCAAGGTCACCGGCAGCGTAGATCTGATGCGGCTTGATCTCTTCGATTAAGGCCATCGTAATCTTAATATCTTCCTCACTAAGCGGCTTCTTAGCCACTGTGCCCGTTTCGTAGAACGGCATGTTCAGAAAGTGAGCGTTTTCGACCGGAATGCCTACGAAGCGACAAGTCGACTTTGCTTCGCCCATCCGAATCAGCCCTTTCACGTAACGAACTTCGTTCGTGTCTTTTTCGCTATCCTTCTTCTCACGTAATGAGGCTGCCGCATCCTGGAAAATTCGGGTTGCTTCGGGACTTTTGATACCAAATTTGGCGTTAAAGTCCACCACGTAATCGGCAAAGCGCAGTGCCTCATCATCAGCTACCGCAATGTTACCCGATGTCTGGTAGCCAATGTGCACCTCGTGGCCCTGATCAACTAGCCGTTGGAATGTACCGCCCATCGAAATGATATCGTCGTCGGGGTGGGGGCTGAAAATCAGGCAGCGCTTATGAGCGGGCAGGGCACGCTCGGGACGGTTCGTATCGTCGGCATTCGGTTTACCACCTGGCCAGCCGGTGATGGTATGCTGAAGCTGGTTAAAAACGTCGATATTAATGTCATACGCCTGTCCATACTGCGCCAGCAGATCACTCATACCGTTATCGTTATAGTCGCGGTCGGTGAGCTTCAGAACCGGCTTACCCAATGTCAATGACAGATACGTGACGGCCTTTTTCTTCATCTTGTTATCCCACACCACTGAATCCACCAACCAGGGTGTTTTCATACGGGTTAACTCAGAGGCAGCTGCTTCATCAATCACAAACAGCGCATTCGGGTGGGTTTGCAGATACGATGCAGGGTTCAACTCGGTTACTAAACCTTCTACAGCACCCCGAATAACGGGCGCCTTGCGCTCACCCCACGCCAACAGCACAACACGCCGGGCATTCAGGATACTGGCAACACCCATCGTAATGGCTTTACGCGGAGTTTTTGGCAAACCACCAAAATCGGATGATGCCGCAGCCCGAGTCGAGTTGTCGAGCATCATCAACCGAGTGTGCGAGTTAATAAGCGACCCCGGTTCGTTGAAACCGATGTGGCCATTACCACCGATACCCAGCAACTGAAAATCGAGTCCACCCGCGGCTTCGATATCGGCTTCGTACTGCTTCGCAAATTCGCCTACTTTATCAACCCGAACCGTTCCATCCGGAACATGGTAGTTCCCTTGGGGAATGTCGACGTGATCGAATAGTTGCTCCCGCATAAACCGCCAGTAGCTTTGCAGCGAATCGGGTTCCATGGGGTAATACTCGTCCAGGTTAAACGTAACTACATTGCGGAAGCTCAATCCTTCCTCGCGGTGCATCCGAATAAGTTCGGCGTATACTGTTTTGGGCGATGAGCCAGTGGCTAAGCCTAAAACACAAGGCTTGCCTTCGCTTTGCTTTTGCCGAATCAGGTCGGCAATTTCCTGGGCCACGGCGCGGCTGGCGTCTTTAGCGTCAGCATAAATGTGCGTCGGGATTTTCTCGTAGGTGATGGCCGATTGAATGGGGCCACCGGTGGGGGTAATGCCTGGCACCGGTCCGTCTGGATTGTCGAGTAGTGGTGACTCCGTGATCATGCGCTGTGCGGAGAATTAGTATGACAGCGTAAAGGTCGAAAAAAAACAAGTAGCTCAACAGCCATTAAGCAGGTTGTTTGCCTATAGCGTGCAATATTTTTAAATTTTTTTATTAATAGGTCATTATTGCGTTGCGCAATCTACGATTGACGAGCCATCTGATCGGCTTGTGTAGCTGTTTCCAACGAGCGTAAACCGTTTTGCTCAGTAATGATACGGTGCGTGTCGGGATACTTTATACCACTGACCTGATCGCGGAACATTAGACGAAGTAGTTCGCTGTATAAGTGCTGTTTCTCTTCGCCAAAGCCAAACCGCAGCTCTATTTTCTGGTAGGCGTAGAATTCCTTATGGCGTCCTCGTATTGGTTCTTTGCCATTGATGTTGTCCGTTACGTTTAGCTGAGCACCAGGAAACAAATCCATCAACGCACGCGTCGTTTCTTCGTCAACTACGCACCGCATCACCATGCGCGTTGGTACCCATTCGTACAAGGTAATATCCCCCCGTTCAAACAGAAGCCGCATCTCCTGCCGATCCATGCGTCCGGTTTGCGTAAATCCGTGGTAGAAGTTGACCAGTTTACGGCCGGTTTCATCATCGCCATATTCGACTGTGGCCTGCACCTGATCTTCGATGCGGTCCGACGCGCGGCCATCAGAGCCTGGTCTTTTCAGCACTTGTGCCGCTTTCACGGTGCCATCGCCGAGCCAACCGGCGAACATATCGAAAAAGTGAACTCCGTGCTCAATGAAGATACCTCCGCTTTTGCTGCGATCCCAAAACCAGTGTTCAGGTGAAAGACCTTCGTCGCCAGCATAATTTTCAAAGTAGCCGTGCAAGAATTCGCCCAGTAGCTTCTTGTCAATCAAGTGTTTGATGCGGGCGAACATAGGGTTATAGCGCTGCATCAGGTTTGTAACCATAAGCAACCCTTTCTGTGCGGCCGTTTCCAGCATTTCGCGGCCCTGTTCCGGATTCATAGCCAGCGGCTTTTCGCAGATAACATGCTTTCCTGCATTTAGAGCCAGCATCGCTTGCTCGTAGTGCATGAAAGGAGGGGTTGCAATATAGACTATATCTACCTCGGGATGGTTAACCAGCTCGTCAAGACTACTCAGCATTTCGGCGCCAAAACGCTTGGCCGTACGATGAGCCTCATCACGGCTTGACCCGGCAATTGCCACCAGGCGGGTATGGGGGGTTTGCAGGAATTGCTGAACGGCAAACAGGCCAAATCCGCCCATGCCAATAACGCCAATGCCTATTTCATGATCTTCGGACGTACGGTCCACTGTTGCGGTTGTTTCCATATAGTTGCTCGTTGTATTCAGGAGAACAACCGCTGGTTTGACGTTTATGTTGGCCGAGGCTACTGAATCGACTTCATCCAGTACACCATTTGTTTAGGC
This sequence comes from Spirosoma soli, assembly GCF_042684525.1. Taxonomy (NCBI): domain Bacteria; kingdom Pseudomonadati; phylum Bacteroidota; class Cytophagia; order Cytophagales; family Cytophagaceae; genus Spirosoma; species Spirosoma soli. The sequence goes on along the minus strand of NZ_JBHULN010000023.1, from coordinate 104,297 downwards.
GTAGACACCGTTTCGCTGCGATCAGGCCATGTAAAAGTGCTTTGTAAATTCGGCTCACGATGGTAACCCCGTTTATGCCAGAACGCATCCAGTGGCTGATAGTTGACGGGGCGAAGCGGGTGGTCGTCAGGGCGCTGAACGGCGCAGAAACAGGTAGTCGTGTATTGATTAAACTGACGGGCATGGGCTTCACGTTCGTCAAAGAACCGATGGCCCAATCCTAGGCCTCGGTACTCAGGCAACAGAATGCTTTCGCCAAAATAGACTATTGTATCAAGATTGTAGCCTGTCTCACGAAACGGCTGCTGTACGTCTTCTGTTTCATCCAGCAAGGGCAGCGCAGTCGTAGCGCCAATCATTCGATCGTCGTCGTAAACGGCAAAAAGCAGCGAACGTTCTGAGCGAGCGTATGTTTCCAGATACTCTTTCTCGTAGGCAACAGAGCCTTCGTACAAGTAAGGGAATTCGCGAAAAACGGCAATCCGCAGGGCCGCTAATTCGTCAAATACAGTACGGAATTGAGAGCCCGTTGAACGTAGAAACCTGAGATCGGAAAGCGGTTCTGCTGCCACGAGCCATCTTATTTATCCAACACCAACGATTCCCAAAGCGGCAGATTGTAATACGTTGTAATCCGGGTGATCAGTCCATCTGCCACTTCCAGAAACGAACCAGCGGGTAAAACGTATGTTTGTCCGGTAGCCGCGGGCAGATCGCCATCCGTTTGTTTATAAACGCCATTGACGACAAACTCACAGGCAACCCGGCTTCCGGTCGGCTCTGTCAGGATGACCATGTCGGTCAACGTTTCGTCGTAGCAGGCGTCCATGTGCTGTAGAAACTGGGTAAATAAGTCTTTGCCTACCCGTGTCGCTCCCTGATTGCTATCGTGGCGAACGTCAGTATGAACCAAGTTGAGCATAGCGGCCCAGTCTTTGCGGTTAAAGGCGTTGTAGTATTCCGTGACGGTGTCGAAAGCAGTCATACATCTGGCTAGTGATTAATTGGCCGCAAAGATAGGTGAATCGGCTACTTGTCGGCATTGTATCCCGATGTAACCCGCATGAATGCTTCAAATACCTCGGCCCTATGCGGATTTTTTCGTTTGACAATAAGGGTTAACGGATAAACCGTACCAGTTGAGTCGCGAATAATCTCGTCTAGTTTCGCAAAATCATCGCGTTCAAAATAATAGAACCACCGGTGAAATAACTGCTGTCGAAGCACCTGACGGCCGTCGTAAGAGGCACAAATATAGAGCGTAATGGTGTCAGCGCTACGTACGTAAAAGTCCTCGAAAATGGCCGCCAATGTTCGGGCTGTGAGCTGGTCAAAGGGTGGTGTCCGGCCCGTTGGGTTGTGGCTAATGGTTAGCGAAGGGGGAGGCTTCGCCAAACAGCGTTTTCAAGAAAACGAATATACACTAAAACAAGTTTGATGAGATACAGCTCATTAAATCCCTGTAGCCAAGCCCAGTCGTTTAGCCTGCCATTCTTTTACCGCTGGTCCCGTCCCGAACGGCCACGGCTTAATCTCAGCAATTGGCACCACTTTAATGGCCTGTAGTTCGGTCTGGTCCATAACGATTGCTCCCGATGCCCGAACGTGATACGTGAAAATTACTTCGTTTCGCTGGTAAAAGGTGTAAATGCCTAAGAACTCCACAATGCGGGCGTCCGTTAAACCCGTCTCCTCCCGAATCTCACGTAATATGGCATCCGCCGGTTCTTCGCCTTTTTCCAGAAAGCCGGTAACAATGCCAAACCAATCGGCTGGCCAGCCGATGTTTTGTGTCAAGACCACCGTATCATTATCATATTCGACAATAGCCCCCACCACCGGAAGTGGATTATCGTAGAAAATATAGCCACAGGGTTTCGAACAGATTAGCCGCTCACGGCCACTGGCCTCCCCTTTTACCAATGGACTGGCGCAGTTTGGGCAAAAATTCATTTGAAGCATAAAGGGCAGGGTTGCGAAGCTCGAAGGTAAGACCTTTGGGTGTATGATTTTCCGTTTTAACTGGTTAACTTTCGATTGGCTAATTGCTCGGTTATCTATCTTTACCCATTAATTATTGATTTAATTCTTTCTCAGCTTTCTACGAATGGCTTCGATAAAATTAACCATCAACAATCAGGTGCGTACACTCGATGTGGACCCTGAGATGCCGCTGTTATGGGCGATCCGCGATGTGGTTGGTCTAACCGGCACTAAGTTCGGCTGTGGCATTGCCCAGTGCGGAGCTTGCACGGTGCATCTGGACGGTGCGCCCACGCGCTCGTGCAGCGTTCCGGTATCTGCGGCTGCCTCGTCGAAGATCACCACGATTGAAGGTATATCGAAAAACGGAGATCATCCGGTTCAGAAAGCATGGATTGAACATCAGGTACCTCAGTGCGGCTACTGCCAGTCGGGGCAAATTATGTCGGCGGTGGCGCTGTTGAAGCAGAATCCTAAGCCTTCCGATGAAGAAATTGATACAGCTATGCAGGGAAATATATGCCGCTGCGGTACGTACAATCGAATTCGGCAGGCCATTCATACCGCTTCGGCAACGATCAGCGCAGCGCCTAAGATGCCTAAATCCACCCCTAAAATTGGTAAACGATGAGCTCAACGCCCCAACAAACTGATGGTACAATTGGCCGTCGTAACTTCCTTAAAGCTGCGGGCCTAACCGGAGCCGCTTTTGCACTTGGCTTTCCTTCAACCGAAGCTATCGCAGGTCCAGTACTGAACCTCAGTAGCCTGCCCGAATCCGTCGAGCTGACTCCGTTCATTCTCATTCAGAAATCTGGACGGATTACCATCATGAACCCTCGGCCCGAGATTGGTCAGGGGACCTATCAGTCAGTGCCCGCTTTGATTGCTGAAGAATTGGAAGTCTCCCTCAGTAAAGTCGTTATTCAGCAAACCGGGGGCGAAAGCCGGTTCGGTGATACCTGGTCGCAGGCGGTGGGCGGTAGCGGCTCCATCCGGGGAGGGTATACTCAGATGCGAAAAGTGGGCGCATCAGCTCGTGAGATGCTTCGGCAGGCGGCTAGCCAGCAATGGAACGTGCCGCTGGAAGAATGCATCGCCGAAAATGCGACAATTCTTCATAAGCCAAGCAACAAACGGCTGACCTATGGGCAACTAGCTGACGTAGCCGCCAAGCTACCGGTTCCCAAAGATCCGCCCCTTAAAGACCCGAAAAACTTTACTATGCTGGGCAAGTCCACACCCCGGCCCGATGTCCCCTTAAAGTCGTCTGGCCAGGCGACGTTCGGCATTGACGCTAAGGTACCGGGTATGGTGTATGCTTCGGTCGAGCGTTGTCCGGTACTGGGCAGTACATTGACCAGCTTCGACGCATCTAAAGCTTCTAAAGTAAAAGGCGTGCGGCAGGTGGTAAAAGTTGAGCGTGTGATGGGCAAAAACCGCTTTGAGGGCGTAGCCGTTGTCGCTGACAACTACTGGGCGGCCTTACAGGGACGTAAAGCCCTGACGGTGCAGTGGAATCATCAGGATTTAGACAAATTCAGCTCAGTTGATTTCGAAAATCACCTGCGCGATTTAGCTAAGAATGACGGAGTTGTCGGTCATAAAACAGGCGATTTCGACAAAGCGTTTACCGACTCGCCGAATCAACTCGAAGCGTTCTATGAAACGCCGATGGTGAGCCACTCCACCATGGAACCCATGAATGCGTTGGCCCATTACAAGCCCAGCGTGGATTCGCCCAGCGTGGATTCGCCCGGCGACAAAGTTGAGATTTGGGTGTCATCGCAGGGTGGTGATCTGGTGAAGGATGAGGTGTCGAAGGTGTTGAAGATTCCTAAAGATAACATCACCGTACACGTCTTGTTCAATGGCGGAGGGTTTGGCCGACGATTGACGCAAGACTTCGCCGTTGAAGCCGCCTTGTTGTCCAAAACCATCGGTAAACCCGTTAAAGTTGTCTGGACACGCGAAGACGACACTAAACTTGGTCCCTTCCGACCGATGACCTTCTCGGCCATGCGCGGAGCATTGTCGGCCGATGGTCAGCCAGTAGCGCTCCAACATAAAGTCATTGCGCCTTCCATCGACGCAACGATGCAGGAGAAGTACGACAAGACCAAGCCCGACGGCACCATGCTCGAAGGCACCGGCGAGCAGAAATATGAAATCCCAAATCTGACAACGCGCTACGTCCATGCAGACATACACGTTCCGCTAACGTATTGGCGATCCGTGACAAGTTCGACTTTGGCTTTTGCGCACGAGTGTTTCCTGGACGAAATGGCGCAGAAAGCCGGAAAAGACCCGATGGCGTTTCGATTGGGTATGCTGACGAAGGAGTCTGACGCCAAACGGGTACTGACAAAGCTGAAAGAGGTATCAAACTGGGATAAGCCCTTACCGGCCGGTTGGGGTCGGGGCGTAGCTCAGTGGGAGTTCTTTGCCGGATTAGCCGGTCAGGTTGTTGAGGTTTCTAAACAGGCTGACGGCTCAGTGAAAGTTGAGAAGGTTTATTGCGTGATTGACTTAGGCACGGTGGTCAACCCCGACAATGTGAAGGCTCAAATTGAAGGTTCCGTCGCTATGGCGCTTACGGCCGCGACCAAAGATGCCATTACGTTTGACAAAGGGCAGACCGTTCAATCCAATTTTGATACGAATCGCATGTTGCGGATTAACGAAATGCCAGCTGTGGAGGTTCATATACTAGCCGAAGGCGGACCAACCATCAAAGGGGTTGGCGAGCCAGGTTTACCGCCATTAGCTCCGGCACTGGCCAATGCCGTTTTTGCGGCCACCGGCAAACGTATCCGAAAATTACCTTTCGACTTAGGAAAGGTTTGATGCAACATTCATGAAGGAAATTAGCCGCATACTGGAAGTTTATGAGCAAATCGATTTCGAACAGCGTAAAGCCGCACTGGCGACGGTTGTTTGGGTTGAAGGCTCGTCGTATCGCCGACCAGGGGCGCGTATGCTGATTACCGACGATGGTCGTTGGGAAGGAGCCATCAGTGGCGGATGCCTGGAGGGCGATGCCTTACGCAAGGCTCGTCAGGTGATGCGCGATGGCGCTCCTATTGTGGTTACTTATGACACCATGGACGATGGAGCAAACAGCTTTGGCGTTGGGTTGGGGTGCAATGGCATTATCGACGTATTGATTGAACCAATTGACCCGGCCAATCCACAAAATCCGGTTGCGTTGCTGAGGGAGTTTGTCCAAAAGCGTGACGTACGGGCCTTGGCGACTGTATTGAAAAGCGACGTACCCGACCTGACACCCGGTAGCCGGTTTATTTTAACAGAACAAGCCGGAGAGTCTATACCCGATTGGCTATACAGCGACATGCAGGATGTGTTTGCCAGTGGTAAACCACTCACGGCAACGTATACCCTCTCTTCAAACAACGTTGAGCTATTCGTTGAGCGCATTGACCCCGGCATCGAGCTAGTTATTTTCGGAGCTGGCTACGACGTTATTCCCGTGACAAAGCTAGCCCGCGAACTCGGCTGGCAAGTTACGGTTACCGACGACTGTGTAGCGCATCTGGCTCCGAAGCGGTTTCCGGTAGCCACCTGCGTCGTATTCGCCGATCGAACAGCCGTGCTTGATCAGGTCACCGTCACAGAGCGAACAGCCGCCGTATTGATGTCGCATAATTTCAATTACGACCGGGCCGTATTACAGGCCTTACTAACGACAGACATACCCTACATTGGTATGTTGGGGCCGCGCAAACGGTTCGACAAAATGCAGGCTGAGTTCGAGAAAGATGGGCTGTTTCTTCCCAAGGAAGTTCTCAACCGAATTCACGCACCTATCGGCCTCGATCTTGGCGCTGAAACACCCGATGAGATCGCCTTGTCAATCATTGCCGAAATCAGAGCCTTTTTTGCCAAGCGGGCCGGTGGCTTTCTCAAGGACATTCCTGGTCCCATTCACGAGCGGTTATCAGGAAATGCCTCAGCCTACCGTCGGCAGCCCGATACTATTGATTTTACTGAGTAACGGATGAACGTTGCCACCATCATTCTGGCTGCGGGCGCTTCAACACGCTTAGGTGGCGAGCTAAAGCAATTGCTAACCTATAATGGCAAATCGCTGGTTCGGCGCATTACGGAAGAAGCGTTGTTGCTACAAGCTGGATCGGCAGTGGTGGTGGTGCTCGGTGCTAATCATGAGCGTATTGCGCCTGAATTGGCCGATTTACCCGTGACAATGCCCATCAATGCGGACTGGAGCGAAGGCTTGGCCTCCTCGTTGCGCATGGGACTGGCTTCACTCGATGCAGAGTCCATTGATGCCTTTCTGGTATTGCTGACCGATCAGCCTTACGTAACCGTTGACTTGCTCCGGCAACTCATAGCAACACAGCAGCAAACGGGCAAGGGCATTGTGGCCTGTCGCTACGCTGAACCAAGTCATCTTGGTGTTCCGGCTTTATTCAATGCCCGTTACAAGTCAATATTTATGGACTTAAAGGGCGACACGGGCGCCCGTAAACTCATTCAGCAATTTACGGCCGATTGCGCTGAAGTTCCTTTCCCGCTGGCAGCTGTTGACCTGGATACCCAGGAGGACGTAGCGAAATGGCGAGAAGCAGAAGGTTAACCCTTCTAGAAAAGGAACTCATTGTGAACAGTTCTTTGTAACAGCTTCCCGTAGCGACCGGTTTAAACCGGTCGCTACGGGAACGCATAAAGTGTCATCAAATCACCCCTATCCTCTAATTTTCGTACCTTTGCCAGGAAATGGCCAGACTCCTCGCACTCGACTACGGCGCTAAACGCACCGGCATTGCTGTTACTGACCCGCTGCAATTGATTGCTTCGGCGTTAGAAACGGTACCTTCGCATGAGCTACTGAAATACCTTAAAGCTTACGTAGAGCGGGAGCCGGTTGAAGCGTTTATTGTTGGCTTGCCAAAGCGGCTGGATGGTACTGATACTGATAATACCCCGCGCGTTCGTAAGTTCGTGACCCATTTGCAGAACGCTTTGCCCGACATTCCGGTTTATTGGCATGATGAGCGCTTTACATCAGCGATGGCCTTACAAGCCATGATCGCGAGTGGTAGCACCAAGAAGGACCGGCGTGAGAAAGGCAACATTGACAAAGTCAGCGCGGCCATTATCCTTCAGTCATATATGGAAAGCAAAAAATAGTTTGGCGTTGACGAATTGCCGTTTTATAGTGCCATCGAGGTACTACACGGCGATACCGTAAACTACAAACCGTAAACTGAATTATGATCCTCCCAATAATTGCCTACGGCGACCCAGTGCTGCGGAAACGAGCTAAAGATATTGAACCAGGTAGCATTGATGTTAAAACGCTAAGCGAAAACATGTTCGAAACAATGTATGCCGCATCGGGCGTGGGTCTGGCCGCTCCGCAGATTGGTCAGAGCATCCGCATGTTTGTCGTTGACGGCGCCCCCTTAAATGAAGACGAGCCTGAAGAAGATATTGATAAAAGCCTGGTAGGTTTTAAGAAGGTGTTTATCAATCCGGAAATCATTGAAGAAGCGGGTGACGACTGGGGTTTTGAGGAGGGCTGCCTGAGCATCCCGGGTATTCGGGGCGAGGTGTTCCGGCCCGAAATTGTGGTGATTCATTACTACGACACCGATTGGAACGAGCACGAAGAAGAATACGACGGGATGGCCGCCCGTATTATCCAGCACGAATACGACCACCTCGAAGGCAAACTCTTTACGGATTACCTCCCTTCTCTCCGCCGTCAGTTGATTAAGAAAAAGTTAGCTGATATCACTAAAGGCAAAACAGATGCGGAGTACAAGATGAAATTTCCGAAGTAACACGAAGGGCTGGGGGCATGGGGCTAAGGGTAAAGAAACTCCTTGCCCCTAGCTCCACCCCCAGCCCTCTGCCCCATGCTACACATCACCCTCCTCCAACCCAATCTATACTGGCACGATCCGGTCGCGAACCGGGCCATGCTGGAGGAGCATATTTTCAGCTTGCCCGAGCCAACCGACTTGATTGTCCTGCCCGAAATGTTCACGACGGGCTTTACCATGGATGCCAGCGCAGTGGCCGAACCAATGAACCTGACCACTTTCCGCTGGATGAAGCAGATGGCCGCTCAAACGGGTGCCGTCGTGACGGGCAGCTACGTCGTGCAGGAAGGAAACCCGGCCGGTCGTCAATTCTTCAACCGGCTGATCTGGATGCAGCCAGACGGCCAATTTGACACCTATGATAAGCGTCACCTCTTTCGTATGGCGGGCGAAGACAGGACTTATGCGGCCGGAAGCCGTCGGCTCGTGAAAGAATGGAAAGGCTGGCGTATCTGTCCGCTTATTTGCTATGACCTTCGCTTTCCGGTCTGGAGCCGCAACCGACAGGCCGAAACCACTGACTTTGCCTACGATTTACTTTTGTATGTCGCCAACTGGCCGTCGGCTCGTCGTACGGCCTGGAATACCTTGTTGCAGGCTCGCGCTATCGAGAACTTAAGCTACGTTATCGGCGTGAATCGAGTGGGTCAGGATGGTAATGGACACTCCTATTCGGGCGAATCAGCCGTCATAGATTTCAAGGGGGAAGTCTTATTTCGCCAGGCGGACACCGAAGCCGTTCATCAGCAGACGTTATCACTGGAAGAGCTCGAGGCTTTTCGAGAAAAGTTTCCAGCTAATCTCGATGCCGACGCGTTTACACTGCTGTAACCTCAAGCCATCCCAGCACATCCCGTACACTGCTGAACGTAGCAAACGACTTGCCGACCAGCTGCTCCTCGCCTACCCGCTCGTGCGCCCAGGTAACCGCATACGGCACATGTGCGGCCCGCGCCCCAATGTGCACCACCGGCAGCACATCTGACTTCAACGAGTTACCAATCATCAGGAACTCGGTGGGTTGAATGTTATATTTCTGTAAAATGCGCTGGTACGTCGTCTCGTTTTTTTCGCTGACGATTTCAACGTGTTTGAAAAAATGACCTAACCCTGAGCGGGCGATTTTGCTTTCCTGATCAAACAGATCGCCTTTGGTTAGCACCATGAGGTCGTACCGTTTAGCGAGCACGTCCAAGACGTCGTGTACACCGTCGAGCACGTCAATCGGAAACGTGAGCAGTTCCTTTCCGATGTCAATAATCTGCTGTATTTCTGTTCCCGTTACGGCTCCATTGGTGAGTTCGATAGCCGTTTCGATCATGGATAAGGTCATGCCTTTTGCCCCATACCCAAACAGTTGTAGATTTCGGATCTGGGTATCGTAGAACCGTTTGGATAGCGTTTCCTGATCAATGTGATGCATGAGCAGTTCGCACAGCCGTTGCTGCACGTTAACGTAATTCGGCTCATTGACCCATAGTGTGTCATCGGCATCGAAAGCAATCAGCTTCAACTGCGGAGTTGCGAAGGTGTTCATAACAAAACAAAGGTAAACACTTGAAGAGGTATGTTTGTCTATAAAGTAATTCCTTAACGGACGGTTCACGCAGGCAACTGGTTCCTAGCGATAAATTGATTTGCGTCATGTTGTCGAAATACCCAATTTGCTGACCTCCTAACGCTTTTATTTTCATTTAGACGATGCAGTTTACCGAGCAAGATCAGGACCAGATGCTGGCACAGGGTGTATCACTTGACCAGATAAATCAACAGATACAACATTTTGTAGAAGGATTTCCGTACCTCAACGTCATTAAGGCCGCTACAGTGGGAGATGGAATCATCCGTATCGATGAAGACGAATTAGGCACGTACCTCCATAGATTCGATGAAGCGGCCTCCACGCGTGATTTGGTAAAATTTGTGCCCGCTTCCGGCGCTGCTACGCGGATGTTCAAATCATTATTTGCGGCCTTGGATGGTAAGTTCGACAAAGCAACCGACGAGGTGTTTGCCCGTTTAACTGATTTTGCTTTTTATGAAGACCTGAAAGCGGCTATGGCCGTTAAAGGAGCCGACTTGGACAAAGCAGTTACTAACAACGATCGGCAGACGATACTCCGCTTCTTGTTAACCGAAGACGGGCTAGAGTACGGCAACCTGCCCAAAGGATTGCTCAAATTTCACCGCTATCCGGATGGGGCACGCACTCCTGTTGAAGAGCACCTCGTCGAAGGCGCAGCTTACGCCAATTCTAATGGCCTGGTGAAAATTCACTTTACTGTTTCGCCCGAGCACCGCGATCGTTTTGAAGAATTGATCCACCAGGAAAAAGCCGATTACGAAGCCTGGCTTGGCGTAACGTTTGAGGTGTCGTTTTCAGAGCAGAAAAAAGCAACGGACACCATATCCGTTAACATAGATAATTCGCCATTTCGCAACAACGATGGGTCGCTGTTATTCCGGCCGGCTGGTCATGGCGCTTTGATTGAAAACCTCAATGACATCGACGCGGACATCGTTTTCATTAAAAACATTGATAACGTTGTTCCTGATGAGATTAAGGAGCCAACCGTTACGTACAAAAAGGTGATTGCCGCCGTTTTACTGGATGCTCAACAGCAAATTGCCCGTTTGCAAGGGTTGCTGGAAAGCCAATCCGACGACGTCAGCGATGGCTATCTCGCCGAAGCGGATGAACTGCTACGTCGGACGCTCTTCACCCTGCCACCAGCCGGCTTCGAGAGTCTGTCGAGATCCGAAAAGCTGGCGTATTACAAGCAGAAATTGAACCGGCCGGTTCGAGTGTGTGGTATGGTAAAAAACGTGGGCGAGCCGGGCGGAGGACCGTTCTGGGCTAAAAATCAAGATGGTTCGGTTTCGTTGCAGGTGGTTGAGTCAGCACAGATTGATCTGGCCAATCCCCAACAGAAATCGATCTTCGATGAAGCGACCCACTTCAACCCCGTAGACCTGGTTTGTGGCTTAAAAGACCGTGAGGGTAAGAAATACGATCTACCAACTTACCGAGATCCACAAACAGGCTTTATCACCGCTAAATCGAAGGATGGAAAAGACCTCAAAGCGCAGGAATTACCTGGTTTATGGAATGGCGCCATGGCCGACTGGAATACAATTTTTGTGGAGGTGCCACTGATTACATTTAATCCCGTTAAAACCGTGAACGATTTACTCAGGAAAGAGCATCAACCTGAGTAGATAGTTAAAAAGTTGTAGGGTCATAGAGCTGTATAGTTGGCTTTGCCATCATTAACTATACAACTCTGTGACCCTACAACTTTTTAACTTGTATTTATGCAGACATCCGGTTGGATGCCGCTTCGGTTAATTCAGCGGCCTTAGCGCCAATGGGAATCTCTTTTGTTTCTATTGACGTTGGATTCTGAAAGGAAAGCAACGTTGTGTTTTCGTATACACCGAGATTGGCGTCCCGCACGCGCTCCATAATCGGCTTAAGAGCACAAGTTATCTCGTCGGTGCAGTCGTCGCACTTTACGTAGAAATTAAACGATACGCAAGGGGTAGGCGCAATCGGACCGTCGATGACACGCAGAACCTGCGCCAGATTAACGCGGCCTGGATCCACACGTAGCAAATACCCTCCTCCTTTGCCCTTTTGGCTTTGCAGAATACCATGATTCCGCAATTCCAGCAGAATGGCCTCTAAGAATTTCTTCGGGATATTTTCTTTTGCCGAAATGTAAGAAATCAGCACGGGACCTTTCCCGTACTCTTCAGTCAAAACCTTAAGGGCCTTGATGGCATACTTAGCTTTCTTAGAGATCATTGTTACGGTGCCTAAGAGGGTTACAGTGATTTGGTGAGTACTACTTACGTTGGTGATCTACCACTTACAAGTGGCCAAATTACTAAGGTCTTAACAATCAGCCAAAATCTTAGGCGTCTTTTACACAAAATGTGCTAAACGGTTGCATTTATCTCAGCTAATTGCCTTTCTTCTCCACAGATTTACTCGCAAACACGCAGATACTATCTAAAAGTTCATCGACTTAGTCGGCTATTAGACGGAGTGTTTTTCAGAAAGTAACAAACCGTCGATTAATTCTATCAATCTTCATGCCTATTCCTTCGTTCATTTAGTTGTTATGGCTAGTCAGGTAGGGCTAAACAGATGCGTACACGTAATCAGAATACGCCTTTACACATCTTCGCCATAACTTTTACAGATCTCCCGTTAATTAACTTATGGCTTATACGTTTCTAGATTTTTCTGTAAAAAGAAAAAAGCCAGAGCAAAGCTCCGGCCCTTTCGTGCGACACCAATATGAAAATTAATTTGAAAGCTTATTGATCGTAATTCGTAGTTTGTGGATCAAAGTTGGTCCAGCCTGCCGTCCAGTTTTCGGTATTAAAAGCGCCACGGTAAGGAGCAGGTGTAAAGAATGGATCAGCGAGTTTACCACCTGATGCTGCATTAGCAGCGACTAATAGCGGAGAACCACTTTGCGGTAGGAAATTAGGAGCCGTCAGATTAAAGTTCTGAGCATTTAGCAACAGGGGCGTGATATCAGTCGGTAAAATTTGGTTCTTACGAGTAGCTGCGTTGAAATAAGCTTGAGCAGCTGCTGTAGTAATATCCCCTATACCACGTACAACCGTTGTTGAACCTGGATTTTCTGAGTTTCCAAATACAATGCCCTGTAAGTCTAAGCTGCCATCATTAATGTTAGCTAATGTCCCCGCAGTTGTACCTTCTAAACGTAATCCCTCTGGGAAGCCTGTACACACCGTGTTATAAATACTAATTTTTGTATTCCGGCGCAGGTGCATAGCCGCTCTATAAGCGCCAGAGCCACCACTTGTGTTTGCTTGGTTAGGTACACCAGGATTAAAAGCAAAGGCACTGAAATTGGCAAATATTGGAGCCGTTTGTGGCCGGCCAGCAATAAGAGGTACGCCCGGGTCGAAATTATCTGATTCAAATGCTTCTGAACCAGACTGGTCAGCAACGTTAGGATCACGTAGAGCAACGCCAAACTGAACTTTGCCCGTGTAGCCATAATCTGTATCGAAATCATCATCGAATGTACGGTGTGCAACCAGATATTTAGCGTTCACAGTACCACCAAACCATTCAAATGCGTCGTCACCACTGTAAGAAACTTGCACGTGGTCAATAGTTGTACCTGAACCAACTTGGTAGCAGGTTAAACCGTTAATTTCACTATTGGGCGTAGCAGACAGAGCAACACCTGGAAACTCGATTCGAACGTACTGGAGCGTACCTGAGTTGTCATCTGCGGCAGTTAAGCTAGGGTCAAATGTTCCGGCAATACCACCTTCGAATGCACGGTCAGTTCCTTGGTTAACGGGCGCTCGTCCAATCAATACAATTCCACCCCAGTCACCATATTTGCGAGAATTCGCTGGCTGTCCTGAAGTAAACACAATGGGAGACTGGGCTGTACCACGGGCATCTATACGTGCACCTCTTTCAATAATCAATGTACCAGCATGGTTTTGATTTTCTGGATCTTGGCTCTGATTACCTCCGCGAATGATGGTGCCAGGCAATATGGTTAATACTGCTCCACTTCTTACATACACATAGCCGCGCAACTGATATATAGTACCCGGTGACAAGGTTTGGCTAGTCGGAATCGAGTTCGGTAACGTTACTACTGGTCGATTAGACAAACTGAAACTTGCCGTTGATGGTGATTGCACCGTCGTACCACCTGACGTAATAGAGATCGGGCCATTTTGAGCATTAGTCGGTACTATTACCGTTAACGACGTCGTATTGGCTCCTGTAACCTGTGCCACCGCATTCCCACTAAACACCACAGTGTTACTGGCGGGCGTTGCACTAAAGTTTGTTCCAGTGATAACAACAGATGCGCCAATAGGAGCTGAAGTTGGGCTAATAGATGTAATGGATAACGGATCTGGTGTTGGCTGATCGTCGTTTTTACAGGAAGATATGGCCACTGTCAGACCTAGCGCCAAGAGCAAAAGATACTGGAAGCGTTTAATAAATTGCATAAAAATTGATTAGTTAGATTTGATTATTATTTCCGTTGAGCATTACTTATTAAGGTACAATAATCCGACGGCCAAAGGTGTAAACTCCAGTCAAGGTTACGTACTGACCACGTCGATAATTTATATAATTCTGGTCCGCATCAGCGCTACGGGAGGTAACGTCTTTCCCAATCTTACGATCTCCATTAAAATCTTGGGCATAACGGAAAGGCGCGTTGAAGATGTCCTGTACGCCTAATCTTAATTCAAACTGTTTTTTGAACGTTTTGCTGATGTTGAAATCAACTACATGCCGAGGCATCTCATAGGTTGTTGGATCGTCAATATTACCCACTAAGAAGATACGTGGTCCAGCCACGTTGTAAAGCAGGTTATACTGCCATCCAGAAGTAGGATTAGCATAATACAGTCCTAGGTTAACAAGATAGGGAGACTGATTAGCCAATGCCCGGTTCCGATCGGTGCTATTACCAAAGCGTTCTACATTTCCACTTGGCCCCGTTGCTTCAATAAAATCACCTGTAGTCACGCGGCTGTTTATTAATGACGCATTTCCAACTACCTGAAGGTTTTGTAAGAACACACTGCTCGAATTAGCAAAACCTTTCCGAAATTCCACTTCCACACCATAATTACGAGCTGATAGAGCATTGGTAAATGTGAATTGGAAAGCACCAGGAATTGGAATCAAGAATGACTCAATCGGGTTAGTAAAGTCTTTGTAAAAACCAGTTATCGAGATTAACTCGTTAGGCGTTGGATAGAACTCATACTTAACATCAAAGTTCTGAATAGTGGCCGTTTTGAGTGTTGTATTACCTCTCACTTCAAGCTGCCGGGCAAAGTCATAATACCGGAACGGAGCTAACTCTCTTAGTTCAGGCCGGTTCACTGTTGATGAGTAAGCAAATCGTAAGTTATGCCGGTCAGTTAGCTTATATGTAAAATTGACCGAAGGCAGTGGACTAAAAATATTGTTGTCTACTAACGGAGTCCTCGCTTGCGTCAATCGTAAAGTCTGGTTATAGAATTCTCCTCGAAAACCAAGTGTTAAGTTCGCCCGTGCGCCGAAATTAACATCTCCAGATACGTAACCGGCTAAGTACGTATTCTTACCATTGTATGAATCATTGTCAACTGTACCATCTAAGAGGCTAAAGCTTCCTTCTCGCCCCGTAACGTTTTCAGGAGCAAATGCCTGCCCAATACCTAGTCCGCTAATATTATTGATTAAACCTACCCGCTCATATCCGTAGAAGCGAGCAGAAAAATCACGGTTCCGGCTTTCACCGTAAAACCCAGCCCGAATACGATTTGGCTCACGATCACTTGGATTACCGAATGTATGTTCGTAGTTACCAACTAATGAACCGACCTGCTCATTTAGCGTTGAGTAAAAGCGACCTACGTTTAAAGGATTAGGTTGTACAGGTATGTTAAGCCGGAAGGGCTCAGGCTGGCCATCGGGGCCCGTAGCACCTTGCGTACGAGTATACTGGGCACGTTTCCAATCAGGCTCCCAACGACCAGAGTAGCTATAGCTGGCGATCCAGTTCACTTTGCTTAGTTCGCTCAGCGAATGTTCACCTGAAACCTGCGTGTTCAAAATACTACGGTTTTCGAAACGTTCGGAGTAACCTTGAACGTCAACCCCATCAATAACGAAGCTACCGTTTCTAACAACGGTTTCAGTAGAGCTTAACTGGTTAAATAACGTTTTCCATTCTAAAGTAAAGGCAGGCGAGAAACGCAATGTCCAGTTGTGCAATACGCCTAAGCGAGTGCCTCGTGCGTAAGTAGCATCATTGTATTGTTGTTGAACATCATTGGCCGTTGTATTTTCGTACAATCTTAGATCAACGTTAGAAAATTGGTTTGTTAATGCGTAGTTGATACTGGTTAAATTGCTAACCCGCACATTACCAACATCAAACCGCCGTCCTGTATTAATGGCAAGCCTTACATCAGGTGCAGCAGTAATATTCTTTATTCCCCAATTATTAGGTAACAATCGGGCATAGGACGCTCGGCGTACAGAACTTAAGCTATTAAACTCAGCCGAACTGCTCGGAAAGCTTGTTGGAAGCTGTTGTTTAGCATCCCATAACCCTAAAACATTCAGCCCCCCCCTTTCATGAGACTGAACATTCTGGAAGGTCGTATTTGCTCTATAACCTACTGTAACCCCAACATCCGTGAAATTTTGTTCTGGCCGACGTTTTGTGTATATTTTGATAACACCGCCCGCAAAATCTCCTGGTAGCTCAGCTGATCCCGATTTGTAGACAATCATCCGATCAAGGATGTTGCTGGGTACAATATCAAATGAGAAAGAACGCGACTCAACTTCTGTTGAAGGCGCGATAACATCGTTAATTAAAACGTTGTTGTACCGGGTACCAAGACCACGAATTAACACAAAGCGGTTTTCAACAATGCTAACCCCCGGCACTCGGCGGATGGCTGCGGCTGCGTCGCGGTCTTGTGACTTTTGGATTTGTTGAGCCGAGATACCGACAGCAATGGGCTTCATCTGCTTAATCTCAGTGATAACGGCAACTTCGGTGTTCGTAGCGCGGTTGCCCCGAACGACAACTTCCTGAAGCGAAGTACCTTCTTCTTCCAGTTCGGTTTCAATGGCGGTGGTATTGCCCGACTCAACTCGAACGTTTGGAATTTCTTTCGTCTTGTAAGAGACGTAGGAAATGACCACCTTTTGGGTTCCGGCCGGTACGTTGGCCAGGGAAAAATTCCCTTCTACGTCGGTGGTACCGCCTAATTGAGTGCCATCGATTCGGACGGTGCAGCCAATCAGCGCTTCTTTAGTTTTAGCATCTTTGATGCTTCCCCGGACGGTACCGGTCTGCGCTAGTACGGCGGTAGTGAATAGAGAAAATAGAAGTAGTAATACGTTTTTGTTCATATTGGTAAATCATGTGTCGCTTTCGCATCGCAAAGCTACCAGCCCAATATTACGCCAACGTTACCTCAATGTTACGCTTGAATTATATTTAGATACGCCTATAATATTCTGTAAATCAATAAATTAACAATACGTATCAAACAAACAATATGATTTTGTATTTGTATATTTTAACCTTATTTAAATGAGGTATTTATAGCAATATGATATAGTTTATTCGGTTATGCCATTCTGATGCTTATTTGCACTAATAAGGCCACTTGTTCCGAAGCCATTCTAAATCTTGAGTACACTTTCTACCTTACAAACAGTGTGTAAAGTAAGTGCTTACATTGTACTTACTTTACACACTGTTAAGCTATCTTTAGTCTTTACAAGAAATGTATCTTGTACTGCTCTAATAGATAAAGATTTGTTAGTCAATGTATGGGTTGGGCCTTGGATCAGCCTGTTTTACGACTGGTTCAATAGCCACCTCAACACTACCAGCACCGACAAAGAAACGCGCAGGATAGCCACCCGGAAAGACTATTGCCGGATAATCAAACTGAATTCGTGCATCACCTAATTTCTCTGATTCTTGCGAAACAGTAATCGTCTTAGTCTCTGTTCGCTCAATGGTTCCACTTACACCAAATTTAGACCCAAGTTTAACGATCTTGATATCAATACCGCCGTTAATCTCGAAATTGCCACCAAGGGTTGTCTTAGTAGTTATAGTTTCTGTCGTTGATCCACCCGGATCGTACTCTGAAAATGAAAGCTTCCATTCATCGCCATATCTATACAGGTCCCAAGGCATCAGTTCAACGTCCGGATCATACGCAATAGGGTTACCATTGTTATCTCTTAACTGGTCAATAGAACAACCAAAAACTTTTAAGTCGCTTTGCATGCTTCCATTTCTGTCGATGAATGATAGAATAAGATGAAAATCTAGGTATCCTTCGGTCCAATCGGCAGCAGCTTGTAATCTACCGGCATCAACAAATTTGAAACCAGTTAATTTTTCGGTGTAATAAAAGCCTCCTAACTCTCCTTTGCTCCAGTCGTAATCCACTCCGCCATTGATGAATGGGTTAACTAGTTCAATATCATTAAATTTAGGCCAAATTTTATAATACACCCAATCCCTTTGATTCCCAGGTTCGTTGGGATACCAACTTTTGTATTGATTAAAGAAATATATCGGGTCAATGACAGGCCGCGGATATCCTGAACGAGCATTTACTTTAGAAGTACTCTTTTTGTAGTCATAATCACCGATAAAGTAAAATGAATGAGTATTATTCTCACTAATAGCTCTATTGGATTTCTGTTCAGCTAATGTAGCTTCTTTTCTAGCTCCTTTGTCAAACTTACTTTTAGCGATTATCCGCTCATTTTCTTTGATAACAACAACAGGAAAAGATGGTGCTTGCTTTGCATCTACCTCATACTGGCGAAGATCGGCCGAGAAAGCAACTAGCTTGCCAGATTTGCCCTTTAGATGACTATTGTCGACGACCACATCAGGGGTCTGCGCTTCAATATTCCAAGTTTCAGGACTAAATTTTGAGAGCGTAGGTACAAATATAGTGGCTAATGGCGCACTCTCGGCCCATTGACCATACTCGGTAGAAGTTGTGTACTTAGCTAATGCCTGTTCAAATGTTCGCCCACTAGCCAACTTTTTGTCTTTCACCAGGGCATACAACACATCGTAATCGCCATCATACATTTGCAAGGCTTCTGCCTTCAAGAATTCGCGAACCTCTTTTTCTTGTAAAGCTTTGACCAAAGCCTTGGCCAGTTCTACCTTGGCCTCTTCGCCACTCCTTGCTAATTCTTCAGGAGCTTCACTTGCGATGGGATCAACTACGCTAATTCCCTTGTCGCAAGAGGACAACAATGTACTTGCGAAAATGGCTAGTGACACACCAGCCAAATAAACTTTTTTCATAACTTTGTAAAGTTTGATGGTTAAACATTGAACATAATTTACTCGAAGCCTCACGCCCGGTCGCCAAACTGTCGTGGGGCTTTTTCGTGTATCAAAATTGTTAGGCTGAAGTTATTTGCCCAACGGGAAAACCGCCTTTTATGTCTGAAATCACCATTTGTCTAGACTGAAATCACCCAAATCTCTTATTATGTTAACAACACGTGTAAAAAATCAATGTTAAGACACTATTAACAGATGTTAATACATTATTAATCCTAGTATTAAATACTTAAAATATGGATTAAGTATATATACTCTATGCTCAAATTGTACTAGTAAGACTCTCATTCAATAATTCCATTATTACTTCTATGTGTACTGTTCGTTGAACTGCTTCCCCAGAACCCATTCACAAATTCATACTCAACAGATTGGCCTTTTATCAAAAGGAAGGTAGGAATTTGCCCAATTTTTAACGGCTGAGCGGGTAATTCTCCCTGGTAAAGTAGATGCACAGGCTGAGAAGGAAAAAGGTCACTCTCTTGCTGTTTTATCCTAAAAGCAGCGACCCCTTGTTTCCTGAGAGAATCCAGATCAATCTTACTTAAATCGGCTTCGCTACCAAGCGTATCCGCATGGACACGAACCGGAGTTAATGTCAGGCCAGTAGCATCAAGTTCTTCTAATCCATAAAACGTCGACAGATCGCCAATGTCTTCAATGACACTTTTGTACTGAAACAGCGGAGCACCTACCGACTGGGCGATGTCGTCATTAACTTCGTATTGATTGATGCCCACATCGACTATAATGGGCTGACCTTCGCGTAGTACAGTAGCGTTGCGAATGAGCAGGTCGAAAAGAGGCCGACCGTTTTCTGGTATAGATTGATAATCCGTTACACTCTCTTGTTTATACGTACCATCCGCAATAGCACTCAGCGCCGTTAGAATTGCTACAAAATTCAGCTGCCGGATTGCCATTTTCTCGGTATCGCCTTTATAACCGCCCGACTCGATCAGCACCAGTGTAGTACCCCACTTTTGAATGTTGTCGCCAAAGGCTCGGGGTTCAAACTCATCGTCGTACCGAGCTACTTGCCCCGGTATGAACTGTTGCAATACTCGGTTCATACTAACAATGAGCTGCATGGACCGCTGCCGTACATCGTTCAGGTTGCGGTCTTCGTCATAAGCAGTGGCCAAAAACGAAACAACGGCTTGCTTACCCGTCTTACCAACACTATAGCGGGGATTCTGGTCGTGCAAATTAAAGCCAACGAGCGGCTTTAAGGTTTGTTGCAGGTTCTTGAGCAGAGCGCCTTCCGGCGTTTGTAGCCGGAGCGCATCGCGGTTCATATCGATGTCGGTGGCCGTCCGTCGCTGAAACCGTTCGGCCCCGTCGGGGTTAAGCATCGGCACGAAATGCAGCGTTGTCGATGCTAATATTGCCTCTCGTAAACGATCAAAGCCGTCGTTCTTCGCCTTCAAGAAGTTAAAGATGTCGAACATGGCCATCGTAGCCGTAGCTTCGTCGCCGTGCATCTGCGACCAAAGCAGCACCTTATTAGCTCCTGTTCCAGCCTTGACCTGATAAATGGCGCGTTTCTCCAGCGACTCCCCTACCTGACTCACGGATAATGGCCTATCCAGAGCCTCAATCAACGGTACGATGTCTTTGTGCTTAAACCGCCGATGGGTTAACGACTTCTCTTTATAGGTTTCGTGGGCATCATATAACTGACGCGCTACGTCTTGTGCCTGACTGGTTAACTGAGTCATTAATAAAGCAAATGAGGGTAAGAACACCGATAGAACGGATAAGACGGATTTACGCGGATCATATCTGTAGCAATCCGTTTTATTGGTTTGCCAGCCCGGCCTGTTCCTACCCATGTTTAAATTTTTTGTCCGATATATAATCCACTAACCGAGGCCAACAAGCACAGCGCTACATTCAGGCCAATGTTGAGCAAGGCGGCTCCGGTACGGTCCTGATGCAATAACACGAGGGTATCCTGACTAAAGCTTGAGAAGGTGCTTAACCCGCCACAAAAGCCTACACCGATCAACAGTCGGGCCTCTTCTCCACCCGATCGGCTCATTCCCCAGCCAACAACCGCGCCTAAAACAAAACTTGCCAGCACGTTGACGGTCAGAATAGCGAATGGGAACGGTGAACCTAACGACCCAGCCGGGATTGAACGGCTGACTACGTAGCGTAACAAACTTCCCAGACCTCCGCCCAAAAAGACTAGCAGATAGGCTTTCATGCCAGCAAACTTACAAAAAACAGCGACGCGGCCGAATAGCAGCAAAATGACGCTCTGATTTTCGCTATCATTGTAAAATGACCCTGTTCGCAGAATCAGTATGCTTTGCGCACATAGCGGGTTTCCACTCACCTTACTATGGCCCAGAATCAACTTAAAAAGCTTTTAGGCGTCGGTTTCGGCGTAGCGGTAACCATTGGAGGCACCGTTGGCACTGGTATCCTACGAAAACCCGGTCCAATTGCTCAGGACATCGGCGACCCGACCTTCATCATTAGCGTTTGGCTGGCCGTTGGTCTATATGCGCTCGTTGGGTCCTTGTCGGTAATTGAGCTAGGAACAATGCTACCGCAAGCCGGAGGCTGGTACGTGTATGCTCGCCGAGCCTTTGGCAACTATGCAGGCTTTGTGATTGGCATTAGCAGTTGGCTGGGTAGTGTAGCCGCTATGGCGTTTGGGGCTGCTGTGATGAGCGAATACCTTGGCTTACTAATTCCATCACTTGTCAATTTTCAGAAGACCATAGCCATTAGCATCCTGCTGGCGTTTGTAGCCTTTCACTGGATTGGCGTTCGGCTGGCCAGCCGTGCTCAGGAAGTTATGAGTGTATTGAAAGCCATCGGGTTATTGGCCTTTGTGATTGTCTGCTTTGCCGTTTCGCCTACCGATCCGGCACCTGTTTCAGCCGAAGCAGCCAGACCGTTGGCCGCAGGTGGTGTTTGGCTCGGTGTTTTAGCCGCCTTGCAGTCTGTTTTTTATACGTACGACGGCTGGCATACAGCAGCCTATTTTACGGAGGAAGATGTTAATCCGAGCCGAAACCTGCCCCGCTCTATGATCAGTGGCGTATCGCTCATCATCGGTATCTACGTACTGGTTAACCTCGCTCTATTATACGTTCTACCGGTATCAACCCTGGCAGGCTCGAAGCTACCGGCAGCCGACGCTGTTCAGGTGTTGTTTGGACCAGGCAGTGCACAGATTGTTACGTTTCTGCTGATGATTTCGATTATGGGGATCATCAACGCCCAAATTATGTTCAATCCGCGGGTCATTTTTGCGATGGGCCGCGATGGCCTCTTTTTCCGATTTGTCACAACCGTAAACGCCGGTGGTACCCCAACCTACGCTACGTTACTGACAGCGTTAGCCTCTATCGTGCTGCTACTGACAAATACCTATAGCAAGCTGTCTGACATTGCCACCTTCTTCTTTGTGTCGTGCTATGCTGCCAGCTTTGCCGCCTTGATTCGTCTGCGCCAAACCGAGCCGACACTCCCCCGCCCAGTGCGGGCCTGGGGCTATCCATTCTCAACTGGGGCGTTGCTTATTGCATCGCTGGCCTTTTTAGTAGGCGTTGTTATCGGCGACTTTTCCAGCAGCCTCTATGCTTTAGGGTTTATAGCCGTAAGCTACCCCGTATACCTACTGATCAAGCGGGGTTAACTATTATAGCCCCGTTATAGGTTGATCGTAGTTTAAAACTACGATCCGGCGTTATTCGCCGGGCTGCCGTCGCAGTCTTTGACCGGAATGTCAAATTTCAAAAAGCGAATCTAATCCATCTAAAACCGTTCGTGTACTTTTTTCAATAAATCAGACGTCCGGCGACGCATTTCGCTGACAGGCAGGGTAAAATTATTATGCATAATGCTGAACAAAAGCGTTTTACCACGTCGGGTCAGCACATAACCACTTAGGTTGTATACGCCACTCATAGAGCCTGATTTGGCAAAAACGTATGGCTTATCTGACACGGCCATACTCCGCAGAGTACCTGACTGACCGGCAGCCGGCAGTAAAGCAAAAAGCCGTTGCTGGGGCACTCTAGCGTAAATCTTCGTTAATACGTCAATAAGAATGTTTGGCGTAAACAGGTTGTATCGGGACAAGCCGGACCCATCGACCCACTTTGCCGATGTGGCCGGATAGCGTAGCACACTATCAATCATCCGGCGTAACTCTAGTACCGGAGCCAGTTTATCTGACCTCCGTTCGGCCGAAATCATGAATAATACCTGCTCGGCAAACTGATTATCGCTTACGTGAAGCATACGTTTATACAGCGAATCTGTAGACGAGCCACGTAACAGCCGGGCATCGGTCGGGATAGGCTGGTTAACCACACCCACCGGCCGATGAAGGGTGGCCGTTAATAACTGGGCAGCCAGCGTAGGCGACCAACGAAACGGAACATCCTGTCTGGATGCTCTCATAGTCACCGGTCTCTTAAATTGATTGCTGGATTCTAACCGTTTAACACTGTTAGAAACATTAGTATTAACTACAGTTGATGTACTATCAACAAAATGATTAGGGCTAATTGACTGATTTGTGAATCGAACAACGTTACCATATATTGGAAGCGACACTAGTTCTGCCGAATAGTCATCGTTGTAGTCGTCCCACGCCCAGCCCGGCCCAAAACGCGGCCCCTCGTAATTAGCGGCCGAGAAAAACAACCGTTCCGAACGACTGCGGAGAAACGCCAACGCAGTTGTGTCGGGCAGATCGGGATGAAGTAACAATGGATTGCCAGTCCCCCAAAAAATCAGCGAGTCGCCCCGAACAGCGTACCGGAGCGCAGGCAACGAATCATGTAGAGTGAGTAGGCCCGCGTAGAAACTGAGCAATTTCGTGTTCGACGCAGGGGTAAACAGCTTATCCGCGTTGTGTTGCACTAACATACGTTGCTGACCAAGGTCATACAAAGCAACGCCCGTAAAGTGATCCGTGTAAGCTGGTTTAGTACGCAAGTCCCGGCCAATACGACGGGCCGGTGAGCAGCTGGCTAACAGCGATAAGGTGGCTAGTAAAAATACGTACTTCATCAAGAAAGCGGGGAGTTATCCGACGTTTCACAAACGTACAGACAACGACCCGCTTTCCCGAATGAATTGCTTATCGGGCAATAATTACCTTTTGCGTAAGCACGGCATCACCCGCTTTTAATTTTAAGAAATACAGTCCGGTTGGTAATTGACTTAGGTCAATCTGTTCGTTGAGTTTTGTTCCGCTACCTTTTAGCGTCAACTGACGTAGCGTTTGCCCCGTCGACCCCGCAATGGTTAAACCTGCTTCGGCAACGGGTTTAACCAACTCGGCCTCGACGCGTGTCAGGCCGTTACTGATTGGATTAGGGTAGACCGTAAATCGTCCGGCGCTAATGGGTTCATTAGCTAATACGGGGGGTGGAGGGGGCACCTGAATACGCAGGTTATCAATGGCCCATCCCCAGCCATGCGAGAGCTGATCAGCAAATAACCGGAACCGAATCAGAATCTGCTCACCGGGTCGGAACGGCGATCCTAGTATAGGAATGACTCGTGGTTTAAACAGGCCAAGTGTTCCAACCGTAGTAGAGTTTTGCTCTCCTTCCGAGCCGTTTGCCGAATTTTGGTTATAGGCAGCCAGCCAGTCGGGGTTGCTTCTAGAATCGTATCCGGCCGTAATGGGTTGCCAGGTTTGCCCATTATTATTGGAGCCTTCGACAACGACATAATCGAAAAAATTAGCGTTGCCAAACGTACTGCCATCCTCACCCGGCTCAACCAGAACAACCTCGTCGAACCGGATAACGGCGCTGTCAGGATTACTCATGATACGAATTGGCGTACGTAAGACGGTTTCATAATTGCTTTCGAAATTAAAGCTGGTTCCATTTCGGTACGGGTGCTCCGAATGCATGGCCGGGTTGGTGAAACCGGCCGGCTGCGTTACGCTAAAACCAAAGCTAACAAAATCGCTCGCGGTGGTTGTCTGGTTAAAATCGTTCACGTACCGATCCTGAACGGCCTGCAATGGCACCACCGCCAGTTCGTAGAACCCAGTTGCCGGACTAACCGTTTGGTTTCTTGCCCTCGATGAATCACGAGCCACGATTCGATACGTGATCCGGTCGCCAGGGTTTAACGAATTAGCGGGAAATTGAAGTCGGTTAACGTACAGGCTATCGTACCGAACTCCACCAATACTAGTCGTGTAACGAAGCGGCAACGCCGGTCGGGGTTGCCCATTGATTTGATACTCGACGTAAGCGGTATCTATGCCAGCGGGTCGGTCGTCAGAAACGTCGACGTATATTGGTAAACTGTCGGCAACGGCCGTTGTAAAGATGAAGTTCTTCGCTGGACTATACTGTATGGTTGGCGGTATAACATCAGGTCCAACGATGAGCCGATGCAGCGTTTGTAAGCCAGTAGCTTGCTTACCCGGATTGGAGAACGTTCGGCCGGAGGCATCCTGCGCCTGAAAGTAATACCAAACCTCTCCCTGAGCCTGGGCCGCTGGCAACACGTAACTATATTCATCGGTAGTACCAATTCGAGTGGGGGTTACGGCCGTAAATGTAGTATCCCTAGCCGTTGGGGGTCCTTTTCGATAGAATAGCCGAACAGACGCAGTGTTTACAGTTGTATCGCTAACAATCCGGACGCGGAAATCTACATCCTTAAGGTCTTCACCCAAGGCACTAGCCAAGGCGTTGTTGTCATGCAGGACTGAAGTTGTTTTCCACTCCATATCCGAGAAAAAGTTCAACACCAGCGGGCCAGGGGAATGGATGGCTTCGGCATTGGCCAGCTGAGGAGTCATCAGGGAGTTTGTATCTCGCCGGGGATACGTGCTTTCATCGAGGTGGTAGACGCTCGATCCGAGGTCGAACGTAGACGGAGCGAATAGCTTAGCGCGTTGGCCTGTCCGCTGGCGCATGACAGGAC
The DNA here is from genome assembly GCF_042684525.1 of Spirosoma soli. Taxonomy (NCBI): domain Bacteria; kingdom Pseudomonadati; phylum Bacteroidota; class Cytophagia; order Cytophagales; family Cytophagaceae; genus Spirosoma; species Spirosoma soli. The sequence continues at coordinate 78,580 of NZ_JBHULN010000023.1, read as the reverse complement.
CGTTGAGAAACAGATTGTTGCCCGTTAGTTGGCGGTACAGTGCATTTGAATTGGAAGGATAAGCCGTAGTAGCCGTTACTAATCGTTGACCTTGTCCATTCTCAATGAAATAGTCATATACTGCCGGCGATGCACCGTCAATACTGGCCCGGTCGCCCGTTGTGCGGTAAAAGCCAATAAAGCCGAGCCCGTGCCCGATTTCGTGCAATACCACCGTTACCAGGTCCGTTTGGCCAGCTGGAGTTTTACCGTCTAAACCATAATACCAGTTGTTGTTACGGTTAAAATCGGCATTGATATCGGCTTGGTCAGAGCCATTGAGCTCTCGACGGGCAATTTTTTCGGCCAACGCAATAGCATAGAAACCGTCACTTTTCTGCGTACCATCGGAGCTTCGTAAGTAAGTAGTCGGCCCGGCGGACCCCAACACACCAGGATTTTGCGTAACCCAATTAGCCTGAATTCGGATAGGCACCGGCGAAACGATTAACTGCGCCCAAATGTCAACGGCGTACTGAAAGGCCGCCTGTGCTTCGGGCGTAAACCCAGTATAGGTAACCAGGATCTGGGCCGTTGGTGCCTGCCGCGCTTTGGGGTTTCGGCGACCTTTTACAAACGCGTCGGGTGGCAATATTTTCGTGAAGGCGTTCTGCTCTGTCTTGTAACAAATCGTTTTGGGCACCGACGAAATTACGTGCATCTGTCGGGCAAATTGCTGATAAGCCGTTGGTGCAGCGGCCCGCCGAGCACCCGCTTCCTGAGCCAATACTGGCGCACAAAAGAGCAGACTTACCAGTAACAGACCGGTTATCATGGGCCACGCTGGCCATTTCCAAGAAGTCATACGGAATCGTAAAATTGAGATCAGAATTTTGTTGAGTTCGTTTTTGTGAGTGATTACTAGCTAGGTGTATCGAGTAAATAGCAGCTATAACCTTATCTTTTTATCTATCTGAAGATGGAAAAACAGCATTGCATGGAAGTTCAAATAAGCCCTGGGCTTTGCGTTAGGTCATTAAAAACTCGTTCCTACGTTTAGACATACGAACGAGTTGCCCGGTTTGTTGCAGAGATATGTCTCGAAACTTATTCTGTGTCCGCAGCCCGTTTTAACACCAGCGAAACCGAGTTCAGGCAATACCGCATGCCCGTTGGTGGTGGACCGTCGTTGAAGACATGCCCCAAGTGAGCATCGCAAACATTGCATAGGACTTCAATCCGAAACATGCCGTAGCTATAATCTTTTTCGAGCCGGATGCGCTCCTCCTCAATTGGCTCGGTGAAACTCGGCCAGCCCGTGCCGGATTCAAACTTAGTTTTCGACTCGAACAGTTCGGTACCGCAACACACGCAGGCATACACACCAGGGTCGTGGGCTTCGCAATATTCGCCCGAGAAAGCCCGTTCCGTACCCTTACCCCGAGCCACTCGATATTGCTCCGGCGTGAGAATACTACGCCATTCTTCATCGGACTTACTAACTTTCTGAATCATAGCTCTCAATCTTACTTGTTGACGATTTACCTCCAAAGCTAAAACGCTTGGTCCGCTAATTTGTCTTTCCAGCATCGTAAATTCGCACTGCTAATTTCGTGTAGGCTATCTGACCAACAACCTTTGGTAGTGATTACCAAGACAACTAGAAAGTCAGGTAGCCCGTACTGTAGACTATAGATTCGTTGACCGTCCGCCAGATTTTACAGCAGTTTTGGGGCTATTCCACCTTCCGACCCATGCAGGAAGACGTGGTCAACACTGTATTGGCCCGGCAGGACGCGCTGGTGCTGATGCCCACCGGCGGAGGAAAGTCTATTTGTTTTCAGGTGCCCACCCTGGCCATGAAAGGTGTGTGCATCGTGGTGACGCCCCTGATTGCCCTCATGAAAGACCAGGTTGAGCAGTTACGTCGGCGGGGTATTCCGGCTGCGGCTATTTACTCGGGCATGCACTACCGCGAGATCGATACGATTCTCGACAATTGTATTTACGGCAATACCAAATTCCTCTACGTTTCGCCCGAGCGGCTACGTACCGAACTCGTTATTGAGCGCGTCAAGCAGATGGTGGTCTGTTTGCTGGCCGTTGACGAAGCCCACTGCATCTCGGCCTGGGGCTATGATTTCCGCCCGCCTTACCTTCAGATTGCCGAATTTCGGGAGCTTATTCCGGATACGCCGATTATTGCGTTGACCGCTTCGGCCACGCCCGATGTTCAGACCGATATTCAGCAAAAATTAGCCCTGCGAGAGCCTCAGGTATTCCGCCAGACGTTTGCCCGTCCCAACTTGTCTTATTCGGCCATGTTGGAAGAACATAAGGAAGCCAGGATGCTACGTATTTTGCAGAATGTAGCCGGTTGCGCCATCATTTACGTGCGAAGCCGGAAGCAAACGCAGCAGATAGCGCAGTGGCTCGTCAGGCAGGGTGTTTCAGCCGACTTTTACCATGCCGGGCTAACAACGCAGCAACGTACCGATAAACAGGACGCCTGGATTCAGGACCGTACGCGGGTGATGGTGGCCACCAATGCCTTCGGTATGGGCATTGATAAACCGGATGTACGGGTTGTTATTCATCTCGACGTACCCGACTCGCTCGAAGCCTATTACCAGGAAGCTGGTCGGGCGGGCCGTGATGGTCAGAAAGCCTACGCCGTAATGCTCTATACAAATGGCGATCTGGAGAATTTACGGTACCGCACCGAGCAGCTGTACCAACCCGTTGACATGCTCCGGCGCGTATATCAGGCGCTGGCTAATTATACCGCTGTACCCGTGGGCGGTGGTGAATTTAACAGCTACGATTTTGACCTAAGCACCTTTACCAACTCGTTCAACCTGCCTCCTCAAGAAACGCATTATGCCTCGAAGCAGCTTCAGCTAGAAGGGCTCATTCAGCTAAGCGAAAATTATTTCCACCCGTCACGCCTGGCCATGGTGCTGGATAATCGGCAGCTCTACGAGTTTCAGGTGATGAACCCGAAGTTCGACCCGTTTCTCAAGCTCCTGTTACGTATGTATGGCGGTGAGCTGTTCACCGACTTCATTACCATCTCGGAGTCGGCGCTGGCGCGGGCGTTCATGATTAATCAAAGCGAGATTGTTGCGCTGTTAGAGCAGTTGCACCAGCGGAACGTGGTGATCTACGAAAAGCAGAAAGACAAACCCCAGCTCACCTTCCTGACCCCACGCTATGATGCGCCTACCTTGCCAATAAACGTGCAGGAACTTAACCGGCGAAAAGAGCTGGCGATGCGAAAAGTTCAGGCCGCTATCATTTACACCGAGCACACAACTCAGTGCCGGACGCGCCTGTTGCAGGCTTACTTTGGCGAAAAACCGGGCGAGAGCTGCGGCATCTGTGATAATTGCATCAAAAAGAAAAAGCAACTTGATGGAGCTGCGTCGGCCGTTCGCGAGCAGATCCGAACGTACGTTGCCCTGGCCAACGGTCCGGGCGTATCGCCTAAGCAGCTTTCGCACCACTTTGCCCAGACCGACGCTGACACGCTGGCCCAAACGGTGAAGCAGATGCTGGCCGAAGAAGAAATCCGGTATAATAAAACGGGTAACTTGACGCTTAATCTGGACTAATAAAGTAGTTGGCTACACGTGTTTAGCGTACTGCGTATCGCCTAACTCGCAAGCTTGGCCAGAATGGCTATTTTTGCTTTATGTTGCAATCCGTCCGCACGTTTCTTAACCGCCCACTTGCCGAAGACTTTAGCCTGAGTTATGTGCTTCGCTCATCGCTACAGGCAAGTGTATATGTCTTTTTGTTTATCTCACTGTTAAACCTCCGAGTGTTCAACTGGGGGCAAATTGGCGGAGTGGCCCTGTTAGGTGCAGGTTGCTTCGTATCGTCGTTACTGGCTAACTGGCTTGTTCCCTCCTTGATTCCCGGCTGGTATGACGAAGAGCGCTGGACCGTAGGGCGACACATTCTGCATACGCTGTTTGTCTTACTGTGTATCAGCCTCATGAACCAGTTGCTCTTGACGTTGACTGACAGCGGTAAACCTGCTTTCTGGCAAATGTACTTATACGTAACGCTCATCGGCTTTTTTCCAATTACACTAGGCGTGCTGGTGGCCGAACAACGTCGATTAAAGCGCAACAGTGAACACGCCGAACAAGTAAATACTCAGTTGACCAAATTTCAGGAGACGAAGCCTGCAACTAGCGACATACAAGCTCAGGCGTTGATTCATTTAACCTCAGAAAACGGTAAGGACAGACTGAGCCTTCACCCCGATCAGCTTATTTATGTTGAATCAGTTGGTAACTACGTCGATATCTATTGGCTAAATCTAACAGCCCTCCAAAAGACCATTCTTCGTAACACACTTAAAGACGTCGAAGCCATCTTGTCGGATTATCCGCAATTTTTCCGCTGCCACCGAGCGTTTGTAGTCAATCTTAAAGCCATTCGCAAAACTGAAGGGAATGCCCGCGGCTACCAGCTTACCCTGAACGGCGTAACGTCCGACATTCCCGTGTCCCGCAGCTACCTGGAAGCCTTCGATCAGCGCATGAGCACGCTGTCGTAGCCTTCCCGTTTGTCCCAGAAACAACCCAAATAGCCCTAAAAAGGGCATTTTATCCCTTCCCGTTTGTCACCCGTCCCACCCTATTGTGAGGGGTAAGCCAACTACCGATGTTTGTTTCAACGATTCGCTGACGCAAACAAAAAACGGTTATGACACGGCTCTACTCAAACCTCTTACTTGTACTGACGGCACTGCTCCTGCTTCCTTTTACGGTCTTTGCGCAGAAGACACTCGTTCAGGGTACGGTCACGTACAATATCATTCGTCCGCTGGCCAATGCCAACGTTTCACTGGATGGTACCTACGATGGAGCGACGACTAACGCGAAAGGAGAATTCTCGTTTGAGACCGAAGAAAAGGGCACGTTCAAATTAATAGCTAAGCTGGCAGGCTTCGTCGACGTAGCACAGACAGTCGAACTAAACGGGGAGCCGAAGCTGATGGTGAAGGTAGTGTTTACCACCAAATCACTCACGTTACAGGACGTAACCGTTCGGCCTCGGTTGTTCGACCTCAACGACAAAAACAAATATACCGTCTTAAGCCCCCTGGATGTATTGACTACAGCCACCGATGGAAACATTACGTCGGCACTTAAGACCATGCCGGGTGCGCAGGCCGTTGGCGAGAGTGGCGATCTGTTCGTGCGGGGCGGCACGGGTACCGAAACCAAAGTCTATATCGATGGGCTACTGGTCAACAACTTCACCTACAGCAGTCCGTCAAACATGGCCGCCCGCAGCCGCTTTGCACCGGGCATGTTTAAAGGAACATTCTTTTCAACCGGAGGCTACTCGGCCCAATACGGCCAGGCACTTTCATCGGCGCTGGTACTGGAAACGGAAGATCTACCGGTGAAAAGTAGCGCTGAGCTGACAGTGTCGCCGATTATGGCGGGGGTGAATATTCAGCAACTCAGCCGCGATAAGAAAACAGCCATTGGCGGTGGCATCAGCCACACAAACTTAGGTTTGTATAATACGCTGGCACCGGGTACGGTCCAATTCACTCAAACACCCCGCTATTGGGATGGTAACGCATCCATTCGGCATCAATTCCAGAATGGCGGTATGCTAAAATTCTTTGCCAACGGTGGCGTGAGTGCCGTTGGCCTCGACCGGCCAAACTTGGAGTATGACGGTATCACAAACGGCATTCGCCTGACCAATCAAAATCTTTACACAAACCTGACCTATAAGCAACCCCTGAAAGGCGGCTGGAAATGGCAGGCTGGTCTTTCGTATGCTTACAACAACGACCTTACTAACGTAGCAGCCCGCTTTCAAGACGGAGAACGGCCTGATTCGTTAATTCATCAAGCCGATCGCTCGGCGCTATGGCAAGCCCGGAACGTATTTTCCAAGCTGATCCTGAGCCGAACGCGTTTAACGGTTGGTACCGAATTCCAGCGGATTGGCGAACAACGTAACGGTAGCCAATACACCGATACGTACCTAGCGCAGTTTGCCGAGACAGAATCTTACCTAACCGACCGGTTGTCGGCCCGGGCGGGGGTGCGACTTGAGTATTCGTCGTTATTGCAGCAATTCAACGTATCTCCTCGGTTAGCACTGGGCTATAGCGCCGGTGCGAATGGTTTGCTATCGGTTTCGTATGGCCGATTTTATCAGAAGCCTGACCGCCCGTTTTTATTACAAACATCCAGCTTAACCTACACCAATGCCGATCATTACATTGTCAGCTATCAGCAGGTAAGCAACGACCGGACGTTTCGCACCGAAGCTTTCTACAAGCGATACGACAACCTGATTCAAACGCAGCCTGTTTTAACCAATGGTGGCTGGGGCTACGCTCGTGGTATAGAAGTCTTTTTTCGAGATAAGAAAAGTATAAAAGGGGTGGATTACTGGCTGTCTTATTCGTTTCTGGACACGAAGCGCCAGTACCTCGACTATCCCACAGCGGTGCAGCCTTCATTTGCGGCTAAGCACACAGCTTCAGCAGTTATCAAACGCTTTTTCTCCGAAATACAGACCAACATCGGATTAGCTTACACTGTCGCGTCGGGCCGCCCTTACGCAAACCCCGAGCGCCCGGCCGACGCGTTCATGACCGACCGAACACCCGCTTATCATAACCTGGGTGTAAGCATCGCCCACCTGATGAGCGTTCGCAAAGCGCAATCGGTGCTGGTGTTAACCGTCAGTAACGCTCTGGGCAATCAGCAAGTGTTTGGTTATGCGTATTCGACCACTAACCCGCAACGGCGCGAGGCTATCGTGCCCACCAATAATCCATTCGTATTTGTCGGCATGTTTATCACCCTCGGTACCGACCGTCGGCAGGAAATCATTAACAGTCAGTTCTAAATAAATTATTAAACAACAATCATTTACTTCTTATGAAAACGCTCTTCATTACGCTCGTTAGCTTTATTATTGGCCAAGCCGCCTTTGGTCAGAGTGACAAGTATCAGAAAGCCATGGAGAAAAACGTGGCCCAGTTCGACAGCGTCCGCACCACTCCTACCCTGCTGACACTAATGAACAACTTCGAGCGCATCGGGTCGGTCGAAAAATCGCAGTGGTTACCTTACTATTACGCTGGTATGTGTGCCATGAACTTAGCGAATCAGGAGAAAGACAAAAATCAGGTTGATAGCTGGGCCGACAAAGCCGATGCGTTCGCTATTAAAGCAGATTCGCTTAGCCCGAAAAACTCCGAAATATCCTGCCTACGCGCAACCATTCACTTCGCCCGCATCAACGTAGACTTCATGAGCCGAGGGCCAAAGTACTCGGCCCTCGGTGGCGAGGCTTTGCAGCAAGCCTTAACGCAAAATCCGAACAATCCCCGGGCGATGGTCGTCCTGGCTCAACTTAAGTGGAGTGCTCCCGAGGGCTATGGTGGCGACAAGGCTATGAGTTGTCAATTAGCCGCCCGCGCTACACAGCTTTTTGCCCAGAATATTCCAAACACTATTGAGCCACATTGGGGTCAGAGCAGCGCTCAGCAAATCATGAAAAAATGTGAGGGGCAAACGGCGCAGAAATAAGTCGCTACTCAATACGGCTTACTTTACACAACGATTCCGGAACGTGCCGACTATCAGCTAGTCGGCACTTTTCGCTTAAGCGCTAACAAATTATTGTAACACGAAGTTACTTGACAGCAACGCCGTCAGCTTATTGGAGGTGTTGTTCTTTACCTTCACCACTCAACGCACATGACCACCCCAACCGAATCTCGGCCGAAGGCTGAGGATATTCCTGGGCAACAGCTCCCTTACCCCGCCCGTCAATCCGACATGAACCCGTCGCCCGACAGTGATCTGTCGAACTACAAACCAGCGGGCAAACTCACCGACAAAGTTGCTATCATTACCGGTGCCGATTCGGGCATTGGCCGGGCGGTTGCCATTGCCTTCGCCATGGAAGGAGCCGACGTAGCCATCGTGTACAACGAAAATACCGACGATGCCAAATACACAAAACGCATGGTGGAAAGTATAGGCCGGTCGTGCCTGATGATTCAGGCCGATGTCAGGAGTTCGGCCGCTTGCAAAGATGTGGTTCAGCAGACGGTCGATAAATACAGCAAACTGAACATTTTGGTAAACAACGCGGCTTATCAGATGGCTCAGGAAAAGCTAGAAGACATCACCGAAGAACAGCTACGTCGCACCTTTGACACTAACATCCTGGCGTATTTCTTTATGGCGCAGGCGGCTCTGCCTCACTTACACGAAGGCGATGCCATAGTTAATACCGGCAGTATTGTCGGCATCGTCGGCAACCCGATTCTTGTAGATTACACCGCTACCAAAGGGGCGATTCATGCGTTTACAAAGTCGCTGGCTATTCAGCTGGGCAAACGCAATATCCGGGTTAACTGTGTTGCGCCCGGTCCGGTCTGGACGCCCAACATTCCGGCGACGATGCCCAAAGACGAAGTCAAAAATTTTGGTCATGAAGTGGCCCTTGCCCGACCCGGTCAACCCGAAGAGTTAGCCCCAGCTTATGTGTTACTGGCATCCGGCGAAGGCAGTTTTATGACGGGGAGCATTGTAGAGGTGACCGGCGGCAAGCTGGGGTAAACGATAACTTAACGACAGATTAATGGCTCAATACCCTGCTGGTACTGTCCGCGCCTTGCTAAAGACAGACCAGGTCACCGACGCAACACGCCGAATCTTAATCAAGCGACTCGACGCTACGCCCTGTACGAACCCGACGTTTTTTACGGCAACCGAATTCACGCTTCTGCAAGCGGTTTGCGACCGGCTTATTCCTCAGACTGACCGGCCCGAATACATCGACATTGCGGGTGGTATTGATGAGCGACTCAGCGAAAATAAAACGAACGGCTGGCGCTACGATACCATGCCCAGCGACCATGAGGCCTACCAACTTGGTCTGAAGGGTATCGACGAAAGTGCCCAGATTTTATTCGATCAGCCTTTTGGAAAGCTCTCTGATGAGCAGCAGGGCCAAATTCTTCGCTCGATCCAATTCATGGAAGCACCGGGCGAAACGTGGCAGCATCTACCACCGGAGCGCTTCTTTGAAGAATTGCTCGCCGAAGCCGCTGAAATTTATTACAGTCATCCGATCGCTCTGGAAACTATAGGGTACGTTGGTATGGCCGATGTACCTACCTGGCAACGTATTGGCCTGAATCAGTTAGAGGATCGAGAACCAAAAGAACTATAACCCAGGAGATCAGCCAGGCTACACACCATTCTATGCAACATTACTCAACGAATGAACCAGTCGACGCCGTAGTTATCGGAACAGGCGCGGGTGGAGCCCCTTTGCTGGCTCGATTAGCCAAAGCGGGACTTAAAGTTGTCGCGTTGGAAGCCGGTAAACACTGGAACCCGGCTAAAGACTTCCCAACTGACGAGCGGGCGCAGGAAAAATTGTTCTGGAACGACGAGCGATTAAGCGCGGGCGACGATCCGCTACCCTTCGGCAATAACAACTCAGGTACCGGTGTAGGGGGCTCGACATTGCATTATACGGCCTACACCCCTCGTGTACAGCCCGACGACCTGCGCATTCGTACCGAATTTGGCGTGGGCGAAGATTGGCCTATCGGCTTCGACGAGATAGAACCGTACTATGATGAAATTGAGCACTTCCTTGGCGTTTCGGGTCCGGCCAACTACCCATGGGGACCAGCCCGGAAACGAAGCTATGCGTTAGGGCCTTTGCCTATCAACGGCGCCGGGCAGTTGATGCAAAAGGGGTGCAAAGAACTTGGTATCCAAACGTCACCAGCGGCCAATGCTGCCCTCTCGGCTGGGTATTACCAGGAAGGCGTTGGCCATCGTCCGGCCTGCGCTAACCGAGGTTTCTGCCAGGCCGGTTGCAACATTGGCGCAAAGGCCAGCATGGATGTAACGTACATTCCGCTCGCCATTCATTACGGCGCCGAAATCCGGCCCGAAAGCTTTGTCACTCAGTTAGTGCGGGACTCATCCGGAAGCATCAGCGAGGTAATATACATACGTAACGGCCAGGAAGAGCGGCAAAAATGTCGGTTTGTGTTCCTCTGCGCCGGTACGATAGAAACGCCCCGTTTGCTTTTACTGAATGGCTTAGCCAACAGCAGCGGCCAGGTAGGCCGAAACCTAATGGCGCATACAGCCCTGCAGATTTGGGGTGAGTTTGATGACGACATCCGGCCCTACAAAGGCATTCCGGGAGCCTTGATTTCTGAAGATACCCACCGGCCAAAAGACCGCAATGGCGGCCCGGCTGATTTTGTGGGTGGCTACCTGCTCCAATCCATTGGGGTTATGCCCGTCACATATATCTCACAAATGGTACGGGCACGGGGCCTTTGGGGCCAGGACCTGAAACGGGCCGCTACGGCTTATAACCACGTAGCCGGTATTAACATCTTGGGTGACTGTCTGCCTTATGAACGAAACTTCCTGGAACTGTCCAACGAGAAAGACGCCCGGGGGCTCCCCAAACCCCGTGTTTTTTTCTCAAACGGGGAGAGCGAAGAGCGAATGACTGCCCACGCGAACAAGATTATGCGCGATATCTGGGCGGCCGCTGGCGCTAAAAACGTTTGGGCTTATCCACGTAATGCCCACGTAATCGGAACCTGCCGTATGGGAAATGATCCAGATACAGCCGTTGTTAATGCCGAAGGCCGATCGTTTGACATACCTAACCTATACATCAGCGATAACTCGACATTTCCCAGCGCGCTGAGTGTGAACCCGGCACTGACCATCATGGCCTTATCGCTCCGTACCGCCGACCGGTTTTTGGAACGACAAAAACGCCTGGATTCTTAACGAACAAAGTTCTAACCGGAACCAGAACCAACCGTTCGTTCTATCTGCTGTTTCGGGCATATTCTATTCTACTACATTCACAATGGCTCAACAAGGGTTTCTTGACAAGATAAAGAAGAAATACGGCGACGGTAACTACGAGGGCGATCAGTTCGGCGGAGCGGGTGGTCACGACGGTAGTGGCCTACCCAACACCGACCCAAGCAACTTCATGTTTGCAACGGGTATCGAATGCTCGTACCCAACCATTCAAAACGGTACCGTTCGGCGCGACCAACTTCGCGAATGCGGTCACTACGACCGCTGGAAAGAAGATTTAGGATTAGTAAAGGAAATGGGCTTACAGGTTCTCCGCTATGGCCTTCCTTATTACGAAATTCACCAGGGGCCCGGTAAGTTCGACTGGAGTTTTGCCGACGAAGTGATGGCCGAAATAAAGCGGCTGGGCATCACGCCTATTCTGGATCTCATGCACTTTGGCGTTCCTGACTGGATCGGCAACTTTCAAAATCCCGACTTGCCCATACACTTCGCTGACTACGCCGGTGCGGTAGCTCAGCGATACCCATGGGTACGTTATTATACACCCGTTAACGAGATTTACGTAACGGCCCGCATTAGCGGTAAAGACGGAATCTGGAACGAGCAGCTTAAGACAGATCACGGTTTTGTAACGGCCCTTAAGCATTGTGTAGCGGCTAGTATCATGGCCAATCAGCAGATTGCCAAATACCGAAATGACTGTGTCATCGTACAGAGTGAGAGCGCCGAATATATCCATGAACTTTGCGCAACCCCTTCAGCAGCAACGAATCTGGCCAACGAGTTACGCTTTTTATCGCTGGACTTGCTATATGCCAATCCGCCTTCGGCCACGGTAGCTATGTACATGATGGACAACGGCCTGACCCGCGAAGAATACAACTGGTTTATGTCGGGAAAACCACCGGGCTATCAGATTATGGGTAATGACTATTACGGACGTAACGAGCGCATCAAACTACCCGACGGCTCTATACAGATTTCGATGGATGTATTAGGCTGGTACGAGATTACCAAGGACTATTACGAACGGTACCGAATGCCGGTTATGCACACAGAGACCAATGTTTTTGATGCGGATGAGGCTCCCAAATGGTTGAATAAACAGTGGGTAGGCATTCTGCGGATGCGCCGGGACGGTGTGCCAGTGCTTGGTTTTACGTGGTATAGCCTAATTGACCAAATCGACTGGGATACGCAGCTTGGTGAGCTTAACAACCGCGTCAACGCCTGTGGTTTGTACGACCTCGACCGTAAGCCACGCCCTGTTGCTCAAGCTTATAAGAACATACTTAAAGAATTTGGGCAGATTACAATTGTTCCCTACGGCGAGATGCTCGAAATGACTGACCGACCAGCCCGCCTGAAAACCAACGTGTGATGAACCAGCTAGCACCCGCCATTCCGCTAAACATGATTGAACAGGGCAACGGACCTATGACGTTGGTCTTCATGCATTATTTTGGTGGCTCAGCGTTGGAGTGGCAGTTGGTTACGAACCAGCTGTCTGAGCAGTATCGTTGCATCGCCGTTGATCTACGAGGTTTCGGCGACTCAGCGGCTCCGGCAACTGGCTATTCTGTCGATGACATGGCCGATGATGTAGCCGCCTTACTTGAGGCCGCAAACGTAGATCGTTTTGTGCTGGTGGGGCACTCCATGAGTGGTAAGGTTGCATTAGCCTTAGCGGCCGGCTCGCCAGACCGCAAGCAGCCAGCCGGGCTTCAGTCAATGGTGTTGGTATCGCCTTCTCCGCCGGGGCCCGAACCCATTCCCGACGACGAGCGACAGAAATTACTCACAGGGTATGGTAAACGTTCTTCCGCCGAACAAACCTTGAAGAACATAACGGAGGCTTCTGTATCAAAGGCTGTGCAGGAGCAAATCATTGCCGACGACTTACGCACCTCAAAACCAGCGTGGGACGCCTGGTTAACTACAGGAAGCCGCGAAGATATATCTGATCGAATGTCGTCTGTACATGTTCCGGTTCATATCATCGTCGGCGCTGAAGATCGTGCGCTACCGCCCGACGTTCAGACTCGCCTGGTGGTACCTTATTTAAAAGATGTTACCTTAGAGATCGTCTCAGGCGCCGGTCATCTGTTACCTTGGGAGGTACCCAATGAATTAGCAGACTTCATCGCAAAAAAAATTGTCGTCTAACTTTTCAAGCATAAACAAAGGCGTTACATTTGCAGCATCCTTCGGGGTGTAGCGCAGCCTGGTAGCGCGCTACGTTCGGGACGTAGAGGTCGTGGGTTCGAATCCCGCCACCCCGACAAGAGTTCGACAAAGTGCAATCGGGTAGCGCGTTACGTTCAAACGTAGAAGTTGTGGCCGGGTCGCCGTCGCGATTCGAATCCTGATATCAGAATTTAAAACAATGAATAACTCGGTTAATAACATGATCTGGTGGTGGCACTCTTCTCATTGGGGATGAGGGTTGCCGCTATTGTTGTTCACCAACAGATATACAAAGGCTCACCATCATCCCGGTGAGCCTTATTTTTTTGTCATTGCGCCAACCATCAGCTGACCCGATGACAGCACATTAACAACCACTGAATAACTACTTAAATAATTACAGAATGACTACCACAGCCCTTCCAACTACCTACCGCGTCGTCAGCCGTCACAAGCGGATGCTGGCCGACATTATTACGCCAGTTAGCATCTACCTGCGTATTCGCGACCGCTTTTTGAACAGCATTCTGCTCGAAAGCTCCGATTATCACGGTAACGACAACAGTTTCTCCTACGTGGCTTTTGACCCTGTTGCTCAATTCATTTATGACCGGAGCAGCGGAGTAAATCAGTTAAAGGTCCAGTTACCGCATGAACAGGAGCAGGTGAGCGAGGTAGCCCCTCACGACATACTGAAAGCTCTACAAGCGTTTAAGAATAGTTTCCAGCACGAAAAAGCGCCATTTTCATTTATTACGAACGGCCTATTTGGTTACTTTGGTTACCCAGCGGTGCAAAGTTTTGAGGACATTACACTTCAGGCACCAGTACCGACCGAAAATCAGATTCCAGCCGCGGTCTTTTCCGTCTATCGGTACGTACTAGCCATTAATCATTTCAAAGACGAGCTGTATCTATTCGAACATAGTTACCTCCGCGATGGCGATACCGAACCTGAAAGCACCCTTGATTACATCAGCGACTTAATTACGGGCCGGAATTACCCCACCTACTCCTTCAGCCCGGCGGGTCCCGAACAGTCGAACTTTACAGATGACGAGTTTCGAAGTGTCATTCAAAAAGGGAAAGACCATTGCCAGCGGGGCGATGTATTCCAGATCGTGCTCTCTCGCCGGTTCTCGACGCCGTTTGTGGGCGATGAGTTCAATGTTTATCGCTCGCTACGCTCGTTAAACCCCTCCCCTTACTTATTCTATTTCGATTACGGCAACTACAAATTGTTTGGTTCCTCACCGGAGTCACAGATTGTGGTAAAAGACCGCAAAGCCACCATTTATCCTATAGCCGGTACGTTCCGGCGCACCGGTGACGACGTACGTGATGCCGAATTAGCCCAGAAGCTTTACGACGATCCCAAAGAATCAGCCGAGCACGTCATGCTGGTGGATTTAGCCCGTAACGACCTCAGCCGGAATTGCGATGTGGTGAAAGTCGAGACGTTTAAAGAGGTTCAGTACTACTCCCACGTCATTCACCTTGTGTCAAAAGTTGTCGGTGATCTGACCGACTCTGCCGATCCACTTCAGATCGTAGCCGAAACCTTTCCAGCCGGAACGTTATCGGGTGCCCCTAAACACATGGCAATGCAACTTATTGATCGCTACGAAAACCTGAGCCGTAGTTTTTACTCGGGCAGTATTGGTTATATGGGTTTTGATGGCGAGTTCAACCATGCCATCATGATTCGAACGTTTATGAGTAAAGACAATACGCTTTATTACCAGGCCGGCGCGGGCGTAGTGGCCAAGTCAGTCGTTGAAAGTGAGCTACAGGAAGTGCATAACAAACTGGCCGCCCTGCGGATGGCCATTGAACAAGCGAAAACATTGTAACGCGGGTAGAAACTCGCACTTAAACAAGCTATGGGCTCCTGCCCACGTTACTCATGAAACTACTCGTTTTAGATAACTACGATTCGTTTACGTATAACCTCGTCTACATTCTACGCGAGCTGGGCCATAAGCCAGATGTTATACGGAACAATAAGCTAACCGTTGATGAAGCTGGCCAATACGACAAGATCATGCTCTCACCAGGGCCAGGCATTCCGTCGGAAGCCGGCATTATGCAAGAGCTGGTAGCCGAGTACGGCCCAACTAAAAGCATCCTGGGCATCTGCCTCGGCCATCAGGGCATTGGCGAGGTCTACGGAGCAAGGCTCGAAAATCTGGGCGACGTACTACACGGTGTTGCTCATCGAACGACGATAACCGACTCTTCGGAACCGCTATTTGCCGGTGTGCCTGATGAGCTTACCGTTGGTCGGTATCATTCATGGACGGTTGTTCCAGACTCAATGCCATCCGACTTACGCACCACGGCCATAGACGAACACGGCCGGGTAATGGCACTGGCACACGCTCGTTACGATGTCCGTGGCTTACAGTTCCACCCCGAGTCTGTATTGACAGAAAACGGCGTTAAAATGATTGAAAACTGGCTTAAAAATTAAAAGGGTGAAAGAGTGGTCTCAAATGAACCATCTCTTGACTTTTCGCTCTTGTGCTCTTTCGCTTTTTAAACATGAAAGCAATCTTAAATCACTTATTCGAATATAAGTCCTTAACCAAAGAGCAAGCCAGACAAACGCTGATTGGGATTGGACGGGGGGAGTACAACGCGGCACAAATTGCGTCGTTCTTAACCGTATACATGATGCGTAGCCTCCGGCTTGAGGAGCTTGAGGGCTTCCGCGACGCGATGCTTGAACTTTGCTTACCCGTTGATCTGGATGCTTACGATCCCATGGATCTCTGTGGTACCGGTGGCGACGGTAAAGACACGTTTAATATTTCAACGTTGTCGTCATTTGTAGTCGCTGGCGCTGGACAATGCGTCGCTAAACACGGCAATCACGGCGTTTCTTCCTTGGTCGGGTCGTCGACTATAATGGAGCGATTGGGTTATCAGTTTACTAATGATGTTGGCGAGTTGCAGCGGAAGATGGAAACGGCCGGCATTTGTTTTCTCCACGCGCCCCTGTTCCACCCCGCCATGAAGAATGTGGCCCCAATCCGGAAAGATTTAGGTGTGAAAACGTTTTTCAACGTGCTAGGTCCTATGATCAACCCGGCAAAGCCTCAAAAGCAGCTTGTTGGCGTGTTTAACCTTGAATTGGCGCGATTATATGCGTACCTTTATCAGCAAACAGACAAGCGGTTCATGATTCTGCATGCGCTGGACGGTTACGACGAGATTTCGCTGACAGGCGCCTTCAAAGTCATTAGTAACCAAACCGAGCAAGTGCTTGAGCCAGAGCAGTTAGGCATGGATACCTTGACTCCTGAATCGCTGGCCGGTGGGCAAACGTTAGATGAGTCGGCAGATATATTTCTGAATGTACTCAACAACGAGGCAACCTCCGCTCAAAAACAGGCTGTTTTGGCTAACTCGGCAATGGCTCTGCTGGCATCAGACAAAGCCAAAACTCGTGAAGAAGCCGTAGCGATGGCTCGGGAGTCGCTGGAAAGCAAACGGGCTCTGGTGTGTTTTAAGAAGTTAATAGCATGACAATTTTAGATCAGATTGTTGCCCAGAAGCGCATTGAAGTAGCCCAGCGTAAGGCCGTCACTCCAACCTCAGCGCTGGAACAAATGCCTGACTTCAGGCGGCCAGCTTTATCGGCACGAGAAGCCATTCAGGATTTACGCTCAACGGGTATCATTGCCGAATTTAAGCGAAAGTCGCCTTCTAAAGGCATTATCAACGACCGGGCCGACGTAGCAACAACCACGAAGGGCTATATTCAGGCGGGAGCTGCCGTCTTATCGGTGCTGACCGACGAGCCATTTTTCGGTGGAACACCCGCTGATTTACAAGCGGCTCGTCAGGCTAATCCTGGCACGCCCATCCTCCGCAAAGATTTTGTGATTGATCCATACCAAATCGTTGAAGCCAAAGCTTGGGGAGCCGATCTGGTGCTGTTGATTGCATCCTGCCTGACGCCAGAAGAAGTATCTGAGTTCAGCCAGCAGGCACAGGATTTAGGTTTACAGGTGTTACTGGAAGTTCACGATGAAGACGAGTTAGACCGGACCCTGACTCATACCGTTGATTTGGTAGGCGTCAATAACCGTAACCTCAAAACGTTTGTCACATCGATTGATACGTCGCTCCGGTTAGTTGAGCGCATTCCCGACACTTTTGTTAAGATTACAGAGAGTGGTTTGCACGATGCAACCACTATGCGAAGCTTGTTCAAGGCCGGTTTTGACGGCTTTTTGATTGGCGAAGCGTTCATGAAAACGGCTGACCCTGCTGCGGCCCTGTCTGCACTGGTCACTGACTTTACTAGCCAAATGCCCACCTTTACAAATCCGCTTATATCATGAAAATCAAAGTGTGCGGTCTGCGTGATGCCGACAACCTGAGAGAGATTGCCGCCCTTGGTCCCGACTTCGTTGGGTTTATTTTTTACGATCAATCACCCCGCTTTGTGGGTGAAGATCTGGATGCAGAGGCCGTCAAAGCGTTGCCTCGTTCTATTCGTAAAGTGGGCGTGTTTGTAAACGCCAGTCCGGACTACATCTTGCGAACGGTGAAGAAGTACGATTTTCAATACGTACAGCTGCATGGCACAGAAGCGCCGGAATACTGCCGAAGCCTGCGCAATCGGGGCATTAACATCATCAAGGCGTTTCGAGTCGACGAGACGTTCAATTTTTCGATGTTGAATAACTTCAAAGCCCAGTGCGATTTCTTTCTGTTCGATGCCAAAGGTGATCAGCCGGGCGGCAACGGCGTAACCTTCGACTGGAGTATTTTAAGCCGCTACGACAATGATAAGCCGTTTTTTATCAGTGGTGGCATTGGTTTAGACAACCTTGATCAGCTTTCTGCCCTGAAAGGCATGAAGCTTTACGGCGTCGATGTCAACAGCCAGGTAGAGGTTTCGCCGGGCGTAAAAGATGTAGCAAAAGTGAAAGAACTCATAGCCCGACTGCGGCCGATTGAAGAGGAAGAAACTGTGTAGTGTATGCAAACCACCCTAGAACCACAAACCTCTTTTGAGGTATCCGATAAAGGCTTTTACGGTCGCTTCGGCGGAGCGTTCATCCCAGAGATGCTTTACCCAAACGTGGAAGAACTACGCCAGAATTACCTTCAGATTATCGCTGATCCAGCGTTTCAGGCGGAGTTCTGGCAATTGCTCGAAGATTACGTTGGCCGCCCAACACCCTTGTTTCTGGCCAGGCGCCTTTCTGACCATATCGGTGCAACGATCTACCTCAAGCGCGAAGACCTTTGCCATACGGGAGCCCATAAGGTTAATAATACCATTGGACAAATATTAGTTGCTCAGCGGCTAGGTAAAAAACGTATTGTAGCCGAAACAGGAGCGGGTCAACACGGGGTGGCTACGGCAACGGTCTGCGCGCTGATGGGCCTGGAATGCATTGTGTACATGGGCAGCATTGACATGGAGCGGCAGAAGCCGAATGTAGACCGGATGCGCATGCTCGGCGCAGAAGTTCGACCGGCCACATCAGGTAGTCAAACGCTTAAGGACGCTACCAACGAAGCCATGCGCCATTGGATCAACAATCCCGTTGATACGCATTACATCATTGGCTCCGTGGTCGGCCCACACCCTTACCCCGACATGGTGGCTCGTTTCCAGTCGGTTATCTCGCAGGAAGTGAGAAAGCAGCTGTTAACAAAAATCGGTCGCGAGACTCCTGATTATATGGTTGCCTGCGTGGGTGGAGGCAGCAATGCCGCGGGGGCATTCTTTCATTTTCTGGATGAGCCATCGGTACGTTTAGTGGCAGCAGAAGCAGCCGGCCAGGGCATTACATCCGGCCATTCGGCAGCAACCACTGCGCTTGGTAAGCCGGGCGTTCTGCACGGTAGCCGCACAATTCTAATGCAAACCGAAGATGGTCAGGTAGTAGAGCCTTATTCGATCTCCGCCGGACTGGATTACCCAGGCATTGGCCCGCTCCACGCTCATTTGTTCGACTCGGGCCGTGGTGACTTTTACGCTATTACAGATGACGAAGCGCTCCAGGCGGGCTTTCAGCTTAGCAAACTGGAGGGTATCATTCCAGCATTAGAAACCGCTCATGCCTTAGCGACCTTGCCTAAGATGGGTTTACAAGCAGATGATGTTGTGGTAGTTTGTTTATCAGGTCGGGGCGATAAGGATTTGAGCACGTATTCTAAACACTTGTAATGTAAGCCGGGCAGCCCGCCGATGCGGTGGAAACCCGAGATTTATAGCAACCAGTCGCGGGTTTCCACCCGCGTTACTTATGACACAAGAACTTACCCAAAACCGTATCGCCAGCCTGTTCGCTCAAAAAAGCGAGCGGTTGTTAAATGTATATTTCACGGCTGGCTTTCCAAATCTCGACGATACCAAGGAGATTTTGCGTGGTTTGCAAGCTGCTGGAGTCGATTTGGTTGAAATTGGGATGCCCTACTCCGATCCGGTTGCCGATGGCGAAACGATTCAGCAGAGTAACGGTCGCGCATTAGACAATGGCATGTCTTTGAAGACCTTGTTTGCTCAACTAGCCAATTGTCGAAGTGAGCGGTTCGGCGACCCGATTACTGTACCAATCCTGCTGATGGGTTACATCAATCCAGTTCTCCAGTACGGCGTAGAAGCGTTCTGCCAGAAGTGCCAGGAAGTAGGAGTCGATGGCGTCATTCTCCCAGATCTTCCCTTAGATCTCTACCTAGTTGAGTATGCACCAACTTTTCGTGAGTACGGAATTTTAAACGTTCACCTCATTACGCCCCAGACATCAGAGGCACGAATTCGCCTGATTGACGAAGAGTCGGAAGGGTTCATTTATATGGTTTCGTCTGCCAGTATCACCGGATCAGTAAAAGGCATAAGCGAGTCTATGCAGACTTACTTCGAACGAATCCAGGCCATGAACCTACGTAATCCACGCCTGATAGGTTTTGGTATCAATAACCACGAAACCTTCGACACAGCTTGTCAATACGCCAACGGAGCCATCGTTGGTAGCGCTTTTATTCGCCACCTGGAGCAGCATGGCACTTCACCGGAGAGCATCAAGGCGTTTGTTGAAACCATACGGTCTTAGTGTCTTACCTTTGCTAAATGAATTCCGAAACGTTCGTTACATTGAATTTCCATAAATCGCCAGATGGCTTGGTTCCGGCAGTTATTCAGGACGCCGAAACGGGTAAGGTTCTGATGGTAGGCTACATGAACCAGGAGGCATACGACAAGACTGTTGCCGAAAACATTGTGACATTTTTTAGCCGTAGTAAACAACGGCTTTGGACCAAAGGCGAAACCTCTAATAATTTCTTACACGTTAAGGAAATCCTAGTTGACTGCGATGGCGATACGTTGCTGATCAAAACAAACCCGGCTGGACCAACTTGTCATACCGGAGCTGATACGTGTTTTAACGAGACCAATCAGGGTCGGGGCCAATTCCTGAATTACTTACAGGCTATCATTCATGATCGCAAGGTAAATCCGTCCGAGAAGTCGTACACAACAACCTTATTTAACCGGGGCGTCAACAAGATTGCACAGAAGGTAGGAGAGGAGGCTGTGGAGCTGGTCATCGAAGCAAAAGACGACAACGACGACTTGTTTAAGGGGGAAGCTGCAGACTTACTGTTTCATTTCCTGGTTTTACTGGAGCAGAAAAACATGGCCTTAGACGACATCATTGCGGTGCTACAAAGCCGTCATCAAAAACAATAGATTCCCGTTTGAGGTTTGTTTGTTCGGCGTTGTCAGGCATCACTAAGGTGCTTGAGTGGCGCTGATCATCAAACCTCAAACGCTTTCATGGGACTGATTATCCGAATCCTTATCAGCGCGGTGGCCGTTTATGTCGCCAGTTTATTTATTCCGGGCATTACTGTTACTGGTGGCATTGGCACCTACCTGATTGTGGCCATTGTTCTGGGGTTTCTAAACGCTTTTATTAAGCCTATACTGACAGTCCTAACTATCCCTATTACAATTGTTACGTTAGGCCTGTTCTTATTGGTGCTTAATGTTTTAATGGTTTATCTCACGGATTCGTTAGTAAGTGGTTTTGCCGTGAGCGGGTTCATTGCCGCGTTGTTGTTTAGTATAGTCGTCTCATTAGTGACGGCGTTGATCGACGCTATCGTTTAAAAGATATTAGGTATATTAAGCAAAGCCTGTCAAATGATTTTTCATTGGCAGGCTTTGCTATTGCAATCTCAGCCTATACGAACTTTTCATGACCATCATCGATACACCTAACGCTCCTGCACCAGGCGGTCACTATTCACAGGCAATTGTCCATAATGGCCTGGCGTTTCTATCTGGAATACTACCTATTACACCAATAGGCGAAAAGCTTACTGGATCTACGATAGCTGAACAAATGGAACAAGTGCTAGCTAACCTTGATGCTATTCTCGTAGCCGCGGGCAGTCGACGCGAAAATGTCGTTAAGGTAACTGTGTTTATTTCAGACATGAATGCTTGGAGCACTGTCAACGAAGCATATACACAGTTTTTTGGTGATCACCGTCCAGCCCGCTCTATCGTACCGGTGCTACCGTTGCACTATGGGCTAGAAATTGAGCTAGAGGCAATTGCATTCCTTTAAGGTTTCACCCGCACCCTTTCACCTGCGGAATGCGCCGAAAACTCTGGTGCATAAAAACATTGAACAGTGGCCACACCCGCCGAGAAGTCGCCCGTTTGTGCTACGCGTAAATCGTATTCAAAAACGTGCGTACCCACTGGCAGATAGCTCAGGAAGAAATCTGTCGACGCATCGCGGGGCGACTCATAATAGCCGATACCATTTTGATATTTGTAGCCCGATAAAGTAGCCACGGGCTCAAAACCTGATGCACGGCCGTCTTTCAAGTGAACATATTCCATCGCCCGGTCGGTCTTTACTACTAGCCGCACCTTAATCAGGTCACCGGGTTTCAGCGCCGTTTGTGGAGAGACAGGCGTGATAACCGGACCGCCTGGCGAATCGCGCTGTACAAACAAGGCTTTTTGAATAGACAAACCTGCGCTACCCGGCATCACCCGATCCAGAGATTCAAAATGCTGCCAATACAAAGCACCCCAGGCTGGGCCATCAGTCTTCTTAACAATTTTGACAGC
Organism: Spirosoma soli; assembly: GCF_042684525.1. Classification (NCBI taxonomy): domain Bacteria; kingdom Pseudomonadati; phylum Bacteroidota; class Cytophagia; order Cytophagales; family Cytophagaceae; genus Spirosoma; species Spirosoma soli. The sequence goes on along the minus strand of NZ_JBHULN010000023.1, from coordinate 56,404 downwards.
CCCCATCTCTGGCTTGATCTCAGCGGCTGCGTAGATTACTTTCTGGTAGCCCATAATAGCTTCCGTCTTGCTTGCCCGGCTTTCAATGGGTTGTCCGCCTACGCTAACTTGTACATTAGATCGGGGCGCGTTTTTTGTATCGAGCCAATCGCTGCCACGTAGCAACAAAGCATATACAGCTTCCGTGGTCGCTTTTGTTGAAGACCACGATTGCGTTTGCTTCTGCCGAATTAACCAACGTTTCATATTGTCGATAAGCGTTCGGTTCTGGTTAAGTTCATCGAGAGCCTCGATCAGATACGCTTGTGTTTCAATGGGGGTTTCGTACCAACGCAGACCGCTTTGGTTGTCTGGCCAATATGTTCCCAACTCTTCTGAGGTTCTGGTACGTTCGAGGAGTGAACGTAAAATGCCATCAGCGGTTTTTCCATCGCCGAACCGGGCAAGTGCCAGGGCTGCAAAAGCCTGCCCCTGCAAACTCTGCTTCAGCCAGTTGGTACTCACCCGTTGTTTTAGGTAGGTCAGTAGGTCTTTGTTTATTGGCTGATCCACATAAAAACTTCGGGCGTATAAATATTGCACTTCGCCAAAAGACCAGGTATCGCCCGGTTTGCGCTTTTGCTGATCTGCAACCAACTGTTTCATCTCGGCATCGGCATACCGGATCGCTTTAGTTTGCATCTCGACGATCTGGGCCTGTATGGCCTCCGGAAACTTGACGCCTAACTTTTGTAAATGCCCCAGATCACTCAAAATATGTAGCGTTATAGACAGATTAGGCTCCATCCCGCCAAACCACCGGAAACCACCCGATTCGGTTTGTAATTGCCGTAGCTTGTCGAACGTCCGTTGCTGCTCATCGTTCATACGATTCTGGTCAAACAACTGGCCCAGCTGTGCCTGGCGATTGGCTTCTGACCGGGCATCGGCCAGCCAAGGCGAATTTTCTAGTGTAACAGCCTTAAGTTCTTCGTTAGCCTGGAGCGGATTGCGGGGCGGATTTTTCTGCCACTCAGCAATAACCTGCCGAAAAGCCGGTTTGCTATTAACAATGTGGGCAGCCAGGCTATTAGCGTACAACCGGCTGAATAGCTGCTCAGCGCATTCGTAGCGGTACTCCATCAGGTAAGGCAGCGATTGCAGCGCGTACCAGGCCGGGTTACTCGTTACTTCAACCGTGAGTCGCTCGTGTTGTATGGGTAGTTCGGGGTTTAAATTCGTTAGCTCTTTCAGCTTAAATTCTTTCGATTCCGAGCCATTTACCCAGAAAGGCTGCGTGTCAGTAACCAACATTCGATTGGGTAGCACCGGAACAGTAAACTCTTCGCCATCGGTGAAGCCATCAGCACGAGCCGTCAGGCGGCAGGTTACCCTTTCAATACCCGCTGGAACAATCAATGTCCAACCAACCGACTGACTTTGCCCACCGTCGACGGCAATAATTGCCTGCGAATTCGCGAGCTTAAGCTTAGGGTTGATTGGTTCGCCGGAAAGCGCATCTGTTAATTCTAAGCTTGCCGTGCCTGACTGCTTTTTATTCGTTAGATTATTAACTCGCGCCGTTAGTCGAATTGTGTCGCCTTCGCGGAAAAAGCGGGGGGCATTGGCCGTAATCATCAGCTCTTTCTGCGTAATGATTTCCCGCTCCAGCATGCCAGTTTTTAAGTCTTTGGTGTGCGCGAAGGCCAGCAACCGCCACCGCGTGAGTGCTTCGGGCATTGTAAATTTCAGAACAATTCGCCCTTGGCTGTCTGTCTTAAGCTCAGGAAAAAAGAACGCCGTTTCGTTAAAATTTCGACGCGGGCTGACAGGTTGATCAATTTTGTTGGAACGATTCGTTTGTTCAGCAGCAACCGCTTCTTTTAATTCCATCACGGCTGGCATGGCTGCGCTTTCAGCGGCCATAGTTCGTGCTACCCCACTTAATCGTATCGATGTAGCTCCCGTTACATCACTCTTTCGTTGAGTTGCATAACCGGTAACAGTAACCTCATCCAGCGACTGTACATCTGGCTGCAATCGAAGCGAAATAGGTTTCTGCTTAATTGTTGCTTCATTGGTTACGTAACCGATACCCGCAAAAACGAGGGTAACCGGTTTGCTTTCCGAAGCAGTGGATAACGAAAAGGCTCCTTTCTGATCAGTTGTAACGCCGACGGTTGCGTCTTTGATCATAACACTGATACGCGGCGCTCCTGACCCGTTGGGGTTTTTAACCGTTCCGGTAATTACCTTACCCACTCGCCGAACCGTAACACGAAGCGCCTGGTCGGAAACACCAAACGGCCCAACGGGGCTATGACCGAACGGACGTCCCCCATTCAACGAAAGCCGGTATCCTGACCAACCTAACTGATCATATCGTCGTGCGGGTGTCGGTAATTGAGGCTGATATTGATAGCGTACCGAATTACTTTGCTGGGTAAGGAACCCTATAACCTGCCAGTTATCATCAGTAGGATAGTAAGACTGATAAAAAGTTGTCGGCCAATCGAGCTTATCGAAAGCATCCAGTGAAGCATCATACAGCGTAGCAATCACCTCAGCAGGTGTTTTATTCAGACCGGCAATAGCCAACGTCCACTCCTCACGCTCGCCGGGTTTCAGTTTGCTGCGGAAGGTTTGGGTAGTAATTTGTAATTGCTTGTTGGTCAACGGTACGGTGATCGGGTACGTCTTTTCGTAGAACCGCCCGTTCTGTATCATTGCGAAATGCACGGCGAAACCACCCCGCTGTTTTTCGGTAACGGGTAGGGTTACCCGTTGCGGTTGCCCGTTGGTCTTAAGCCATTCCTGCCGAACGATTCTGTGGTTTTCTTCCACGCTCATCAATACCCAACCTGGTTGCGCGTTACCGACCCAGAACAGCGCATTTTCGCCGGGCTCGGCGGTTGTTTTGCGATCCTGCACCCAAGCCTCTATCTGTTTAGATGCCGTAGGCTGCTGGCCATCCACAACCGTAAAAAAAGCGCGTTCGCTGGTTGTTTCTCCCGTAGAATCCGTGGCCTTTACTTCTGCTACGTATTCACCAGGGAGGTATTTCGATATTTCAGGTTTAATGAGTGAGTCAGCAGGAGCATTGATAGCCAATTGCTGAACCATCTCGCCTTTTGGCCATGATCTTGGATTATTTTCGGTGGCATAAATATCGTTCGGAAACAGTTTTTCGTACTCGCCACGACTCAATAGCTGGTGGTCGGGGCGTGCCCACAAACGATTACGTAACAGGCGATTAGGGGCCTGAAGGCGATACACCATAAGCTGGCCAGTTGCCCGTACATTTTCGCCCGACTGGTTGATAATCCGTAGCGGAAATGCAGCGGGTTCGCCCTTGTCAACTTGTGCCGGAATAGCGAGTTCAGTCTGTAGGGCCGAGTAGCCAATCCGAAAGACCTTTGTTGTACTACGGGTTTCGCCAGCCCGATCAGTTACGTCGATCGTTAGCTCAAAATCGAAGATTGGGTTATCAGCTGGCTTTTGGTCGCGGTCAGGCGTTGCCAGAAACGACAAGCTAACGCTTCCTTTTGCATCCAATACAGCCGTTCCATTACTAACCTCGGCTTCACCCGTTCGGGAAAACCCTCTTTTCCAGGAACTGTACCAATCCCAACGTGGCCGGAGTCTACGCACTACCCTGTAACGAACCTGTGCACCATCAACAACTGCACCGGACAAAGTTTTGGCATCGGCCGTTACGGTTATGGTTTGCCCTAACTTAAACGACTGCCGTACAGCTCGGGTAGCTACCTCAAATGTTGGCCGCTTGTATTCTTCTATTCGAATAGCTGTGCTACCGAACGGCGTCTGAAGGGTCATTACACCGGTCACACGTCCGACTGGCGCAGTGAAGCTGGTATTAAACGTACCAAACTCGTTTGTTTTCAACGTCTGCTGGGCCACTTGCTCGCCATTCTGGTCGCGTAGCTCGATCTTCACCTGCTGATCAGCAATTACTTCGTACTGATTCGATTTGCCTTCATAAACCAATCCCTTAACATAGATCAGTTGCCCCGGCCGGTAAATGGCCCGATCTGTGAATAGCCGGGTTTGTTGTACGCTTGGATCATCAGTATTGTTGTAATAACCAGAGCTGTACTGAACATCGGAAAGCAATGTGTCTTTGCCAACGGTCAGTAGATATTGATAATTTTCCTGCGATGGTACGTCACTACGAAGCAAGTTAACTTTACCCGTAGCATCTGTACGTAGCACCTTTGCATCGCTACTGCCCAGCGCTTTGCTACCCAGAACCAGATTAATAGTTGCTCCGGTTAGCGGTTCGCCGGTTTGACGATTTGCCACAAAGATCGTGTGCCCTCCTGATCGAACATCATTGCGAATAATGTAGCCAAGTGATGATACCGCAAATGTTGCGTATTGAAATAGATCCGTGTCTTCTTTAAACGTATCCTCAGCTGTTATGAACACTACGTATTGCCCAAGTGGTAGACCCGCAAGCGGTATCTCGACCGAATGGAGGTTCAGATCACCATCATTGGGTAAAGAAACTGTTCCTTCCGTCATCGCTGAACGTTTCAGCCAATACTTTACTATAGTCTGTTGTTCTTCTTCCGATCGGGTATAACGAGGACGATTCGGAGTCATTTCAAAAGCACTAAGCCTGGCAATTCGATACTTAATTCGGCTAACATTCTGGTAGGAGACAAGCGCCCGAAAAGCATAATTCGGCATAGTAACCTGCTCTACATTAAGAGAATAAGTGGACTGGAGCAGCCGGTTTAATAATAGGCTTGCTTGTTTGCCAACAAACGTCTTAGGGTAGTTTTTGATTATAGTCTGACATAAGTCGGCAGCTTGTTTGCGGTTCCACCGGTTGGGATCAGGCTGATCGTCGGCAGCCTCATTGTCGTCTCCCTGCAATGGTCGAACAGGCGTACCTCTGTTCGATAAGAACTCCGCCAGCTGATAACCGTAGATAGCTTCGGCAAGCTGGCCTTTAAAGCGCGCAGCCTGTTGTCTTAACGTTTGCCGATAAAGTGAGTCTTTGTCCGACACTACGCTGTGCCGATGCACAAATGATAAACGTAACACATCAACGTCGGCCAGTGCCGACGGATCAGCGTCCGACAAATGAAACGCTAGTAGTTGCTGATAGAGCCGCAATGCCTGATATCGTCCCGACAGCGAATCCTTACTTTGCAGCGCCAGTTGAGCAAACGTTTCGGGTTTAGCCAGGTAAGTAGCCTCATCCAGCTCGAAGCGAAAAACAGGTTTTAACAGATCAGGTTCTGTATTCTGAAAGAAGTCAATGGCTCGATGGGCAAGCAAATCATACAGCGTCGGGCGTAGGGGCCGAGTTTCCGCGTCGCCTTTGTCGATCAATGCGTCGTAGTGGGAAACTGGTATTTTCTGCAATGCTTCTTTGTCGCGTACAGACGCCAGAAAACCCGCCGTAGCTGCCTCGACTAATTGACGAGCATCCCAGGTAGTAAAGTCATTTGTTGAATCAGCTCCCGGTTTTGTCCCGTTTGCCGATTTGCCTACTATAGACCGATTGTAAAATTTATACCGATTCCGCTGAAAATACCGCCAGTAAATATCGGCCAAGGCGGATTGAAGCACCGAGCGGGCAGGTTCGGGCGTATCCCGAATATCGGTCTGCATAGAACGGACGAGCTCAACGTAGGCCTCTTCGTCGGAATAACTCCGGAATATCATTCGATGAATAGCGGCTTTGGCTACCTGCGGATAATTTTGATTGGCTTTGGCTTCTTTATAAATGCGGTTTGCGATAGTCAAAGCCGATTTTGGTAAGCCTTTGGCAGCTAATGAATCCGCCTGCCGCCAATCGCGGGCATAATCGGGTAGGGGCGACCGCGCGGTCAGGTTCGCATCCGCCTGCCGGTTTTGCGCCGAAGCAGCCAGACAGACGGTGATAAAAAGTAGGATAAAGACGAGTGTGCGGTTCATAATCCGTGGCGGGTAAGTCATCGGCCAATAGCCCATTGATTCTTTTCGATGCGCAATGGTTTAGTTTTCCACAAAAAAGAAAAACCCGGCGTCTCATTAGGCCGGGTTTTCGTTATTCCTTTTCTATTGTTTCAGCAGGAATGCCGTTAAATCGGCGAGTTGCTGTGGTTTCAAACCCATTGCCGCCGGATCGGGCATAAGGCTTGTTTTGTATTGTCGTTTCGAAAAAACCTTGTCGACTGGAACCGTATGCTTTTGCCCTGTCACCCCTTTTATAACGATTGACTGCTCGCCGTCACTAGCCAGGAAGCCATAATACGTTTGGCCCGTTTTAGTGGTGATCAACCAGGGCTCATAGCCGAACGCAATACCCGCGCTGGGGTGTATGATGGCATCTAACAACCCGTTTTTATCGAACTTCTGATGAATTTTCGTCAGTTCAGGTCCAACGTCGTTTCCCTGCTGACCGTGGCGGTGGCAGGTGGCACATTTCGTTTTAAATACGGTCAGGCCGGATCGTTCGTTGCCTGTAAGGGCGGCTATTTCGGCTACATCAGGGCTAACGTTCGTCGTAGTAGCCACCGCTGGAGGGGCCGGCTCTTTGGTCTCCGCAGAAGCTGTCGCAGCAACTTCGGTCGGGCTGATTGCTTCTGTTTTTTCCGACTTATCTGGCTTGGGCTTCCATGGGAAATATTCTTTTCCCATTGTCCGAACGGTTTGGTCTGCGTTCGTGCGAATACCGGGCCCGGCGGCCTTAATGAGATCATCGGATAACTTATTGTCGGCCGCTAACCCAATTAACAGCTTTGCTCCCTCAGCATCGCGGGACATTTCGACGGCAACTTTACGTTTTTCGGTCTCACTTTTGTATTCGTCCAACAGCACTTGCCGTTTTGCCAGCATTTTCTGCTCGTCGGGCGAAACCTTATTCGGCATTATTTCATCCCAATTCAGGAACGTAGCCCAGTCGTTACCCCGCCGAAAACCCATCCAATACATAGCCTGATCGGCTACGTCTTTATCTGTCGATTTGGCCAGCTCCACCATTGCCTTAGCCGCCGGCTGGTTGTTAATGAAGCCAAGGGTTGTAATAGCTTGTTTACGGGCGTCGGCACTGAGTGTTTGAGCTTCGGCGCGTTTTTTCAACATCGGTACAGCCGACGCCGGATGGAACTCCCAAACCAGATCAGCCGTTCGCTGATCCCACTCAAGCGGGTCGGTGGGTATAGATGGGCGTAAATCAGCAAATACAGCCTCTTCTTTACCATCAGCAGCAATACTTAAGGCGGTCAGGTAATACTTGTCCTGACCATCGTAGCCTTTCACCAGGTTTGACAAGATGTATCGGCAATCAGCGTACGGAATGTCTCGTATAGCAATGGCAACTTCCCGCCGAACAGCCGCGCTGGGATCAGTTGATAAGTTACCCAGTAACGGCAACAACGCCCGCTGTGAAGGGGTTAAGGCCGGAGTAGACTTAGAATTTTCAGGTGTAATGCTCCGTAAGGCCCGTAGTGCAGCAATGCGCATGGGTGCATCGTTCGCTTTGAGTAGCCGCTCTACTTCAAACTGCCCTTCGGCGCCAAGGTGCGCTAACACGAAAATAGCCCGAGCGCGATGGTACGGATTTGGGGCCGACAAAAGGGCCATGACAGGTTCTACCGCTTTTTCGCCCTGGTCTAAAAGTGCGTCGAACCCCGACATCCGAACGTTTACGGCTGGATTGAGTAATGCGGCAATCTGGCCCTGCGTGGTACGCAAATCAATTTTGGGCACTTTCAGCGTCTTACCTTTTGGCGTGATGCGGTAAATTCGGCCGTATCCTTTACGGTCCTGCATTTGGTGGCCCCCAACAATCGGATCATACCAATCAGCGATGTATAAGGCTCCATCGGGGCCAACCGCTACATCACTCGGCCGGAACCACTTCCGTGTATCATTGTCGACGTCGTTCCATTTGTACGTTTCGTCTACTTTAGGGAACGTACTAATGAAATCGGTACGTGGCATACGGTAGCCAGCTCCCCAAGGTTCGGGCTTATAACTGAAGATCACGTTTCGGCCAGCTTCGGCGCTCAGCAGCATGCCCCGATACTGTGGGCCTAGCTCGTCACCTTCATACATGACCATACCCGTGGGCGATCCTGCTCCGGTCATATCGCCAACCGGCATTACGCCCGGATCATCCTGGTGCCAATGGGCGGTTGGTATGGTTTGACCGGGGCGCTGATCGGCCTGCCAGTAGCGCGTACCGTCGTTGCTAAAATACCCGGCATTGCCGCCTTCCATGAGCCAGCTAGTGCGGCAGGCCACGACTTGATCATCGTTATCATTCTGCCACATATTCCCGTATGAATCGAGCGCGGTCTCGTAGTTATTGCGAAAATTATGGGCCATTACTTTCAGGTTTGAGCCGTCCGGATTGATACGTAGCGCCATCCCACCCGTCCAGACACGACCATCGTCGCTAACCTGGTTGCCGTGATTAATTTTGTTATGGGGCGTTCCCCCAACGTACAAGCTCCCCGAACGCAGATTCCATCCGTCTTTATCCGTTACGACATGCGGGCCAGCGTTACCAGTGTTGAAGTAGTATTTTCCGTCGGGACCGGCAACTACGGCATGTAATGCATGATCGTGATCTAAGCCACCAAAACCGGTCAGTAGTACCTCTTTGCTATCAGGTTTATCGTCGCCGTTATTATCAGTATACACAACCAGGTTGGGTGAACAAGAGACAATGACTTTGTTTTCGATAACGGCAATACCTAAAGGCGAGACCAGATCAGGATCTGTCACAAATACCTTACTCTCGTCGGCTTTACCATCGCCATTAGTGTCTTCCAGAATCATGATCCGTTCGCCTTCCGGATGATCGAGCCGTTCCTGTGCTTTGTTGTTAAACTTCCGGTAGTTTACGGCTTCGGTCACCCATACCCGGCCATTGGCGTCGATATCCATGTTCGTTGGATTATGAAACATGGGAGCTTCGGCCCATAGTGTAGCTTCCAGATCGTCGGGTAAATACAATGTACTCGACGAATCAGCGCCAAGCACGGCTCCGTACCGCTGAAAAGGTTCAGGTGTTGGCGTTACTCCCACGTTTGGTTTAGGCTGGAAGACGCCCCCAGCTAGGTACAAAAAACCCGCCATTGTGAGGGCCAGGGGTAGAGTGGTAAAGGATAAGGTTGCTTTCATAACATCACACAAAAATCGATCGCACAGTTTTCGTATTCTCAATATAACTCTCCAGCATTGGTTTGCCTTTCGGCACGGCACCTTCTATGTGCAGCCAGCCCGAATAGCCAATGTCATCTAATGCCTGTCTTACTTGCGGTAAATCTACCTTGCCTTTGCCCAGCAGATAGCCATTTTCTTTCAAATGAACCTCGCAGATTTGTTCTTTACCAAGGCTGCGAATTTCCTCAAAAATATCGTAGCCCATATCCGATGAGTTACAAACATCGTAATATACCTTCACGGCCGACGACCCAACGGCGTCAATAATTGCCAGATGTTGAGGAGCCGACAGCCACGACTCAATTCCTAACACGACGCCCGCCCTTTCGGCCTTCGGTGCTACTGCCTTTAACCGATCAACAACTACCTGTGTCCCTTTCGGGTCATTCCGCAAGTCGTTGTCGCTGAAGAAAGCCAGTAGAATATTCTTCACACCCAACGCGTTAGCTACGTCTACGCTGTCGTATACCCATTGTTCGGTGCGCGGGTCCGACTTATACGGTATGCTATTTAGTAAACCGATCGCTAAACCACCTATACGAATTCCAGCTTTTTCAGCCGCATCTTTGTAGGTACGTTGCGTATCGGGCCGACGTAAGTGCTCGTGGTCGGCTTTTATATTTAAACTGATCTGCACGCCGTCCAGCCCAATCTCCTTAGCCATGGCGAATGCTTTGATGTCACCAGCCGGACCAATCGACCAGTCACAGGCCCCAACGCTGAAACGGGAAACGGGGCGGCTCACGTTTTGCGCAAGAGTCGGGCATGACAAAGCCACCACACCAACCCCCATTGACCGTAGTATATCTCTGCGATTCATAGGTGAACGAAAAGGATTTATCAAAATTACGGTTAGAAAAGTACTAATCTGCGATGAATCCCTAATTGAAAAATATTTTATAATAATTCCAACCGTTTTTAGTCAGGCAGAGTCATGGTATTGTCAACGTTGATATGCAGGATGAATACGCATTAGTCGAAGGGTGCCGGCGGCATGACCGAATTGTACAGCGACAGCTCTATGAGCGGTTTGCCGGGAAGCTCTTTGTTGTTTGTAAGCGGTACGTGAAAGACCCCGACGAAGCCGAGGACGTCTTGCAGGATGCATTTGTGAAGATATATCGGCACATCGAGTCGTTCCGATTTGAGTGTCCACTGGAGGCATGGCTCAAGCGTGTGGTCATTAACACGGCCCTGAAGCATCTGCGAAAACAGAAGCCATGGGAACACACCACCGACGTACAGGAGCTGGCTCCGGTGCTGCCACAGGCCGACGAAAGTCTGCCGACACTGAATTATCAGTATTTGCTGCAATTGATTCAGGAACTACCGCCAGGCTGCCGAACGGTGTTTAACTTGTATGCCATTGAAGGCTACAACCATCCGGAGATCGCCGAAATGCTCGACATCGCCGAAGGAACATCCAAATCGCAATATGCCCGGGCGCGGGGCCTGTTGCAGCAAAAACTACAGTCGGACGCACTCTCTGGTGTAGGCCGACCTAATGAACAACCTATACGAAATGAGTGAGTTAGAAAAAAACGTACCGGACGACTACTGGCGAAAGGCTTTTGAAGAAGCCAACGAGATGCCCCCACCCCGCGTGTGGGACAACATCGAGCGCCGGTTAGACGAGTCGGACGGACCAAAAATTCTGCCACTGTGGGGAACGGGCCTGGCATCGTCGCGGCCGTTCGTCTGGGGTGTCGGTATAGCCGCAACAGTAGCGCTGTTGCTTGTCGGCTGGTGGGCAATGAGCCCTCAGTCGACAAACCAACCGATTGCCCGCGTAAAACGTGGCAATCCAGCCGAGAACGTAGCAACGACACCCGCTCCGAGCAGTACAAAGGCTTCTAGAAAGCAAGTTGAGCCAAACCCCGAAGCGATTGCATCGGCAAACAGGCAACCAAAGCGGCCTGAGCGATCACTAGAAGGTCGTGTTAGCCGCATACGCGTGCTATCACCAGACCAATCCGCTGAAGAGTTAGTTTTACGCGATGTTCAACGACCACGCTCTCAGGCTGATAATACTATTGCTCAGACGAAGCCGACGTCATCGGCAATAGAGCTTGGCACAATGGCAATGCAACAAGACAGGACTGCTTTGTTGCCTACTGAGCACGTAGCGCCCTCGGCGGCTTCTAATCGTGTGTCAGTCGTCAATAGGGATGTAGTGGCCTCGACAGAGATGCCCTTAAACGTGACATTGAACCTTGAGCCACTCGTCGGGCAACCACTCCGTTTGCGAGAATTAGGGCAGATTCACCGGATTGTGTGGTTCCGGCCTTATGAAGCACCATTAGAAGCAGAGATAAGCCAATCATCGCGTGAGTCGAGAGAAGTTTGGGCGTCAGTCAGTATGATGCCGGGGGCATATAATCCATCGGTATCCATACGCCAGGCACAACCTGCCTATGCTTTAGCCTCGAGTGCCGGTAGCAAAACGAATCAAACTTCAATTAACAGCCGGGCTAACTTTTCGGTGGCCTACCAAGCCGGCGCAGGGGTGCAGCTGACCGAACATTGGTCTATAGAATCAGGCGTCGGGTATTTGGCTGGTCGTTCAACCGTCGAAAGTCCGGGGCAGTTTGCTGCGGCTAACATTCAGTCGATGAGTCCTAGGCGTGATTTTCCGGTCAGTAATCTGTATGTTGATGCCTTACGCAACAGTACCGGGAATAGCATTGCTAAGTCGTCGTCGTACTTAGACATAGCATCAAGTAACAACAACTATACTCTCTCTAATAATTACAATGCGCAGATGTCGCAGGTGCTGACGAACAATTACCAGTTTGTGCAGGTACCGGTTCAGGTGGGTTACCAAATCCGCCCACGCAAGCGGCTAAGCATGGCCGTGCTAGGTGGCTTATTGACTAACATTTTTGTCCGTAATACGGTAGGTGACGACCTGGTCGTTACGGCACAGGATGGCGTGTATCGCCCGGTTTCGTTCGCTGCTACCATGGGAGCCCGGTTCCGGTATAGGCCGTCGCGCCGGTGGTCAGCTTCGGTAGCCGGTGTTTATCAGCCTTCGTTGGGGCTGGGTACTCAGACAGGTTCACAAGTAGAAAGCCGACCGACCTCGACCGGCATGAGTTTCGGAGTAGACTATCATTTTTAAACGTACAAGGCTATCAAAGTAATTCCGGAGTTAGCGACTTTGGCCGAGCCTTTTATAAACAACGTGCGGCCTTTAAGCAGTGGCCACCATGTTTTACCAGATCTGGGCTATCTGATCAACGGAATAGCTTAGATCAACACCAATCATTTCTTTACTATATGCCAGATTTCTACACGCACATTGGTGCTTTTTAAATCCAATATGATTCGTGCTATGAAAACGAACCCTTTTTTTAGTCTGACGGCTGTTTTAACCAGTTTCTTGTTAACAGCCATTAGTTGCACAACGTCTAGCGTATCACCTGGACCAGGAACGGCAACGGGTGATTTACGCGTATCGGCTCCGTTCGCCGATCAGACCACACAATTTGCCTTTGACCTGGCTAAGCGAGTAAATACGCAGGATGGCCAAGCCAAAAACGTTTTCATTTCCCCGTTGAGTTTGCACATAGCTTTGGGAATGATCATGAACGGTGCGAACGGCCAAACTGCCCAGGAGATTCAGAAAACGCTGAAATTAGATGCTCAGACGCTGGCAGAAGCTAACCAAACGTATCAAAACCTGATAGATAACCTGCCTGCGGTGGACTCGATGGTAACCCTTACGTTGGCAAATTCCGTCTGGAATCGAAATACGTTTCCGGTAGAGACTTCATTCCAGGATGTGCTGAAGCAAACGTTCAGAGCGGACGTTTCGGCACAGGATTTCAACGATCCATCGACAGTTAACAAGATCAACTCCTGGGCTAGCCAGAAAACAAACGGTAAAATTCCGAAAGTGATTGACCAGATTGAACCAGATAACGTCATGTTTCTGCTCAACGCTATTTACTTTAAAGGTGATTGGAAGACTCCATTCAACCCTGATCAAACCCTTGATTTACCGTTTAAGCTGGCCAGTGGCGAAGAAACACCTGTCCGGATGATGCGGCTTATGACCGACCTCCGCCGGGCCATTAAGCCTGAGTACACCGCGTTTGAGCTTCCTTACGGCTCCGATCGTTTTGCCATGACGGTTTTGTTACCAACGGGCAATACAACTCCTGAAACGCTGCTTAATAACCTAACCGGCTCGGACTGGAGTCAGCTACAAAAAGACATGGCTGTGGGTAAAATGGACATTGGCCTACCCAAGTTCAACATGAGCTACGAAGTTAAGCTGAACAATGTGCTGAACGCAATGGGTATGACTACGGCCTTCTCCGATCAGGCAGATTTTACAAAAATTAATACTAAAGGCGGACTTACGCTTAGCTTTGTGAAGCAGAACACCTTTGTCGCAGTGGATGAGAAAGGCACAGAAGCGGCTGGCGTTACAACAGGCGCTGTTTCTGTTACGTCGGCCCCGGTACCGTATCTGTGCGACCGTCCATTTGTGTTCGTCATTCACGAAAAAACGTCGGGAACGGTGCTGTTTGTCGGTAAAATTGCCGATCCAACAAAAACTAACTCATGAGGATAACAACCGTAGTTGCCTTAGTATGCTTGTTTTTTGCCTTTCAGGCTTGCACAAAAGAAGAACCTTACTTGCCGGAAAGAGTAGCTCAGCTGGTTGGTACGTGGCAACTCGTCGAACCGGATTCTTCGTACAAAGTGACTCTACAACTGTCGCTCGACACCGCGAATCCACCCAATGATGTGACGCCGTTTAAAGCGAACGGTCAGGCAGCGGTTAACAGCTATGATGGTTTTTTATCGGCTGCGGTAGATGGACTCATGATCTTTGTCCGACTAGGCAGTACAGAAATTGCAGGTTCGCCCACAGTAACGCAATTTGAGCAAGCTTACTTCGATAATTTGCGGTCCGTAGTTCGTTTTGAAGTAATTGACAAAAATCGGCTTCGGCTGTATCATGGAGGCCAAAAGCCGGGCGTATTGGTTTACAAAAAGATAAACTGACTATGTACAAGAGCCTTGTTAGCTTACTGCTGATTACAACTTTACTGTACAGCTTTAGTTGTGAGCGTAATGAGGAGGTTGTTCCAGCCGATACTCAACAGCTGGTTGGTAGCTGGAAGCTACTTGAACCTGGGGCATTTAACGTAACGCTGGTTGTTGAACCTGTTGTTCAGACCTGGGAAAGGCTACCCGATAAAGCATTTAACTTATCGGGAGAATCCGCCGTAAACATTTACAGCTCAAGGATAAGCTACGAAGCCCCCGACCAGCGTACGATTAGCATAGCTCCAATTATCAGCACCAAACGCGGTGGTCCTTCAGAAGCGATGCAGTTTGAACAATTGTATTTTGCTAACTTGATGGCCGTAAACCGATACGAATTAACTGGCAGCAACCAGCTTCGGCTCTATTACGGCGGTGATCAACCAGGAGTGTTAGTGTACGAAAAAATAAAGTAGTTATGACTCGCTCTAAGATTTTGGTGTTCGCGGCTTTTCTGGTCGTTTTGGTATTTGGTTGCCAACAAAAGATGTGTGGGTGCGTCTTCCCGGAATCACCGTTAAAAGGCGACTGGACACTAACACAGATTACGTATGGTTTAACCCAAAAAACGGTCACAGCAACTGAAGCTGGTTACTCAGAAACAGTATCGTTTGGTGGGTACACAGGCTCCGGCGACTACAGACAAATGCGTAACGGCATCACCGTTCAACGTAGTACCTATAAACTTAGCTTCCCTAAAGGTGGTATCACGGAGGGCCAGTTGTTTTTTGATTCTGACTCAACTCAACAAAGCTTCCGCCTGGTTGATAACCAGCTATATTTATCGGAAAGAACTCCCATCGGTGCCACGATTGCGGATGGTTCAACGTATGAGTATAGTAGGTAGTCGTTACTTCATTAATAACGACAATCTATTCCTGACTTTATCGCTGACTTTTTGTGTAAGACTAATATTGCCCGGCCGTATTATAAGACAGCCGGGCAATTTAATTTTTACCGGATTACAACCTTTTTGGTTTAATCCGAATCTTTAGTTTAACATTGATGAGAAAGAGCAGTTATGGGCAGAAAAACTTAGAAAGTATCTAATTTTTCGCTCTATAAACATACAAATTAGTATCCAGCCTGCTCCAATGCGTCTTTATCCAATTTAACATCCATAACCATTTTTACCTTAAACTAAATTGGCAAACCATGTTAAGTTAACAATTCAGGCGAGATCCAGTTACATACTTGGTATTTAGGTTATCAGGGGTCTATCGTTAAGCGTAGACTGTTCGTTAGCCTGCTAGCTCAACAAATTTGTGTCAGCAATAACTCAAGCATTCTTACAAATTAGAGGGCAACGTACTCCACTTTTATCGTATAAACTGTTGGAGGTTAGTGAAGATGTTTATTCGCATGATGAAGATTGATTACGCGGCATAAGTTGAAGTATTTTAGATCCGTATTTGTTTAGTCAGTCAACTAAGACCTGTCTTAAATAAAAAAGCAACTATCTACTTCGGCTAGTAAAATTTGAGTGCTAAACCCAGATACACGTTTTTAAAATCAACTTATTTAAATTTTTGTTTCTACACACAATTGTTATGAAAAGAATCGTCACGACTGTCATTGGTGTTGCGCTATTCGTAGCTGGCTACTACCATACACGTCGGCAGTCTGAGTACATTTCGGCCCATTCGGCCGACTCTAATTCGGTTAATGTTCAGGCTAATTCAGTAAATGACGTACAACCGCAATCATACACCGTTTCGAACAAACAGTTATACGCCACTCAACTAGTAAAACCCTTATAACCAGACGTTAAGCCGTTTATCTTATTGCCGCCCGATGGATCTAAACCACCGGGCTTTTTTGGGTCCATTCCAACCGTTGCATCAGCTTTAGGATCATAAGGTAATCAACCATTATCTTTTCTAAAAGTTCATGAAACGACTTTACGTCTTCTTAGTACTGCCATTGCTTTGGCTAACAAGCTGCACCGACAAATGCGAAGAAACCCGAACCTTTCGCCGGTACACGCCCGTATCGTTAACCGCTTATCAAGTACGACAGAACGTTCGGACCGAAGGGGCCCGAGCCTTGGTTAAACCGGGTAAAATTTACACGAAAGACGGTTTTCTCTTTATCAATGAACTAAAAGAAGGTATCCACGTAATTGACAATCGCAATCCATCTGCTCCGAAGTCAATAGCGTTTCTTCGCGTTCCCGGAAACGGAGACATTGCCGTTCGTAACAGTATCCTATACGCTGACAGCTACATGGACCTGGTTGCGTTCGATATCAGCGATGTCAATGATATTAAGCTCGTAAAGCGGGTAGACGGTGTTTTCCCAAGCGGGATTTTCGAAGGCGGCTATTGGTCTTACAATGGTCAAAGTGGCATAATCAATGACCAGAACGTAGACTACGTCACCGAGACGATTTCAACAAACTGCGAAGAGAGTCCTACACCGGGTGGTGGTTGGGGGAGGCCATTTTTACTTTCATTTGCTCAGACTGCAAATTTTGATGCCAGTAAAGTCAATACGACCAACGGTGTAGCCGGGTCAATGGCTCGATTTGCCTTGTATGATAAATACCTGTATGCGGTCAATAACAGTGAAATGCGGCTGTTTAATGTGCAGAACCCGGCCGACCCGAAAGTAGGTAACAAGATTCAAATGAGTTGGGGAATTGAGACCATCTTTCCTTACAGAGATAAGCTTTTTATTGGGTCTCAAACGGGTATGCATATCTATGATAATGCGAACCCAGAGAAGCCCGTACAGCTTTCAACCTTTCAGCACGCTCGTGTCTGCGACCCAGTGGTTGTCCATGAAAACACGGCTTATGTTACGCTACGTTCGGGAAGCACTTGCCAAGGCTTTACGAACCAACTCGACGTGGTTGATATTTCAAACATAACAAGCCCACGTCTGCTGAAAAGTTATCCCATGCGGAATCCGCACGGATTAGGTGTCGATTACCCTAATCTGTTCATTTGCGAGGGTGCCTACGGCCTAAAGTCATTTAACGCGAGCGACATGCTTAACATTGATAAAAACCAGTTGCAACATATCGAAGGTATGGACGCTTACGATGTGATTCCGCTGGGTAGCTCCAGTGCTGGTAACAAGACGTTATTAATGATTGGGAAAGATGGTTTTTATCAATTTGACTACCAGAATCCACGCCAGCTGCGATTGTTGAGTAAAATACCAGTCAGTCGTCCGTCGTATTATTAACCCCGTATTCGCATGAAAACACGCATTATAGGGTTGATAACGCTGCTGTTTAGTTGGTGCCTTTGCATTAGCTCTACGCAAGCCCAAATTACAATTCCACGTCGGCCTTATGTCAACTACACTGAGTTGGGCGGATTGTTTGGGCGTGTAGCTTACACAATCAACCAGAATGGAGCCCAGGAAACAGTGGAAAACAAGGTCAGCCTGACTGCGCAGACATTTAATGGCGTTCAATTAACGAAGCAACTGGCAGTAGGCGGAATTGTAGGCATTGATTGGTACAAAGCAGCTTTATTACTTCCGGTTGGTGCAGGCATTCGATTTGATTTTGCCAGACACACCCGCAAAAATGTGCGCGTATTCGGGATTGCTGACGCAGGCTATGGCTTCGCCTGGCTTCACAAAGGCTCAACTGGTTACGAGACGGAAGGCGGCTGGATGATTAATCCGGGTGTGGGATTACGAGTTGGCCCTCCAACAGGTTCAGCGTTTGTACTTTCTATAAGCTACAAGCGACAGTATGCATCGGTACAAAAACCCATTGTAGGTAATGATATCAGCCGCGATGAGGCCAGAATTTATAATCGACTGGCTTTACGTCTGGGGGTTAGTTTCTAATAAAAAAGTCCCGGCTTCCACCGGGACTTTTTACTATGCCATTGCAAACTTGCTCTGATTCCGCTTGCGCTCGTTCTCGTCTAAGTAGATTTTACGAATCCGCATCGACTTCGGCGTCACTTCGAGGTATTCATCCTTTTGAATATACTCCATCGACTCTTCCAGAGAGAAAGCGATTTTCGGCGCTATCTTGACGTTATTATCCGAACCGGAGGCCCGCATGTTAGTCAATTGCTTAGCCGTTGTTACGTTCACCACGATGTCGTTCTGGCGGTTGTGCTCACCAATAACCTGACCTGCGTAGATCTCGTCACCTGGATCAATAAAGAACGAACCGCGGTCCTGAAGCTTATCAATTGAGTAAGCCGTAGCTGCTCCGCTCGTCATGGAGATCAACGAACCATTGATCCGCTCGGGAATTGGTCCTTTGTATTCCTGGTATTCTTTAAACCGGTGGCTCATCACCGCTTCACCGAACGTAGCGGTCAGTACGTTAGAACGTAGACCGATCAGACCCCGTGACGGAATCTCGAACTCTAAGTGCTGCAGATCGCCTTTGGGCTCCATAATTAGTAACTCGCCTTTACGTTGCGTGGCCAGTTCAATTACTTTACCCGCGGTTTCTTCAGGTACGTCTACCACAAGTGTTTCGATTGGCTCCAGCTTGTGACCGTTCTCGTCTTCTTTATATAACACCTGTGGCTGACCAACCTGTAGTTCGTAGCCTTCGCGACGCATTGTTTCAATGAGAACTGACAAGTGCAGAATACCACGGCCATATACCAGGAAGCGGTCTTCGCTATCGGTTGGCTCAACACGGAGCGCTAGGTTTTTCTCAATTTCTTTGTATAAACGATCACGTAAGTGACGTGATGTCACGAACTTACCTTCCTTACCGAAGAACGGCGAGTTGTTGATCGTGAACAACATATTCATCGTTGGCTCATCGACCGAAATGCGCGTTAATGCTTCGGGTTTTTCGAGATCAGTAAGCGTATCACCAATCTCAAACTCTTCCAGACCTGTCACGGCACAGATATCACCGCACGGAACTTCCGTTGCCTTCATCTTGCCAAGCCCTTCAAAGGTTTGCAATTCTTTGATCTTTACTTTCTTAATCGACCCATCCGATTTTACGAGCGCCATATTAGCACCTTCTTTCAACGTACCGCGATGCACGCGTCCGATAGCAATTCGCCCTACGAAAGCGGAGTAATCAAGCGAAGTGATCTGCATCTGCGGCAGGCCTTCATTCATAGGCGCCGGTGGAATCGTCTCAACGATCGTGTCGAGCAGATACGTGATATTATCGGTTGGCGTCTTCCAGTCTGGACCCATCCAGCCCTGTTTTGACGAACCGTAAACCGTTGGAAAATCTAACTGATCTTCGGTAGCGCCAAGGTTGAACATCAGGTCAAATACTTGTTCGTGTACTTCGTCCGGGCGGCAGTTTTCTTTGTCGACTTTATTGACGATCACAATCGGCTTTAAACCTAATTGTAAAGCTTTGCCAAGTACGAAACGCGTTTGCGGCATTGGCCCCTCGAAGGCATCGACCAACAGGCAAACGCCATCGGCCATTTTGAGTACACGTTCCACTTCACCACCAAAGTCACTGTGGCCTGGGGTATCGATGATGTTAATTTTAACGTCTTTGTAACGTACTGATACGTTTTTCGAAACGATCGTGATGCCACGTTCCCGTTCCAAATCGTTGTTATCGAGAATCAGGTCGCCGAATTCCTGATTGTCCCGAAAGAGCTTTGACGCATGAATAATTTTGTCAACCAGTGTCGTTTTGCCGTGGTCAACGTGGGCGATAATTGCTATGTTGCGAATTGATTGCATACAATCTTTAAACCGGAACGCCGGGCCGCCGGCATTTCACTGATTGAACAGATGTGCCGGATTTTGTTAGTATGTTGAGCCTGAGAAACAGAATCAGTTGAATGACAAAATCTGACGAAATCTGGTTCAGGTAATCAAGCCGCAAAGGTACAAAATTTTACGCTGAAACACAGAATTTTACAACTAATTAAACGAAAAAAGGCCCTATTAAGGGCCTGATTATGTTATTAATACAATTTCTTAACAATTGCTTAATGCTTGGGGCAACCACAAGGGTTTTTCTTGCGAAAAAGTCCTGTGTTAAACAGTCCACCCCGTTTGGGTTTGTATCCTTTCCGCTTACGGCCTATCGAGCTTAGTTCCGTTTTGTTTTTGCTGCTGGAGGCCAGGGTTTCTGTTGGCAACTCAACCAGCACCGCTGATGCAGCAATCATTAGAAGTACTGTTGTTTTTCTCATTGGTAAAGCTGTTTAGTGCTTAACGAGAATTTAAGTAGGTTAGTCACAGAATGACAAAATTTTTTCTGGTAAAGCTTTGAATGTCTACTAATTCTGACTACCTGATTGTCTACGGCACATTACAGCCGCAATTTGACAATCCATATGCCACTTTTCTTCGGAAACACGGTCAATACATCGGTGATGGCCAGTTCTCGGGTTTACTTGTGGATATAGGAAACTACCCAGGTGCCATTCACCAGCAGGGTAGTATAACCAACGTATACGGTACAGTTTACGATGTTACTCGTTACAGCCAAACTGTTTTCCGTTACCTGGACACCTACGAAGGTGTAGGTTCAGGGTTTGAGCAGCCTACAGAATATGTCCGCTCCGTGATTCCGGTTTACTGTACTAACGCAATACTGGACTGCTGGGCTTATCTCTACAACTGGCCGATCGATGGTAAGCGGGTGATTGAGTCGGGCGATTACGCACAGTTTTTAGGACTATGATTACTTTTAACAAATACAACACGGCATAAATGCCTGACTAACAAATGATTATAATCCGTAAAGCTTAATTATGGCGCTAGTTGTACAAGTCTAAACATCCAAACCCGAAAGCCTGATTTACCAACAATGCGTTCGGCCTCTACTACACGATACAGACCTTCGTAACGGTAGCCTGTTTCAGGAGCGAATTGATTTTGTAGAGTAGCGCCACGAATTAAGCGCAAAGGCCTACCTGTTTCGTAGCTACGCATCAATGCCAGGTTATAACGATCGAGCGTTTGATCGGCTATCTGACGGCCCGTTTTTGCGTCGCGACCACCATGGCCTACGTACCAGACAACATCGCCCAGATCTACATCGTCTTCGTATACTCCCGATAAGACAATTGAATCACTTCCATTGCGTATTGTACCCCCAATTCCCGCTCTTCGTGGTCGATGAAGCCCACTCAACGATAGCTCTATACGATTGGCAAACCAATCGCCAGGCTTGAAATTTTCCAAAGGAGTAGGAACCGACCAAGGCTTTGACGACATGGGTTACAAACAAGAATACCGACCTTTTGAGCCGGTATTCTTGAAAAATTCGATTAACTATACATCAACTTATCTTGGTCCACGGGAACGACCGCCCCCCCGGTAAGCTCCGTTTCCATAACCACCAGCGCGTGCGTTTGGGCTATAGGAAGGTCGGCTATAGTATCGATTACGAGGTACAATGTACGTTCTACGTTGAACAATCACCGGCGGACGACGGTAATAGGGATAAGGACGGTACCCATAACCGTAATACGGACGAGGGCCATAGTATCCTGGACCGTAAGCAGGGCCTGTGTTAACACCTACATAGCCTGGTCCACAACTTGCCAACAACACGATCAGCAAAGCTGCTGTCAGCAGAGGCATTAGCTTTATCGTTTTCATAGTCAAGTTCGTTTTAAATCATCAACTATTTAGTATTAGACAAACCAGCAGCCGAAAGGTTTAAACCAAAATCTAAAAAAACGACCCCGCAGCGACTTAGCACCGGCGGGGTCGTTTTTACTTACGTTACAATTCGATTAGGCACTCAGTTTGCCTTTCAAATAGTTTAAGGCCAGCTTATAGGCGTCAGCAGCAGCTTCTTTGTTGTAAACCGGGTTACTTGGATTCGCGAAGCCATGCCCAGCATCATACATCTTTACCGTAACTTTTTCGCCAGCCTTCTGCATGTTCTCTTCAAATTGTTTCACCGATTCTGGCGAGATCCCTTTGTCCTGACTCCCAAAAATACCCAGGACATCGGTTTCAAGCGTTTTCAGTTTTTCGACATCTTGCTCTGGACGGCCATAGTACATCACGCAACCTTTTGCCTGTTTACCTTCTAACATGGCTGATTGCAACGACAACATACCACCAAAGCACCAGCCCACACTAGCAAACTCAGCTTTTGGACCCGCATAAGCGATAGCGCCCTTCATGATGCTGCTCAACCGGTTTTTGTCAGCTCCCTGCATCAGTTTCCCCGCTTCGGAAGGCTCGGTGGCTACTTTCCCGTCATACATGTCAACGGCCAAGACGTTAACGTCTTTGAGATCGTTGTAAAAGGCTTCCGATTGCTGCTTGATGTTATCGTTTAATCCCCACCACTCCTGATACACTAGTAGCCACTTGTCGGACGGTTTCTTTGCTTTTAGCAAAAAGCCGTTTGCCTGCTGACCATCGGGCGTCGAAAACTTAATCATTTCACCAGCACCTTTGTAGATAAAAGATAGGGGAGCTATGTGCAACCGCTGGAAGGCTGGATCAGCGGCCATAGCCGACATGTCGTTACCTGCCGAATGGCAAAGTGGAATTTTGGTTTCTTCTTTCTTCGGAACTAGCATCGAGAACAACGACATAAAGAAGGAAACGCCAGTTATGAAAACGATTTTCATAGTTAATAGTGATTGGTTGATTGAATCATACGGGAAACGAGTTGACTATCTAAATGGTTATTCAAACCAAAAATTTAATGTAAATACGATGAATCTTTTATCGTCTCTAGTCAAATTAAGCTTTCATAAGCTCAAAAATTGTTATTTCTGGCAGAATACCGACACGTCCGGGGTAACCTATGTAGCCATAGCCTCGATTAACATAAAGCCGTTGATTACCGTCTTGGTATAATCCAGCCCATTGTTTGTAAAAATATTGCGCCGGGCTCCAGCGTGCATCGCCAATCTCGACACCAAATTGTGCACCATGCGTGTGTCCACTAAACTGAACGTCGATATCCGGATATTGCGGTCTTACCTCTGCGTCCCAATGCGTTGGGTCGTGGGATAGAAGCAGTTTAACGGGGTATTCTTCTGTGCCACGATAGGCTTTAGCCAAGTTGCCGGCCCGGAGTGCCGCCGGACCAAAGCCAAGGTTTTGGACGCCAATCAAGGCAATTTTGTCGCCATTCTGCTCCAGGATTTTATTCTCATCAAGCATAATGTTCCAACCCATCTGCTTATGGGCGGCAATAACGTTTAACACATTCTGTCGCTCAGCCTGGGCACTTGGCCACTGAACATATTTACCGTAATCATGATTACCCAACGTCGAGTAGACACCGAGCGGGGCTTTTACTTTATTGAATACGTCGATGTAGCTGTTTACCTCCTCAGCATGGCTATTGACTAGATCTCCGGTGAAAAATACCATGTCCGGCTTTTGCTTTAGCAACAAATCTACCCCACCTCGTACGGCCGTTTTATTGAAAAAGCTGCCGGAATGAATATCTGAAATTTGGGCAATCGTCATTCCGTTGAAACCAGACGGCAGGTTCTTGAGCGGTAGTTTTATACGCCGAATGCGATAATCGTGCGCCCCCGACAAAATACCCCATGAAAAGCCAACTAGTGGTATTGCACCGGCTACCAGTGCGGTCTTCATCAAAAAATCAGAGCGCGAAATTGTATCAGTAGGAGGGAGTGTCTTACGGGTAGTATCTTCGACGGCTTCGCGTACTTCAGGCTTATAAAACAGTGAGACGATCCAGCGGAAGAACCGGCCTATGTCGTCAATAAAGATAATGAGTACAGCAAAGATTTTTGAAAAATAGGGAATGGCAATGCTAGCCCAAAGAAACGTTCGGGTGTTACGGCTAATGGAGTCAGGCGGCATCAACTGCATGACAACGTACAGCAACAGGCTCAAAGCCGTAAACCCCCAATAAATAATAGCAATGGTTCGCTGAGTGCTTTCACTTGCTGATCGACTAAGCGTTTTTACTGCTTGATAAACATAAACGTCAATCAGCAGCAAAAAAATGGGAACAATGAATAGGAACGCGGTGCGGTTCATAATAGCTATTTTGAGTGTGTAGTAAACTTAGTAGACTATACTTTGTTTGCAAACGAACTGTGCGACCAAACGCAAAAAGCGCAGAGTTCTGGGCCCTACGCTTTTTGCTTTCTGTTGACAAAACTTTATACTAGCTCTTCCTGAGGCTGCTTTTTACGCATTTCCAGAGCTGGGTCTTTATTGCCGAACCACTTCATCCATATGCGCTCGTTGACCCAGTAAATACACAGCACAATCACTAGTATAAGCAGGTCAGGCGGTAGCGTAACCGGTATAAGGACGATAACGGGGCGGTTGGAATCCTAAAACAATGTCGTCTTTCTCAACTCCGCGATTAATAAGTTCAACGGCAATATCAGTATCTGTCCAGTTGGCCTGTATCCAGATTTTATCATTGCTCTTTATATCAAAATGAAATATAGTATTGTGTATAAAGGCATCGCCTTGCCAACCAATTCTAACCAATTGAAAGTGGTCTCTTTGTAAATCGGCAATAACTTGGCCTTCAGCTTCACTCAAATTAACCGGTGTGTAAGCAGCCCAGTGATTTAATAAATCTAATAATATTTGCCTATATCGATCGCGCTTAGTGTCCATTACTCTTATACTTTTAACCAGTTAACAACCACTTGTTGCAAATCGTTATACACTAACAAATTAAGCCTGAATTCCTCTACTGACTCTTTCACGTCTGCCTTGGCAAAGAATGAGACATATGCCCCTTCGGGAACAGCTAAAAAGAGTACACGATCGGGATCAGCCTTTCGAAGGCCCCGTGCATAATTCATGTACTGTCCTAATGCCAGGTGAAAGTCATAGACTAAAGATGGACCTATGAAACTTTTCACCTCAACTGCTATATACTCTTTGCCACGTTGCGCTCCAATTAACTTTTCAGCGCCAAGGTCAATTTGAATATCTGTACCTAGCGCTTCCAAATAAAAAGGATCGTGCGTAATCTGCCAACCATCTTTTTGGAGTGCAATTTTCACGGATTCATGAAACAAATCTTTTGCCATTACAAACAGGTTACGGATTTAGAGTAAATATAACAGCTTAATCTACCAACCTGTGTGGGTTAGTAGATTAAGCTGTTAATAATCACTTAAGCGCTACACCAATTCTTCCTGAGGCTGGTGTTTACGCATTTCCAGAGCCGGGTCTTTTTTACCGAACCACTTCATCCGAATCCGTTCGTTGATCCAATACATACATGGTACGATGACTAGTGTTAGCACGGTCGAGAACGTTAATCCGAAGATAATTGTCCAAGCCAGAATATTCCAGAACACAGCGCTGTCGCCACCCACAATGATGTGTGGAGCAAACTCTCTAAATAATCCAACAAAGTCGACAGTGAGGCCCAACGCCAGCGGAATCAAACCTAAAACGGCAGCTGAAGCGGTTAGCAACACGGGAGTCAAACGAATACCGCCTGCTTCAATGATGGCTTCGCGCAACGGAACACCCCGGCCACGCAGCTCTTCAATGAACTCGATCAATAAGATACCGTTCTTCACCACAATACCGGCCAGGGCAATAATACCCACACCCGACATGATTATTGAGAACGTTTTATCGAAGATGATAAAGCCTAAGAATACCCCGATGAACGATAAAAGAATTGTGACAAAAATGATGATCGGCTTCACCACTGAATTGAACTGAGTGGCCAAAATCAGATAGATCAGCAAGGCTGCAATACCCAGCGCCGATACCAGGAATAAAAACGATTCCTGTTGATCTTCCTGCTCGCCACCCAATTTAACCGTATAGCCGTTTGGTAATTCCATCTGGTTAATGACCTCCTGCTGAATCTGCTGGTTGATCTCGTTGGCGTTGAAGCCTGGCACTACGTCTGAGTTCAGCGTTACTAACCGCTCCTGATTCTTACGGTTAATTTGGCTAAACGTCGTTGAATAGCTAATATTAGCTATCGACGTAATTGGTACCTGACGTAGCTGACCACCCGAGTTCATGTCACGATACACGACGTTCAGACTCAGTAAGCGGTCGATCTGGCTACGATCATCGGGTTTGAGACGTACCATGATTGGGTACTCATCTTTTGGATCACGAAACTTTGAAATCTCGGTTCCAAACAGCGCTGTCCGAATAGTCAGTGCTACTTGTGAAGACGAAATACCTTCACGTTCAGCCTTGTCCCGGTCAATATCGATAACGATTTCGGGCTTGTTTGTAATCAGGTCAGACTTTAACTGGTCAATACCCTGAATGCCAGCCCGCGTAATGCGTTGACGAATCTGTTTTTCCAGATCGTTCAGCACTTTAAAGTCGTCACCGGCTATTTCAATGGCGATTGGTTTACCCGTTGGTGGCCCGTTAGATTCCCGCTCAACAGAAATCTCCGTTCCGGGAATACCCTGCATAGCCGTACGTACTTTGCTCAGGATCGAGTCAGTAGATATGCCATGCCGCTCTTCGCCCTTCACGAAGGCGACTGTCACTTTCGATTTCTGAGGTGTAGCCGCTCGGTCCGGATTGGTAGGATCACCCGCGTTTTTACCAACGTTCGAGATAACAGAATTAACGATGTCCTCGGCTTTATTATCCTTCAACACCTTAAACACCCGCTTTTCGATCACCTTCGTTACGGAGTCCGTCACGCGAGCATCCGTACCCACGGGCATTACGTTGTAAACGTACACGTAATCTGGCTCACCACTGGGAAAGAAAATTACCTTAGGTTGAGCAATACCGAGCAAAAACAACGTAAAAATGAACAAGCCAACCATCGCTAAAACCGCCCACACAGGACGCCAGCCAACCAACAAAAACGAGATTACCTTGCGATACCCATTTTTGAGCTTCGGTAACAAGCTCTCCTGGAATGGAATAATCAGCTTGGGCGTCAGTACGTAATGATTAAAGACGTACAGAACCGCAAAGAAGACCAGTAAATTACCAATACCACGATCGATAACGTACCCGATACCGGCCAGTACAGTCATGATAATTAGCGGGCGCTGTATCTCTTTGAACGTTGGTTTTTCAACATGGCCTCCCTCGTCATGACGTTTCATGAACGACACGGCAAAGACGGGGTTGATGACGTAGGCAACGAACAGCGATGAGAATAGGGTGAGAATAAGCGTTAAGGGCAGAAACTTCATGAACTCACCCACAATACCTGGCCAGAATAACAATGGGAAGAACGGCGCAATCGTCGTGAGCGTACCTGATAACACAGGTATGAACACTTCGCCAGCGGCTGCCTTTACGGATTGTTTAATGTTCCAGTTCTTATTCTCATTGAAGAGTCGGTGCGTGTTCTCAATAACCACAATGGCATCGTCAACCACCAGACCAAGGCCCAGCAGGAAGGCAAACAATACGATGGTGTTCAGCGTAAACGCCGTTCCAACCACCGGACCCACAACGGGCATCAGGACGAACGCAACCAAGGCTGAAAGTGGCACCGATAAACCGACGAATATGGCGTCGCGGACTCCCATAAAGAACATAAGCACCAACACCACGAAGATAAAGCCGAGCACAACGGTGTTAACCAGATCATGCAAGTCAGCCCGTGTCCGTTCCGATTGGTCAGCCGTTACTTTAACGTCCAACCCTTGCGGAAAACGCTCCTGCTTATACTCTTCAATCGTTTTTTCGATATTATCCGATGCAGAAATCAGGTTAGCACCTGCCCGCTTAATGACGTTCAGTGTCACAACCGACTTGTTATTCAGTCGTGCAAAGTCCTGCTGTTCTTCAAAGCTGTCAGCAACGTCAGCGATGTCACCTAGCCGCACAGTTGCTCCGGTTGCGGTACGAATCTGCAGGTTTTGAAGCTGGTTCACGTCGGTAAATTCGCCTTTTACCCGTACAGTCCGGCGTACACCATCAACGTTCAACTCACCCCCCGATACGTTAATGTTTTCGCCCTGAACAGCCTGCTGAATATCGGTAAACGCCAGACCAGCCGACTGCATCCGGGGTAGATCAACGTTAATTTGAATCTCCCGCGTTAGAGCACCCACAATATCTACCCGGCGGATCTCGGGCATGGCTTCGATAGCATCCTGTAAATCTTCAGCGTATTCTTTCAATTGCTTCAGTGAGAAGTTACCGGCCATGTTAATGTTCATGATCGGAAACTCGGAGAAGTTTACGTCCTGCGCCGTTGGGCCCGCATCAAGCTTTTGCGGTAGATCTGGCTTAGCTTTATCAATAGCATCACGCACCCGTTGTAAAGCCTCCGCTGTTTGTACATCGGGGTTAAATTCCACCAAGATAACCGATACGTCCTGCAACGCATTTGACTTGATGCGCTTAACCCCGGAAATGGACTTCAGCTGCTTTTCGATCTGTTTATTGATTGTATTTTCAATATCGGCCGGAGCAGTGCCAACGTACACCGTGTTGATGTACACCTGTGGCACCTTAATGTCGGGAAACTGCTCTTTAGGCAGGTTGTTGTAAACGAACAGCCCACCGAGTGTAATCAGAACGGTGAAAATGTAGATCGCCGTCCGGTTTTCGACGCACCAGTTGGTAAAGCCGAGGGTTTTATACTGTTCAAATTTCATCTGAAAACGGGTTTTCGGTTTTCGATCTTCGGTTTACTGTTTTCCGTGGGATGGTTCATGACCGTTTCGCATACTGAAAACAGTAAACCGAAAACCAAAAACTCATTTAAAAATTAATGGGTTGTCCGTCAACCAGATCCTGGTATCCAGCCGTAACAACTTTATCGCCTGCCTGCAAACCTTGCGTAATCGCAATTTTGCCCCCGTATGCCTGACCAGTCTTAACCGTCCGAGCCTTCGCTATTTTCTTATTGCCTTCATCGACAGCTACGTACACAAGCTGACCATTTTCCGTGCTTTGAATCAGGTTTTGATTGATTACGATTGCATTTGCCTGAGTTTGGTCGTTGATTTTCACCTGAGCCAACATATTCGGCTTCAAAGCGTTATCTGAGGGTAGGGGAGCCTCGATTGTGAATGTTCGACTCAAGGGGTCCACTGTGGTTGACACAAACGAAATCCGCGAATTCAATTCTTTGTTTATATCCGGAAAGCGAATTATAACCCCATCGCCTTTGCGAACGCTACCCGAATACGTATCAGCCACTTTAGCCACAACTTTAAGTTGCGACAAGTTTACAATCCGAACCAGCCCAACACCTGGTGCTGCAGATTGACCAATTTTTACGTTTACCTGATCGACCACACCTGATATAGGTGCCGTTACGTTAGACTGACTTAACTGCGCATTCAACGTAGACAACCGACGCTCCAGTGACTCCTTGTTGTTCTTGGCCTGGAGGTACTGAATTTCGGTACCAATCTGCTGTTTCCAGAGGTTCGCCTGTTTTTCGTAAACTGTGTTAGCCAGCGATAACTGCGTTTTAATCTCTGCAATTGACTCGCGTAGAAGTTGGTCGTCGATTTTAGCGATCGTTTGTCCAGCCCGCACATTATCGCCTTCTTTTACGTAGACTGCCGTAACTACTCCGCCAGACTTTGGCGAAACCTGTACGTTATTCTTCGCATCGATAGTGCCTTGCAGTTCAACGAAGTGGCGAAACGTTGTTGCGGCCACGGGTGCCACCGTTACATCTTTAGAACGAATCTCGTTGGACTTTTTAGGGTCTTGTTTCGCCAACTCGGTTTCCAGCGTCTTAATCTTCGTGTTCAGTTCGGTTTGCTGCGACTTAAGCTGGGCAAGCTCTTCTCGTTTGCTTTGCAAATCCGATTTCTTCTCACCTCCACAAGCGATTAGCAGACTTGTTGATAAGGCTATTGCGTAGTATGCTTTCATTGGTAAAGTTTTCAAGTGATATAATTTAGTTTCCCGTGTAAAGCCGGCCAAGCGCTCTGTCCTGGTCAACTTTAGCAATAAAGAAATCGTATAAGGACGCGAAGTAGTTAGTTTGAGCTTCCCGAAGCGATGCTTCTGCATTCAGCACTTCAATGCTCGACCCAACACCTTCTCTATATTTAATGCGGGTAACACGGGCAATCTCCTGCGCCAGATCGCGGTTGCGTTGCTGGGTCTGGAGCGTTTGCAGTCCATTGTTAAGCACAATACTCGCCTGACGGATTTGCAGATCAATCGAGTTACGCAGCAGCTCACCACTATTCTGTGCTTTCTGCAACGTGATGCGCTTTTGCTCAATCTGGCTTCTTTTCAAAAATCCGTCAAAGATGGGTACCTGCAAACTCAATCCTACCGTCGAAAAGTTAAGCCAGGGATCTGTAACGAGTTGACTAAAAACGTTACGTCCACTGTTGTACCCGTAGTTGATAAAAGCAGCCAGCGATGGATAGTAGCCTTTCTGTGTTAACTCAATATCCTGTTCGGCCAGTTTAATCTGCGTTTCCAAAGTCGAATATTCAATACGACTTGGATAGCGGAATGTCGGGTCGGGCGCTACCAGTGGACGAAGGTCATCAACGTTACGGTCTTGTAGTTGTTCAGCCAGCACAATCTCATCGTTGATACCCAACCCCATTTGAAACTTAAGCAGCGTATAACTCAGATCAAGCAGATTCTGTACGTTTTGCCGTTCAGCCTTCAGGTTATTCGCCTGTACCTCAAGCCGTTGCACATCTAATTTTTCAACGAAACCCTGTCGATTAAGCGCCTGCGTTTCGTTGAGCGTTGTATCCAAACGAGCAATGTTGAAATCGAGTAATTTGGCCCGCTCCACGGCTACCAACACCCCGTAATACGCTTTTGCAACCTGCTCAGCCACGGTAACTTTAGTCGCCTGCAAGTTTCGTTGAGCCAGCTCGCGATAGGTAGCCGCAGCCCGCAAACCGACATTCAGACTGGCGCTGTATACGACTTGGTTTAAGCTAACTGATGCATTACCTGAATAGGGAACACCAAATTTTACAGCAACGGAAGCATCCGCGGGAGCAGAAGGATCAAACGTATTAGCTGGTAAAAATGCCTGTTGAATTATCAAATTGTCCGTCAACGACGCACTGGCTGCAATTTGCGGAAGGGCTGACGATTTTACTTCGCGAATTCGCGCTTCGGCACTCACCGCATCGAGTTGTCCATTACGGACGCTAACATTCTGACGAACAGCAAAGTCGATGGCTTGCTGTAACGTATACGTACGGCCCGTACCTTGCTGGCCATTGGCCGTTAGCCCTGTAGGCGCTGGCCCCAACCCAGAGTTAAACGTTGAAATGACATTAGGCTGGAGATTGACTGGCCCTTCTGCCGGATTCAATGCGGGCGTACTACCTGTTGTGTTGACCCCAGGTTGCGAAGGCACTGCCACACCGGTGCCGGGTGTAGTACCCGGTTGCGCCACCACCGCTCCGGTTCCGGCTGGCTGCTGGGCACCTGGTTGCTGACCACTAGCGGCTGCCCCGGTAGGTTGCTGTCCGACGGATGGCTGGGTAGGAACCTGGGCAAACGCCACCATCCCGAACCAACCTGCCGACAACCATAGCGCTGTTGTACGAAGTATATAGTTTGTTTTCATAGACAATAGGTTGTACTCATTCTACTTTACTTACAAATTGATTATAGACGTTAAAGCCCTTTTCGGTGAGCATGCCCCGTACGAAATGATGGGTCAGTTCGCGCTGAACGTCGAGCATATTATATTGGTCTAGAGGAAAGATGTCATTGTTAAAGGCCAACTCGATTTGCTCTACTCGCAAACGAGCTAAAACGGCCGGATTTATGTCACTCCTGTACAATCCTTGATTTATACCATTTTGTATATTTTCAAGAATTGATTTCATTAAGTATTGTTCTTTGTGCTGCTTAAAGAGAGCAAACGCCTGCGGATAGTGACGCCTGATGTCAATGATTAAGTTAGGGCTAACCTGGTCGGTACTTTTGCGCATCATCTCCAACACCATCATAATTTCCATGACCGGATTGTCATACTTACCTACCATACAGTGCATTTCGGAAACATCTTCGTTTATCTTCCCTTGAATTACTTGAGATAAGATATCTTCTTTGTCACTGAAATGTAGATAGATTGTCTTCTTAGAAATCCCTAGTCGCTTAGCAATGTCTTCCATTGTCACCGACCGCACGCCATACTTCCAGAATAGCTGTTCGGCCTCTGACAAGATTCGCTCCTTCATCCTGAAATAGAACTTTTTCCAGGTGAACTCCGGAAACTCAAAGATAGTTCGCAGTTTCCAGTTTATCTTTTCGTTAATGACGAACGGCCTAAATAGGGGTGTGAAGTGACCATAAGACCCGATGAACTTCGGACTTAAAAGGGCTTGAGACATGATGTTCGGATACAACCTAGCCCAGCGTCAAAGACCTCATGTGCTTTTTCCTAGATCATAGCAAAGAGGGTCGGCTATGTAAACCTTTGGAGTGTTTTAGTAATAAGGAAGCAAAGAGCTAGCTCCGTCCAGTTTCAAAAAATCGAACGTCGGCTTTAACTTGATGAAGAAGCTCACGAGTGCGTTCTGGCCGGGCGTCAGTGATAAAAAGCTGCCCAAAGGCGCCCTCATCCATACGTTGAATAAGCTTACTAATTCGTCGGTCGTCGAGCTTATCAAAAATATCGTCCAGCAGCAGGATTGGTTTGATGTCTTTCTTAGCTTCTAACTGGTCGAATTGGGCCAGCTTTAATGCAATCACAAACGTTTTTTGCTGTCCCTGCGATCCAAACTTCTTGAGCGGAACCCCGCCGATGATAAAGCTATAATCATCTTTATGAACGCCCATCGTTGTACGTTGAAGTACCGTATCGCGACGACGAAAATGCCGAAACTCGCTGGCGAAATCAGGATTGCTTACTTCCGATTCGTATACGATGTCTACAGCTTCGCGCTCTTCGCTCAAATAAGCGTAGTGCTTTTGAAAGCTTGGCAGAAACTCCAATACAAATTGCTGTCGCCGATCATGAATTCGCTGGCCGATCTCCAGCAAAGGCTTATCGTATGTATCCAGTAGATCATTATCGACCTGATTTCCGGTCCGGCGATCTGGCTCGGCAAAAAGTTTTAATAAGCTGTTACGTTGCTTCAAAACTTGCTGATACATTAAGTAATCGCGCAGGTAATCAGGATCGAGTTGCGACAAAACGCCATCAAAAAAGTGCCGCCGATCTTCGCTATGTTCACGCACGAGGTCGGTATCGTTAGGCGCCATTAGCACGACTGGAAATCGACCAATGTGTTCGCTAACGCGCTCGTAGGGCTTTTTGTCAGCCATCAACACCTTCCGTTGCCCGCGTTGAAGGCTAATCGTAATCTGCACGGGCCGCTCGTGTCCAGGCTGAGTATCCTCCTCGAAAATGCCGTCAATAATGAAATAATCAGCGTCGTGCAGGATACTGAGCGCATCCTGGCTCTGAAACGCACTTTTGCTGAGTGCCAGGAAATAAACTGCGTCTAACAGATTGGTTTTACCGCTGCCATTTGGGCCCACAATTACGTTCACTTGTCGTCCAAACGTGTACCGAATGTCTTCGTAGTTTTTAAAATTAGTTAGACTCAGCTTTTCAAGGTGCATACGTATGGCTCATAACGCGAGATTGCGTAATTTCGCGGCTGTCAGGAATGTCATTTACAAGCATTCATGGTCATTGTTGTCATTCATATTTTGAACGAACAACAGCGAATGACGATGAATGACCACTTGGTGACTATTTAATGACGTTTATTTGTTGGCAACAAAGATACGGCCGGTTTGTTAGGTTAATTGACCTCATAGACGGTCAGCACAGCGATTGCTGATTTTATCGAACTCATTCCTCATGGCAAGCGTCAAAGAGAAATCCGAGCGGGGAACCGCCAAACAGAACGGCAAGGCTCCAGCAGCTGCAAAAGCGCAGCACCCGAAGGAGCGGTATATGTACTGGTATGAGTCTATGCAGTTGCAGCGGAAATTCGAAGAGAAAGCCGGGCAACTCTACGGACAGCAGAAGATTCGGGGCTTTTGCCATTTGTATATTGGTCAGGAAGCTGCCTCGTCGGGGTCATATTCGGCTCTGACAAAAGATGATAAATGGATAACGGCTTATCGTGACCACGGCATTCCACTTGCCCTCGGTTCTGATCCGAAAGCCGTTATGGCGGAGTTATTCGCTAAGCAAACGGGTTCATCGAAGGGTAAAGGCGGCTCGATGCACATCTTCGACAAGTCGGTAAACTTCATGGGCGGCCACGGCATTGTTGGTGCTCAGGTTCCAATGGGAGCAGGCATCGCTTTTGCCGAGAAATACAACAAGACCGGCAACCTTTGCATTTGTTTTATGGGCGATGGCGCTGTTCGGCAGGGAGCGTTTCACGAAGCCTTTAACATGGCCATGCTCTGGAAACTACCTGTCATCTTCGTTGTTGAAAACAACGGTTATGCCATGGGAACGTCGGTAGCTCGTACATCGAACGTAACAGACCTGTACACACTGGCTGAGGCTTACGACATGCCGTCGGAGCCGGTAGATGCCATGGATGTTGAGGCAGTTCACGAAGCCGTTAGCCGCGCGGCAGAACGTGCTCGTGCCAGCGAAGGGCCAACTTTTTTAGAATTCCGCACGTATCGTTACCGGGGCCACTCAATGTCCGATCCTCAAAAATACCGCTCGAAAGAAGAAGTTGAGCAGTATAAGCAGCGCGATCCAATTGAACAAATTCGCACCCGGATTTTAGAGCAAGGGATTGCTTCAGAAGATGAGCTAAATGCAATTGATCAGAAAATTAAGGGGATTGTAGATGAATCGGTCAAATTTGCCGAAGAATCACCGTATCCTCCAGCAGAAGAAGCATACAAAGACGTTTATATGCAGCCCGATTATCCGTTTCTGATGGAATAATCAGCACTCGTTTATCATAAAAAGTTCGGAGCTTACACTTCGGACTTTTTTTATGGAACAATTTAGCCATATTAAATGTATATACATCAAATGTAATTACATATAAATCTCAAATTAAAACATTTTTAACCATTTCTAACTTTCAGACGCATGGAAACCCTCATCAATGGCCTTCATCACGTTACAACCTTAGCCGGTGACACACAACGTAACGTAGATTACTACACAGACATTCTTGGCCTACGCCTAGTCAAAAAAACGATTAATTTCGATGCACCAGATGTGTATCATCTTTACTACGGTAACGAAACTGGTTCACCCGGTACAATCCTGACGTTCTTTCCGTATGGTGGCATCCCGCGCGGTCGTAAAGGGGCTGGACAGCTAACATATACTGCGTTTTCAGCGCCAACCGCATCCTTGAGCTTCTGGATGGACCGCTTGCAGGAACGTAACATTCCTTACGCTGGACCTTACAAACGCTTTTCGGAAACGTATCTGCGGTTCGAAGACTTCGACGGTATGGGCATTGAATTGGTTTTCAACGATGAAGATCAACGCCCGGCTTGGGACAACGGCCGTATTCCAGCCGAATACGCGGTACGTGGTTTCCACACAGTTACCCTGAACGAAGCGAATCCTGATCGAACAGTCAAACTGCTTACCGAGACAATGCAACACACATTAGTAGGGGAGGAGGAAGGTCGTTTTCGGTTCAAAGCTGGCAATGGCGGGCCTGGCAATTACGTAGATGTCCTTCATTCCTCTAACGAACCACGGGCATTGCAGGGTGCGGGTTCGGTTCACCACGTCGCATTTTCGACAGACACTGATGAAACTCAACTTACTATTCAGCAACACTTGCTTGATGCGGGCTACCACGTAACGCCAGTTCAGGACCGGAATTACTTTCACAGCATTTACTTCCGGGAGCCGGGTGGAATTCTTTTTGAAGTGGCTACAAACCCTCCAGGATTTGCCGTTGATGAGCCAGTTGCAGAGTTAGGTACTAACTTGAAACTACCTCCTCAATATGAGCCCCGTCGCGCTACACTGGAAGCTGAGTTACCCAAAATAGAGGTTAAATAAAACCAGAGAGAAGGAGGATACATAGAGAATACATAGAAAGATCTCTGTATTCTCTATGTGTTTAAAAACTGTATTCGGATGATTCATAACCCTAATAATATTCGTACCGCCGGGAAGCCACTTGAAGAAGCCAGTAAAGTGATGGTGATGGTTCACGGACGCGGAGGTTCAGCGCAGGATATCCTGTCGTTGTCGCAATACATAGAAGACGAAGATTTTGCCTTCATCGCTCCCGAAGCGACTAACAATACGTGGTATCCCTACTCATTCATTCGGCCCTTAGAGGAAAACGAACCCTCTTTATCGTCAGCTTTGCAGGTTTTGGCCAGTCTCCGTGCTCGTTTGCAATCGGACTTCAACTTCAAACCGCCACAGATTCATTGGTTTGGCTTCTCCCAGGGCGCTTGCCTGATGCTGGAGTTTGTGGCTCGTAATGCAATGGAATATGGAGGAGTTTTTGGCTTAAGTGGTGGTTTGATTGGTCCGCCAGGTACTCCACGGCGTTATGACGGGTCGTTTAATAAGACTCCAATCTTTTTGGGATGCAGTGATACAGATTCGCATATTCCGAAAGAGCGTGTTCTGGAATCAGAGGCCGTATTTCAGGTCATGGGCGCCGACGTAACGACTAAACTGTATCCAAATTTTCCGCATTCGATCAACGAAGATGAGCTAAAGATTGTTAACTTGCTTATAGCTGGGGGCAGTCAGGAGGGATTGGCCGCCTAACTGCCGCTGGGCTCACATTCAACAATACTGCTTATGAGCCAATATATGGTAGAATTCGACCTTCCGAATGTAATGGACGAAGGTTTTGCGAACCGCATCCCCGCACAGCGGCTTAAAGTGGAAGAGTTGATGGAAAAAGGCTTTCTGCTCTCTTACTCACTATCAGTAGATCGGCAGAAACTTTGGTGCATCTTCAAGGCTGATTCGGAATTAGAAGTTATGGAATCGATTTCTGAATTTCCACTCATCAAATACATGACGCCAATGATTACTGAGCTGATGTTCCATAACATGGTCGCAGCTCGAATTCCACTCTTCTCACTAAATTGATACAAACCAAGCCCTCATAAACAGAGGGCTTTTTTTGTGGACGAAGAGTTTTTAATCAACTTTGGCTCGTTATTAAACGGAGCCATGGTTACCTATTCCTTTCGCTGTTTCTGGTACATTACGTTACTACTCCTTTTTTTACTCAGTACCGGCTGTCGTACCGACCAACACGAGCGTACAACCGAAGCCGCTCAGTCTCAGAACAAGTCGGCAGGTAGTCATACAAAGCACCATCGACATCACCGGCACAATCAAAAATCTGCTGAAAACAAGTATCAGGCTCAGGAGTCCTTAACAACAACTGATGCTCAGATAGGCGACGTTCCGGCAAAGGTGCTGGAGGTGCTAGATTATATTCGTCAGAACGGGCGCGCTCCTAATGGCTACGTTGGCGGGCGCACATTCGGTAATTTTGAAAACCATTTACCTAAAACGGATGCATCGGGTCGACGAATTAGATACCAGGAGTGGGATGTTAATCCAAAAATAAAAGGGCAAAACCGAGGTGTTGAACGCTTAGTTACTGGTTCAGATAACCGGGCGTATTTTACCCGAGATCATTACAACTCATTCATTGAAATCAAATGACACCAAACGTATTTATTAGTCAGTCTGAAAGCGAACTAGAAGCCCATTTTTCCGACTACTTCATTGCTCACATCGACGGACGAAAGACGCTTACACTCCGGCAGTTTTATGAGGAAATGGCTGATCTGCTCGAAATACCTGATTTTGGTTTCAATTTGGATGCGCTCAATGATTCGTTAAATGATCTGCAATGGCTTGAAGACCAACGGATTGTTCTGTATTTCACCAACACCAATGACTTGATTAGCAAAGAGCGCGATCCAGCCAAGATGGGCAGTGTATTAAACATCCTCGACGCAACCGCGGAAGACTGGAAATGGGTTGATGATGAGGACGAAACAACTGATAAAAAGGAGATCGTCGTCGTTTTTGAAGACAGCCCCCGTATCCGAAAGGCGCTCGATCAGGAAAGCATTGACTACGCTATGCTGGCGGATGTGAACTAAGCTTATAAACTGCAACAAATTTCCTTTAGCTGCTGTTAACCTAATGCCGCCGGAACTAGCCTTCCAGCGGCTTTTCGTGTTAGAAAATTACAACCTGAACATAGCTTGAAACCAGATGAGTTGCTCGGCCTTTATGCCGACGATAGTTTTATAAAATTGCTGGCTGAGCCCTTTAGTCGCAAGCCGTCCAGCGATCCGCAACGGCTTCAGGTCAAAGGGTTGGCCGGTAGCTTAGACGCTGTATTTGCATCGACTATTTTTAAGTCGGTTGGAGGAAATCATCTGTATGTTTTGACTGACCGAGATGAAGCTGCTTACTTCTTCAATGACTTGCAGAATTTGTTGGGTCGAGAGGTGTTGCTGTTTCCGATGTCCTATAAAAAGCCGTACCAGTACGAGGAAATTGAAAACGCCAACGTACTAATGCGGGCTGAGGTACTTAACAAGCTTAATCCGGCTCCTAAGGATGGCTTATTAATGGTAACGTATCCAGAAGCTTTATCGGAGAAAGTTATCAACAAACGATCGTTACAGGCCAATACGCTGACGATTCGGGTGGGGGAGAAGCTTGACACTAATTTCGTATCTGAACTTCTTCAGAACTACGAATTTGAAAAAACTGATTTCGTCTACGAAGCCGGTCAATTTTCGGTACGTGGTGGAATCATTGACGTATTCTCGTTTGCCAGTGAATTCCCATTTCGAATCGATTTGTTTGGCGACGAGGTGGAAAGCATTCGCAAATTCAATCCGGAATCGCAGTTATCAACCGACCCCGTTGATTTTATCAACATTATTCCGAATATCCAAACTAAGCTAGTTGAAGAAACCCGAGAGCCATTTTTTGACTTCTTACCCGAAGCCACTACGATTTGGGCGAAAGATGTTGAGTTTACGCTGGAAATAATTGAGAAGTGCTATGAGAAAGCTGAACAAAGCTTCGCTTCTATAGTGGCTAATAGTGGCGGTATTCAAGTCGTTTCAGACCCTGGCGATTTGTTTGAAACCCGCCGGACTTTCCTTAACGAGGTAAAGCGATTTCGAACGGTAGAATTTGGTCGCAAGTTTTATTTCAAAACCGAAGGCCGTCAACAATACAATTCCAAGCCTCAGCCGTCATTTAATAAAGATTTCAAGCGACTGGTTGATACGTTGGGCGAAAACCAGTCGAAAGGCTATACAAATATTATTGCGGCTGAATCGTTCAAACAGCTCGATCGACTACGAACCATTTTCGAGGAACTTGACCCGTTCGTGAAGTTTCAGCCTATGAACATCGGTTTGCGTGAAGGTTACATTGATGATGCACTCAAAATAGCCTGTTTCACGGATCACCAGATATTCGACCGATACTACAAATACCGCGTTCAGGACAAGTTTTCCAAGTCAAAAGCGCTTACCCTTCGGGAGTTAAAAACACTCCAGCCGGGAGACTATGTTACGCACGTTGACCACGGTATTGGCCGATTTGCGGGTCTTGAAAAAGTAGACCATGCTGGCAACGAACAGGAGGCCATTCGTTTAATTTACCGCGACAACGACATTCTGCTCGTTAGTATCCATAGTCTGCACAAGATCGCTAAATACAGTGGTCGTGAAGGTGGTCCGCCAACGATGAGTAAGCTTGGCTCGCAGGAATGGGAACAGAAGAAGTCACGCATCCGGAAGCAGGTTAAAGATATTGCCCGGGAATTGATTGCTCTGTATGCCAAGCGTCGCACGGCTCCGGGTTATGCGTATAGCCGTGACAGTTTCCTACAGGCGGAGCTTGAATCGTCGTTCTTATACGAGGACACTCCGGACCAAGCCAAGGCTACTAACGATGTGAAGGACGACATGGAACGTCCACACCCAATGGACCGATTAGTGTGTGGCGATGTAGGTTTTGGCAAGACCGAAATTGCCATTCGAGCTGCTTTCAAAGCCGTGACGGATAATAAACAGGTAGCTGTGTTAGTGCCAACGACCATTTTGGCCATGCAGCACTTCAAGACATTCACAGACCGAATGGCCGACTTTCCAGTGAAAATTGAGTACATAAATCGCTTTCGGACGGCTACTCAGACAAAAGAGATCTTAAAGGGCGTAGCTTCGGGCGAAATTGGCATTCTCATCGGTACGCATCGGATCGTTAATAAAGACATTAAGTTTAAAGACTTAGGTCTTTTAGTTATTGACGAAGAGCAGAAATTTGGCGTAAAGACAAAAGATCGCTTGAAAGAAATGCGCGTTGAGGTAGACGTATTGACACTTACTGCTACGCCGATTCCCCGAACGCTCCATTTCTCGCTCATGGGTGCTCGTGACTTATCGGTTATTGCAACACCACCGCCAAATCGCCAGCCTGTTACAACGGAAGTTCATCCGTTCAATGAGGCAACCGTTCGCGATGCTGTCAGTTACGAGATTCGACGTGGTGGGCAGGTTTTCTTTGTTCATAACCGTGTTAATGACATTGAATCAATTGGTAACCTAATTATGCGCCTTGTTCCGGAAGCACGTATCGGCGTAGCTCACGGACAGATGGAAGGCGATAAGCTGGAGCGCGTAATGACTCGTTTCATTGAAGGTGAATATGACGTTCTGGTTTCGACCAACATTATCGAATCAGGACTGGATATTCCGAACGCGAATACGATCATTATTAACAACGCTCACTACTTCGGCCTGTCTGATCTTCACCAGATGCGCGGTCGTGTCGGACGTTCTAATCGTAAAGCGTTTTGTTATTTGATGACGCCACCGCCATCTGTACTAACCGCTGATGCTCGTAAGCGGCTTCAAACCCTCGAAGACTTTTCAGATCTTGGCGAGGGCTTCAAGATTGCCATGCGTGACCTCGACATTCGGGGAGCGGGGAACTTACTAGGGGCAGAACAAAGTGGTTTTGTAAATGACCTTGGTTTCGAGATGTATCATAAGGTACTAGACGAAGCCGTTCAGGAACTGCGAGAGAACGAGTTTAAGGACTTATTCGAGACAAAACCTGGCGATTTTAAATTGGCCCTTCCTGATACAGTCATTGAAACCGATTTACAGGTCGTTATTCCCGAGCGATATGTGTCTAACATATCAGAGCGACTGGCGCTGTATACC
The DNA here is from genome assembly GCF_042684525.1 of Spirosoma soli. NCBI lineage: Bacteria > Pseudomonadati > Bacteroidota > Cytophagia > Cytophagales > Cytophagaceae > Spirosoma > Spirosoma soli. The sequence goes on along the minus strand of NZ_JBHULN010000023.1, from coordinate 15,187 downwards.
CGTTTAGACAGTATTCAAAACAACGAAGAGCTTCAGGCGTTTCGGCAAGAAGTGCTTGATCGCTTTGGGCCGATGCCTGAAGAAGTTGAGAACCTGATTAAGATGGTTAATGTACGCTGGAAAGCTGAGCAATTATACCTTGAAAAACTGGTGCTTAAGAATAATATCATGAAGGGCTACTTCGTTTCTAACGGGAATGATAACCGGACTGCGGACAGTTTCTTTAAATCCGACCAATTTGGCAAGGTAATTGACTACATCAAGCGAAATCCAACCAAATGTTCGTTAAAAGAGTCGAAAGGCAGGCCCATTATTACACATGTCGACGTGTATTCTGTCGAGCAGCTAAATGAAATTTTGGGTGCGTTAACGAGTTAATCACAATTTTTGCATTTACGTTTTACACAAAATAGAGCAATGATTCAGAAGTATCACCTGCAACGAGCGGCTTATGTGCTGCTGGCAATGGCGGCACTGGCATCTTGTAAGTCCAAGCACCCGACCAGCGTGCAGCCAGGGAAGAAGAGTACGGCGACGGGGATTGCTTATAACCAGAAAGACGGTTTCCAAGTCAAAAAATTTGCGGGACAGAAAGCAGGGCCAAACCTGGTTTTCGTTGAAGGTGGCCGTTTTACAATGGGTGCCCTTGAAGAGGACGTAATGAACACCCGTGACAACCGTGAACGGACGGTGTCGATCCAATCCTTTTACATGGATGAGACTGAGATCGCGAACGTTCACTACCTTGAATATCTTGACGCTATCACCCGCGACTCTTCCGAAGAGGTAGTTAAAGCAGCTCTGCCCGACACAACCGTTTGGGCCAACCCGCTATCGTTTAACGATTCTTACGTAACCCAGTATCTTCGCTACCCAGCCTTCCGCTATTACCCAGTAGTGGGCGTATCGTGGGTACAGGCTAGCGATTACGCTGTTTGGCGGTCAAATGCGGTGAACAACGAATTAGCGAAAGGGGGGGGCGAAAAGAAAAAAGGGGGTGGTTTCTCCCTCAAGCGTAAGTCAAAAACGGCTGAGCCTGCGTTGGCAGAAGCAGCCGCCACTGATTCGGCCGGCAACCCAATTGCTTCAGCCAAGCCAAAACCAAGCTTAGAGAGTGGTTTGATTCTGCCCGACTACCGCCTACCAACTGAAGCCGAGTGGGAGTATGCCGCTAAAGCCCTGATCGGAACGCAGTACATGGACGAAAACCAGATTAACCAGCGCATTTACCCCTGGGATGGCTCATCGGTACGTAACCCCAAAAAGGGCCGTAAGCAAGGTCAGATGCTGGCTAACTTCAAACGTGGCCGTGGTGACTATGCTGGTATTGCTGGTCGTTCTAATGACGGCGCTATTATTACCGCAGAGATTTATGCTTACCCTGCCAATGACTTTGGTTTGTATAACATGGCTGGTAACGTAAATGAATGGGTATATGACGTGTATCGTCCACTGTCTTATCAGGACGTGAACGACCTGAATCCGATTCGCCGGAACGGTTATCTCGATGATGCCAAGAACTACGATACCAAGAACAAACAGTCGCTTATTGACGATAAGCTCCGTGTGTATAAAGGTGGTTCTTGGAATGACGTAGCTTATTGGTTATCGCCAGGTACGCGACGGTTCTTGGATCAGGATTCGGCTACAGCAATGATTGGTTTCCGTTGCGCTATGATTGGTGTTGGCCGAAACAAATAAGCCTAGTTATTATCAGAAATTTCTAACAGTTGATGTAAAAACGGTCATTCATTGCTGAATGACCGTTTTTGTTTTATGACTATGCAGCGTGGCTTACTTAGCAGCTGCTATTGTAAGAACGCTGACTGACTGACATCCAGCTTTAAGTAGTTCAACAGCGCATGCTTCTAAAGTAGCTCCCGTTGTTAATACGTCATCTACCAGCGCCACATTCTTATCTTTCACTTCTTCGGGAGCTGCCACTTTAAAAACCGTTTTCACGTTCTCCCAACGTTCAATACGGTTCTTACGAGTTTGAGAGGTCTTAAAATAATTACGTACCAGAACACCAGTCCTCATCGGTATGTCTAGCGACTCTGATAATCCTTCTGCAATGTAGTCGGCCTGATTATAACCTCGTTGTGCCAATCGGCTCTTGTGCAACGGAACGCCAATTATTACGTCTATGTCATTAACAAGCTGACTTTCTGCTTTCAACTGATATCCGTACCAACTCGCAATCTCTTTAGCAGCCTCTTTTTGACCTTTATACTTGATAGCATGAATTAATTTTTGGATAGTGCTTCCCTTGGAAAAATATACGTATGAAGCCACAAACTTGATTGGTACTTTTCCGGCAAACTTATTGAGGAGATTTTGGTCATAAGGAGTACGATGCTGACCTGTTTCTGGCAACTTTATACGGCAGCTTGTGCATAAAATTTTTTCATTAATGCTTAACGAATTGCCACACCCAATACATGGGGTTAGAAAGAGCAAATTAGTGAAGTCATCCACTAGAGATTTGATAGACCGAAACATGGCGGGCATTCGTTTATTAATAGAAATCGTTGTAATTTAGAAAGAAGAATAACTAGGTAAGTTGTTGTGAACGAAAAGTCTATAGATGAGTTATGGGAAGACCTGCTCAACCAACTACAAACGTTGGTTGGTAAGCGCCCAGCTGACCTCAACGCTGTTTTATTTTTAATTGGTGTACAAGAGTTAGGTACAGGTCCTAAGCGCTTTTCTAAAGAAGTGAAACAGGACTTAATGCATATTGCTGTATGTCGGGTGTTGAGCCAATCTGGTTACTATACCTTCAGTGGATATGACAAAGATGGATGGCCACAGTGGGAGTTGGCCAAGCCTATTCCGCATGGTGATTTGCTTACCCAAGAGTTTTTTTTAAAAGAACATATCATTCGGTATTTTCAATCTGTATTGATTTAATCGCTCAACCTGAATCATTATGCAGTCTTCGAACTCTTACACTACGTTATTGCAACGTATTGATGAATATAAAAAGCGTTACTTCTTAAACCAGCTAGTCAAAGGCATATTGATTTTTGTAGCCTTATTAGGAACAGGCTATTTGGTTATTAATACTGCCGAGTTTATTGGTAGATTTAATTCTGTAGGTCGCGGAGCATTGTTTTTTGGCTTTTTGCTAGCCATTTTGCTAGGCTTCTACCTTTTGATTGTTCGGCCACTGATGAGCTTATATGGGCTTAGTAAACCACTATCAAACGATGAAGCAGCCCGGCAAATTGGCACCTATTTTCCTGAAGTAGGAGATAAGTTGCTAAACACTCTTCAACTACAACGTATTACTGCTGACCAAAGCGATCTGCTTCAGGCTAGTTTAAATCAGCGGTCTCAACAACTTCTCATCAATCGTTTTGCCAGCGCTATTCAGATAAGTCGTAACCGACAATTCCTAAAGTATGCGATTCCACCCCTGGCCTTGATTCTGGCAATTTTAATTGTCAATCCGTCTTTTTTTACCAAATCGTCGACCCGGTTAGTTAACTACAATAAGGAGTTTGTTGAGGAAGCTCCGTTTCAGTTTGTTGTATTGAATAAATCGTTGAAAGCGTTTCGTAACGAAGACTTTCCGCTGACAGTGAAACTGACTGGCGACGTATTACCTCAAACAGTTTACGTAGTAGCGAATGGCACTCGTTTTAAGTTAGACCAATCCGGAAACCAGTTTAGCTATACTTTTGATAATCTTCAGCGCAGTTTAGACTTTCATCTAGAAGCAGCCGGGTTTAATTCTCCTAACTATAATGTATCCTTGATCGATCGTCCAGCCGTGTTATCATTCAACGTTAAGCTTGATTATCCAGGGTATCTTAATAAACCAACCGAGCAGTTATCAAATGTAGGTAATCTTCTCATACCCCAAGGAACCGTTGTTCATTGGGAATTTGCGGCAGACCACACCGACTCGCTCCAGCTTCGCTTTAATACTGATCCCAAGCCGACGGCAGCTCGATTAATTGATGATAATACGTTCTCTGTTGATCGTCGACTCATGCAAAATGCTACTTATACAGTGTCATTAAAAAACAGTCAGATCAGTACTCCTTCAACGATTCAGTACAACGTGCAGGTTATACCAGATCGCTTTCCTCAGATTTCAGTAGATAGGATACAAGATACAGTAACGTACAATTACATTGCCTTATCTGGTTTAGTTTCTGATGACTATGGTTTCTCTAAACTTCGTCTTAATTACAAGATAAATAGGAACGGAAAGCAATCTCCATTATACTCGAAGGAGATTCCAGTTAACCGTTCGACTACCTCACAAAATTTTGTATATAACTGGTCCTTAGACAGTTTGAAGTTAGGACAAGAAGATCGTTTAGAATATTTTGTTCAAGTTTGGGACAACGATGGGGTAAATGGTCCTAAGTCAAGTCGTTCTAATCAGTTGAATTTTGTTATTCCTACCAATGCTGAAATTCAGAAGCAGGTTGATCAGTCTGCTGAAAAAACCGAGCAGCAAATTGACAATGCGTTAAGCAAGACACAGGAGATCAAAAAAGAATTGAACACGATGGAAGATCGGATGCGTACTAAAAAATCGTCTGACTTTCAGGATAAGAAACAGCTCCAGGATGTTCTTCAAAAACGCGAAGAGCTAATGAAAGAAGTGCAGAAGTTACAGGAGCAGTTCCAAAAAACTAACGATACCCAACAGCGTTTTGCCGAGAAAAACCAGGCGCTTCAAGATAAAATGGAGCAGCTTCAGAAGCTTTTCAACGAACTTCTTGACCCTGAATCGAAGCAGCTTTATGAACAGCTAAAGCAGTTACTAGAACGCAAACAGGATGAAAAGGCATCGGACATGCTAGATCGTTTGAGCCGTAAGGAACGTAATATGGAACGTGATCTAGACCGAGCTTTAAAGCTTTTCAAACAAATGCAGCTTGAGCAAAAGGTAAATAACGTGGCTGAAAACTTAGAGAAGCAAGCTGAACAACTTGACAAGCAGGCAGAAGAAAGCGCTAAGAAGAATGAGACTACTGAAGAGCAGCAAAAGCAACAGGAAAAGTCACAGGAAGATTTTAAGAACACAGAAGAACAACTCAAAGAGATTGAGAAGCAGGCAGAGAAAGATGATTTGAACAAGCCTGAATCTACTGAACAAGAGCAAAAGGAGATTGAAAAGCAAATGGAAGAAGCCATGAAACAGATGAAGCAGAACCAAGGAAAGAAAGCTTCATCGTCTCAAAGCAAAGCGGCCAAATCTATGCGCGCTATGAGTAAGTCAATGAAGGAGTCTATGCAGTCATCTGAAATGCAAGAGATGCAGGAAAACATGGATGATCTGCGTAATATACTCGAAAACTTAATTACTTTATCGTTCGGACAAGAACGCGTTATGAAAGATTTTCGAGGTATGAGTCTTCAAGACCCTCGAGTAACGAAGCTTTCTCAAGAGCAGCTCAAGTTACAGGATGATGCAAAAATTATAGAAGACAGTTTAAATGCATTAGCCAGCCGTGTCGTTCAAATTCAATCTTTCGTAACTCGGGAGTTGACGAATATGAAGTCATACATGGATGAAAGTGTTCAACAACTTAAGGATCGAAGATTAAGCATGGCTGCCTCTAAACAACAGTTTGCTATGACTTCTATAAATAACCTTGCTCTTATGCTTAGCGATGTTCTAAAGAATATGCAACAGCAGATGAACGCCATGGCCATGCCTGGACAAGGACAAGGTAGTAAGAAAGGTAACAATCCCAGTGGAATGGGCGAAATGCAGAAGCAGCTTAATGCCCGGATGAAAGAAATGCAAAAAGGAGGTAAGTCGGGTAGGGGACTTTCTGAAGAGTTATCTCAAATGGCTGCGGAACAAGCTATGATCCGTAACATGCTGAAGAAGCTAGAAGAAAACGCAAAAGGTACTGAAGCAGGTAAGCAACAGCAAAAGCAGGTTCAGGACCTTATGGAAAAAATGGATGAAACCGAAACTGACTTAGTTAACAAGCGTGTTAATCCGAACACTATCAATCGGCAAAATGAAATATTAACTCGTTTGCTTGAATCGGAGAAAGCATTGAAGCAGCAGGAAGAAGATCCAAAGCGGCAAGCTGAAACTGCTAAGTCAACGAAACGTAGTACACCTTCTTTTTTCGACTCCACTAGTCTTCAAAATAAGACAAAGCAAGTTGAAGTTTTACGGTCAGTTACGCCTAACTACAATTTGTTTTATAAGAAAGAAGCTAATCAATATTTACAGAAGGTGAGTAAGTAAATATAGATTTATCATTATTACCGCTTACCTGGCACGAAGGTAGGCGGTTTTTTGTTGCTCAACTATTATTGATGGTAAACGTTGTTATCACTTTTATCAACTTTGTGAAAAGTTTCCACGTGAAACATTTTTATAAATTCAACAGAGATGTATTCTTCGTATGATGTAATAGTTGTAGGTGCTGGGCATGCAGGTTGTGAAGCTGCAAATGCGGCTGCTACAATGGGTTCACAGGTACTACTAATTACAATGAACATGCAGACCATAGCTCAGATGTCGTGTAATCCAGCTATGGGAGGGGTAGCCAAGGGCCAAATTGTTCGTGAAATTGATGCGCTGGGTGGCATGTCAGGAATCGTCAGTGATAAGAGCATGATTCAATTCCGGATGCTTAACCGGTCGAAAGGGCCCGCTATGTGGAGCCCTCGTTGTCAGAGCGACCGTAATATGTTTGCTTGGGAATGGCGAAAAGCACTAGAAGAAAACACAAATATTGATTTTTGGCAAGACAACGTAACTGAGGTATTAGTCAAACAAGGTAGTATAACAGGCGTAAAAACTAGCTTGGGTATTGAGTTTAAAGCCAACGCCGTCGTCTTAACAAATGGTACGTTTCTAAACGGACAAATGTTTATTGGCGAAAAAGTTTTCGGAGGAGGTCGTACAGCCGAACGAGCTTCAAGTGGACTTACTGAACAATTAGTAAGCTTAGGCTTTGAATCAGGCCGTATGAAAACAGGCACTCCGCCACGAGTAGACGGTAGAAGCTTGAACTACAATTTGATGGAAGAACAACTTGGCGATGAAGATCCCGGGAAATTTTCTTACTTGAACACGCCCAAACTAAATAAACAGCGTAGTTGCTGGATAACGTATACAAACCAGTCTGTGCACGATGAGTTGAAGACAGGTTTCGAAAAGTCTCCAATGTTTACGGGCAGAATCAAAGGGCTAGGCCCTAGGTATTGCCCCTCAATTGAAGACAAAATCAATCGTTTTGCGGACAAAGACAGGCATCAAATATTTGTCGAACCCGAAGGCTGGGATACAGTAGAAGTGTACGTAAACGGTTTCTCCACCTCCTTGCCCGAGAATGTGCAATACGATGCGATGCGTAAAATCCCAGGCTTTGAACATGTCAGAATGTTCAGACCAGGGTATGCAGTTGAGTACGACTACTTTCCACCAACACAATTAAAGCCAACTTTAGAGACTCAGCTGATCAAAAATCTGTTTTTTGCTGGCCAGATAAATGGAACTACTGGCTATGAAGAAGCTGCTTGCCAAGGTCTGATGGCCGGCATAAATGCGCATCGTAATGTTCAGGAAGAAGCTGAGTTCATCATCAAACGTTCGGAGGGATATATTGGCGTCTTGATTGATGACTTAATAACTAAGGGGACTGAAGAGCCTTATCGTATGTTCACATCCAGAGCTGAATACCGAACACTTCTTCGACAAGATAACGCAGATCTAAGATTAACGGAAAAAGGCTACGCAATTGGTCTGGCTTCGCAGGAACGGTATGATGCTATGACTCAGAAAAGAGAACAGGTAGCGCAATTGACTGATAACATACGCGCAGCGAAACTGAAGCCTAACGATGTAAATACTTGGCTTGAATCGAAGAAAAGTGCACCATTACGTGAAAAAAGTAGTCTCTATACTCTACTCAAACGCCCTGAAATCGAATTCGGGAGTGTTGAAGAGCTTTTACAAATGTTTCCAGAGATACCAGTAGTAACAAAAGAGGTTGTCGAGCAAACAGTAGTTGAAATTAAGTATGAGGACTATTTAAATCGCGAAAGAATAAATGCACAAAAGCTAGATAAGTGGGAAAGCCTAACAATTAACCCAACCTTCGATTATGACCAGCTTAAAGCATTATCATTTGAAGGAAAGGAAAAATTGAAGCGTCTACGTCCATCAACGATTGGTCAAGCATCACGAATTAGCGGAGTGAGTCCTTCGGATGTTTCAATATTATTGGTGTATATGGGCCGGTAAAACGAGTGTATCAAGTCCTAGCTGAAAGTATATATTTCAGCTAGGACCATTTTTTTATAAAACCAATTTAATACCATTGGAAACCGTAATTCAATGTCCTGTCTGTGGTAAGGACCTCTTCAGGCCTTATATGACTTGCAAAGATTATCTGGTGAGCAGCCAAGAATTCACAATACAACAATGCGAATCCTGCAGCTTTCGTTTTACGAATCCAAGACCAGACCCTTCATCCATAGGTTCGTATTATAAATCAGACCAGTATATATCCCATAACGATTCAGGCAGTGGCCTTATTAATGTAGCTTACAGAGCTGTTCGTAATTACACACTACGCTCAAAACTAAATTTAATAAATCGGCTTAATGGTAATGCTGGTAGCTTACTTGATGTAGGATGTGGCACAGGCGCGTTTTTACAAATTTGTAAAAGCGGTGGGTGGCAAGTAATGGGCATGGAACCGGATGACGATGCCAGGAGAATCTCTGCCGATAAATTACAGATAGTAATAAAGCAGAGATTAAGCGATTTTTCGGATACAAATAAATTTGATGTAATTACACTTTGGCACGTTCTTGAACATATTGCCGACTTGAATGAAGCCGTCTCCAAATTGCATGAGCTGTTAGATAGCCGAGGAACGTTACTGATAGCAGTTCCAAATTCTGACTCTTATGATGCACAATTCTTCAAACAATATTGGGCCGCATACGATGTACCACGTCATTTACATCATTTTACTCCTTCAACAATACAACAACTGTTTCAGAAGCACAATCTAAAGTTGATAGATAAACGCCCAATGGTATTCGATGCTTTTTACATTGCTATGCTGAGTACCCAGTATATATCGGGTGAAACAGATTATTTGAAAAGTGTTCGAGTAGGTTTGACGTCAAACAACTATGCAAAACAAACTGGCCATTACTCGAGTCTAATCTATATATTCAAGCAATGTTGATATGTAAACACAGCTTTACAAGATCAACTTGTCTGTAGTTAAATAAAGGTCTATTCTAAATTAAAAAAGTGAAAGTTTAGTGTAGATAAGTATGTGAATAAACCTAACATACTGGTGGATAACGTGTCTATAAAGGGCTAATTCATAGTGCACTAGTGCTGAGTTAATCCACAATCTATTATGAAGGCGTCAGTATTGTGGAGAAACAGCAACATATCAACCCGCTACGCTAGACAATTTCCCCAGTTGGTTTAGTGGACAAACTTTGTGCACAAATCCACAAATAACAAACTTACAAACTGTGGATAAAATGTTATTTACTTTTAAATGAGACATTTGTAAGTGGATAAGTACAGATCAGATGTAAATAAAAACGGTATCTTTATCCACACAGTGGTGAAATAGTAGTGGACAACTTATTTGTACACATATCCACAAGGCTAATGGTTATAATAACGTTTCTTTTAAAAGATCTTAATATAAAATGTTAATAAGGTTAATCATCATTGTTGGGTTGTTGATGTTATCGCCTAAAATGGCCTGGACACAAAGCGAAGCAACCTTAGCTGAAGAGTACTATAAAGCGGGGGAGTTTGAAAAAGCGGCTAACGAGTATGCTAAGCTTTTGAAAACGGAGGTGACCTGGCCACGTTTGTCAAAATATGTGATAAGCTTGCAGAAAGTTGATAAAGATGAAGACGCTTTGAAATATCTGCGAAAGCAGCAGCGTAGTGATGAGCAAAACCGATTCTATTACGATCTGTTGATTGGGCAGCTTGCCGCTCAGAAAGGTGACACTATACAATCGGCTGCACAATACAATGCAGCGATTCAATCGAGTAAATCGTCAACAGCAAGACTTGAAAAGATTGCCAAGGCCTTTTCTGAGTCAGGAGAGGCCCGCTGGGCGATTAAATCATTGGAGACGGCCCGAGAGGTTGGAAAGGAGCCAGCGGCTTACAGCGAAGATTTAATGACGTTGTACAGGTCGACAGGTCAAACCGAGAAAGCGATCGATGAAATATTAACAACCGGTAAGCAGGCCGATAAGAAAGAAATGGTGCTGGCGTCCTTACAAGGATTCATTAATACAAAAGAAGAACCGCTGGTTGAAAAAGCTTTGTATAGCAAAATTCAACTAGAACCGAATGAACTGGCTTACAATGAGCTGTTAATATGGTATTTTGTACAAAAACAAAAATTCAGTCGAGCGTTACTTCAAGAAAAGGCAACTGATAAAAGACTGAAGTTGAACGGTGGGAAAGTATATGATTTAGGGATGCTAGCCCTGAACAATAAAGAATACAAAACCGCAGCAGAGGCATTCGAATACATAACCACAAATTATCCACAAGGACAACTTTATCCATTCGCACGCCGGCTTGTTATCAACGCTCGTGAGGAGCAAGTAAAGAACACATATCCAGTTGATAAAACTGAAATACGTAAGTTAATAAGCGACTATCAGCGAATGCTTCAAGAAATTGGTACAAATGCCAAAACACTGGAGGCTTTGCGAAGCACAGCTAATTTGTATGGGAACTACCTCGATAGCAAGGACACAGCCTTAACCGTATTAGATCTGGCGATCGACCTTGGTAAAACAGACAAAAATTTTGTAGATCGTTGTAAACTCGATAAAGGCGATATATACCTACTAAAAGGGGAGCCTTGGGAATCGACACTACTGTATTCTCAAGTTGAAAAATCCCAAAAAGAAGAACTATTAGGCTATGAAGCAAAGCTCAAAAACGCTAAACTTCATTATTACAAAGGTGATTTTGCTGTTTCGAAAGATATTTTGGATGTCTTAAAGCTAGCCACTTCTCGTGAAATTGCTAACGATGCTGAACAGCTTAGCTTATTAATTGTGGATAACACTGGAATGGATAGCACTGAAGCCGCAATGCGGGAATATGCCGCTGTAGACTTGTTACTTTTCCAGAACAAAACGGATGAGGCTGTGGATAAGTTAAATCAAATGTGGACAAAGTATGCTGACCACAGCTTAGCTGATGAGGTATTGTGGTTACGCGCTAACACATACATGAAACAGGGAAAAGAATCTGAAGCGCTTGAAGACTTAAAGAAAATAATCACTACGTATCCAAACGACATATTAGGGGATGACGCGTTATTTACACAAGGCAAAATCTACGAAGAACGATTAAAGGATAAACAAGCAGCAATGGAAGCGTATCAGAAAGTACTAACCCAATATCCTGGTAGTATCTATGGCGCTGAAGCTCGAAAACGTTTTAGAGCGTTACGCGGAGACACTATAAATTAAGATCTTTGGTTCTTCTCAATAAGAAAGGGCTAAACCTACGTAGGTTTAGCCCTTTCTTATTGAGAAAAATATTACAGGACAGTATGCAAAAACGATTCTTTAAAAACTTCATACTGCGCTGGGATACGTATGCTCCTTTTAGATAGATCTGCTAAAACAGCCAAGCGTTCTGGTACATCTACTGGACGTTCCAACACTTCTTCTACCAGTGACTTAAATTTTGAAGGATGAGCCGTTGCCAGTGCAATACCTACCACGTCCCGTTTGGTATCACGTATGTAAGCCTCTAAACCCATCATTCCAATAGCAGTATGTGGACAAGATACGTAGTTATACATATTAAAGAAGTGTTTCATGCCGGCACGAGTTTCTTCATCATCATAGAAGTAACCACTAATATTATTTTTAAAACGGTCGTAATTGTCTCCATATAAATGAGCCAAGCGGATGAAATTGCTAGGGCTGCCAACATCCATTGCATTAGAAATCGTCGCGACTGAAGACTGAGGGGAATAGATACCAGTTTTTATGTATGAAGGAACAACGTAGTTAAGATTCGTTGCTGCCACAAAGTGATCTACCGGTAAACCCATCTGCTGAACCATTACACCAGCACTCAAATTGCCAAAATTGCCGCTTGGTGTAGAAAAGACAATTGGCCTATTGTACTTTTTAACTTGGCCATAAGCGCTAACGTAATAGAAACCTTGCGGTATGAGCCGAAATATATTTATAGAATTAGCTGAGGATAAAGACAGATTTGCATTTAGCTCATCATCCATAAATGCTTGTTTCACAATGGCTTGACAGTCATCGAATGAACCATCCACCTCAAACGCTTGCACGTTGCCACCAAGAGTAGTCAATTGTTTCTCTTGTAAGTCACTAACACGTCCGCTTGGATATAAAATAGAGACCCGGACACCAGGAACATTGTGAAACCCCATTGCTACAGCTCCACCTGTATCGCCTGAAGTGGCGACAAGAATATTTACTTCCTTGTCTTTGCGTTTCGAGTAATAAGACATCAGAGCAGCCATATAACGCGCTCCAACATCTTTAAAGGCAAGGGATGGACCGTGAAAAAGCTCTAACACACTTAGTTTTCCTGGTTCTAACTCAACAACTGGTGTGTCAAATGAAAAAGCATTGTGTGTAATATCTTCAAGGTCAGCTTTACCAATTTCATCACCGAACAAGGCCTGACTTAAGGCAAAACCAATATCGGCCAGCGACTCACTAGCAATATTTTGAAAGAATGTTACCCCCAGATAGGGTAAAGGCGTTGGCATGTATAACCCTTTATCAGCAGGCATGCTGTGGAAAAGAGCTTGTTCAGCAGATACAGTTACCTGCGAATTATTCGTGCTATAAAAACGCATGTTCACGCAAAATAATAAGATCACAAAGTACGGTAAATCAATGCAATGAAAACGAGTGGAGTACAGAGAAAAGTAAGAAGTGAAGTCTATTTTATACTAACAATGGCAGATGCTAATGATAAATTAACAAAATTTGGCACTTCATCAAATCCGTAATTGTTGAAGATAAAGTGCCACTTAAAAAGAGTTGGTATTAATTTTCCGCAATTGAAATTCAACAAACTATGTCTTTTGGACAATTTAACGTACCTACTCCAGCAAATGAACCAGTAAAAGAGTATCGCTCTGGGTCTCCTGAACGTAAGGCTCTTAAACAAGCCTTAGCAGAATTTCGCTCGCAAGAAACGGACATACCCATGTATATAGGAGGGCAAGAAGTCCGTACTGATCGAAAAATGCGTGTAACCCCACCTCATGATCACCAACACACGTTGGGGTACTTTTATGAAGGAGACACTACTCACGTTACGCAAGCAATTGATGCAGCTCTAGCTGCAAAAGAAGCTTGGGCAAACTTGCCTTGGGAGCACCGAGCTAGTATATTTTTGAAGGCTGCTGAGTTAATTGCTGGCCCTTATCGAGCTCGTATCAATGCGTCCACAATGCTTGGGCAATCAAAAAATGCATACCAGGCGGAGATTGATGCTGCCTGCGAATTGATCGATTTCCTACGATTCAATGTCCATTACGCAACTGATATCTACGGACAACAACCTAATTCTGCTGCCGGTGTTTGGAACCGAACAGAATATCGGCCACTCGAAGGATTTGTCTTTGCTTTAACCCCGTTCAACTTTACTGCTATTGCTGCCAACTTGCCAACGTCAGCAGCTATGATGGGTAATACAGTCGTTTGGAAACCTGCATACACACAAGTATTGGCGGCTAAAGTGACCATGGAAGTATTGAAAGAAGCTGGTTTACCTGATGGTGTAATCAATTTAATATATGTAGATGGACCAGTAGCGGGTGAAATAATCTTCAACCACCCCGACTTCGCTGGTATCCACTTTACTGGCAGTACGGGCGTTTTTCAAAAAATTTGGGGAGCGATCGGTGCTAATATTCATAAATACAAAAGTTACCCTCGAATTGTTGGAGAAACGGGTGGCAAAGACTTTGTCTTAGTACATGAATCCGCAAACGCTGACGAAGTTGCTACGGGTTTAGTCAGAGGAGCGTTCGAGTATCAAGGGCAAAAGTGTTCAGCAGCTTCAAGAGCTTACATACCATCAACTCTATGGCCCGAAATCGAAGCTAAAATAAAGCAGTTCCTAAGTGAGATAAAAATGGGCGATGTAGAGGACTTCACCAATTTCATAAACGCTGTGATTGACGAGAGAGCCTTCAATAAAATTGCAACATATATAGACGAGGCTAAACAAAGTAATGAGGTGGAGATTATAGCTGGCGGAAATCATGATAGCTCTAAGGGTTATTTTATAGAACCAACGGTATTAAGAGTGACAAACCCTCAATACAAAACCATGTGTGAGGAAATTTTTGGGCCAGTATTAACAGTATACATCTACGAGCCATCAGAGTTTTCCGCAATGCTTCAACTTGTTGACAAGACGTCCCCTTACGCACTAACAGGATCTATTTTTGCAAAAGATAGATACATTATCGGACAAGCAGCAAAAGCTTTAGAAAACGCTGCTGGTAACTTTTATATAAATGACAAGCCTACAGGCGCAGTGGTAGGCCAACAACCATTTGGCGGAGCACGTACATCTGGTACAAACGATAAGGCAGGGTCAGCTCTTAATTTATTGCGTTGGGTATCAGCACGTACTATTAAAGAAACATTCGTGGCGCCTAAACATATCAGCTACCCATTCATGGAAGAGAAATAATTTTTGAATTTTTTATAATGTAGACTTGCATAAAGCAAAATAGGCTCATACCTTTGCACTCCCAAACACGGTAGAAGGGCTTGTAGTGGTAACAAACAAGCTTATTATCAGTTGATTAGGGCTGAAATTAGATAAATACATCGAAAAATTATTTTTCAGTTTTATCTTGACTAAACAGAAATTAAAGAGTACCTTTGCACTCCCAAATACATAAGGCCAACAAAGGTTGGTCTCTATCTCGAAAGAGATTCAGTTCTTTGACGTATTGACATCAAGTAGATTAGCACTAATTAAGGCTAATGACACAGTGATAGGTTTACTTATCACACAACTATTTACGATGGAGAGTTTGATCCTGGCTCAGGATGAACGCTAGCGGCAGGCCTAATACATGCAAGTCGAACGGCTCGCAAGAGCAGTGGCAAACGGGTGCGTAACGCGTAAGCAACCTGCCCACAA
>NZ_JBHULN010000022.1:0-116252 GCF_042684525.1 Spirosoma soli | reverse complement strand
GCACTACTCGGCCAGTGGCAGCTTCATCGACCGCATCATGTATCTGCAGAACAACTACAGCTGCTACATCGACCAGAACAACCCCACTCGGGTCTTTGCCCAGTTTCTCGAGTTTGGCGTTGACTACGCCAAGCCCCTGGCGGCCAACAACGGCTCCTGGACGCTGCTCAAGAATTGGAGAGCTACTTTGCCAGCTAGTTACTTCGAGTTTCTTTCTATAAACCACACCTTCATTACTAACATCTTTAAGGACGTTCTTACCATGCCTAATGGACGTACCTATGGTTTTCTAAGACGCTTTACTGACAACAAATGGGTACTAGTCGAGCTCCCTAAAACAGGGCCACTCAGAGTTACGAACATAACCTTTGATGCTCAGTATTTGTATACGTATCATATCACCAGTGATGGCTCGTTGAAGCAGTCTATCAACAACCTTAACGGTACATCGGGAACAGTCAACTGGCAAACCCGGCCGCTAACGGGCTTCGATGCCAACAACGACCCGATTTGGGGGGCTCCCCAGGACTATGCCACCGCCCCCATTAACAGTGGCGAGGAACCGATCAACTGGTATGGAGGGCACTCGCGCACTGGTGAAACTACGTCATCAAACGTCATGATCACCTTCGATAACGGTAAAGTGAAGGGAGACGTGGGGGGCGGTTATCACCTGGGCGGTATACGAGTCAGGAATAATAAGTGGTTATGGAAAACGGCGCATGCTACCAGTCCTACTTATACAGGCAATTATCCGGATGACGGGGCCTACGACGTCGGTAACAGTGTGGAATACGCTGGCGGAGACATTACTGTGTTGGAACGAAACATCTTCTGGAACTACCATGGTGAATTCTGGAAAAATAGCCAGGTCAACAAATGGCAGCATGTTTATGACAACGGACTGCTGGTTGGTATTTTTGGTAAGACAGGGCCTGAAGCAGTAGCCGAAGCAGCAGACAAGGGTCCTGTACCGGGTATGGCAGGCAACGTACTTTCGGGTACAGTACTTAAAGCGCCTAATGGCAACGTTTACCTGTACCATGCAGAAGAATCAGGTTGGTCGGGTATACACCGTTGGCGGATTGATGGGCTTAACACGATTCAGGAACAAGTTATAGACGTCATTTTTAAAGCTTCTTCGACCCATGGCTTACTCGGTCAATACGTCGACGGCCGTGACCTGAACAACTTGAACGTAAAGGCAGTCCGTATTGACAAAACCGTTAATTTTTCCGAAGGAAATTTACCTTCAGGAACGAGTTTGTTTAACACCAACAACTTTTCGGTTAAGTGGACGGGCTTTATCCAGCCTACCTTCTCGCAGACGTATACGTTCTATACCAATACAGACCAGGGTGTTCGGCTATGGGTTGATGGCAAATTGTTGATTGACAAATGGAACAATACCAACTTGTCGGAATACAATGGCTCACTCGTACTTCAGGCGAATCAACGCTACGCTATCCGGTTAGAGTACCAGGGCGGTAAGCAGTTGTCCCTGAGCTGGGCAAGTAGCAACCTACCAAAGCAAGTTATCGACAGCCAATACCTTTATCCGAATTCGGCTGCTGATGCTTCTTCTGGCGTTGATCTTCTGGAAGGGCTTCAGACCAATAGTGTACTTACCGATGGCCTCTATGGATGGCGCCGGACTCCAACAGAAGAAGACAATACGGACCGCGAATGGAAGTACTGGACAGCTAAAACGAATATCAAGACATATCAGCCATTTCGTTCACCCGATTTGTATATGTATTTTCGGCAAGAGGTGGGCACTTATAAAGTAACCCGCGATCTCGGCTCGTCCACAAACTCACTTAGCAGTTGGAAATTCACGGGAGTAGTTAATCAGGATGGAAATTTCTTCAATATCGACGAAGGACAAAACCGCAATGGAGGCAGTGTTATTGAAGTACTTGATACTGATGGCAAAGTAATTACTCGTGTTTATCCTCAAGTTTTTTTAAATAGGCCAAACGCTCCGTCTGCCGTTTATGCTAACTCGCAAGTCATTGCTCAGGGAGAGTATTTTCGTGAGTTAGGGCCAATCTTTAGCCAATCGCAACCGCTTGAGATTAGTATGATTAACGGCACTGCTACCATTAAATACGGTCCTTACAACCCGGTAACAGTGCCAGTGTTCGACTCTTCGGCGAACTGGCAACGGCCTAAAACGTTACAGTTCAGGTTCTGGGGCAATGGCTACAATCTGTCTCGTATTATAGATGTTGAGCGTATGTATTTTTACGCTAGCAATTCTCCATCTCCATCCATCGATTTAGACCTTTCTTTACAAAGCAGCAAGCGTATAGTGCACATCGGCGAAACCGTGTCATTGTCGCTACGTATCAGGAATACTTACCAGGCAAGCCTCTCGGACAAGACCCAAGCTCGATGGACGTGCCGATTACCCGATAATCTGGAAGTAATTGGTAGCGGCTTAACGAATGCCGATAACGTGTTAATGGGCCTGGTGCAGAACTTAGGGACTCAGACTGACACTACCTTTATATTTTCGGCTAGGCCGTTAGCAGCTGGTAAGTATAAACTTGCGGCTCAGATAACGGCAAGCCTACCCGATCTTGATAGTACACCTAATTCAGGTACTGCCGATGGGGAAGATGACACAGGGGTGGTTGACTTTCGTACGTTTGAGCCGGGAGAAACCCTATTTTCGTCACCGAATCCGGAGCAACGCCCCTTACCACCCGTTGCTTCATCTCGGTTTGTTCTTGATTCCTCGAAAGTTGACTTAAACTTAACCGTTAGTTTGACCAACCGGACACCTAAAATCAACGAAATCATTACGTGCTCATTAGCCATCACTAATGCCGGACGAGTAGCGGCTAATGGGGTTTTGATCACAAATCAACTACCGGATGGACTGGCGTTTGTAGAAGGGGCTGGCTGGTCGGCAAACGGTACTAGACTGAGTTATACTGTTGGAAGCATCACGCCTGGTGCCACGGCTAAAGTCACGTTTCAGGCTCGGGTACTCTCCTCAGGCTACTGGGTTAATCAGGCCCAAGTTTATCAGGCGACGCCAGCCGACATTGACTCTACTCCTGGTAATGGCTTTACCAATGGAGAGGATGACCAGGCGCAAGTGGACTTACGCGTTAAATAACCCGGATGATTTTTAGTTGAATAAAGTAACGGCTATAGGAACAGCAGTAGGCGCTAGCTCAACTCTATCGAATAAATTTCAGGACGTCTATCATCAGATACCTAAGGCCGCATCATATAATCCGGATCGGTGATTGTGGCGCTTATCTGTTTGCCGAGCTCACTTTGCTGCAACGACGAAGAGAGCTCGGCAAACAGGCTCTGGGCACTTTTTCTCCCCATGTCTTTATAACAAGAAGCTAGCACATACAGGCCGGCCCAGGAATCATGATAGCTCTGAATGTATTCAGTTATGGCCTTCTGATGATTCATAAAAAGTGCGTAGGCTTCCTGATACAGCTGCGTAACGCGAGCCGTGTCTTTTTGATCTTGTGCCTTAAAGAAGAGTTCTCGATTAACTTTTACCTGCTGATCATAGGGAGCCTGAACGTTTTCCACAAAACTTCGCCACGCTTCGGTAGTCGGAGACCCTTCTACCGTTGACTTGTCTAATTCATTCGAATTGAGCAGCACAACAATGTCTTTGTCCCAGATAAAATAAAGCTGTCCGGCTACCTCATTCATGGACAAATAATAGCCCGACGGCTCTTTCAACACTCGTTTGAACGTGAAGAATTCAGTGGTCAGTTTAGCTGAATCGACAAGCTGGGGAGGCTGCCTCAACCCGCTCACCGAATACAAGTAAACCGTGCTGTTCAGATATCCGGCTATTTGGCCATGAAGTGTAGCCGTGGTCTGTGCGTTGCTGAAGACGCCAAGAAAACTTAACAGAAAAGAGAACACAGCACCTTTCATAGATAAGCAATCTTAAGTGATAGCCCGCGCAACAGGTAGGCTATGTGCTTTCTATCTCCGCATTAACGCCGTTCGGCGCGAGTCTAATTTAAGGAAAATAAACAGCAGGATGGAAAACGACCAGAGCGACGAACCACCATAACTAAAAAAAGGCAGCGGTATACCAATAACGGGCATCAGGCCAATGGTCATGCCGATATTGACCATAACGTGAAAGAAGATGATCCCCGCCACGCAGTAACCATACACCCGGGCAAACTTACTGCGCTGCTTTTCGGCCAGAATGACGATACGTGATAACAACCCGATAAACAGTGCGATCACGACCATGCTGCCAATAAAGCCGTGTTCTTCGCCAATGGTACAGAAAATAAAGTCGGTGCTTTGTTCGGGCACAAAGTCAAACTTGGTTTGTGTACCTTCCAGAAAGCCTTTTCCTTCCAGACGCCCGGAACCAATCGCAATTTTGGCCTGCGTTACGTTCCAACCCACGCCAAGCGGATCAATAGTAGGATCGACCAGTACCTTAATCCGGTTGCGCTGGTGTTTCTGAAGCACACTGTTGACAAAAAAATCAACCCCAGTTACCACAACCATCATCGCTATTCCTACCAACCCCATTGATATCAGATTGCTCGTTGTCCGATTGTAGCGCGGCATCAACAAAACAATAATCAATAGCAATACGACAATACCCGCAAAAATATAAAGCTTTGGAAAGATCAGCGCCAGTACAAATAGCGTAGCAATGGTGAGTCCAACCGCCGGAATCCAGCCCGGTAAGCCTTCCCGATATAGCATAATGACGAACGACGCGAACACCAGCGTTGAGCCTGTTTCGTTGGAGGCTAAGATCAGAATACAAGGCAGCACAATCAGGCCGCCGATATACATTAGGTCTTTCTGCTTAGACAAATTGATTCCCGGATTATCCAGATACTTAGCCAGGGCCAGGGCCGTCGCCACCTTAGCAAACTCGGCGGGCTGAATAGAAAATGACCCGAATTTGAACCATGAGCGGGAGCCGTTGACGTTACTACCTGCTACTAGCACGAGCAGGAGCATTAAAATCATGAATGCATAGAACAGGTAAGCAAACGAGTCAAAAAACTTATGATTGACAACCAGAATACAAATGACTAATACTACGGTAGTACCAATCCACATCATCTGTTTACCGGCATTGGTTGTCAGGTCAAACAAACTGGTATGATCTTCTGGGCTATAAACGGCAGCATATACATTAAGCCAGCCCATCGTTACGCAGCCGAAATACAGCACGAGCGTAAGCCAGTCAATGTTTTGAGAAAATGGATCGTTATTGCGTGACACAATGAATTATAAATTACGGGTTACGATGTACGAGTCATGAGTTACGATGGGTCGCTGATGCAGGTAGACAAATCGTAACTCATGACTCGTCATTCGTGAATCTATTAGTTTCCGCTTACGCCAGTCGTTGTAGTCGCCGACTTGGGTTTGGTCGATGTCATATACGGCTTAGGTGCCTCTGGCTTAGGAGATTGCGATTTAGGCGCTACCGGCTTTTGAGCCGTGTCTTTCTTCGGCGTTGGTGTCGGCTTGGGCTTCGTTAATGAACTAATGGGTGGCATGTAGTTCGAAGCCAGCACTTTTTCTTCCAACTTTTTAGCTTCCGTCTTCCGCTTCAAGTAACGTTCGGCTACCAAAGCGGCTACCGATGCCGCTGCAACCCCACCCCATCCGGCGTTTTCAACAAAAACAGCCACCGCAATCTTTGGGTCGTTCATGGGAGCGAATCCAATGAAAATAGAGTGGTCGAACTTGTGACCAAACTTGGCGTTCTGCGACGTACCCGTTTTGCCACACAAATCGATACCGGGAATATTCGCTAAGGCCGTTACGGTACCATTTGCTACGGCGCCCCGCATCCCATCAATAACGGGTAAGTAGTATTTATAGTCTATACCTGTCTCGTGCCGCTCCAGATACTCGGCAGGTACGCCAACACATGGCTTGTTAAACCCTTTGATATAATGAGGAGTAATGTACCAGCCTCGGTTGGCAATGGTAGCGGCTAAGTTGACGAGTTTAAGGGGGCTGATAAGCAACTCGCCCTCACCAATGCTGAGTGAATAAACGTTCGAAAACTTCCAGCGGAGCTCACCATGATACACTTTGTCATAGTAACTCACTGTCGGTAGGTTACCTTTCAATTCGCTGGGCAGATCGATACCAAGCTTCTGACCAATGCCGAACTTTTCGACCATGTCATGCCACTGCTGCAGGCCCACAGCCGACGCCCGAAACGTATTTGAGTTTCCGTTATGATAGATGAATTTTCGGAATACATTATAAAAATACGGGTTGCAGGAATACTGCACCGCCCCACGTAGGTTATTCCCCCCGTGGCAGTGGCACCGCATGGGCGAGCCGCCATGGCCGTACACCGTATTCGGAAACAATGACCCCTGCTGTTGGGCAATCAGCGCCTGAATCAGCTTGAAGGTTGACCCAGGTCGGTAACTAGCCATAATGGGCCGGTTAATGAGCGGTTTATAGGGATTCTTGATCAGCGCTCGATAATTCTTGGAGAAAAATCGGCTCGATAGCATATTAGGATCGTAAGTCGGTGCTGATACCGACACCAGAATTTCGCCGGTCGATGGCTCCACTGCTACCACGGCGCCAACCTTGTTCATCATGAGGCTGTCCGCGTAGCGCTGCACCTCCACATCTATTCCGGTGATGAGGTTTTGCCCGGCAACGGCGGCCGTATCATAAGCGCCGTTCTTCCAGGAACCTTTGTTAACCCCCCGGACATTTTGCATCATGAACTTAACCCCCCGTTTACCCCGGAGTTGCTCTTCATACTGCTCTTCTAATCCGTTGTGGCCTACATAATCGCCCTGCCGGTAATACGGAATATCTTGTTCTTCTAATTTTTTCTTGCTGATTTCGCTGACGTAGCCTAAGGCGTTGGCCATAGTATGGGCCGGGTACGTCCGCATGGAGCTGATAACTGGCTCAAACCCCCGATAGTCTACGAGTGCGTCCTGAATTCGGGCAAAGTCTTCTTTCGATAATTGCCGCAAGAACAGCGATGGCTTCACTGGGGAGTAGTTTTTGGCTATCCCCATGATGCTATCGAAGTCAGATAGCGTAATTTCCATCATCCGACAAAAAGCCGCTGTATCCGGAATCCTGACTTTTTTAGGTGTTACGTAAAGATCATACACCGGTGTGTTGTAAACGATCAGTTTGTTATTCCGATCATAGATCTGTCCCCGGTACGGTATTTCCACCACCCGCTTGATGGAGTTCTTGGAAGCACCCAGTGAATAGGTATCATCAATAACCTGCAAATAAAATAACCGGGCCAAATACGTTAGTCCAACCAAACAGAATATGCCGATAATGACCCACTTACGATTCTCTAACATGCTAACTATCCCCTTATAAGACAAGCTACGTCTTCTCTACAAAGTTAGGCTAATAACGATGAATTGTTAAGGATAGGTTGCAGATTCAAAGGGGTATTTTCATCATCGTTTAAGGTTCATATTCTATCCATCTTTTTTACCAACCTTTGGCGGTTGTTCTGATCCGGCAAAGGTACATGTCGGCCGTAATGTAAAGTGTGGAACCGTCGTCTCCCCAGGCGCAGTTAGCTGTAGCCCCCCCGATTTTAAGATGGCCTAAGAATTCACCGTCTGGTGAAAGCACAAGCACTCCGCCTGGACCAGTTGCCCAAAGATTACCCTCTCGATCAACCTTCATGCCGTCAAAACCACCTTGAAGACCCTGCTTTTTTAGACCATCAGCCCCAAACACGACACGCCCTTTACCCGCCGAACCGTCCGCCTGCAACGGGTACGCCATAATAACCGGCCGGTTGGGGTCGGACTGCGCTACGTACAGCGTTTTTTCGTCGGGCGACAGGGCTATACCGTTAGGGCGGGTTAATTCGTAAGTGATAACAGACACTTTACGATCAGGCGAAATTCGATAAACGCCAAAGCCTTCTGTTTCGCGACTTGAATCGTTTTCCTTCTTAGGCATCCCGTAGGGCGGGTCGGTGAAATAATAGCTTCCGTTGGAATGCGCCACTACGTCATTAGGGCTGTTGAATCGTTTCCCGTTAACGTTATCCGCGAGGGTTTGCTTTCCACCACTCCCATTGAGCGGCATGGCCGTTACCCGCCGATCACCGTGCTCGCAGGCAATGAGCCGCCCCTGCCGGTCAACGGTCAGCCCATTTGAACCAGGTTCGTCGCTGTAAGGCCCCAAACCTGTGTACCCCGACGGTTTCAGAAATGGCGTAACACCCGCTTTCTCGGTCCATTTGAAGATTATATTCTGGGGCACATCCGAAAACAGCAGAAAGCTCCCTTGACCATCGCCCCCGTTCTTCACCCAAACCGGCCCCTCCGTCCAGGCGAAGCCACTGGCCAACACTTCTATTTTAGCCTCTTTGGGAATCAGCTTATCGAAGCGCGGATCAATTCTAACAATTTGGCCTATTATGGGGTAATTGGGTATTTGAGTAACCGCATCGAAAGCCGTTAGCAACAAAGCTGGAAGTATGAGTTTAGCGTTCATAGCCATCAATCGTAGGAATACATAGCAACGTTACAAACGTTTGACGGCTCGTGCAAGACACGAAAAGTTCTGACACCGCCATCGCTACAAGAGGGGCGGTGCCAGATACTGCACTATTAGCTATAAAGTCTAATCGCGCCGGATTAGCCGTCCGGCGTGATTAGCCTACTTTATCGCCAGTACGGCATCTCTGCCGACGTAATGACCTGTGCACGGTTTCCTCCCGAGACATCGAGGATTATCATATTCCGCTGGCCAGTGCCGGTATTGTCGGTATTCGTGAATATGACCCTAGAGCCGTTGGGCGCAAACCGGGGCTCAATGTCGTTTGTACCGGCAGGCTTAACGTTAATATTTTGATTGTTAACCCTCAAAGTTGATAGTTCGACTAGTTCGCTGGTGGAAATAGTCAGTAAAAAAATTCGGGCATCGAGCTGGCGCCCCTGTTCGTTCTGAAAGTTGCTTATATCATAAGAGAACAGGAGCTGACGGCCATCGATTGAGAAAACCGGATTGCTTAATCGACCATCCGGCCGGCTCAAAACGGCATTGAGCGTACCTCCATCGGGAGAGAGCAACACGAATTTGTTATCGTACTGAGTACCGTTTGTTAGCCGGGCCACGATTCGATTACCGACGCCGGTCCAGTCGCAACCCGAAAACATCTGGCCAGCCGATGCTTGTCCCACCACACGCAACCCCGTGCCGTCGGTCCGTATGGCGTATAGTTTGTCATTGCCTGGATACAACAGCTGCGTTCCATCCGGCGACCAGCAGAACGACAGATCGGTTGCCGATAAGCCGGCAATAGGCACAGTCGTTACCCGGCGAACGTTACTACCATCCCGGTTCATTACGTACAGATGCAGGTCCGTTTCGGCATTTGAAATAAACGCAATTTCCTGCCGGTTTGGGCTAACAATCGGCCGCCAGTTACTGCCAGAGCTGGTTAGCTGAAGGGCGTCCTGGTCCGTAGTAGCCGTAAAAATCTGATAACGGCCTTCGATACGTCGGGCAAAAACGTAGGCGAAATCGGGGAAAGGTTGCGTCCGAAACGACCAGACATCGCTATTGACGGTGTTGACTCCATCCTTGACAATGACCTGCCAATAATAGGTAGCGTTATAAGCAAGGTTTTCAACGACCAGTGAATCCTGACGTAATCCCGTAAACGACCTTGTCGGCGTAGTGCTGCCCTCGCGAAACAGAAGTACGTCATACGTGAGCGTATCGCGGCCGGGATCGGTGGCTTTCCAGCGGAACGTTGTGCGAACTGACACCTGTGTGGCCCCTGATGCCGGGCTCGGTTGAGACGCAGGCGTTGGTGGCCGGTTCTGCGCCCGGTCATTCACCAGCAAAACTGTCACCACCGCAATCAGCGACTGGTCGGCTTCTACGGTCGCAACCTCTGCCCGGAAGCCTTCTTTCGTGACCTGAATGGTGTATTTACCAGCCAGTACACTGTCGAACCGAAAGTTACCCGTTGAATCGGTTTCGGTAATACGCCCGGATGGACTTAGTCGAACCAGCGCTTTACGAACCGGTTGTCGATCGGTGTTGAGTAGCACCTGCCCACGAACAGAGCCTATCTGGGTTGGCTCGATAAAGGTGTCTTCTTCGCACCCCCACAGAAAGATGGAGCTGACGAGTAGGATGAGTAGTATAGGTACGTATTTCATATCAGGGCTTTTTAGCAGTCTTAAGATTCGGGGGTGCAAAACGCCCGAGATTCAATACTACCCCTAAGGAAGCCCGCAGGTAATAGTCATTAAAACGACCAGCCGTCAGACCATCCAGCTCATCGGTTAGCGGCTGCGCATATTCCAGCGTCGTTCGGAGGCTAAACACTTTACCCGGTGTATATTGAAGCCCTGCACCCGTGTTAATTTTATAATAGCGGTTACCGCGCAATTCAAACGCCGTGCTGCCTCGTTGCGAGATCATCCCGACGCCAGCATAAAAAAATGGGGTTGTCCGTTGGAAGGGCAGCATCCGAAACAATACGTTGGCATCCAGCGTACCCACGTCCGTTTTGAACGCTCCCCGACTGGCCAATGTCCCCACGCCTGCGTTTAGCTGGAGGGCTACTTTTGGGGTGAAGTGGAAATCAAAAGAAGCTCCGTAACCGATTTGCAGCGTATGTCGGCCATAATCCCCTGAGTAGCGCCAGACGGACCCGTAGGGCTGAAGACACCAGAAGGGCGCGCTGACTGGGTTCTTTCGGACGCCATATACATCGGTTTCGCTCATAACGGTCTTCTCCTTGTCGAACGCGTCGAGCAACGTTTTCATCTGCGGGGCGGCCTTGTCACTAACGGCCCAAAGTCCGTCGCGAACTCCTTCCAGTACCAGCGAGTGAACCGCCTTTTCAATGGCTTCTGTTACGGCCATCTGCGCCGGTTCATTGGTGGTAAACCCCGTTTCTGCTTCGAGCAGCCGCTTAAAGCGGACGTAACGAAAAACGCCTGCATCAACTGACTGCGACAGAATTGTTTTAGAGGTATAGATTGTCTTAAGGATTTTGCCGGACTTGGTCGCCACAGCTCTGAGATACACCGTCACCCTATCCTGCCGGTACTGAGTTGAACCACCCATGGCGAAATAACGTAACCCGGCACCGCCCGTAATGATATTAGCATCGTATGACACCACGCCCCCTTCCAGAATGATACCCGCAAATAACAAGGGAGGGAGATTCTCGCCGTCTTTATACTGCGCTACGCTGGATCGGACAATCTTCCGTTCATTGAGCAGGTTCCCAACGTTTTCGCGCTCGATTGGCACAAACCATCCACTTTCCTCCAGTGCTTTTAGTAAGATGTTGGTCGTCCCCTGCGAAATAGCCGTTGAGAAGCCTGCGCCCGTTTCTGTCTGTTTATACTGGCCTGTCTGGTCCCGGAATTTGTACACGGCGGCAACCACTTTTTCCCTGGCCGGTGGCAATTGCCGCAAATCAGTAGTAACCGTTGTTTCTTCGCCCAGGCGTGCGGCCTGTGGGCGGGTTGGCTGATGAAAATACGAGCTACAGCCTGTTAGCCCTGAAGTCAGCACAAGCAGCCAGGGCGTAACTCTCCCTAGTAAGGTTTTCATGATAGGAAATAAAAAAGAAGTGGATAGAACCCGTCTGATCAGAAGTAAGGAACCGTTACCGTCGTTTCGCCCCCCTTGCCGTCTGTAATGCGGATCAGGATTCCGTCGGTGCCGTTGGTGATATCGACCTGGAAATCGCCGAACTTATACGTTCCTTCTTTAATTTCCTCTTCGCCGAATTGCTGGTTGATGAGGTTACTAGTAATTCGGCTCAACAGTTGCCGCTGCAAACTTTCGGCAAAATTATTCAGGGTTGACTGACTGCTATTCGTTGACGTCTGAGCGCGCTGAACAGTGGGATCTTTGAGCTTGTCCTGGGCTTGTGCTGAACTGAGCATCCAGGCATAGTTGAAGGTATTACCGCCAAAAGAAGGGTTGACGGGACGGTAAACGAGTTGCTGACCATAGGACATAGATAGACCCAGCAGGAGCCAGCAGCTCCAGTGTAGAACTTGTTTCATACAGTGTGAATGGGTTAAACTTTATAGCGTAAGAAGGGCACTCTATTAAAAAATACCTGACCCTTTCTGGTCATCACTACTCAGTTGCTGCTGAGTTTCTTTGTAATTGATAATGTACTGACGGATTGTTTCAACGGCGTTTAGCGCATACTCCTCAACTATGTCCTGGCGAGCCTGCACAAACTGCTGCCACAGCAGCAGGTCATTAACCGATACGGACACAACATTGCCAATGCCCGACGTAGAGGGTAGCTCTTCAATCGTGACCAGAAATACATCCAGTTCAAAGTCGATTGGCTTCTGCCCCAACTGGCTCGTATCAGCGGAAGCCGACACTGGTGCATTCACGTAAGCTTTGTAAAAGGTTTCGTAGAAATCGCGGCCGATCTTGCTGCGGGTATTATCCAGGAGCAGGCTCTCAGCTCCCTCTTCGGTCAGAGTTTCTTCCTGCAATACGGCATTCAGGTCAGCCATACCTTCTACGTCCGGGTCCTGCCCAAAACAAGAGCTCCCTATAACCATACCTAGCCAAACAGCAAGTAGTTTAAGCCCTGCCATTTTCATCGGACATTCGTTATTTGTACTTGCATGCCGCCTGACTGTTCTACTTTAATGGGTACGCCGGTAGCAAACGGATAGCCATCACTGCTGAGCCGGTTGCCATTACCACGTTGTAAAATGTCGAGCTGCTCACCATTGGTCTGTACGTTGCGAAGGTCCAGCGTATTGTTATTGCCAAGTTGCCCCAATGTAAACGTGTTCTGGTTGCCGTTCAATTCCAGACTAAGCTGGTTGTTATTGCCGTCTTGGCTAAAATTCAGCCGGTTACCAGCGCCCGACCCCGTTAGACGAACGCCGTTGTTCGTGCCCGTCTGGCTGATGTTGATATCGCCAAGTTCACCCGTTCCGGCCTGCCCAGCCGTCAACTGCGACAGAATTGCCTGCGTCTCGTCGGACAGTTGCACACCCGGTTTCCAGAGCGCTTCTGATGGAGTTTGGCCCTGAGCCCAACTCAGCACTGGGCAGAAGAAAGCAAGCAGCCAAAAAATACAGCGTATCATGAGCTAAATTGGGATGAAAAGCGTAGCGAACGGTTACCTTCATCAAGCAAGTGAACAAAACTCACAACCGGTCATTTACAACCGGTTGTGAGCTAGAAACAAACTAATCTACAATGCTACGCTGGTTAAGGAACAAGGGTACCACCGCCTGCTTGGGTTACGTTGGCAATGTTATTGGTACCCGTCTGGCCGAGTTGTATCACGCCAAATCCACCGGTTTGATTGCTCGTAAATTGGTTACCGTTACCGGATTGACGAGCATATTCGTCGCTTAGGCCTTGTACGGTGTTATTATTACCTGACTGCGTAATATTAGCCCGGTTCGAGTTACCGTCCTGCTGCGACATAGCGGCTTTGTTCAATCCGTTGCTTTGCGTAACAACAATCCGGTTGTCATACTCAGTTTGGTACGTCTTGACCTCATTAGCTCGGCCAGTTTGGTTGATCGACACATAATCATCTGTACCAAACTGTTGAACCAACGCCTTATGGTCACCAGCCGTCCCAGGTGTTTCACCTGCGGTTCCCTGATTAACATAGGCTTCGTTTGATAATCCGCTCTGCTCTACAGTTGCTGTATTCCCGTCCGTAAGCTGAGTTACATACCCAATCTGGTCCGTTCCACTTTGCGTGATAGTTGCGGTATTGGGACCGTAGTTACCGTTATCCATTGCACCAGGTGAACTTTCCCCAACAGTCGATCCATTTTGGACAATACTAGCCAGGTGATTTTGGCCAGACTGAGTAATCGTAGCCTGTCCGTCCCTTAAAGCTGACTGCTGGTCGATATAGGCTTCATGGCTGGAGCCAGTCTGATTTACAGTACCATCATTTGTATGACCCTTCTGTAGTATTCTCGCATAGTTATCCTGAGCCGCCCCACCAACACCCTGATTAATTATGGCATCATTCTCAAATCCAATGCCACTTCGGCCACCGTTGTTTTGCTGATCTATATCTGCAGTGTTATTGTGGCCAATTTGATTGGCTGTAGCGTTGCTGGTTCCTACTTGCGTGACATTCGCAGTATTACCTCCTGAACCGTCGCCGGTCTGATTAATAGTCGACGTATTTTTACTGTTTTGGCTGGGATTATTTCCCGCTGGATCACCAGCGGCCACCCAGGTTTGATTAACATTCGCCTGGTTACTGCCTACATTTTAGTTGACTGTTGACAGGTTATTCTGAGCATAAGCTGAGGCAATGGCGAGCAATGCTGCGCCGGTAAGGATTACTTTTTTCATTGTGAATAGAGTTTGTTAGTTTATAAATAGAAAAAATGGTGCGAATTAACTGAGTAAGCTTACGGCCGTTTACGCCGTTTCGTAGCGCGTGCCTTGCGGGTGGGTTGACTTTGGTGTGGGTGAGTCACCACCGTATTTTCGTTCGTGCCCGACGATTGGTTGATCGTCGTTGAGGAGTTACCATCCTGCCACAGTTCGACCGAGTTAGGGCCACTGTTGTGCTGGTTGATCGTCGTTTGGGTGTTGGGGTCCACCCGTAAGCTAACCTGGTTGCCTTCGTTAGAGCGGCTTTTTCGGGTTTCAGTTTTTCTGGTTTCGTCTATAGTTGAGGAGCTTTGGTTAATGACGATTGAGTTGCCCGAACCCGACTGCGACACGACGGCCCGGTTGCCCGATGGATCGCCCGACTGACTGATGGTTACGGAGTTCTGAGCAAAAGCCGCCGACGCTGATAGCATCGCCATACCGGCCAAAAATGTCTTTTTCATGGACGCGTTTGATTGATGTTAATACTGTTATTTATTCCACTTTGAAAGATATGAGCTGCCTAGCCACCCATCTGTATTACATTGAGTATATTACCAGAGCCAATTTGCCGGGCCGTAGGATCACCATTCACCCCTGATAATACATTCCCTTCTCCGGTCTGTAATACGTTTGCCATGTTGCTGCTCCCTTCCTGTTGTAGTTCAATGCGATTGTTGGTTCCGACCTGGCTATTCAGGGCCTGATTCCCGTTACCGTATTGATCAATCATCACTTTGTTATGGAAGCCATCCTGGTCTGCCTCAGTGCGATTGCCTTCACCCTGTTGATTGACATTCGTTATGCTTCCGCCATCAGCACTCCCTTTTTGCCGACTTGCTGTGTAATTACCGTTTCCCTCCTGGTAGATGATTATCTCATGCTCACGATTCTGTTGGCTTATCTGCACTTTATTCTGGTTACCTCGCTGAATTACATCTGCCTTGTTAGCTAGTCCGCTCTGGTTACTTGTTGTTTCGTTGTTCGCCCCGTTCTGACTCAGTACACTGATGTTCATTTGCGCCATTGCCATCCTGTGCGGAGCTAACCAAAACAGAAGAAGCACAATTACTCGTCCAAGCATTTGATAGTTAGCCATTAAAGCAGCGTAACCTGGTGAGATAGATATTACATTTAAATAGAATCTTGTTTTCATGTAAGTAATTACATGGATAACCTCCTACGTTTAGAACTTGATAGGCAGATTAAATAGATAAAATACCAGATACGCATTGAAATACCTGCCAGATACAGGCAATCAGGTAGCAACCGCTACATTATCCAAAAACAGTTTCCCACGAATTGTAGGTTTACTGTCCTAGAAATTATGAAGTGTGTAAAGAGACAGTGAACACTCAATGTGACTTCCAGCACATGGTGTTTTGTCGATGAGAGAGACCGAATTACCTGTAAGACTAATTCTTACCGACAGTCTGGGAACAGAAAACGAAGAATAGATTCTCATATTTATTATGTGGATAGAATAGCACTCAGCATGTTGGGCTTCAGGTCAATGACATCTCGCCGTCATATGCTTAGTACGCAACAAATATAGTAGTCAACAACACCATGTCAAGTATACACAATACTATAGGTTAGTTTCATGTATAGCGAGCCATCATATATTAATTAAATATAATCTCCCAAATATTATATATTGTTTCACTAATAGGTATACTTAAAATATAGTGATAATAAGTAGAAGTAGGGTAGTTATACTTAGTAATCTATTGAACATGTATTCTGGATAATGTTCACCTTTACATGTGAGTAAGTGAAAGACCAATTTTCAAAATTTAATTTTTTTTATAAATATATTAAGCGGTAGAAAAAATTATGCTAAATGACGACTACTCTTGAAAAAATTGAGTCTATCAATGGTGCATTTATACTAATCCGTAAGACAAGCTCATAAAAGATTGATTGGATCGCGACAACTCTATGCTATTTGACTCAGGCTCGACGCAACGCTTTTGCGTCGAGCCTGAGTATATACCGGGTCAAATAATAGCTCCATCGCTGATTTTTTATAGCCTCAACCCTGATTTACAAACGACCAGGCCTAGCTTTTTTCTACTCTACCCGTATTGTCTCACGCCCTACCCCTGGCATACCGCTGACGGTCAGCCCTTCCGCTTCAATACGTAGGTTAGTTTTCGCATCAGTTGTGTAAAACGAGACGGTTGCTTTACCCTCGGCGTTGGTTTGAATCATGGGTGCCCATAAGAGCGTAGTGCGATAATCGGGTCGAACGTGCTCAGGCTTTTTGACGTCATAGCGGGGAGCGTAGAATTCGCGCACGGGTGCATAGCCCGGCAGTTTAACCAGCAGAGAACCCGGTACGGCTTCTTTCGATAGATCATAATCGGGCGAACCTCGCTTGGTCAGAATTGAGATGACGCCCCCCGCTGCCTGGGAACCGTAGATGGCGGCCGATGCGCCTTTCAGTACGTCTACCCGATCGACATCCTGCACCGAGATGCTATTGATAGTCTCTAAACTGACCGGCATTCCGTCGAGCACGAATAACGGATCTATAGGTCCACCAAAATTAGCCGCTCCTCTAATATTCACGCGGGCGTTAAAACCAGACCCCGTTACCTGTACACCAGCTATACGTCCCTGAATGACATCCAGAACGGATAAGCGGCCGGCCGTACTGGCCTGATCGAATTTTACACTAGCATCGGGCGTGCCATAAATCGTGCGTGAGTCACGTTCGGGTGTCCGCCTGGCCTTTACCGTTACGGACTGTAATAGTACTTCACCGTTGCGTCGAATCTGACGTTCTATTTCCAGGTACTCGTTCGTACGTTTAATGAAGTCAGCTAATTCGTCGCTTCGGAACTCAAGGGGGTTGTAAGGCACCCGTATAACCGTAACGGGTGGCGTTAATAGTTGATCGAGGGTTATGGCCAGATCGCGGTTAGCCTTACCTTTCACGCCCTGAATCAGGACCGTTGTCGTATCTGAAAAATCAAGATCGTAAGCCGCATAGTTACCTTCTTCGTCGGTTTCACCAGTCAGAAAATCGCGCGTACTGTCGCGTCTGGCCAGCACAAATGTCAACCTCACTTTACCACCGATGCCTTTCTGATTCGGACGTACCACCCGCCCGGTCAATGAAAGCCCTCGTTCAACTGGGTATTTGAAGACCGGAGGAGTTTGGGCCAACACATCAGCCCAGGCAAAACGTCGCCAACCTTGGGTCATCAATAATAAATCGAGCTTCTGCCATCGGTCCTTGTTTGCTGGATTAAAGTAGTAAGCAGGCTGCTCAATAGTTCCGGTTAAATCAGACGATAACAGCAGATGCGATACAAGGGTAGCTTCGTTAGAATCGGCTTCCGGAGCGAGTTGGCTGTCTAAGGCTGCCAGCGATAGATTGGCCGGAACAGGTTTACCGGTGTTATCGGTGGTGGTGATCGCCAGATCGACCCGTTCCCGGTTTTTGTACGTTTTCTTTGCAGGTGTTAGTGCGATATTGATTTGTTCGTCCTTATTGACAAAAACCAATCGCTCCGATACTGGCTTATTAGTCTCATCAAACAAGGTGAGTTGCGTAACACCTTCAGGAAATTCTTTCCGGGGTAACGATACTGTCCCCATTTTCTTTGCTAACGGAACCTTGGCTATCTGTACAATTTGACCCCGTGTCTGAGCGACAAGCGTCATAGTAGCACCAGAGTCAGAGCTGATCTTATTATGACGCAGATAAACGCGGATGTATTCTTTATTGGTCAGGTTATCTACCTGCATGACGGCCCCCTTTGGCTGTGCTGTTGGCAAAGGATACGGCGTAAGCGTCCCGTTCCCAACCCGAATAAAAGCCGTGTATGCCTGACCAGCCTCCGGCTTTAGCGGAAAATAGCCCATACCCAGATGCGTACTGGTGAATCCTATTACTGTATCTTTTTTCGTATCGAGAACAAATCCTTGTACGGCCACGCCTTGCCCAGATGCATCGACCGCTTTGAACGCTATCCGACCATCTAAACCTTCTATTAACTGGCCACCCTCGGGTAAAAATTGAACATCTGGCCGACCGGCGTTGGGCATTGCGGGTCCACTACCCGCTGGTTTAGCAACGGCTCCGTCTGGTCGTAGGATAGTTATTGTCTTGGTAAAGAAATAGGCATCGGAGTAGTTACGCATATAACTCGTGTAAGCCCTAAGCTGATACGTACCCGACGGCAGCGAATCGGGCAAGGCAAGCTGCCCGGGTGCATAACCTTCGGTTGCTCGCAGTTGCAGCCGTAATTTAACGCGTTTGGCACTGGGGTCTATCAGATCGACATAAATGACCCGGCTAATTGTATCGGCTTCGTGAGTGGTTCCGTTTATAACATATCCCTTCATCCAGATTGTTTCGCCAATGAGGTAAGCGTCACGATCAGTATGAACATAAACTTTCTCGATAGGACGCTGTTGATTGTAAGTTCTGAACAGATCGACTATTCGTTTGCTGAAGTCGTCGTTGACCGAAAAAGCGGTTAATAAACCGGTACCGAAGATTAAGACTAGGACGTAAATAGGAGAAAAGGCAGAACGCATAGAATAGATTTCGAGGTTGAGTGTCTTCGGTTGTTGATGGAGCGACTAATTTAGCGAAAATACCCTCTTTGACATGACAGTACCCACGTATAAAACGGCGCTGGTTATCGGCGCAACAGGTCTGATTGGCGATTTACTTACCCATCGCTTAGTAGACTCTCCTATTTATGAAAAAGTGAAAGTGTTGGTACGAAAGTCATTGAGTTGGCAGCACCCCCGCTTGCAGGAAGTCCAGTTTGACTTTGATCATCCTAATGGTTTACTGACGCAAGCCGATGACGTTTTTTGCTGTTTGGGTACGACAATGAAAAAAGCCGGATCTAAAGAAGCGTTTCGGAAAGTAGATTATCAATATCCAATGGACGTTGCCCGTTTAAGCTTAGCAAACGGAGCTCAGCAGTTTGCTATCGTTACGGCCATGGGGGCCGACACAAAGTCTTCCTTTTTTTACAATCGGGTAAAAGGGGAAGTAGAACGCGATTTAGCAGCATTGAACTATCCGACATTACTCATTTTTCGTCCCTCTCTGCTACTCGGTAACCGGGGCGAAAATCGCTTTGGAGAGCGGTTGGCAGAGGGTGCCATGCGGTTATTTAATCCGCTTATCCCCGCTAAGTACAAGGGTGTCGAAGCCGCCAAAGTAGCCAACGCTATGCTCGAAACAACCCAACGTAACCTAAAGGGCAAACACGTATTTGAGTCCGACAAGCTACAGGATTTTTAATTACTGGTCTTTCAGGGGTAACTAATAAGCATAAGCAGCAAACTGCCTCAGCCTTAGAACATAAAAAACGGCGTGCAAGCCTATGCACGCCGTTTATCTTGAAAAATAGAGAAGCTTACTGATGCATTTTATTCTCAAGCATCTTGATAAAATATCCCCCAACGACTGACCGGGCCTGAAAGCCTACTTTTTTGCCATCCGTTGTTTCGTGCCAATCGTTGAGCGGTACCCGATCAGGACTTTCGTTGGCGAAGCGAAGTATAGGCTTGATCAAAGCGTCAAAATCCGCTGGTCGATCAGCCAGGGTCGCCGTCCAGACAATCCAGTCCGACTTTGTGTATGTCTTTCGACTATCCAGCGGTAAGCCAAACGGTTGCTGCTTGGTCAGATAATATGCTATTTCTTTCTGAGCTACTTCCTGAGGGAAAATCTTTAATCCTAATAGCTTGTCCCAAACCAGATTGTACTTTTGGCTCCAGGTACCTGGACTCTCAAACGTCAGCGAATAATGATCACCGTCACTAGCCAGCTTCATCCATTTTCGAGCTAAATCACGCGCGATGTCAGTATATTCCTTTTCCCGCGCTTTATCACCCATTCGCCCAGCCAGATACCCATAGCTGGCAATGCCCATAATGGCTTTGACCGATAAGTTGGCATTGCGGGCGATATGCCCGGCAAAATCATCAGTACAGAGCTGATTGGCAGGATCAAATCCTTCTTTTAGAAGGTAATCTGTCCAGGTTGTTAGCGTTGCCCAGTGCTGACGAGCATAGTTCGGATTTCCTTCTACTGCCGCAATGGCCGCCGTTAAAATCAGCATGTTCCCGCACTCTTCAACGGGCATATCTTCACCGTAGGTCTGCCCATTGGCCAAGGGGTACGTTCCCACATCGTGAGCAGCAAACGGCTTCGTCCATCTACCACTTTCCGAATACTGGAATATGGGCTCCATCATTCCCTTCAGTAAGGTAGGATTGTAAAGCAAAAAGAGCGGAGCCGATGGATACGTAACGTCTACTGTGCCGATAGAGCCATTCGAGAAGTTCTCTTTCGAGAAAAAGAACGCTTCCCCTTTCGGACCGGCCACCAGCTTGTGAGCGGCAATGGCCTGCCGATACCCCAAAACACACAGGTTGGCATACGTTTCTCCACCCGCTTTGAGGGCATCTGCATACAGTTGCTTGTCAAAAGCGTCGCACTGCGTTTTCAGGGTACTATAATCTGCTTCGGCATCTTGCAAGGCCTGCTCAATGGACTTATTACCATACCGACGCCACCAGGCATTGAGTGGCTGGCCAAAATACTCAATCGACTTAACGTCGTCGTAGCCAATGAGCAAGTGTCGTTCTACAGCTTTGCCATCTACCTTACCAAGGGCCATGCTGGTAGCCAGCACAGGCAAACTATCATTTACAACGCGGGGCATGCGCTCATGCAAGTCCGTTACGCGCCCTTCACGCTCAAACTGATTGAGTGCGCTGGCCAGCGAACCAATTCGTCGACTTGTGCCCGCTTCAACCGCCGATGCTACATAGAGATGTCCCCAGTCAATGCGAACATCGTCACCTTTTTGGCCTAATACTTTTTGTTCGACTGTTCCGACCCGCATGTAGTCGAGTTTCGGTCCGTCGCTACGGCCAGCCCGGCCCCGGCGCCAGGTAACAAGCTGGTCGGGTGAGTTTACCGCTAGTTCAGCCGATGCATCGGTGTATAACTGCACGTCGTGGGTTTTACCATCGGTTGCCCGAACACGATAACTTACATACTGCACCGGACGCGACAGCACTTCCAGGTTATCCATCAGTAACGGAGCCATAAACGTAACAGTCAATTCAACACCGGCCGCTGCGAACGTAAATTCAGACTGTGTGGCCGTCATACGGTGGCCGGTTTGCGTCGCTGGCTTGTAATTAAGCTGGCGTTCTTCAACCAATCCCAGATCGACGAAACCGGGTCCATTGAAATTATGACTGTGAAAGGCAATGACATTTTTTCCCTTTTGCAGCACTTCTGACGCTTTCCGATGCGTCGGCGTAAGCCGGTAGTTAGGCGTCACTCCGCCTGCCTGAGCAACGCGCTGGCCGTTAATGAACAGCTCGTAGTTATCGTTCTGAATAGCATCGACCAGCAGAAGCCCTTCAGGTACTTGATCAAGGGTAACCGTTCGTCGAACGTATAGGTCAGCCGTTTTCCACTTAGTGTGATCACTGTCAC
Source organism: Spirosoma soli (assembly GCF_042684525.1). Taxonomy (NCBI): domain Bacteria; kingdom Pseudomonadati; phylum Bacteroidota; class Cytophagia; order Cytophagales; family Cytophagaceae; genus Spirosoma; species Spirosoma soli. The sequence goes on along the minus strand of NZ_JBHULN010000022.1, from coordinate 94,372 downwards.
GCGTTCCAAACCCACCTTCGCCAGCAATCCATTGACTATCGTCGAAATCGGATTTTGTCCAATCGTCCGAAGCGGGAGTATCAGTTACGTAGCGAGCTTGGTAAGCCTGCTTTTGTGCGGACGGAACAATGGTTTCTCCCGCAAACGATGGATGCCCCATGAAACGGAACGTTTGCCCATCTACACGAATCAAACCATTAAGCTGTTGGGGCTGTCCTGTCCAGTGGCGAGTAGCATCGCCGTTGAGCTGACTACCAAACGACCAGACACTTGTATAAGGGTCAATAGTCAGCAAGGGAGTAGCTGGCGGGGTGAGAGCGGTACTACTGGCAACAGAATGTTGCGCAGTACCAGAAATAGCGCTCATGAATAAAAGATAAATTACGGTTAAGTACTTATTCACAAAGGTAACATAACACATGAACCAACTGCATCTATAGAACATATTTTTTAACTATTTCAATGTGTAATGCTGATAATAATTTTATATGTTTTTAACGGCGCTACATCTGTCAATAAAAACAGTTTATTAAGGACTGTTGTACGCTAACGCCTTAATTGTTGACTCAGAATAAAATCAGCCGCTGCCGAGCCTCATTCATACAGCTGGCCCATTTGAGACTGATCGGGCTTCATAAGTCCATCGTTATATAAACGGCACAATAACCATGGCTGGGGCTGTTGCATTTATCATGTCTAAGATCTAGCCTGAAAGCATTTCGCCCTTAGCTGTCCAGGCCGGAGCGCCTTTATACGCAAACAGTGCACTTATAATGACTAGCCTACGATTTTACACCGACAACTAGAAGGTAAAGCGAGAAAATTGCGAACTTGAACGTTTATTCCAGTCCTCAACCTAATCGTATAAATCATTGTGACCATCCAATCTACTACTGTAAATGCGCTACAAATCCGGGCTGCTGCCTGGAAAGATGCCTCGGTCATCTACTCATTTTTATGTGAGCTAGAAGAAGTCTCGTTGAACCCAACGGCTTTTCGCGCGGTTTTTCGGCACAACCTGACAAATCCTGCCGTTCATTACCTCGTCGCTGAGCTCAAAGATTCAGTGGTTGGTTTCGTCAGTTGCCACGTTCAATACTTACTCCACCATTGCGGTAAAGTTGGCGAGATACAAGAGTTGTTTGTTAAACCAGAATACCGAAACCAGCAAATTGGCCAGAAACTCGTAAGTGCCTTACATACAGTTGCCACGGCCGAAGGATTAATAAACCTCGAAGTTACCAGCAATCAAAAACGAACTGATACTATCCGCTTTTACGAACGGGAATCCTTCAAGCGTACCCACGTTAAACTGGTTAAACCCCTTTAATCCTGATGCGTTTCTCTTTTCTCTGTTTCCTGTTTGCTACCTACTGTCTGTTAACTGCTGGTCAATCTGTTAAAACCAAAGCCTCTCGCCCTGACGCGTCGCTTGAACGCCAGTTACAGGCAGCCATTACTGGATTCCGTGGTGATGTCGGCATTTATGTACAGAATCTGCGTACTGGCAAAACTGTCGAAATAAACGCCGATACATTATTCCCAACGGCTAGCACCATCAAAGTACCTATTCAGTGTGGTTTGTTCGACAAGATTCATAAAGGTGAGCTTAAATACGACCAGGAGTTGATATACAAAGACTCGTTGCATTATGATGACGGTATCGTCGGCTCGTTGAAAGACGGGACCAAGCTTCCACTCAGCGAGGTCGTGATGCTAATGGAAACCGTTAGTGATAATACGGGCAGTCTGTGGTGCCAGGCGCTTGCTGGAGGGGGCGCTTCCATTAATCAATGGCTTGAGGTAAATGGATTCCACCAGACTCGGGTTAATTCCCGAACGCCTGGTCGTGAAGCCAATCGCAAGCAGTACGGCTGGGGGCAGACTACACCCCGCGAAATGGCCCAATTGCTTACCTACATCCGCCAGGGTAACGCCGTTAGCCCTGATGCCAGTGAAGAAATGTATCGTAACCTAGGCCGTCAGTATTGGGATAACGATGGGCTGTCTCAACTACCGCCCGAAGTAAAAACAGCCTGTAAAAATGGTGCCGTTAATCAGGCTCGTTCAGAAGTAGTGCTTGTCCACGCTCCGCATGGCGAGTACGTATACTGCGTAATGACCAAGAATCAAAAGGATGAAAGTTGGGTCCGAAGTAATGAAGGGTTCCAACTACTTCGCACTATTGGCGCCCTTTTGTGGCATCACTTCGAGCCAAAGTCAACCTGGAAACCAGCTGAAGGCTATGAAAAATGGTGGTAACGAAAAAGCGGCTTTCTAAGTTAGAAAGCCGCTTTTTCAATGTATGTATTGAGCAATACTAGTTCAGGAACTGTAACCGGATCTCATTCAGGCGATTGCGAATAGAACCGTCAATCTGCTGATCGCCTACTCGTAGAACGTAGCCACCGATGAGCTTAGAGTCTATTTTTTCGTCCAGCTCAACCAGTTTACCACCTGTTGTTTTGGTCACCATCGCCCGAAACTTCTCCCGCAAGGCATCTGACAAAGGAACAGTTGTAATAATGGTTGCCCGCTCAACTCCTTTCAGGCGGTCATATTGCTTAATGAACTCATCAGCAATAGCATCCATAATACCTTCGCGGTTCTTTCTAGCAATGATCTCGAAGAAGGACATCGTTACCGGATCAACACGGGTCGCAAAGGCTGCTTTCAGTACGGCACTTTTCTTTTCGGCCCGAACAATAGGGTTCTTCAGCATCAGCATCAGCGGCCGACTTTGGGCGACTGTATGCTTGAAGAACTGCATATCGCGATACATCGTCTCCGTCAGCCCTTTCTCCTGCGCCAAATCCAAAAGCGACTTAGCATAACGGGCTGCTACAGTAGCAATTGCCATAATTGGTTAGTTTAAGCGTGAGTTAGATACGAGGTCGTTTACCAGCTTCTCCTGCGAAGGCTTATCACTGAGTTCTTTACGAAGAACCTTCTCGGCAATGTCAAGCGAAAGTGTCACCACTTCCTTTTTCATTTGAGTCACTAGCGCCTGGCGCTCGTTTTGCATCGCTTCACGGGCCTGCTCCAGCATCCGCTGTCCTTCGGCAGCTGCTTTCTCGCGGGAATCAGCCACCATTTTATCGGCAGTTTCTTTTGCACCGCGCAGAATAGCTTCGCGCTCTGAACGAGCTTGTGCCAGTAATTTCTCGTTATCAGCCTTCAGAGCGGTCATTTCCAGACGCGTCTTTTCGGCCAGGTCAAGGGCACTCTGAATGTTGTTTTCGCGCTCGTTCAGACTTTCGGTAATGGGTTTCCAGGCAAAGGTGCGCAGAATCAAAAACAGGCCGAGAAACACTACTACCTGCCAAAATAACAAACCAAGATCGGGAGTAAGTAAGTCCATGAGTGTGAATTATGGATAAATCAGTGTATTAGTAGTCTTGTCAATCTTTTGTTTGGAAACGTCCACCTGTCGGCAATTCCTAATCAAGTGGACGTTTTCCGAAAACTAGGCGAGTAGTGGTGCCAGTACCTAATGTAACCAGCCTACTCTAGTTTAATCTTAATCTGCTGGCTTAAGGATTACGCCGTAGCAACCAGCAGACAAATAACCGCTGCGAACAGAGCCACGGCCTCAATAAGAGCCGCGATGATCAGCATGGCAGTTTGGATACGACCAGCCGCTTCTGGCTGACGAGCGATACCTTCCATAGCGCTACCACCAATCCGACCAATACCCAGACCAGCACCGATAGCAGCCAGGCCAGCGCCAACAGCGGCACCCATGACAGCAACACTACCAGTAGCCTCCAACAGCAGAGCAAACAACATTGCGAACATAACTTCAAACAGATTTATTAGTGAAACAAAAGATTGCTAATTAAGACTACCCCAGCTCAGAGGTCGTTTCGTAGCCGATACCATGATCAGCGTCGTGGTGTTCTTCAACCGCGCTTCCGATATACATAGCTGTCAACAGGGTGAAAATAAACGCCTGAAGAAAAGCGACCAGAAGTTCGATTAAGTTGAGGAACAAGGTAAAGAAGAGCACGACTGGACTAATGGCTACGCTTGTGGTGGTTCCACCCAGTGCATTCGCCATAAAGATCAAGCCCAATAAGCTCAGGATAATAATGTGACCCGCCGTAATGTTGGCGAATAACCGGACCATCAGCGAGATCGGCTTCATGAATACGCCCACAATCTCAACCGGAATCATAATGGGTAACACAAACCAGGGAACACCCGTTGGTTTAACGATGTGCATCCAGTAATGCTTGTTACCACTGAAAGTTACAATCAGGAACGTAATGACTGCCAGCACCAGCGTTACGGCAATGTTACCCGTCAGGTTGGCCGCACCCGGTAGCAAGCCTAATAAGTTGTTGACTAGGATAAAGAAGAACAGCGTTAACAAGTACGGTAAGAACCGCTCGTACTTAGGACCAATGCTTGGCTTCGCGATTTCATCCCGTACGAACAAAATGATCGGCTCGAGAAACGACTGAATCCCCTTCGGCGCTTTGCCTTTGTTCTTGGCATATCCACGACTAACCGCCGGAAAAATCAACAATAAAATTACGGCGCTCAGCAATAAAGACGCTACGTTCTTGGTAATCGAAAAATCGTAGAACTTAGCTTCTTCAACAACGTTACCCGACTCATCTACGCGATGGATTTTGCCATGCTCCTGCTTGTAGCCGTTATAAACTTGTTCGTGAGCTAGCCGCGATGAGGAGAAAACCTCTAGTCCACGATCACTAGAATACAGAATTACAGGCAGCGGAATGGTAACGCCGTGAGCTAGCTCCCAGCCGTGTTCATCTTTAATGTGGTGCATGATCATTTCGCCCACATTAAACCCTTCTTTTTTGGTAGGTGCTTCGCCTTCGTGGCCGTGCTCCTGGGCATATGTACTTACTAAGGAGCTCAGAATAAGAGCTGTAGCCAGCAAAAATTTATTAATAACCGAACGCATCATATGATGAGAAAGATCGCTTTTACGAATCGCGTCGCAAGTTACGAGTAAGCGCCCAAATCTCAAAGCCTGTATAAAATATATATAGTACAAGAAAGTCCAAAACAAAGGTCCGGCGCTGTTCAATGCGCTGGAACAGAAAAAAGCCAACGAAGGCTAATGCCAGTACGAGACGGGCCACCGTCGCTGCCAGATACAAAGGGATGAAGCGCTCCTGATTACCTTGTAAACCAGACGCTACCAACCGGTGGGTTAGAAACGAAACGCTCAAAAAGAAAACTAGTATAATCTTCCAGAAAGGATGCAGCCAGGGAGCAACAGAATATTGTTCGGCTATGAAAAATGCAATAGCCAAGACAAGTGTAACGAGGAAAGTACGAAGCATGAAAGCGGTTTTCTATTTACGGTATTCTGTTCATAGTGAGCGGACGTACGAGTATTGCTGCCGCGTCAGCTATTGAAAACCAGAAATTATTTTTTCGTGAGTTGACGAATAAACAAATACAATGAAGCACCAATAGCCGTGAGGGAAAGAACGATTGTCCAGATCGGCCGCCGGTTACCTTGCCATTCGTCTAGCTTTAAGCCTACCCATACGCCCAATCCAATGGTACCAAGCATTTGAAAGGCAATACCACTGTATTGAGCAAATGAAGTTGTTTGCTCAGTAGCCTTTTTTAATGGATCATTCCCAACCGGCTTCTCAGGGCGGTTCTCGGTGGGCTGGTCGGGATCGTTTTCCATAGAATTAGGGAGTTTAGTACAATATAAAAGGCAAAATTCGTTAATTTGGCCTAACGTTCCATACCGCTAAACCAGCTTAGGTCGTTTTAGTACGAGTGACCACGTGTTATCTTCGCATGTTCCGCTATTTTCGTAACAGCCCCTATTTACTACTGACGGTCTTTGTTTCATTGGCCGTTGGGCTGGTTTCATGTTCGCAATACAGCACAAAGCCAATTAGCAAAGGTTATCACAATCTTACGGCCCACTTTAATGCTTATGTGATTGCCCGCGATCAGATTGAGGAGGCCGAACTAATTCTGTTTAAAAGCAGGCAGGAAAACTATAACCAATTACTACCGATTCTGTTGCCGGTCGATTCAATGCTTATTCAGACCGTTAAGCCTCAACTGGACGACGCGATCAAGAAAGCTTCCCTTATTCCCGAACGCCATCAGAACAGTAAATGGCTCGATAACGCATATAATCTCATTGGTCGGGCTCGCTTACTCAAGCAGGATCTGCCAAACGCCATCGAGGTATTCAAGTATGTCAATACCAAAGGCACCAATGAGAACGATAAGCATACGGCTTTGGTCGGCCTGATGCGGGCATATGTTGAAGCCAGTGATTACACGAATGCCTTAAACGTGGCCGAGTATCTGCGCACCCAGCCATTAAACAAAGGCAATACCCGCGACTTTTATTTGACAAAGGCTTATTTGCACGAGCGTAAAGGCGAGTATGCTACCGCAGTGGGAATCTTAGACGCAACGTTCCCCTTCTTGAAGAAAGGGGAAACGACGGCCCGGCTTCATTTAATTGCCGGACAGTTGTATGACTTACTTGCCCAACCGGCTAAAGCCGTTGATCACTACCGGCAGGTCCTAGCGTCCCGGCCTACGTACGATCAATCATTTTATGCCAACCTTTTCGCCATCCAGAGCAACGGCCTTACCGGCGACGAAAAGCGCGTAGCTCAGTCGACCGAGACGTTCGACCGAATGCTAAACGATCGAAAGAATGCTGATCTGAAAGATAAAGTTTACTTTACGATGGGTTTGCTGGAAGCTCGTAGCGGTCGGGTCGATAAAGCCATTAACTTTTACAGCCAATCGATTCAGGCGGCTGGGTCCAACACATCTCAGGTCCCTTACACCTACCTGGAAATAGGTCGGCTCTACTTCGACAAGAAAGCCGATTATGCCAAGGCGAAGGTCTATTATGACAGTGCGCTGGCCCTCCTGCCCCAGCAGTCGCCCGAATACGCTGCTCTTTTAGCCCGTAAAAAGACACTTGACGAGTTTGTTCAGTATAAGACTACTATTCGTACTGACGATAGCTTGTTACACCTGGCCCAGCTGAGTCCGGCTGCGCTGGATAAAGCCCTCGACAATGTACTTAAACAACGCGAAGAAGCAGATAAAGCGCAGGCGGCTTTAGCGCAGCAGATTGTAGAGCGGGCATCGAGCGGCAACATTAGTACGGTGGCGGGCGCTACCAACTCAGATCTACAACCCGATCAGCGTTGGGTGTTGTATAATCCTATTGCCCTAAGCCAGGGCCGGCAGGAGTTTTCAGTTCGTTGGGGAAACCGACCGGTTGAAGATAACTGGCGACGGAGTAACAAAGAATCGTCGGAGGCCGTGGCGGGTGTGAACAACCCTCTCAACGGCGAATCCCTCGCAAACAGTGTTAACCCCAACGCGCCACTGCAGCAGCCAGATGCTACCAATGCCAGTGCTGGGCCTGCTTCTGGCCGACGGTCGCAAAAGGATGCGCTGATGGCCCAAATACCTTTCTCGCCCGATGCTCAGCTCAAGGCCAATCAACGTATAGAGAATGCGTTGTATAAACTTGGTAAGCTGTACAAGTTTGAACTTAATCAACCTGCCGACGCTATTCCAACGTTTGAGCAGTTGCTGACGCGTTATCCCAACACGCTTCAAAAACCCGAAGTGTATTATCTGCTCCATCTGTCCAACGAGCAATTAGGAAAAACCTCAAATTGGAAAGATAAACTCCTGGCCGAATACCCAAATACGTCGTATGCCCGCCTTACTGGCCGAGCAGCGGCTCAAACAACCGATTCAGAAGCACAGTTACAAAAAGCGTATACAGCCGTTTATGAGCTTTATAAAGCGAACAACATGACGGAGGCATTAGCTCGGGCGGAAAGTGCCTTAAGTACATTTGCTGGAAGCCAGCTGGAAGATAAATTAGCCTTGTTACGTGTCATTTTAGTTGGTAAGGTGCAAGGCGTAGAAGCTTACCGTCAAGCGCTGAACGAGTTTGTGCGCGACTACCCGGCCAGTCAACTGTTACCTCGTGCCAAAGAAATGCAGGCTGCGGCTGATCAGCCTACGGCCAAACGAAAATAAGTTTCGCCCTGTAGCGTTGCGAGAAAATACTCACAACTGTAGTATAGGAAGATAAACGACCAATTTATAGTCACCCATAATGTTTGAATTTGCTCCCGGTCGTTACCGGAACGTAATCCGAAAACTCTGGTGGTATTCGCTACTCGGCATAGTTTTACTTGTGTTGTATGTAGTTGCTGTCAGTTATAATTTCTTTTGGCTCTTTGGTGGTATGCCCAGCCTGAAAGCCCTTGAGAACCCCAAGAGCGAAGAAGCGTCTGAAGTATACACCGCCGATAACCAGCTACTGGGTAAATACTACGTTGAAAATCGGACCCCCATTGAGATTTCGCAGGTTTCACCGAATGTAGTCTCAGCTTTATTAGCGACTGAGGATGCTCGTTTTGTGAAGCACTCAGGCATTGATCCTCGCTCATTGTTTCGAGCCGTAAGCGGACTTGTCACCTTCCGTGATGCGTCGAGTTCGGGAGGTGGCAGTACATTAACCCAGCAGACTGCTAAAAACCTGTTTGATACCCGGCAAGAAGAATTGCGCGGTGTACTAGGGCACATTCCACTGATCAACTTAGTGATTGCCAAAACCAAAGAATGGATTCTGGCAGTACGTCTCGAACGTAATTACACCAAGCAAGAGGTCATGATGATGTACCTCAATACCGTTTCGTTTGGAAACAATACGTATGGTATAAAGACAGCGGCCAAAACGTATTTTGGTAAAGAGCCCTGGAATCTGAACGTTGAAGAAGCCGCCTTGCTGGTAGGGATGCTTAAAAATCCCACCTTGTACAATCCTCGTCTGTTTGAAGAACGAGCTAAAGAACGCCGGAACGTAGTGCTGGGGCAGATGAAGAAGTACAAGTTCTTGAACGATGAACAATACTTCACCTTTAAGAACAAGCCGTTAAAACTCGACTTTAGTGTTGAAAATCAGAACACCGGGATGGCCGCTTATTTCCGTTCAGTCATTCGCGATGACATCAAACGGTGGATCAGGCAGTATAACGAGGAGAATCCCGGTGCCGAGCTTGACCTTTATACCAGCGGCCTGAAAATTTATACCACTATTGACTCCCGGATGCAGGCCTATGCCGAAGAAGCGGTTATGACCAATATGCGGGATCAGCAGAAGAAGTTTTACGAACACTGGCGTGGTCGCAATCCGTGGGTGAAGAAGGATGATCGCACGAAAAAGTACGTCGAGATTCCGGGCTTTATTGAAAGTGTTGCTCAGCGAACCACCCGTTACAAACAGCTGAAAGCCGTTTATGGTAACGATGATAAAGCGATCTGGCGCGAAATGCGCAAGCCAACGAAGATGAAAGTATTTGTCTACGGTGGTCGACGTAATGAGAAAGACACCACAATGAGCCCGCTGGACTCAATAAAGTATTATAAGCGCTTACTAAACACTGGCTTTATGTCTATGGACCCTCGGTCTGGTTACGTTAAAGCCTGGGTGGGTGGTATTAGTTTTAAACACATGAAGTTCGACCACGTCCGCCAAAGCCGACGCCAGCCGGGTTCGACCTTCAAACCGTTTGTGTATTTAACAGCCATGGATCAGGGATTTGTAACGCCCTGTAGCCACCTCGTCGACCGTCCAACGGTATTTGCCCACGGTGAAGATAACAATGGCGGTCCGGCCTGGATGCCTAAAAACTCCACTGGCCGTTACAGTGGTCGCAGTTTGTCCCTGCGCGAAGCGTTGGGCCAATCGATCAATACCGTAAGCGCTCAGTTAATCAAGAAAACGCGGGCCGCAGCTGTGATTGATTACGCGCACAAAATGGGCATTGAGAGCAAAGATCTACCCCAGAACCCTACGCTGTGCCTGGGAACGGGTGACGTATCGGTGTATGAAATGGTAGCTGCCTATTGTGCCTTTGCCAACGGTGGTACCCGCGTTCGTCCTATGATGATCATTCGTATCACTGACAAAAACGGGAATGAGTTAAAGCGCTTTACCCCCGACGCTAACCAAGTCATTAGCTCCAATCGGGCCTACGAAATGCTGCATCTGATGCGCGGAGCCGTTGAGGAGCCCAACGGTACTGCCCAGCGGTTACGGACTCAGTACAAGTTGCTGGAAGGTGGTAACGAGATTGCGGCAAAAACCGGAACGACGTCTAATTATTCAGATGCGTGGTTCATGGGCATGACGCAACACCTGGTTTCGGGGCTATGGGTTGGTGGCGACGACCGGCCTATTCACTTTAGAACCATTGAGCTTGGTCAGGGCGGTCGATTGGCCATGCCCGCCTGGGCGATGTACATGCAGAAGGTGTACAAAGACCCGACCCTTACGCAATATCGTCCGGAGCCCTTTCGCAAACCAAACAATTTCAAAATTGATTGTGGCGGTTATCACATAGACTCTTCGCAGCGGTACATTCCGCCGAAGGTGGTGCCAGAGGATGAAGAAGAAATTTTGCAATAAACTAGCGAGCAACCTTTAGCAAGTGTCAATTGTTAACTGAATTGGAACATTACCGGGACGGTGGTGTTCCTTTTTTCTTACGACTATGCCCGAATTCGATTATAAAAAAGAGCTAACGAAAGTCCCTCATGAGCCGGGCGTTTATCGGTATTTTGATGCGACGGGCGAGGTGATTTACGTTGGCAAAGCGAAAGACCTGAAAAATAGGGTTAGTAGCTATTTCACCAATTCAAAGCAACACGACCGTAAAACGTTACGCCTGGTCAGTCAGATACGCAAGATTGAATTCACCATAGTTAACACCGAGTTCGACGCGCTGTTGCTGGAAAACCAACTTATAAAGCGCTATCAGCCTAAGTTCAATATTCTGTTGCGCGACGATAAAACGTATCCTTTCGTTTGCGTCACGAATGAACACTTCCCCCGTGTGGTTACTACCCGGCGTATTGATCGCAAACTCGGTACTTTCTATGGCCCGTTTGCGAACTTAAAGCCAATGTACACAGTGCTTGACATGTTTAGTCAGCTGTTTACTATTCGGACGTGTAACTACAATTTAGCACCTGAGAATGTTGAAGCAGGCAAATACAAAGTTTGTCTTGAGTATCACATCGGCAATTGTAAAGGTCCTTGTGAGGGCAAACAAGCTGAAGCTGATTACGACAAGGATATAGAGCAGGTTCACCATATTTTAAAGGGCAATCTGAAGCCAGCGCAGGAATACTTTAAAAACCGGATGGTCGAAGCCGCCAACGATTTAGCTTTCGAACAAGCACAGCAGTACAAAGAAAAAATGGACCTGTTGCAGCGCTTTCAAAGCAAATCCACAGTCGTTAACCCAAAGATTGCGGATGCTGATGTGTTCACCATTGCTTCTGATGAGTCATGCGCCTACATCAATTTTATGAAGGTTGTCAATGGAACCATCGTTCAGACGCACACCGTGGAAGTTAAGAAAAAACTGGATGAGACAGACCCTGACCTGCTGGCTATGATGATCATCGAGTTTCGTGAGCAATACGGTAGTCAGGCTAAGGAAATCATTTCCAATATTCCTTTGGATGTCGACATGAAAGCAGAGGTCACCGTTCCGCAAATTGGCGACAAGAAGAAGCTGCTGGACATGTCGCTTAAAAACGTGCTGTACTTCCGGCGGGAACGACAGGAGCGGGCAGCGGCCGAAGCAACGGCTAATGCCAGCAAAAAAGACCGCGTTCTGATTCGACTAAAACAGGACTTGCAACTGAAAACGTTACCTAACCGCATCGAGTGCTTCGACAACTCGAACATCCAGGGCACTAACCCCGTTTCGGCCATGGTTTGTTTTATTGGAGGAAAGCCTGCTAACAAAGAATACCGCCATTTCTCCATAAAAACTGTAGTCGGTCCAAACGATTTTGCGAGTATGTACGAAGTGGTAACCCGTCGGTATAGTCGCGTGCTCGAAGAAGCGACAGGCTTACCAGATTTGATCGTCATAGACGGTGGTAAAGGCCAATTGAGTGCTGCCTGTGATGCACTGAAAGCGTTAGATCTGTACGGTAAAGTTCCCATCATTGGTATTGCCAAACGCCTGGAGGAAATCTATTTCCCTGAAGACAATCTTCCTTTATACATTGATAAGAAGTCAGAATCGTTGAAACTTATACAACGTATTCGTGATGAAGCGCACCGGTTCGCGATTACGTATCACCGTGATAAACGTAGTCGTAACAGTCTTATCAGCGAGCTAGAAAATGTAGAGGGTATCGGCAAAAAGACGGCGGCTAAATTATTAAAGCACTTCAAAGGTGTCACTAAAATACGAGAAGCGTCCTTCGATGAAGTAGCTGAAGTAGTCGGTAAAGACCGTGCCAGTAAGCTTAAACAGTATTTTGAGACTATTGAACAATAGTGCAGAGCTAGGCACAAACAAAAAAGGCGATCGAGAGATCGCCTTTTTTGTTTGCATAATTCCTTATTAGTATTCCCACAAGCCGTGTTCAGCCTCCATCAGTTCGTACTCAGTCTGGTATGACTTCAGCAGACCTTCACGATCACCGTACATACCGACTAAATCTTTATCTTCTGGGTTAGCGACTTTCCAGATGCGTCCGTAGAACAACCGTAAATCGAACGCGTCAGCCAGGTTTTTGTGCTGTGCCTGATTTTGCGGGTTATACCAGATAAACTTCTTAGGATCACTCCGGAAGAGTTTATCCAAATCTTTCCACTTGAAATAAGCAACTGGAACCTCGTAACCGGCAGGGTTCTTGTCTGCAGGCAAAACAATGCCGACTGATTGTATATCGTAATACAGACGTGAACGTTTACGGTCAAAAATCCAGTCCTCTTTTATCTCCAGCAGATTAAGTTCTTTTGGAAAATACTCGTCACCCGAGAACGCAGGTGCCTGAGCAACGGCTACTGTATCTTTCTTAGGCTCCTCTACTGGTTGTACAGTCTTAGCGCCTTTCTTACCTTTCGTGTTTTTAGCTACCGACTTCTTCTTTGCAGGCGCTCCCCAACCATCATCGGCAGGTTGAGCGGCTGGCTTTTTAGGAGCTCCCCAACCATCGTCAGCGGTTTTCTTGGTATCCTTTGGAGGCCCACCCCACCCATCCTCAGTTTTACCGTTCTTTCCATCTTCAGTAAAACCAGCTGCTTTCTCTTCTTCCGACAAGCCACCAGCCGTATTAGGGATTAATAGCTTTTCGTGCATCTTTTCAGCCGTTATTTTCGTTGTTAGCGAATCGCTCGTATAAGCATCTAGCAAACCAGCTTTAACAGCCTCAACCAGGTATTTCGAGATTTCGTTATTTTTAGAGAACATCGATTGATTCTGTTTCTCCCTTAGGTCAATGCGACGCCAAAGGGTCTTCTTCATCATAATATCGTTCTCATTAATCCCGCGAACCGAATTTGGATTAGTGCCGGTGCTTGCTTTCTCCTGGGCAAAGGCTCCCCCACTAATCAGAGCTAGTGCAGTTGTCGCAAACACACCAGCAAACCGAATTTTTCCTGTTTTTATCATGCCCACTGTCTGTTGTCAATTCAGTATGTTAACGGCTAATGAAGCCCTTTAGTACATTAGTAAAGTGAAACCTGATAGATTGGATTTCCCATGGGAACGTCACTGACATCTCCCTTAAAATTCCGGCGCTGAACTCCGTCAACCTGAATGACAAGCCGGTCACCTGACTGCGCTTCAGCAGCTAAGGAACTAATTGAACCGCCACCTGCGCCTAAATTTACACTTCCAACACGTCGAGCTCCTCGCACTAAGCTAACTGTCATTCCAGTTACGCGGAAATTAGCGTCATCAGGTGAGAAAGTTGCAAAACTCGGGTCTGATACTGCACGAGCCTGAACACTACGGGCAGCAGTAACAGGAACTCCTCTTGGGTCATTCGTGCGCTGACCACCTACCAGATACTCTAACGTTGGGCGGGGCACACGGTTTACGCGGAAGCTTTCTCTTCCAAGTAAGCTCCCCCCATTGCTAATGTTAAGCGACACTTGGGCTGCACTAGGAACAACCGTTACTTTTCCTTTTTCACCTGATGGTATAACAGCAGCTCCATCACCTGTAATAGAAGGGTTCCATAAAGCACCTAATTGAGGGCTTTGAATGCTAAGTTTGTTAGCGCAGCCTAAGTAAAGAGGAGGCAACGTACCCGTTTCAATCTGATAGGATGGCTTAGCAACAAAGTACTCAGCCTGTAGTGGTACTGTTTTTAGTCCGGCTCCGGTTTGATAAGAAATGGAACCAGTCAAAACGCGACGAGCTAAGCCATTCTTATCATAAGCACCGCCCTGCGCTGTAAATTCAACAATACCCTGTCCATCCTGCATTCTAACAGGGGCACCGCTCAAGCTCATACGAGGTTGAATACCTGATGAAGATGCGGCCAAGAACATTTGGCCTTTGAACTTCGTACCAGCAACGACAACCTTAGATTCCATGCTCAACATGGCCAGAATTTTATCGAACTTAACGTCCTGCGCTCCTACTTTGCTGGCTAGTACGTTTAAGACTTCACCTTCAATCCGGCGAACGTCCGTTTGCCGCTGGGTCAATACTGCTAATGCAGCAGGAACTGGCGTTTGAGCAAAGTTTAATTCGCCAAAATCCTTCAATCGCTGGTCCGGAGATCGGCTTGAAATGGGATCGTCTTTACCGTCTAATGCCAATGATACGTACTTAGCGGGACTATACTTTCCTAAGTTCTGCAAGTAATCGTCAAGCTGCTTTTTCAGTTTGTAAGCTTCACCATTGTGATTACCGCCTACCATGATCTGAGCAACCTTTTCTTCTTCGCTTAAATTTTTGATGTTACCAGCTTCGTCGGTACCACCGCCAGCTTCGTTGATAATCCGTTCTTTGAGCGCGTCAATCTGACCAATAACACCGGCTGTTGCCTGCCGGACTTCATCGGCCTGTTTAACAATAGCTAAGTCAGCAGCTCGGTTCCCCGACTTCTCAACAGTAGCCCGGATATTGTCGAACGTGGCCTGGTTAACCCGATTAGACGATACAGTAGACTGCTCCAAACTATTATTCAGTAATACAAATTTCTCCAGAATCGCCGAGGTGACTTGCAAAGCCAACAACGCGGTCAAAACCAGATACATCATCCCAATCATTTTCTGACGGGGTGTCTCTTTTACGCCTGCCATTTATATATGGTAAGTTGTGGGGTTATGAGGTTGTAAAGTTGTAACGTTACAAAGTTGTACAGTAAGGCTTAAGCCGACTTTACAACCCTATAACTATTAAACTTTATAACTTTAATTAATTGCCGCGCATGGCTGTTAGCATGCTACCATAGACGTTGTTCAACGACGCCAGGTTACCGGTGAGCTTAGCTAACTCATTCTTGAACTGCTGGGTGTCACGGCTAGCGTCGGCCATGTTCTCCATGGCTGAACTCAAGCTGCCGTAGAAAGCATTCATTGCCTTTAAATGCTTGTTTGTGTCCTGTAACTCCAGTTCGTATACGGCGTTGAGAGCACCCATGTTCTTGGTTACTTTCTGAGTTTGATCACGGAGTTCTTTCGTGTCGTTCGTCGCATCGGCCATTGAGCTAACTGCTGTGATAGCCGTGTTGTACGACTTGTTCATTTCAGAGAGCGAATTTGACGCTGTCTTCACATTGCGAGCGTAATCATTGGTAGCCACCGTAGCGTCCGTAAGGTCGCTCAGTCTCGATACAGTGTCATTGAGACTACGGAAACCGGTACCCAACTTTTCAAATACGTCTGGCGTTACTTTCGCCTGAGCCAGCATTTGGTCCATGTTAGCGGTTAAGCCGTTGGCCTGGGCAACAGGCTTACGGGCTTCGCCTTTATAATCGTCGGCCAGTTCAGGGTACACGCGCTCCCAGGCGTAACCTTCTCCGGAAGTCGCTGGAAACAGGAAGCTTTGCATAGCGTAGAGCGCGAAAATTACCGCTTCTACAACCAGGCCAACGGTGAGTAACCAGCTTAATGAATTAATGTGCTGAATTTTAGCCATAGCCCCCAATACGACGACGGCGGCACCGGCACTATAAATGGTTGGTACTAAACGATCCCAAAAGAAATTTACTGACTTTCCTGATGCCATGATTAGCGTTTGTTAATTATAGGAACTGACTTTGTGTGGTTAATTACAAGTTTGAATAATGAACCCGTGTTCTAAGACTTCATTCAGCTAGGGTTATACTTTCGATTTAGCTGACGACTTTTTGCTGCTCTTACTTTTACTGCTTCCACCAACCCGGCCACCGCGAGCCGATGCAGTGCGGCCTTCCAGGTTATCCATCACGCAACGGAACCCAATGTACGAACGCTTCTGGTCTTCGTACTCATAATAACGCGTACCCGTTTCGAGGTAGTATGCAATGTCTTTCCAGGAACCACCCCGAACGACTTTGCGTGGCTCATCAGCGTTTTGGTTGTCGGGGTTCATGTCCCAAACAATGGCGTTTGAGTTATCAGCATAAGCATCGCGGCACCACTCAGCGGCATTACCAGCCATGTTATATAGGCCATAATCGTTAGGGCTATACGCTGTTGCTGGAGCTGTGTAGGGATAACCATCGGCGTCGAAGTTACCACGCTGTGGTTTGAAGTTAGCCAGATAGCATCCTTTCCCGTTCGCTACGTATGGGTTACCCCAAGGATACTTCGCGCCATTCTTACCACCACGAGCGGCCCACTCCCATTCCGCTTCAGAAGGAAGCCGGAAGCGGGGCGAATTAAACTGACCTTCTTTTGTACGGTAGTCATTGTACGTGTTTGTACGCCACTGGCTGAAATGCTGGGCGGCTTTCCAGCTTACACCCACTACCGGATACGTATCGAAAGCTGGGTGTGCGAAGTAGTACTCCAGCATTGGGTCGCCATTGTGATAGGTAAAGTCATTTTTCCATACTGTTGTATCAGGATAGTACTTAGACATAATTTCCTCTTCACCCAGCGTCGACACCGAGTCAGCCAGCAAGGCATTCACATATTGACGATACTCATGGTTTGAGATTTCAGCATCGTCCATGTAGAACGAGCTAATAGTTACCTGCCGGTTCATGTTGATCTGGGTAGCGGCTACGTCTTCATCAGCCTGACCCATAATAAATGACCCAGATGGCACCAACACCATTCCATAAGGCGTCGTTTGCTTGTATCCTTTACGACTGGTTGCCGTGATTTCACCATTCGTAACACCAACGTCACCCCCTTTACCGCCTTTGCCACCGAATTTAGACTTCACAAATCCGCAACCTTGCATAAGCAGTATCACTGCTGCGACCATCACCACCCGGGTTGCATTGATTGTAAACCAGTTATACTTCATCATTGTAGGCTATTTTACCTTCTTCTTGTGCGAGACCAGACTAAAAACGAAAATCTGTTTGGATATTGTATGTAAAACTTGGGGTTCAGACTTATTTTATATTTCGGTCTGATCGCCAAACTTTTTAAGCTTTAATTAATGCCTTTCTGTATTGGAAAGGCCAATTCCCAAAAATAGATCACTAAATGCAAACAGCCTAACAAGAATATTGCCAAAATGTTGGTACCTCTTGCTGGCATCCTGAAAGGATACAATTTTCTATTTTTTTAGTACCTAAACCGGGGCGTCCTGATAATTGGCTTCTTACGGGCATCCGGAACCGGCAACGCATAAGCCAATAAAATCTCATGAGAAGTCGCGCTCTTCACTTGAGCACCCACAGCCGTGACATCTAATGAATACCCAACTCGTAACGCATTATTTCGCATCAGGTTTATACCCGCCGTTGCCATGATTGCGTCGCCGAATCGGTAACCAACACCACCCCAAATCCGGTTATCGTACGTACCAACTACGTTAAATGTAGCCGTTGAGTTTTCGATGCCAGTTTTAGTAGCGTATTGAACCAAAATAGAAGGCTGTACATCAATATTATAACCTAGCCCTAATCGGTAACCGGCCGTCAAGTAAACATTCGGATTGAGGGGGTCGGTCGAGCGTTCGGTAATCAGCGTGTAGGTAGTTTGGTTGATGTGCTTCACGCTAACGCCCAGCCAATAATCAGTTGTATTGTAATAAACGCCTGCACCGACATCAAGTCTGGCCTGACTAACACGCCCAGTTGGAATAGATGGGTCATCTGGAACGTTAGGCCGAAACAAATCATAATCCAGTCCTTTACTTAAAAAACCAGCCTGTATACCTAACGACAGCGTACCATCCTTCAACGGCATTCGGTATGCATATGCCACCTGAACGGCCTGTTGGAAATTAGCAGCCGCTTTGTCATTGAATGCATATATGCCGATACCGCTTTTAATTTTGGCAAGTGGCATATTAAACGATATAAGCTGGGTGCTCTGGGTTCCCCCTTCATCGCCAACGGTTGTTTGATAACCCGCATATTGTACCCGCTGCGTTATCTGCACCCGTGAAACCCCCTCAGACCCGACAGCTGCCGGATTATAGTAGACGGGGTTGTACATGTACATACTCAGCTGCGGATCGAGCGTTTGAGCCCAGACAGTCTGTACAGACCCGGCCAATAGCATAAAAGCATAAACGTAGAATGTGCGAATCATACAACCAAAGCGAAATTCAAAACTACCAACGCCAAATTAACGTCATCAGCGCTCATTTATACAATCATATTTTACAACTAAACGCCTGTCAGGTCAAATTATTGGACCAAAATAAAGGCTGAATGCCGGAAGTGAGCGTGTGTACCCAGTTACCGGCATCCAGCCTTTGTATAACGTCTACTTTTACTGATTGTTGGCCTTTTTGATGTACAGATCCAAAGCACCTGTCATAGAGGGAGCATTAGGTAATGGAGCCTCAATATCAAGGGTTAAACCAGCCTCAGTAATAGCTTTGGCAGTAGTGGGCCCAAAAGCGGCAAGCCGAGTACCGTTTTGCTTAAAATCAGGAAAATTATGTAAGAGCGAACTCACTCCTGATGGGCTGAAGAACGCAATAATATCGTAGCTATGAATGTCCAGATCCGACAAATCCGTGGGTACTGTGTCATACATCACCGCTTCGGTAAAATGCAGGCCACTGGTATCCATGAATTCGGGTATATCGTTCCGACGAATGTTCGAGCATGGAAACAAAAACTTTTCGTTCTTGTGCTTCTTGATTAAGTCGAAGAGTTCGGTAGCTGTTTTCGTGCCATTAAAGATCTTACGCTTCCGAATGACAATGTACTTTTGAAGATAGTTAGCCGTCTGCTCAGAGATGCAGAAGTATTTCATGTCGGCTGGCACTTCAATTCGACCTTCCTGACAAATCCGGAAAAAATGATCAATGGCATTACGGCTTGTAAAAATAATAGCCGTGTGCGCCAGGATATTGATCTTCTGACGACGGAAATCCTTATACGACTCACCCTGTATCTGGATAAAGGGGCGAAAATCAATATGAAGATTGTATTTGCTAACTAAATCAAAATAAGGAGATTTTTCGTCGGCGGGGCGGGATTGGGTTACTAACAGCCGGGTTACTTTCGTGAGCCGGCCTGGCGTGGCCCGGTCTTGGGTGGATTGCATGCTGGTCTCGTTCATTGAATCTCTACTCGTTTCGATAGTCAGTGCTCAGTAGCAGAACCTTATTTGACGCTACTGCTACCTGTTCACCGCTCACCTTTTACTGAAAACTCATTCATCACAGTGCAAACCGCAAACCAATGATGAGTGGAATCAATTCAACAATACAAAGGTAAGAAAATAAATAAAGATTCTTGATAGGCTCCATACTGCGTATGACTAAGTAAAGTAATGTTAATCGGGCCATATAGAATCCGATTAGCGGCAGAAACAGGAGACTCTCTGACCAGACCAGTTCTGATACATTGTAAGATACAACCGCTAACACCAGTGTCAGCAAGGTAAAAAACAGAAGAGAGGACTGTATTATTTTGAAAAAATGGACATTGATAATGCTCTGTAACTTATACAGTCCACCAAACACTTCCAGCATCACATACTTTCCTATGAGGCTCAAGAAGGTTAATCCGCTCAGTAAGAAGTACTCGCCCGCTAACCAACCGAATCGCTGCTCACCTACTAACAGTGTCCGGGATGCAAATACGTCGAGGTTACGGCTTTGCACAAACATGATTAGGTAAGCAACAATAAAGCTCAGATTGAGCGTAAACAAGACGTTAGTGCTACTTAGTGGCCGGTTGATTAGAAATGATTCTTCCTGAGCTCTCAGCGACACCAGATCACGGAAACTATAAAAGCGGAGAAAAGCCCGATGATAGAAGGTGAACAAAAAGGCATGCGTTGCCAACAGAAACAGCAGCCCTAAACTTAAAAAATTGTCGTAGTTAGCTTGTGGGCGGGGCCGAACACTTAAATTATCATCACGCAAAACAACGGGTTTCTGCGTAGATGATTTTGGGTAACCGATAAATAATTGTTTGTCGCTTAAGCCAGGAACGCCGTACAGCGTAATAAAAATCTCGGGTTGACGATAAACTCGAAAAAGACTATCAATGCTCAATACCTGCCATTGATTTGCCCGAAGTTTACGTTTTAGAGCCGCATTAATGAAGAGATATCCATCCTGCTGTGTAGAAATCAGTAAGCTATAATGCCGATTGCTTTCCAGATCTACGTAAGCACTCAGTGCCGTCTGGTCGGCATGTTGTTCGAGGATGTAAGGAACGTACGCCTTAGCGCCTTCATCATACACCAGGAAGTCGTCACGAAAATTGTGTACAGGATAGTAGCGGCCTTCGGGCCCAATACCACCACTGCCACGCGGTTGGGCAACGAGTGAAAGAGAAAAGGAGAGAAAAACCGCAATAGTCAGGACGGCTACCCAATACAAAAACGCTACCCTTTCTCTCGTTTGCTCTCTCACTCGTTCACTCATTAATTTTTCCCTAACGCCTTCAGCATAGTGTCGCCGATGAGGGCAGGTGATTCAACAACGTGAATACCACATTCACGCATAATGGCCATTTTAGCAGCTGCTGTATCATCAGCTCCACCAACAATGGCACCGGCATGGCCCATCCGGCGACCTTTTGGCGCGGTCTGACCAGCAATGAAACCGACTACTGGCTTACGATTACCGTCGGCTTTAATCCAGCGGGCAGCTTCGGCCTCCATACCTCCACCAATTTCACCGATCATGACAATGGCTTCGGTTTCGGGGTCGTTCATGAGCAGTTCTACAGCCTGCTTGGTTGTTGTTCCAATAATTGGGTCGCCCCCAATACCGATTGCGGTCGACTGACCTAACCCTGCTTTGGTAAGTTGGTCGACGGCCTCATAAGTCAACGTACCTGACTTAGAAACAATACCAATTGTGCCTTTCTTGAAAATGAAGCCTGGCATGATACCAACTTTACACTCCTCGGCCGTCATAACGCCGGGGCAGTTAGGCCCAATTAACCGTACTTCTTTGTCGGACAGGTAATTTTTCACGGCTACCATATCTTCCGTCGGAATACCTTCGGTGATACAGATAATGACCCCAATTCCTGCTTCGGCCGCTTCCATGATGGCATCGGCAGCAAACGCGGGAGGTACGAAAATGATGGACACATTGGCCCCCGCCTGGTCAACAGCCTGCTGAACAGTATTGAAAACGGGACGGTCGAGGTGAGTTTGCCCACCTTTGCCGGGCGTTACGCCCCCGACGACGTTAGTGCCGTATTCGATCATCTGCTGGGCGTGAAAACTGCCCTCCGAGCCAGTGAAGCCCTGGACGATAACTTTGGAGTCTTTGTTGACTAAAACACTCATGACGGTTTGTAAATCGTTGGCGATGCAGTTAATAAAACGTAGTGTCAATGATAAAAAACATCAGCACCTCAGCGTTACTCAGGAGGGCTTTTTGCTTGCCATCAATGGCTTTACGTCTGTAAAAAAGTTGGGCAAAAGTAGCCGAAACTTCGTAAATTACGAGATGATTTTTTCGCACATTCTCTCCGGTTCTATTTTGGCCGGAGCAGGCATCGGGATATTCTGGCACTTCTTTGGTCAGATTTCTCTATTTAACCGGCTGCTTTGGGGGTTCTTTGTACTGACGACCTCATTGGCTGCGCTGATTGGCGTTATGGTATATGCGGGCAATCAATCGCTCGAACCGCTACACCGCTCCATGATTGTATTATCTGACTCGCTGGGGGTTGTGTCTGTCGTTACAGCAGTGTATGCCCTGCTTAATCAGCGGACTCTTTCCCTCATAACCTTCGTAACGACTATACTTTTTGGGCTACTTCTGTTCATAAGTCTGTTACTGCCCGAGGTTCGGGTGTTTACGCCCGTTGTGCCATCACTAGGTATTCTTATATTGATGCTGCTGGCCGTGTTTTCGCTACTCGAACGTAACAAACGCGGCTTATGGGTCGTGTTGGCAGCCATGATGATGGGATTAGCCACTAAAGCCGATGCTTTTGATGGTTTTATTCACCCCACAGATTTTTTCCATTACGCAAACACGCTAGCGTTGTGGTTTTTCGGTAAAGCGGCTGAACGGCGATAAACATAAATCCAATTCCGGTGTTCGAGTAACGACGTACGAATAACCTGTAACCCAGAAATCGTATCGCATAACTCGAAAATTGCAATTCAATGCCTGTGGATTTATTAGAGCTGGCCCATAATCCGGTAAAAACAGCCAGAGCAGCCCGGCTCGTGTACATGAACGACACGATGCCCGGCATCAGCCGTCGGCGCAACGGTGATCACTTTATCTATCTTGGTCCAGAAGGCCAGCAGATAGATGATGAAGAAACCTTAGCGCGCATTCGCAGCATGGCGCTGCCTCCAGCCTGGGAGAACGTTTGGATTAGCCCCAAGGCGAATGGCCATTTACAGGCAACCGGCATTGATACCAAAAATCGCAAGCAGTACCGCTATCACACCAACTGGAATGCCATCCGGAGCGAAACAAAGTTTTTTCGGATGGTAGCTTTTGGCGAGGCTTTAC
Source organism: Spirosoma soli (assembly GCF_042684525.1). Taxonomy (NCBI): domain Bacteria; kingdom Pseudomonadati; phylum Bacteroidota; class Cytophagia; order Cytophagales; family Cytophagaceae; genus Spirosoma; species Spirosoma soli. The sequence goes on along the minus strand of NZ_JBHULN010000022.1, from coordinate 71,468 downwards.
CCCTGTTGCGAGCCCGCTTAGACAAAGATTTGAAACAACGTATACTGTCGCGGGAAAAAGTGATTGCCATTGCCTTGAGCGTCATGGAGCAAACACTGATTCGGGTAGGTAATGCCGCCTATGAAAAAGAATACGGCTCTTATGGCTTAACGACGCTTAAGGATCGACATGTCAAGCTGGAAGGCCACGACGTTCGATTTAGCTTCAAAGGCAAAAAAGGCATCTACCACGACATTACGCTGCATGACCGGCGCCTGTCGGCCTTAGTAAAGGCTTGTCGTGACATTCCAGGTAAGGAGTTGTTCCAATATTTAGACGAAAAAGGTGATCGTCATTCCATCGACTCGGGCATGGTTAACGAATACCTGCACGAAACGATGGGCAGCGACTTCTCAGCCAAAGACTTCCGTACCTGGGCTGGCACCGTGAACGCCCTGCGGCTGTTGGTTGAGCTGGAGCCTTGCGAAACAGAAAAAGAGCTGAAGAAAAACGTGAATACGGTGCTCGATGAAGTGTCGCATCAATTAGGCAACACCCGTACAGTTTGCCGAAAACATTACGTGCACCCACAGATCCTGGAAGCCTACGAATGCCGGGATCTGAACCCGTACATCGAGCACAAAAACCGCTTTCGGCAAACCAGCCCACATGGTTTGGACGGCGTCGAGAAGTTGTTGCTTAAGTTTTTGAAAGACCAGGTTAAGAAAGTAGTAAAAAGCCCGAGTGCTAAAAAAGCAGTGGCTTAATGCATCGCCTTGACCCAGTGCTGATGTGTACAGTTTGAGCAGGTAGGCTGGTCGTTTACCCCCAATGTTTCGATGTGCCCGCAATTTGTACAGGCATAGGTACCGGAATGTTCAATTTCTTCGGAAAACTCCTGCAAGGCTTTGGGCAAAACAGGTAATCCAGCTTTGATATCCGTTTTCGGATAAGGAAAGACGCTAACCTCTCCGGTTGGTTCAAGAATAGCGGTCTGCACTTCTCCTAGCTGTTTAATACCGGCTAAACGCAGGGCAGTAAACAGTTCATCCTGCGTGATATCCTCCTGTTTGAAATTCTTGACCAGGATACAGCCGTTCTCGATTACATAAACGGGTCTACCCTCCAGAAATTCGCGAACCGTCCGGTTGCGGTCTGATATTCGCGTAATGAGTTTGTAGCACCCCATCATGACTATGAATACCACCACGGCTGAGAGTAGCGGTACGTCGTGGTAGAACATAGGATCGCCGGCGGCTGAGCCTAACCCTATAACAAGCACCAATTCAAATACTGACAATTGCTTAATCTGGCGCTTACCAGAGATTTTCAGGGCGAGTAGGAGCACCGAAAACATGACCAGCGTCCGAAACGCCACTTCGCCCAGGTATAGCCACGGGAATTGGTCAATAAACATTCGCTCCCAATCAAAGGGCTGAACGGGTTCCTGCATATCTGGTTAGTAAAGAGAATGGAGTAATTAAACAAAAAAGGTAACCCTGAGCAGACAACTACCAGGCTTACCTTTTCTTATTTTTTGTTTTCGGGTGCGTTGTCCTTACGTATCTTAATTCCTCGCTTCAGGGCCCATTCCTCCGCTTTGGCAGTCGCAATAGCGATGGATTTCTGATCGTCGTTTCCTTCGGCAAGCAGTGCATTGGCAATCTCAATAGCCTTGTTACGAACAGGTGCCATGAAGTTTTTCAACGAATTAGGGTATTCTTTTTTATTGTATGGCATAGCGGTTGACCAGTTGTTGAATTAATTAGGCTATCTATTAACCGTCTAACTAACAGACTGTTCAGCTTGCCATACAAGCTTACTGCCCTAACTCCTGAGTAATGGTACTGCTTAGGCGTAGCAACTCTATTTCGGCAGCTTTTGCATTGTATTCAGCCTCAATCAAACGGGTCTGAGCATTAATAGCATTGCGTTGTACATCGCGAAACTCGACAAACGTTGAGTTACCGATTCGGTAGCGGTCATAAGCAATGTCGACGTTCTGATTAGCCAGCTGATTATTCTGAATTTCCAGATTCAGCAGCGCTAAGCTATTACGATAGACCTGATACGTTTGGGTTAGCGCCGATTGAAGTTGCAACCGCTGGTCGCTCTCCTGATTCTGGGCGATCAATGTACTAACGCGGGCATTCTGAATTTGGCGTTTTAAATTGAAGCCGTTGAAGATAGGAATCGTAGCTTGCAGGTTATATGTCAAAGCGCCAGTCCGGCCCGTACGAATACCAAATCCCCCTTGGTTATCAACCAACTGATAGTTATACCCCGTTTGGGCAGTCACTACAGGCAGTTGCTGAGCGTTAGCCAGTCGCAGGTTAATATCCGCCAACGTACGATTTAACACGGCCGTGGCCAATAAGGGGTTGTTCGTCATCAGCGATTGTTGCAACGGGGCCAACTGAAGGTCTGGCCGAACAATGATTGTATCTCGAACGGCAAATTCCGCCTGCGGGTCACGAATCAATAGTGTGTTCAGTAAAACCTTTGCATTCCGTAAGGCTTGCTCCTGCGACAGCAAAGCCGCGCTATCGGTGTTGTAATCCACCTGGGCGCTTAGGAAATCCACTTTAGAGCGCGTACCAACTTCATAGTTAGCCCGGGCTAGTTCGAGTCGTTCACGCGAAATATCGAGGGCCTGGCTGAAGGCAATCAATCGTTGAAGCTGCCGAACAACGTCATAATAACTGGTCGCAACGCTGGCAATGGTCGCTTCTACGTTAGCCCGGGTCGTTACGCTGCTCACTTGCAGTAACTGCCGGAGTTGTGTATACAGTGCACTTCGGGCATAGCCATTAAAAACTGTGTAATTTATATTGAACCCTAAATTAGTGGTCCGGTTAAAAACGCCACGGGCTTCCCGCGGAGGGCTGAGTCCGTCCAGATACGTTTGCCGAAAGTTTTGAAGCCCACCGTTTGAGCCAAGGTTACCCGTCAGGGATGGTAAGTACCCTGCATTGCCTTTCGTATAATTATTACGGGCAATTTGTTCCTGCTGCCGATTGATCTGAACTTGATAGTTCTTCTCAACAGACTGGCCAATAGCCTGTTGAAGAGTGAGCAGCTCGCCGGGCTGAGGAATGGTAGCAACTGTAAAGGTTCGTTGCTGAGCGCGTTGAATGGCATTTTGGGGTTGTTGAGCAAACGCCGGAAGAGATAAGCAAGCAAAAAGAATCCAACTGCTGAGCTTCATTGAATTGATGTTAACAGCGACAATTAAAGCAAAATTAAGAGAATCTGCGATTGACCGGTTAGCTTATCAACTTTAGCTTATCTTGCAGACTTTCATGATCGTCAACTATGAACCGTTTTTTTCTACTATTATCTGCTTTCTTGCCAGTACTCACGGGCTGTTCGTCCAAGAAAAAAGCTGACCTGCTTATCACCAATGCTCGTATTTACACCGCTGATTCCAGTTTCTCGACCGCGGAAGCTTTCGCTATAAAAGAAGGCAAGTTTGTAGCCGTTGGTTCTGCCAAAGCGTTGTTAGATCAATACGATGCCGACAGCACGGCCGATCTGGATGGGCAACCCATTTACCCCGGCTTCTACGATCCACACGCTCACTTTCTGGGACTAGGGCAAGTGCTCGACCAGGCCGATCTGGTCGGTGCCGAATCGTATGATGAAGTCATCGACCGACTGAAGGCATTTCATCAGAAGCACCCGGACGTATTATGGATTACAGGTCGAGGCTGGGACCAAAACGACTGGGCCGAAAAAGCATTTCCGACCAAAGAAAAGCTGGATGCCGCCTTCCCAAATGTGCCCGTTGCCCTCATGCGGGTAGATGGACACGCCCTGCTGGTTAATTCCAAAGCCCTGCGATTGGCGCAGATTACAGCTGGTTCTAAGCTAACCGGGGGCGAAGTGGTTTTGGCAAACGGCCAGCCCACGGGGGTTCTGGTGGATAATGCCATGCAATTGGTCAAGCGTATTTTGCCTCGACCCGATAATGCCGATAAAGCCCGGATGCTTCTGGCAGCTCAAGCTGCATGTGTTAAGCTGGGTTTAACAACTGTCTCCGATGCGGGAATTAGTCCCGACGAAATTAACCTGATTGATAGTTTGCACAAGGCAGGCAGGCTAAAGATTCGAGACTACGCCATGGTTAGCCTCGGCGAACCGAATTTAAACTACTTCCTGAAACGTGGTCCTTTCCAGACAGACCGCTTAACCGTTCGGTCATTTAAGCTATATGCAGACGGGGCACTGGGGTCAAGAGGAGCTTGTTTACGGAAGCCCTATAGCGATCGCCGAGAAACGGGGGGATTTCTCTTGCTTAGCCCGGCTGAGCTGGAGCGCGTAACTAAGCTTCTGTACGCTTCTAACTTTCAGGCGAACACGCACTGTATCGGTGATTCGGCGAACCATTTGATGCTGGACCTGTATGGTAAACTCTTACAGAAAGCGAATAACCGGCGGTGGCGTATTGAGCATGCGCAAGTTGTTTCGCCCGAAGATTTCTGGAAATTTGGCCGTTATTCAATCATCCCATCGGTTCAGCCGACGCACGCTACGTCGGACATGTACTGGGCCGGAGACCGGCTTGGTGCAATTCGGGTAAAGGGTGCGTATGCTTTTAAGGATCTGATGAAGCAAAACGGTATGATTGCTTTTGGCAGCGACTTTCCAGTAGAAGCCGTTAATCCGCTATTTGGCTTCCATGCCGCCGTCGTGCGTCAGGACGCCAAGAACTTTCCGGCTAAGGGCTACCAAATGGAAAACGCCGTCGACCGTAAGTCGGCTCTACTGGCCATGACCCGATGGGCCGCTTACGCGAACTTCGAAGATCAGCTTCGGGGTAGTATTTCTCCGGGTAAACAAGCTGACTTCGTAGTACTTGACCAAGATATTATGACGGTGCCTAATCCTCAACTCCGTCAAACCAAAGTGAAACAAACCTGGATCGGTGGTGAGCGGGTTTATTGAACTGACTAGCTGACTAGCTTTGAAGCTTACAGACAATAAGCTTCGAAGCTAGTCAGCTCATAGTTGTAGCATTCAGCCTTACTTATAACCTCTTATACTTTCAGCAAAAAGTTGTCGAAACCAATGCTTCCGGCGAAATACGCCGACGGCGTTTGGCCCGTAAAAAGAGAAAACTCACGAATGAAATGAGCCTGATCGTAATATCCCCCTTGGTGTAACACATCATGCCAGTTCTGGTATGTGCCATCGGCAATGGCATTGCGTACCGCCAGAAAACGGGTAATACGCATAAACTGCTTGGGCGACATACCGGTTGTCTGCCGAAAATGCCGCTCAAAGGTCCGCTGCTGTAGCGTTAGCTGCTGTAAAAGCTCAGCGATAGCTATTTGTCCGCCCTGTTGACGAATCAATTCGACGGCTCGTTGCACTCCTTGATTCAAGGGTTTTGCACTAGCCAATCGGCGTAATAAATATGCTTCCAGCACCTGCACTTTAGCGTGGTTGTCGATAGCCCCCAGCACACATTTGCTTAAATGAAGGGCGTCGTCAGGCAAGATGGAGGCAAAATCGACCGTCTGATCGGCTAAGTCAGTTAGATCGATATTCAACAATGCATGTAACCCTATAGGGGTAAAGTAAGCAACTACCGAATAAATGTGGCCATGTAAGATATAGGTGTGTCGGCGGGTAAACGGTCCTACCAGTGCCGTTACGTAGTGTCGGTCAAGTGCACCTACCTCGTCGGGTTTTGTGTTAGCAGTAGCACAGTTGATAGCCAACTGACTCGTGCTGCTGGGAGCAATGAAGTGTTTATGCTGCTGTCCCTCGGCGAATTTTGCATCTACAACGATATATCGTTCGACATACGGCTTCAATATCGCGCAAGGATCGAAGGACAAAAACTCCATACGTATGAAGGTGTTCTATATCTAAGCGGCTATCTTAGATAGTTCTACAATACGTTCAAAACTTGATAAGAGATTTTATTAAAAATAGCACTCTCGCCAAGTTTCTTACCTGCCAGAACGGCTCCAATTGGCGAGGCTGGTGAAATAGCGAAGTAGTCAGCACCCTCAACAACGAGCTTGCCCGCACTGATACTGATAAAAAACGTCCCTCGGTTTGTAATGACTAGGCTACCTGGCTGAACAGTGTCGTAGTGCTTATCGGTATTTAACCGAATCAACTCCTGTTCCAACTTAATGGCTTCGGCCAGCAATTGAGCATGTCGGTCACGCTCGAGCTGAGCCATTGCCCGGCCCGTTTCGTATTTATCACCTGCACTGCTTTTAGATTCCGAATTAGCCGACTCCTGAGCGGCTTCCATTGCTTGCTTAGCAGTAGCAATACGCTGCTGAACGTAGACTTTGCATTGAAAGAAAAGTGCTTGTTTTATATTTAACAGTTCCATAAAACATAAACGCAGCGGAGTGGAGGACTACACAGAGAACACAAAGATATTGTTGCTCTGTTGTCGCTGTGTAAGCCTCCACTCCGCTGTGTTTGTTAACTTATAAATGTCCCTTCTTCATCTCGCTTACCGCATAGTTAGCTGCCCGGGCGGTTAAAGCCATGAACGTAATGGATGGGTTCTGAGTCCCGGTTGATGTCATGGCGGCCCCATCCGTAACGAATACATTCTTAACAGCATGAAGCTGACTGTGTGCGTTGAGCAATGACGTTTTCGGGTCGCGACCCATCCGGACGCCCCCCATTTCGTGGATATCAAGCCCCGGATTCCGGTGATCATCGTAAGGCTTAATGTTCTTGCAGCCAGACTTCTGAAGCATTTCGGCACCTTGCTCCAGAAAATCGTTCATCACTTTGGTGTCGTTGTCAGTGTACCCAATAGACGTTACCAGTTGAGGAATGCCCCAGGGATCTTTCTGCTCAGTGCTGAGCCGGACATGGTTTTCGTAACGCGGCACCGTTTCGGCCTGCATCATCATGAAAACGTGCCACGCTCCGGCATCGCTCAGTTTATCTTTAAAGTTTGCCCCGAAGCCGTCCTGGCTGCTCCCCCGTTGCCAGTTGGCACGAGCCGCACTAAAGGCAACCATGTAGCCGCGCTGAAACCGGGACGCCGGACCGCTCGTTTCCTGTTTATCGACGTTACGAAAATTAGGCATAAACGCCGTTGTGGGGCGACGACCGTAATAATAACCATCCTCAAACCCTTCATAATCAGCAACGATATTACCCCGATAATTATGAAACGCTACGTAACGACCGAGTAGTCCATTATCGTTCCCTAAGCCTTTTGGGAAACGTTTTGATGTAGAGTTAAGTAAGATGAGGTTTGTGTTCAGGCAAGCCGCATTCACGAAGATGATGCGGGCGTAATACTCCGTCATTTGCTTCGTATGCGTATCAATTACCCGCACACCCGTAGCCTTCCCCTTAGCATCGTCGTAAATAATTGAGTGGACAACCGAGTCAGGACGTAACGTAAGTTTGCCTGTCTTGGCTGCCCACGGAATTGTCGATGAGTTACTGCTGAAGTAACCACCGTAAGGACAACCCCGGTAGCACAGGTGTCGTGCCTGGCACTGCGCCCGTCCCTGGTCGTAGTGAATTTGCTTTGGTTCGGTCAGGTGCGCACAACGACCAATGATTACGTGTCGATCTTTGTAACTCTCAGCCACCCGTTTTTGAATGTGTTTCTCAACGCAGTTCAACTCCCAGGGCTTCAAAAATTCGCCGTCGGGCAGGGTCTCCAGTCCGTCTTTGTTGCCACTAATCCCCACAAATTTTTCGACATGGCTGTACCAGGGAGCAATGTCCGGATACCGAATGGGCCAGTCGACAGCGGCTCCGTCGCGGGCGTTTGCTTCAAAGTCAAAGCGGCTCCAGCGTTGCGTCTGGCGCGCCCATATCAACGATTTTCCACCTACCTGGTAGCCCCGAATCCAGTCGAACGGCTTTTCCTGAACGTAGGGGTGCTCGGCGTCCTTTACAAAAAACTGCTGGGTGCCTTCATCCAGGGCGTAGCATTTGGTAGCTATGGGATTTTGCTGGTCGAATGCTTCCGGCATACGGTTTCGGTGTGAAAAATCCCATGGGTTCAGCGTAGCCGTGGGATAATCGACAATATGCCGAACGTCACGTCCCCGTTCTAGCACGAGTGTTTTCAGTCCCTTTTCGCAAAGCTCTTTTGCCGCCCAACCACCGCTTATCCCCGAACCGATCACAATAGCGTCGTAGGTGCGAACAGCTTTTGCATCCCCATTGATATTCATGTCAGTCGCTATTTTCCAGTTACGATATTACAAATTATATCCTAAGCACAAAACCCACCATTTTAATAGATTTCTCAAAACAACCCCTGTTGCTTTTGGCTTATTGTTTGAAAAACCGATTTAGAAGCAACGTTATGGAAACCCAAATTCCTCCTCAACACCAAGACGTTCAGCCGGGTATTCAGGCTGAAATGACCCCACAACCAAAGGTAATTCGATACACCTACCGCGGTACCAATAAACTCAAAGACAAGGTGGCACTCATCACCGGTGGTGATAGCGGCATTGGTCAGGCAGTGGCCGTACATTTTGCCCGCGAGGGTGCCGATGTCGCCATCGTGTATACCGAGCGTGAGGAGGTAGACGCTCAAAAGACCAAAGAACTGGTCGAGGCTGAAGGCCGCCAGATTCTGCTTCTGCCTGGCGATCTGCGAAACCTGGCATTTTGCGAGCAAGCCGTTGAAGATACCGTCCGCCGTTTTGGCAAGTTAAACGTCTTGGTAAACAACGCGGCTCTTCAGCTACAACACAAGAAATTTGAGGAGATGCAGGACGATGACTTGCTTAACACCTTCGAAACCAATATCTATTCTATGTTTCGAGTGACCAAAGCCGCCCTCAAGCACCTGCACGAAGGTGATAGCATCATTAACACGACGTCCGTCACGGCTTACCAGGGCCGCGCCGACTTGCCCGAATACTCGTCGACCAAAGGAGCCATCATGGCGTTTACCCGCGCTTTGTCCGACAATCTGGCCAAGAAAAAGATCAGGGTGAACGGCGTAGCGCCCGGCCCAATCTGGACGCCATTGAACCCGGCTTCTGTTTCAGCGAAAGAAGTGGCCATGTTCGGGAAAGACGTACCGATGAAACGCCCCGGTCAGCCGAGTGAGGTAGCACCCGCTTATGTCTATTTAGCCTCAAAAGACGCTTCGTACGTAACCGGGCAAGTCATTCACCCAAATGGTGGAACTGTCATCAACGGATAAGTTAAGCCTAGCTCCTAACACTCAAATTAACGAAACGTTATGAACGACCAAATGGAAATAGACATCCCGGCACAGCAACAGGACGCTCAACCGGGCATTGAAGCACAGATGAACCCTCAACCAATTTACATCCGCGACGATTACGAGGGTTCGGATAAACTAGTTGATAAAGTGGCCCTCATTACCGGCGGTGATAGCGGTATTGGACGCGCGGTGGCCGTGCATTTCGCCCGCGAAGGGGCCGACGTTGCCATTGTTTATCATCCCCGCGAGGAGGAAGACGCCCAAAAGACAAAACAACTGATTGAAGCCGAAGGACGTCGCAGTCTGCTCATACCCGGCGATCTGCGTAACCTGTCTTTTATTCGGGATGCGGTTGGTAGGGTTATCAGTCACTTTAACCGCATCAACATTCTGGTGAACAATGCCGCCGTTCAGTTTCCGCAGAAAGAGCTCACCGACATTAAAGATGAGGACATGCAGGCAACCTTTGAGACAAACATCCTGGCCATGTTCCGGCTGACAAAGGCGGCTTTACCTCACATGGCCGAGTACGATTGCATCATCAATACAACGTCAGTTACCTCCTATCGGGGTAGCGAAACGCTGCTGGACTACTCGTCTACGAAGGGAGCCATTACGGCCTTTACCCGCTCGTTATCGCAGCACCTGGTTGACCGAAACATTCGGGTTAATGCTGTGGCGCCCGGCCCGATCTGGACACCGCTCATCGTTTCGTCATTTGATCTGGAAAAAATAGCGAAGTTTGGCAAGGATACACCCATGGAACGTCCTGGCCAACCGGCCGAAGTGGCACCAGCGTATGTTTTTCTGGCTTCAGAAGATGCTTCGTACGTAACAGGACAGGTTATGCACATCAACGGTGGCGAGGTTATCAACTCGTAAAACTTTGGTGAAGCCGTGAGCTTCCAACACGTTTGCCGCTTAACTTTAAGGTCGTTCCGGTCTCGTCCAGAACGACCTTTTTTATGGAAACGATCTCTTCACCTACTAGCTCCGTCCCCATTCATCCGGGCATGCCGCTGCTGGGTAATACGCTGGCCTTTCTTCGCGATCCACTGGCCATTTTGCGAACGCTGCAACAACGCTATGACCGCGTTGTTCACCTGCGGATTGGCGGTCGGCATCAGTACCTGGTGCTACGTCCCGACGATTCAAAGCATATCATGCAGGAGAACCACCGCAACTATGGTCGGTCGCCAGCATTTAACGTACTCAAGATTTTTCTGGGAAACGGCCTGCTCACCAGCGACGGCGATTTCTGGAGACGGCAACGTAGATTGGCACAACCGGCGTTTCATCGGCAAAAACTGGCTGTATTAGCCCAAACCATGGTGCAGGAAACAGCCGACTGGGTCGATGAAGTAAAGCAGCACAATCAGCAGCCAGTTAACGTATCACAGGCCTTCATGGACGTAACCATGCGTATTGTCTGCAAGACGTTGTTTGGCTCTGACGTGGTGGGAAAACTCGATGGGTTGTCCTCGGCTTTAGATACATTGCAATACTATGCGAATCAACGCATGTTATCACCAATACGATTTCCGATGAAATGGCCTACGCCCGCTCACCAGCGTTTTCGCCGGGCCAGCGCCTTAGTCGATTCATTTATTTACGGCGTTATCAACCAACGACGGCAGAACAGCACCAGTCAGCACGATGACCTGCTCGATATGTTTCTGAATGCCGAGGATGAAGAAACGGGCGAGCGCATGTCGGACCAGCAATTGCGTGATGAGTGCGTAACGCTGTTTGCCGCAGGTCACGAGACAACCGCTGTATCTATGGCCTGGACACTTCATTTGCTGGCTAACCACCCGGATGTATTAACTCGACTACGTGCCGAAGTGACGTCGGTTGTGGGGGATGCCCCTACCCCATCGGCCGATGTGTTTCGTGCCTTACCTTACACCATGCAGGTTGTACAGGAGTCGTTGCGACTTTATCCACCCGCCTGGATCATGAGCCGTTTGGCGCACCAGGAGGATCATATAGGCCCTTACACCATTCCGGCGGGTGATACGGCTTTGGTGTGTCCGTATCTACTACACCGCGATCCGACTACGTGGCCCGATCCGGAACGATTTGACCCGGATCGCTTTGCACCGGGCCGGGAAAAAGACCGCCATCCGTATGCTTATCTACCTTTTGGGGGTGGACCACGGCTATGCATTGGCAATCAATTCGCCTTGATGGAGATGCAGATTTTGCTGGCTATGGTAGTACGTGAGTTCGATTGCCGGCCAGTGCCTAACCAACGGATAACTCCTCAACCCTTAATAACGTTACGTCCTAAACGGCCTATAATGCTTTATTTAATAAAGTGAAATTACACTTTCTCAAGAACTTTCTTTTACAACTGTTTCACGCTCGCTTATAAACATCAATATTTCAATCGACTAGTCCTTAATGCCATAGTTAGGCGTGAAACACACTTGTATCTTTCGTAGTACGCCTTGACTTTGTGATTCAAATAGCCAAACTTAGACAGTCCATTGATGTTCTGTTTCAATTCACTTAAAAAGCGACACAATGAGACTACAAATTAACGCCGTTCATTTCACGGCCGATCAGAGCCTGTTAGATTTCATCCAGGCTAAACTGAACAAGTTAGACACCTTCCACGACCGCATCGTCAGCGGAGAGGTGTTTCTCCGGCTAGACGGAGCCGATACCAACAAAGTGAAAGAGAAGATCGTAGAGGTCAGGCTCAACATTCCAGGTAAAGAGCTATTCGTCAAAGAGCACGACAAAAGTTTCGAGAGCGCAACGGATCGTGTCCTTGATGTTCTTAAAGACAAACTCGTTCGCTGCAAACAGAAGCGAAACGATTTCTCTAGCCCGGCTATCGTTGAAGCCAAATCCCGAATGAAAGAAGACGAGGTTTTCGAACCCGATGAGTTATAAAACGTAAGTTACAAAAGCAAAAGCCACTCCAAATGGAGTGGCTTTTGCTTTTGTAAAGCGGCTGGAAAGCCACCTAAGCATATTGAGACTGTGGGCGGCTTTACAGCTTATAAACCAAAGGCTTCTTTAATCTTATCAACGAAATCAAGTTTCTCCCAGGTGAATAACTCAACCTCTACTTCTTTCGAGTGACCGTTGGAACCGAATGTTTTCTTTACGACTTCGTTCTTACGTCCCATGTGTCCATAGGCTGCTGTTTCCGAGTAGATCGGGTTACGCAGTTTTAGCCGTTGCTCAATAGCGTAAGGACGCATGTCGAAGATGCTCTCAATCTTGCGGGCGATTTCACCATCGTTTATGTCAACTTTCGCAGTACCATACGTATTTACGTATAAACCACAAGGCTGGGCAACCCCGATGGCATACGACACCTGCACAAGTACTTGGTCACAAAGACCAGCAGCTACCATGTTTTTGGCAATGTGGCGTGTAGCATAAGCTGCCGAACGGTCAACCTTCGAGGGATCTTTACCCGAGAAAGCACCACCACCGTGGGCTCCTTTTCCGCCGTAGGTATCCACAATGATCTTACGACCGGTCAGACCGGTGTCACCATGCGGGCCGCCGATGACGAACTTACCGGTTGGATTGATGTAATACGTGATGTTGTCCGTGAACAGACCGTGTAACTCCGCTTTCTGCGCGGCTTTCACACGCGGGATAACGATGTTGATGATGTCTTCCTTGATTTTCTTCAGCATCGTTTCGTCATCAGCAAAGTCATCATGCTGAGTGGATACAACGATGGTGTCAATGCGAATGGGCTGATGATCGTCCGAGTACTCGATGGTGACCTGCGACTTAGCATCGGGCCGGAGATACGGCATTAGCTGGCTTTCGTTGTTCCGGATGTTAGACATCTCGCGCAGAATGGCGTGCGCTAAATCCAGTGGCAACGGCATGTAGTTGTCGGTTTCGTTCGTAGCGTAACCGAACATCATGCCCTGGTCACCAGCGCCCTGGGCATTTGCACGGGTTTCAAAGTCGTCGTTGGCGACCTCCCGATCAACTCCCTGGTTGATATCCGCTGACTGATCATGCAGCGCCGAGAAAATGCCACACGAGTTTGCTTCGAACATGTACTCGCTCTTAGTATATCCAATCTTACGGATTACTTCGCGGGTGATCTTCTGAACGTCCAGATACGTGTCAGTCTTGATTTCACCAGCCAGTACAACCTGGCCGGTTGTAACCAGCGTTTCGCAAGCTACCTTACTAGATGGGTCAAACGCCAGAAAGTTATCAATCAGAGCGTCGGAGATTTGATCTGCGACTTTGTCAGGGTGTCCTTCAGAGACGGATTCGGAAGTGAAGAGATAAGGCATTGCTGCTCCGTATGACTTGGTTTGAAACTGCAAAGCTACGCGTTTATTGATTGGAGGCAAATTTGGAAGTCATCGAGAAAAGCAATTAAACAGTAATAGTCAGACAAAGCTCTTATTTTTTCTTTCTCAAACACGCTTATGCCCGTAGGCTAAATTACTCTAACAATGCTTTAGCTGCGTTCGTAAGACTTGTATGCGTAAACTTAACATCCTTATCTGGCACATTCACGGAGCCTACTTAACTGCCATTACACAAACCCAGCACAACTGGTATTTACCTAAAAAAGAAGACAATCCAGAGGGGTATATAGGCCGAGGAGTCGGTTCATCAATGCCCGACTACGTTCGCGAAGTACCCGCCAGCGATGTGAAGAATTTAAAGCTGGATCTGATTATTTTTCAAACTCCTCAGAACTATCAACAGGATCAGTTCGACATTTTATCCGCCGAGCAGCGAAACCTGCCTAAGATCTACTTACAACACAACAGTCCGGAGCCTCATCCGACGGATTCGCGACATTGGGCCGCCGACGATCCAAATCTGCTCCTTGTTCATGTAACGCATTACAACCGCCTGATGTGGGATAACGGAACTACCCCTACCACCGTTGTGGAGCATAGCGTGGCCATTGATCCAAACCTGCGCTACGACGGCAGCCGCGCCGAGGGTATTTTTGTGGTGAATGAAATGAAACGCCGTGGACGCATGGCGGGCTTCGACCTTTACAACTCGCTTCGTGACAAAGGTTTACCACTTACAACGGTCGGAATGGGATCGGCCGAGATTGGCGGCATTGGCGAGATTCATTACACCAAGCTTCATCAACGCGTGGCTGAGTACCGGTTTCTGTACAGCCTGATGCGCTACAGTAGTTTACCGCTCGCTGTTATCGAAGCCCTGACCATTGGCATGCCAGTTGTTGCCCTGGCTACTACTGAGGTACCAACTGTGATTGAAAACGGCGTTCATGGATTCATATCCAACGATCCGGAGAAGTTACGCCAAAACATGCAGTTTTTACTTGATAACCCTGACGAAGCCCGGCGTATGGGTAACAATGCTCGTAAATTAGCGGAAGAACGCTTTAGCCTAGCCCGCTTCATTAATGCGTGGAACCGTGTTTTCGAAGAGGTAGTGGGGTCTTAGCTTGCGGTTGCAGGTTAGTGTAACCGTTAACCCTTAGCTTAAGACAGACGGCTATCCAACTATTTTTCTTCGCAGCACGTCAAAAAACGCGGAGGTAAACGCCCACCAGGGCATAGTGGTAAATAAGCGCAATTCGTCAATGAAACGCGTATCCTCGTCTAAAAATCGAAATGCCGTAGCTGGACGGTTCCTTGAAAACATACGCGTAAAAACATCATCGGCGGGGTGTCGGTGTTTTTCTAGAACGTTCAGTAACACACTGTCATACAGTTTAAACCGACCTAAGAACCAGGGCAGATGGCGATTGGGTTTACCCGTTTCGGTCAGATTTTCTACAATTGACCGCAAATACCGTTGTGTTCGCTGAAACGTGTAGCCCGTTGAGGGTTTAGTGTAGCCACCTGCCGTGCCGATCCGGACAATGTGCTCCGACGGATATTCGTGCGTGGTTTCGTCGCTCATTGGGATTACCCCCATTTCAGTTTCACAAATCTGGTACGTGCCAGTATCAAAAAACCGGCCAATATACTGACGCAGACTAGTGTCGTATTCATCGTCAGCTAAGAGCTTATCATTGAATATTGTGTATTCGACTAAAGCTGTTTGTGCGTCAAATGGCATGACATACACAAACCGACAATCTCCCTGCTGATCAACCCTAAAGTCCATAATTTCGGGGCGGGTGGGGTCAAAACATTGCTTTTCGGCTTTGATAACCCAGCCCTTAAAATGCTGTAACAGATTATGATTTTCAGGTTGGTCGAGCTTTAAAGCAAACGTACTGTCAAATACATAATCAGCTATATACGGCTCATCATCAGCAATCACAAAGCCACCTTGTGGGGTGTCTTTAATTCGGTTGATCGTGACTTGCTTCTGTTCAATGTTAGGCCATTTTACCAACTCATTCTGCACAAACTCGTAAAAGTCAATACCCCGCAACATCTTATAGCGATACTCTCCCATGTCGAGCGGTCCGGCGTGGGTAGTACCATGAAAGCTGACAGTGTTCCATTTTCGAAACAGGATAGCCTCAAATGGATTAGGAGCAGGTGAACCCGAACCAGCCTGTGCCGCTTCCCGTTCCCAGAAGCACCACGTCCGGTCGTTACGATTCTTTTGCTCGCGGTCCAGAATCAGAATCGAACGGTCACGTAACGAAGATTGAGTGAAGTAGTAAGCCAGGCTTAAACCGGCCATGCCCCCCCCTGCAATGATGAAGTCATATTTTTTCATTCAGCAAACAAAAAGTCTGGGCGGCTGTCCAGACTTTCATACTAAAATAATCGTGAGGCTTAAATGTTTGCAATTCAGTTGCAATCTTAAACGTTAACGTGCTTTTCAGCATGGTAACTTGACCGAACCAACGGCCCCGATTCAACGTATTTAAGTCCGCGATTAAGTCCTTCTTCTTTATACATAGCAAACGTATCGGGATGAATCCACTCAATCACTTCATGGTGCATTTTGGTTGGCTGGAGGTACTGCCCTAATGTTAGAACATCTAGTCCATTTTCCGCTAAATCATCCATTGCTTTGAACACCTCGTCATGGGTTTCGCCTAGACCAAGCATAATACCTGATTTAGTCCGCTGACCGTATTGCTTTGTACGCCGAATCTGCTCTAAGCTACGATCATATTTTGCCTGAGGCCGTACACGGCGATAAAGCCGCTCAACAGTTTCCATATTGTGAGATACTACTTCCTGGCCAGCTGAAATCATCCGTTCGAGTGCCTCCCAGTTTCCTTTCGTATCGGGAATGAGCGTTTCGATAGTCGTTGTGGGCGACGCTTCTTTAATGAGTCGCACTGTCTGATACCAGATCTCAGCTCCCCGGTCTTTCAGTTCATCGCGATTGACCGACGTAATGACAGCATGCTTAACCTTCATCAGCACAATGGCCTCGGCTACGCGACGAGGCTCGTCGGTATCGTATTCGTTAGGGCGGCCGGTTGCAACAGCGCAGAATGTACAGCTTCGGGTACAAACATTTCCCAAAATCATAAATGTGGCCGTGCCAGCGCCCCAGCACTCTCCCATGTTAGGGCAATTGCCACTCTCGCAAATTGTATGGAGCTTGTGCTCGTCTACTAACTTACGAACTTTGGCATACTCGGGGCCGATAGGCAATTTAACACGCAGCCAATCGGGACGTTTCTTACGTTGTTGTTCGGAGGGTATTACAGGTAGTTCGATCATGGCTCCTCAATCCTTTCCAACAAAATTCGTTTTTGGGATGTAAAGTTCAGAGTCAGCCAACAGTAATCAGCCAACAGCGAACAGTGTCGTGATAGACTACTCTGTTCGCTGTTGGCTGATTACTGTTGAGTGTAATTATTTTTTGCTGCCGAAGAATAGCGTAAGGTAAGCTGATGTAAAGAAATTCCGATTGCCATCTTCGCGACTTCTTGTGGGATCGGTGTTAGGAATGATTAGCACTTTATTGGGGAAAGCCTCTGCCAAGAAGCCAATTTCAACACCGGTTGTATTATTTCGGAAAGCGCTCAATTCAAAGCTAAGAGCTGCCTTTACGTTTAATCCCACGGTCAGCTTTGACTGACCTAAGCCCTGAAAGAAACCACCTGCTCCTGTAACAGATTCGCCAGAAGATGTCGTCAATCCGTTCACCTCCGAAGCCGGAACAGAACGGGTTGAATTGGCATACGTCACTTCCAGGTAATACGGCTTTATAATACCGATGGATGGCCCGGCAGCCAGAATGCCACTTACGGCGATTCCTTCGTCGGCACTGCGTTGAAACAGTTTTACCTCCCGACCATACTGAGGCCGTAGCACAAATAAGTAATTTTCTTTACCCTCAATGAAACGGGAGCCAACCGAGTTAAGCGACGATTGAATCTCCTTGGGGTGTTTTACATTGACCAGTTCAACGCTCAGGTACCGGTACTGCGGCAAGCCAAACAACGAGCCCGACAGCATTTTTGACTGGCGAAAGGAAAAGCCTCCAATGATGCCGGAGTTTGTATTGGTTGTAATACCAAACGTGGTTATAGTTTGGTAATTATCGTCTTCACTCTCAGTATTTTGTGCCTGAACACTTTGCCCAGCCATAAGCAAGCCGCTTAACACCAGCCCGACTAACACGTATATCGTTCGCATATTCGTAAAATTCTGAAATAAAGCTAGTCTTTTTTACTAATCTTCACAAAATCACGTATCACTATTAGCGTAACCAATTCATTATTTATATGTTTGAAGAGACAGTTTGTAAGTTAGGTAGCCAGCTGATAATGACGCTCAGCTTACTTACTACTTACGAACCTAACTACTTTTTTCATGGCTACAATTCACATTGATTACCTGGGTGATTTACGCACAGACTGTATTCACGTGCAATCGGGCACCCATATTAATACCGACGCCCCTACGGACAATCAAGGCCGGGGCGAAGCTTTTTCGCCAACTGATCTGGTGGCAAACGCTTTGGGTAGCTGCATCATTACAACTATGGCCATCTTTGCCCGACGAGACGGTATTGAGCTAAAAGGTAGCGCCCTGGATGTTACCAAAGTTATGACGAGCCAACCACCCCGGCGTATCGCTCGTATCGAAATTAATTTGACGCTACGAGCCACTCCCATGCCTGACGACAAGACTCGCGCTCGTTTGGAAGAGATCGTTCATACGTGCCCCGTGGCTATCAGCATCCACCCCGATATCGAACAAGCCGTAAGTCTACGTTGGGAAGAGTCAGTAACTGCGTAAAAAAATACCAGTATAGCATTAGTACAGCAAGTTTACTGTATTGTCAACTGATCCAAGCCTCTACCAATAAAACCTTCTGGTTAGTCGTTCGCCGTTTGGGTGGCTTATGACTACGCCAGAAGGTTTTGCTTACCTAAGCTTAGGTTTCTCCTGTTGGAGCGCTTATTCAGCAAGAATTATTTTTCGAGTCGTTCGTCGATTTCCCTGGATTAAGTTCAGTACATAAACACCCCGTTGTAGATTACTCACTGGCAGTTTGATTAGGTTTTCGCCCTGCATTGCGGGCTGCGACAGCCAAATGACGGATTGAGCAGCACCATTCACTAATTGCACCATAACATTACTGGCAACATGAGTATGATACCGTATTTTAAGCTCATCGCGAGCCGGTATTGGATAGACCTGCAGAGTAGATTCTGGGCTCAGTTCTTCTGCAGCGGCTACCCGTCCACTACCAGACCCTATTAGTCGAGCCCCGGCCCAGTCGGCATGATCGCACATGCTGTTGTCACCTCCGTCTGTAACTACTAATCGAAGCGTTCGTTTGCCCGATACATCCAGGCTAACCGACTTAGTCGCGGTAGTTGGGTCCATACGACCACTGTTGTAGACGAGCACGTTGTCAACGTACACTTGAAATTCGACCGAGCCGCACCCGCTGCCGATTTCGTCATCAATGCCTATGTCTGTAACAAAGGTCGTGTACCTACCATCCAGATTATAGGTTATATCGGATGCTGCGTGTACGCCCAAACCTTTAGCATAAGCCACCCCGTTCAGAATTATAGAACGACCATCACTGCTTCCCGATTCGCCGTTACTTCGGTCTTTTTCGGCAGGTCCGTATCCGTTGTTCATACTAACCCACGATAAGTCGGATAAATAGGTAACGTTGTTACTTACTGCTGCGCGTTCGGGTGTTACGGCCGGAAATAGCCGCCCCTGAGGCACAATTTGTTGAGCCTGGCCTGAGTAAGACCACAGTAGTTTGGCCACTGCGCCTATACTACCTTCGAAATATTCCAGTTGGATCGTGTATTTCTGGTTAGCCGTCAGTGCAATCGATACGCTATTGTTCGTTGTAGGAGCATGGCCATTCCAGTCATTAATAACTTGAACACCGTTTACCCAAAGCCGTACCCCATCGTCGGTAGTGGTGCTGAATACATAATTGCCCGTTACTGGTGCCTGAACCTGTCCCGTCCACCGAACCGAGAAATTATCGGTGTTAATAACACCCGACGCCGGTGAGCCCGTGCCCCAATCGAAGTTTACGGTTGCATCGGTTCGGGTTAGCACGGGAGTTCCACCTAAGGATATGTTGTTGTAATATTCGGCTCGCAACCCCGTGCCCGTACCGGTACCGGCCGGCGGTTGCTCGCTCGCGATTCGATAAAAGGCACTACTGGGGATGTCCTGCTTATCAAAACCAGGGCCACTGTATCTGAGGATCAATACCTGTCCTCCCCCCCCTTGCAGAAAGCCGATTGTCAACGCATGTTTACCAGCTTTCAAACCTATCGTGCCCGAACGCTCCTGCTCACCATGCAGTCCATCATTGTTGACAACCTCAGTTGTGCCAATATAAAGCTTACTGCCATCATCAGAACTCGTGTAAAAAGTATACTGACCATCGGCAGGTACGTTTATGAATCCGGTGTAGTTGATACTGTACTGACTATCCCGATTACGTATTGATACGTCGGCATTGGCAACAGTTCCCGTCTTCATGGGCGTCATAGCGTTGAAGTTAGGTAGTGCATTCCAACTGCCTTCGTAATAACTGTAATTCAATCCGGCCACTACGTTAGTTGGGTTTTCTGGTTCACGTAGCGGAGCAGCCGGTGCATCGGCTGTTGGCTTCAATAATACCAGAGCCGAAAACGCTGGAACTTCGATCTGACCACTGTAAACATTATTTCGCGCATCCCGATACGTACCATCCAACGAAACCTGATTGGCATTTCCGGTTTCATTGTAAAGGAATTTGATGTAATCATCGGGGTTGGCTGAGTTATTTTTAGAAGTGACCGGACTATTTTTCGAGTTCATGTCTTTTCCATACTTACTTTGCCATTGTGCCAGTGAGAGATCGGCTCCCACTAGTTTGTCCCCGCTCTTATATACAGCCCTGATTTTATACACATCTTCGAGCGGGCGGGCATATACATTGTCGGCAAACTGGCCAAAGCTGCTTAGGTCGTCCTGATTCGACTCATACTTGACGTTAAACTGGTTCGATAATCGACTCACAAAAATGTTGCTCTGCACCACATTATTCCGCGGTGAACACGCGCCAGGAATGTCGGTGATAGCCAGTTGGCCTTCGCCGTTGTTATACACCGTGTTCTTAGTGACGGACACGTTAGAAGAACCGTGTAGATAGATACCCAGGCCCCGGCAGTTAAACACCGCGTTGTTCGCCACCTCAATGTTAGTTGTGCAATCGTCCAGATAGATACCGTTGGCTCCCGAGTAGGCCCCGCCCGGCGTTCCTTCGGGCGCTCCAATGCCGTTATATACTACGTTGGATAGGATACGAATACCATTCATGGCCTGCTTGTTGCCATTCCATATATACAGGCCTCCTCCATCGCTTTTAGTGAGGCAATAATTAGCAATTCGATTGCGCTCCACCGTAGAGTTAGTTGAAAAATTGATTCCATTATAACCAACATTCTCAACTACGTTATTTTCAATAAGCGCATTGGCGGTGCTGAACGATTGAAAGGCAATGTACGTCCCATCGTCGTTTTTACCCCGTCCGGGCAGCAGGCCAATCCGCTGGATGGTATTCCCCCGAAACGTAAAATTTTGGTACTGACCAATTGTGAAGCCATTATTGTTTACGTCCTCAATCCGGCAGTTCTCAACAAGCACATTAGTCCCCGAGCCGGCGATAGTCATCCCATCTTCGCCCGCATTTGTAATCTCAGCATCAGAGACGGTTAAGTTGGCGCTATTGTCCGCCAGCAAACCCGTATTCAGGGTTTGCGTAAGTTGCAGATTCCGAAGGGTGACAAAATTTACCCCCAACAATTTGACGGCTTCGGCAAACGCCGTTGCCGTTATCTGCTGCGTATTGGGGTTGCTTTGGTCGTCGTAGAGCCGGATGGTTTTAGTGGCAGCGTCGTAATACCATTCGCCGGTTTGGTCAAGCGTAGCGGGGTGCTTTTGAATAAAGAATCCCCAATTATCGGTAGGCTGGTAACCAGAATTGTAATTGATTGACAACGAGTTACCCTGCTGTTGCGTAATGGTAGCTCGATTGATGATCCACTGCACGGGTCGAATGACAGCCTCGCCACCCGTAAAATTCATCGGCAGTGATTGCTGGCTCGTGATCTGTGCATTACCAGCGTGCGATTGCACGGTTAGGTAGCCTTTGTTCGATGCGTTAAGATTTGGATAACGTCCTAACGGCAAGCTAGAGTTGTTCCGGTATACACCCGTTACCTGACTGCCACAAGCCGGACAGTCTGCCTGCCACACATTATTGCCGATGTTAGTCCAGTTGCTGATAATGACGGCTCCACTCAGCACAGGTTTGTTTCCTGAGCCATAGGCATCGATACTAATTGGTTGGTTCACCGAACCCGATTGACGAATTTGTAGGCTGCCCCGAAAGGTATCACCTCGTTGAAATAACACACGGTCACCCGGTTGTAGAGCCAGGCTGTTCACTTTTGCTAACGTCTGGAATGGCACACCCGCCGAAGTTCCGGTATTAGCATCATTACCCGAGTTAGCTACGTAATAAGTGGTTTGCCCGTAAGATAGTAATGCCCCGTTTGTGAACAACAAGCCAAGTATGCCATGACGAATTAGCACCGAAGAGCTTTTAAGTAGTTTTTTCATTTTAGGTAGCTACAAGTGCGATTCTTTTTTTAAACTGGCTATAAACACTCATACGAATCAAAAGTGTTTATTTTGTTTAAAAATAGTAAACTTGTAACTCCTATAGATTAACTAAATGATAAATTATTTACTTATATAATAAATATATTGAATGATTATAAACTATTATAACAATAAGTACATAATTGCGGTATTACATTATAGAATTCGCCAACATAGAAGCTACTAATTAGCTACTAGCTGGCCCATAACGGGTTGTATAACAGTTAGTTTTGATATCATACTTATGGAACAGCTTTGCCAATACTTCATAGAATTTAGCTAAACAATCGGACATCTTTCCAGCTCTTATTACCTGAGAAGATTCAATCCGACGATGAAGTCTGGCAACGAAAAATTGTATTTCATGGCACTGTTACCTCACTCCATAATTCAGGATGAGGTGACAACCTTCAAGCAGGAAGCTTTAGAAAAATTCGGGTCGGGGCATGCGCTCAGGTCGCCACCGCATATTACGCTACTACCTCCGTTTCGGAGCAATCAAACGGATTTCTCAGCTTTACAAGCCTTTGCCAGTACACAACAATTAATCGAAGTAGCACTAAGCAACTTCGATCGATTCGGCACCCGCGTAATTTTTGTAAACGTGTTGGCTGAACAATCGTTAACCGACTGCCAGCAGCGGTTAAGCACGTTTTGCGCTGAACAATTTGCCATCCCTTCCGACCCGCGCCCTTTCCACCCGCACATGACTGTTGCTTTCAAAGATTTGAAGAAAGCCGTATTCCCACAAGCCTGGGCCTACTTTTCCGAAAAAACGTATGAACGTCTGTTTACGGCTACCGCAATAACGCTGTTGATACATACCGGACAACGGTGGGAAATTCAAGAGGAGTTTCCTTTCGATCATCCGAAGCCGCTTGTTTAATCAGCTTTCGGAGATGCACTTTAGCAATAAACTGACCGATCTAGAGCTAACGGTCAAACAAGCTAAACAGCCCTTTTTTCGCTTTCATGCCGACCACCGGCTGGTCAGGATGCTCGGCATTATATTGAGCAACAATCTCTTTCTCGTATTGCCGAAAAAACTCGGGGTCAAAGTTGGCTAAAGGTAACCGTTCCAGCACAGAACGAATGGGGGTAGCCTCAGTAATCCATTGGGCCCATACCTCCTGCCGCTGCCTCATGCCCAAGGCATTCATACCGGTCACTGCCCCCGAATCGGTGCGGTAGTTGATCCTTAAAGCGATCTTACCAGAGCTGTGCTCCCAATAAAACGTTCGTTCTGGACCGTCGTCGGGTAAGAAATTGGCTACATCACCGTAGGTTTGATATTCAATATCAAAAAATTTTGCAGAGTTAAAGAAAACACCGGGTCGATACGGTGTTCGTTGGCCGGCAATAGTTTGGGCCACAGTTTCGCCCATAATACGACCAGAGTACCAAATCTGCTCCACAGACTTTCGGCCTTTGGGAGGTATCCGATGCTGCACACAGTCGCCGATAGCGTATACGTCGGGCAGATTTGTTTCCAGATACTCATTTACCAGAATACCACGATCGGTCTCCAGACTGGTGTTCCTTATAAAACCAATTGCTGGACTCACCCCCACTGCAACGCCAACAAATTGCGCCGGAATTTCTTCTAAACGTTCAGACTTTCCAGTTCTGCTTTTAATTGACTTAACCCGCCCGGTACCATCATCGCAAACCTCCACTAGTTCAGTTTCGACTCGTACGTCTACCTGGTGTTCACGAATGTGGCGCGTCACCAGCGCTGATTCTTGAGCCGGTAATACGCTACTCCAGAAGCTTTTTTCGCGCACCAGAAACGTAACGTGAATACCCCGGGATAACAACATTTCGCACAACTCAATGCCAATTAGCCCACCTCCAATAACCACGGCTTGCCGAATGTCTTTCGTATCAGCCTCCATTTGGTCGAGGTCAGGTTTCCCATATAGTCCCTGGACACCCCGCAGATGTTGCCCTGGCCAACCCGCAAAATTAGGCTGCGAACCCACAGCCAGAACAAGACTATCATACGTAATGGCTCCGCCTTCCCAACGCACCGTCTTGGCCAAGAAGTCTACTTCCTTAACGTATTGACGCACTAAATCAATCCGGTTTTTCGGCCAGAACCAATCCTCATACGGTTTAGTATGCTGGAACTCAAGGTGGCCCATGTACACGTACATAAGTGCTGTACGGGAATAAAAATGGTCGGTTTCGGCCGAAATAACCGTAATGCGATCATTGGTACGTTTACGAATCTCCCGAGCTGCCGTAATGCCTGCAATGCCGTTGCCAAGAATGACGATATGACGCATAAGTTCAGTAGTGAACGGAGGCAAAGCTACTCACCTTACGTTGATGAAAAGTATGATGATGCTTTACCGAGCCAAAATACGTGATTGTAAAGCAAAGTTTACCAGGCTGCTCAGGCTAAATGTAGCCCAGGCCTACCATTAAAAAGCCGTCCTCAATGAGGACGGCTGTGCCAAGGTCGAGGTATATATTGGGTTAGTTTCGCTTCTCGCGCGTCATCGAGAGCGACGCACCTGTGCCACGGCGAGCCTGCATCTTCTGCAACCGGGCCGCATCTTGCTGCGAAACAATTTGAAGGGCAGAATACTCCGTTTTGCCCGTAATAAGCGGAAAACCGGCCACCCGCTGCGCCGACGAGCAGTGAACACACGTCTTAGCCGTTGGCAACGCTTTCAATCGGGCTTCGGGAATCAGATTACCACACTTTACACAGTACATAACGTTGATTGGTTGGTTATCTAAAAAACATCATTTGAGTACATAAAGTGCAATTCCACCAATCAATTCCGTATAACTAAGTCACTGTTCTACAGTTTATTACCAATAAAAACAATTTATATTTTAGCCAGTAATACGGTACCGTATTGTTGGCTAAAATCAGTTGATATAAGTCATTTAAAACCTTTGAGAAGCGCCTGACGCGGCAGTTATTGTGGCATGTTTACAAGGATTTGCCGTTTTACTTCTCCAATGCTATTTTGAGCGTTCATCTATCTGGTTTGTCTACAATGAACCCATCAATACAAGAAGGCATTTTTCCTGTTTATCCTGAGGACCACCCGAATTTGTTACGTATTTGGGAAGCCTCTGTCAGAGCAACGCACTATTTCATTACAGAAAGCGACATTCAGGTGTTTAAGCCTTTAATTCTCGATCAGGCGTTTCATGCAGTAAACCTGTTCTGCATGCGCGATTCTACCAATACTATTGTAGGTTTTTTGGGAGTCCATGATAGCAAAATTGAGATGCTATTTATTGACCCGCTCTGGCGTGGAAGAAGTGTTGGGCGTCAATTGCTTACCTATGCCGTTGAGACGTTGGGCGCTACCGAGTTGGATGTAAACGAGCAGAATGAGCAAGCGCTTGGCTTCTATCAGAAATTTGGCTTTACTATTACGGGGCGATCCGCTTTAGATAGCCTGGGAAAACCCTATCCGCTGCTCCACATGCGGTATTCATATGCACCCCCTTTGTAAGGCACCTCACCCGCCGTGTTGCAGCGAAACAGTTATTTTCTCTGGCGTCGGTGACGCCAGGTTTTGATATCCGCCGTTAGGTTTTCCAGGAAAAAAGACGGTCCCACCGATATATAGAAGCCCGTGTAATTGATTTGACTTCTGGGTACATCCCGCTTGAGAATGAAGCGGTAACCCGTTAAGACGTTGAACCCAAACCAATGAAATGGCCGCAACCACCGTAGATTGGGAAACTGATAGGCAGCTGCTACACCCACGCCCGCTGGAATAAACACGCCCCGAGCCACTTCATGTTCGTTGGACGGATCATCATTCCGCTCGTAGCGCGAGTGACCGTACCCCAACTCAAGGGGCAAGCTAATTTCAAATGATTTTTTACGTAACAAATAACGTTCGTAATAAAGCGTCACAATGCGCAAATGCCGGGTAACAGATGCCGACGTATTGGGCAGTAGCCCCGGTCGATCAAGATGCTGATTGACGAAATAAAAGCCCGCACCCGCCTTAAAACTGGCTAACCGCCCTCCTTGAAGTGCCTTACGCTCATGCCGAGCGGGAAACAAAAAGCCAGCTCTTATTCCGTATACACTAATGGGTATGCGCCGATTCTCTTCGTTACGTGTATCCTTGAAAAAGAAAAAACGCTGGTCGGTAGAAGCCGTGAATGTCAGCGAAGTAGGTTGGGCAACGCGTACGGAGTCAGGAGAACGAACCGGTTCTTCGGGCGTAACAGTTATTCGGGTTGGTTTTTCTACAGACGCCTTTGCTTGTGCACATACCGATACCTCAGTGCTGACCCAAATGGTACAGAGTATCAGTAAACGCCACAGACAAAAAAAACTCATAATTTTCATACCGTTGATGAAGACATAACGTCTTATGGCAGTAATGGTTATTACCAGCTTCTTTGGAACAATCAGGAATTCATCTTATTCTGGCCAGGGCAGCCCTTCATAAATCAGGTAACTTTTGGCTAAACACCTGGTTTATGAAGGGCTATCACTAACTAAAAAAACGCTATGGCCACTAAATCGAAGGATGGGGCAAACCCCAAAGGCAATTACGACAAGCCTGATCTGCGCGAAAAGCTCAAGGAAGAAATAAAGGCCGGCGATAAAGGCGGCAAGCCCGGCCAATGGAGTGCCCGTAAGGCTCAGCTGCTAACGCACGAATACGAAAAAGCCGGAGGAGGCTACCTTAGCAACGAGCGTACTGAGTCGCAGCAGCACTTGTCTAGCTGGACAGACGAAGAATGGCAAACTTCGGATGGTAAACCGGCCGACCGCGAAGGGGGTACAACACGCTACTTACCTAAAGAGGCCTGGGATAAACTTTCGCCAGCCGAGAAAAAAGCAACGAACGCAAAAAAGAAAGCAGGCTCGCGGGCTGGGAAACAGTTTGTAGATAATACCGTAAAAGCAAAAGAAGCTCGAAAAGAAGCGAGTAAGTAACGATTGCTTTTATTGCCCACCATCAGCTACCGTAGATTACCTATAGCCGCTATTTTCAGAAATAAACTCTGACATTTGAGCAAGTTGTTGACAGGTTCATCTTAACTTTTTACTGTCTTTAGTCACAACATTTATAAAATTATTTACAATATAATACATCAAAAATTCTTAAAAAGAAGGGTATTGTCGAATTATACTCATGCTGAATTCCCCTCCATTTTAACCTTAAGTGACATAAGTAGAAGTGCTTAAACCCTACTCTTTTAGGGACATAGTCGCCTTAAACTGTGTCCTATAAACCCTATTCTACTTATACAGCCGAGGAGTTCGCCCTCGACGACCTCTTTGTCCGTTGGGTACAACACCCCAACGACGAAGAGGTTGTGGCGTATTGGCAGAATTGGCTTGCTCAGAACCCGAATTGCCAGGATACGATTGAGGTAGCCCGTGAAATCGTTCGAGAGGGTGGTCGGCCAGCGCTTCCTGCCTTGTCTAACGATGAGATTTCGTCAGTGTGGTGGCGCATCCGCGAATCACTCCAAACCATGGAAGATGTTCGTCCGCTTCAACCGGATGTTCGAACTGTGGTAGGATGGTGGTATTTTATACGAACCCTGGCTGCTGTCTTGAGTGTGGTGTTACTGCTGGGCTGGGCCTTATGGATGCAATATGGCCCTGATCAATCTATACGGACCGTTAGTACAGGCACTAACCAAACCCGTTTAATTCGACTCCCCGACAACTCAACGGTTACGTTATACGCTAGCAGTAAGGTGCGTTATGCCAGTCGGTGGACAGATGAAACTCCGCGAGCTATATGGCTACAAGGTGAAGCCGACTTTGCCGTTACCCACCGGAATGACACGTCTTCGGCCCGTATGTTTCGGGTGCATACCAACAACCTGACGGTTGAAGCAGTTGGCACCACGTTTCGGGTGCGTCAGCGCCACGAATGCACGCATGTAGCCCTCAAAACGGGCCAGGTTAACTTACTGCTCAACAAACAGAATCCTATCCGGCTTAATCCCGGCGACTCCGTCGAGGTAGAAGCAGGCAACGTACAGCCATTACCTTAGTTTTCATATACCTGTTTTTTCTAAACCTATACATGTGATGCTTACAACAATTACGCAACCGCCACGGCGATCGTGGCTTCCTATTCTTGGCTTAACGGCGCTCGCCTTGATTGGCCAACCGGCCTTTAGTACGCCTTCAATTGATCCGCCTAAGACGGACAACCCAGCCCAAGAGCGTACGGTCACCGGAAAAGTAATTTCTAGTGACGACAACAACCCGCTCCCCGGTGTTAACGTCGCCGTCAAAGGAACTACCCGGGGCACGACAACCGATGCCAGTGGTAATTACCGGATCAGCATTCCTAATGACCAGGCTGTGTTGGTATTCTCATCCGTAGGTTTTGTTTCTCAAGAAGTTGCAGTGAGCAACCGCTCAACGATTGATGTGAAAATCATTGCCGACACTCGGGCGCTTAACGAGGTTGTCGTCGTGGGCTACGGTACGCAAAAAAAGAGTCAGACCACCGGGGCTATCTCGTCGGTTACCTCCAAACAGATCACCGAAATGCCCATCACGAACCTGGGCCAAGCCATCCAGGGCCGGGTGGCAGGTGTCGATGTGGCGCAGTCGGGTAGCCGCCCTGGTGCTGTCCCCACCATTCGGGTGCGGGGCCGCCGGTCGTTCAACGCCGGGAACAATCCGCTGTATGTAGTCGATGGAATTCCCCTCACGGGCGACCGTAATGAACTGCTGTCAAGTCGTCCATCTATTTTAGGATCGACAATGGATTTTGTGTCGGCTGGTTATGAAGACTTTAACCCGAACGACGTAGCCTCGATGGAGATTCTGAAGGACGCCACCGCCACAGCCATTTACGGCGCACGGGGCGCCAACGGGGTCGTGCTGATTACGACCAAACGGGGAAATACAAATAACAAAACCACGATCAGCTACGACAATTACGTGGGGGTTACCGACGCGCTGGACAAAATTCACTTGTTCAACGGAGCCGAGTTTACCGAGTTTGTGCGGGAGGCTTATCGAACAACGGGACAGTACACAGACGCGACCGGAAAATTGGTGCCGACGGGTGTATCCGATCCTGTTGCCGATGCCAAAATTCCGGTCTTAGGGGGCGACCCCAACGTTGCCGCCGGGATTGCTGCTGGACGAAGCTCCGACTATCAGTCCCTAATCTTACGGCAGGGTTTTCAACAGAACCACTCACTGGGCATTCAGGGCGGTAATGAAAAAACGCAGTTTTATATTTCTGCCGGCTATTTCAAGGATAAAGGTATTTTGCCAGGCTTAGATTACACCCGTTATTCGCTACGGGCGAACGTTGACCACCAAATTAACAAAATCTTCCGGGTAGGCCTCTCGTCGTACTTCATGTACAGTTTGCAGAACGGAGCGAACCTGAATCCCTATAGCTCTACGCTTCAGCAAAACCCGCTGGGGCGGCCTTATGACGACAACGGCAATCTGATCTTCTTTCCTACTAACGACGCGCTGCTTACCAACCCGCTGGCTGAGATTGTACCGGGTGCCCAGGTCGACGAGCGGAAAAAGTACCGAATTTTTAACAGTGTTTACGCCGAAGCAAACATCATGGATGGCCTCAAGTACCGAGTCAATTTCGGCCCCGACTTTTCCCTCCGGCGCGACGGGCGGTTCATTGGTGCGCAAACCAACGCTCGCAAAGGGGGCGACCCACAGGCGGCTTCTAACAGCCAGTTTGGATTTAACTATACACTCGAAAACATCCTGACGTATAACAAGACGTTCGGCAATCATAACTTAGGCATTACGGCACTCCAGTCGATTCAGCGCGACAACTTCGAGTACAATAACATTCAGGTCCAGGGTGTTCCAGCCGAGTCGCAGTCGTTCTACAATGAGGGGAATGCAAGTTCAGTGTTAGGCGTGGGGAGTAATCTGATTCAATGGACAATCAATTCGTACATGGGCCGGATTAACTACGACTATAAAGATAAATACTTAGTGACGGCTACGTTGCGTCGGGATGGATCAAGCCGATTTGGTGAAAACACTAAATATGGTAACTTTCCGGGTATCGCCCTTGGTTGGAACATCAGTAATGAAGACTTCCTGAAAAATGTTTCCTGGATCGATCTGCTGAAGTTACGGGTTAGCCGGGGCTCGGTTGGCAACCAGGGGGTAGCTCCTTATCAGACACAGGGGTTATTAGGACGTACGGTTTATGCCTGGGGAAACAACCCCGCCTTCGGCTATCGTCCCAACACCATTGGTAACGCAGACCTGCGATGGGAAACCTCAACTTCTTCCAATGTTGGCGTAGACTTCAGCTTATGGCGCGGGCGGGTATCGGGTTCGCTCGAAGTGTACCAAACGAATACCACAGACTTACTTTTATCAGATCAGTTACCCACTTCCACTGGCTTCAACGCCGTGACGCGTAACATCGGCGAGACGCGCAACCGGGGCGTCGAAATTACGGTATCGACAGTGAACGTGAACACCAAAGGCGGATTTAAGTGGACCACTGACTTACAGTTTACGAAGAACAGTGAAGCCATCATATCGCTCTACAACGGGGCAGTTGACGACATAGGCAACAGATGGTTTATTGGCAAGCCGCTTACGGCCTACTACGATTTTAAAAAGATTGGTATCTGGCAAACCTCGGAAGCCGACGCGGCAAAAGCTTTTGGTAATTTCATACCGGGCCAGGTTAAGTTAGCCGATATCGATGGCGATGGAAAATTTTCGGTTACCAACGATCGGACATTCTTAGGATCTGACATTCCAAATTTTAGCGCCGGGATCACTAACCGCTTTAGTTACAAAGGGTTCGACCTGAACTTTTTTATCTATGCCCGCATCGGTCAGACCATTCTGAGCGGTTTCCATCAGAACAACAACGCCCTGGCCGGCCGCTACCAGCAAATCAAGGTCGATTACTGGACACCCAATAACCCGACCAACGAATTCCCGCGCCCCAACGCCAATCAAGAGTTCCCACTGTATAATACAGCGCTCATTTACTTCGATGGCTCGTTTGTGAAAGTACGGAACATCAACTTCGGATACACATTCCCGGCCAGCATTACCTCAAAACTCCGCCTGCAGTCACTACGACTGTTTACCAGCATCCAACAGCCGTTTATTTTCTCGACTTACCGCTCGAAATACAACGGAGTTGACCCTGAATCGTCGAATGGAACGGTCGATAATGGCATTGTGCCAGCTACTCGTATCACCACCTTTGGCCTGAATGTTAAATTTTAATTGGTAACGGATACCTTAAAAACTAACGACTCATTTTTCAATGAAAAAGAAATTCATAACTAATAGCTTCCGGGTAGTGGCGCTGACAGCTTTACTGCTTAGTGGCCAGTCTTGTAAAGATATCCTGGATGAGCAGGTCATCTCCAGCATTGGGAATGACTACATTAATACGCCCAAAGGTTTTGAAGATGCGACCCGAGCTGCTTACTCATCGTTGCGGAACTTCTACGCCAGCGAACGGGGCCTGACAATGACTGAATACGGCACCGACATTTACCAGGCTGGAGCCGACGGCAGCTACAAAGGATTTCACTTCTACGATAGTCAGCTAAACAGCTCTTACGACATCATCCAGCAAGTTTGGGAAGAGCTGTACCGGGGTATCAACACTTGCAACGCTGTTATCGAACGCGCCCCATCGACGGCGGGCGTCAGCGATGCGACCAAAAAACTGCGGGTAGCTGAAGTGAAGTTTCTGCGGGCACATTATTACTTCATTCTAACTCAGCAGTTTGGGGGGATTGACCTGCGGCTGACCGAAACGCTTGGGCCTACGAAAAAAATTACCCGGGCCACGGAGACTGACATGTATAAGGCTATCGTTGCAGACCTAGAAGCAGCTATTCCGGACTTAGACCCTAAGATTCGCTCAAATGACTACGGGCGGGCTACCAAGGGCGCTGCCGAACATTTACTGGCTCGTGTGTATCTGACTAAAGCTACATCGTCGGCAAAAGCGGCCGACGACTACGCGAAAGCGGCTACTCTGGCTCAAAGCGTAATTAATAATTATGGCTTCAAGCTTTTACCCGATTTTGCAAGCGTATTTGCCCAGGGTGCCGGTGAAATCAACGACGAGGTCATCTTTGCTGTTCAGTATACGTCCGACCCGTTGACCAACATCAACTCAGCGAATACAAACAATGGCGACGGTAACAAACTGCATTTATATTTCGGGATGCAGTACGACGTGCAACCCGGTATGAAGCGCGACGTTGCCAATGACCGCCCCTTCAAGCGGCTCCGCCCAACGACCTATCTGCTCGAAACCGTTTTTAAAGACCGGGTAAACGACTCGCGTTATAAGAAAACCTTCAAGGACACGTGGTATAGTAACAATCCCGGCACAAATCTGAATACCTCTTTCGACAACAGCAAACCTAAAATAACGCTGAAAGCGGGTGATACAGCTATCTACATTCCCGGAGTTGAATGGACACTGGCGCAGCGAGCCGCTAAACCTTATCAGGTTCTGACGCCTAGTCTTTACAATGCTGCGCTGTTTCCAACCTTACAAAAATTCCTTGACCCATTACGTCCTGATCTAACCTATGAACAGGGTAGCCGCGACTATCTGGCGTTTCGCCTGGCAGAAACGTATCTGATTCTGGCTGAAGCTCAGTTCAAACAAGGCAAAATACAGGAAGCTACTGATGCAATAAACGTAGTACGTCGCCGAGCTGCTTTTCCAGGAAAAGCAGCGGCCATGGAAATTACAGCCGCCCAGATGGATATGAATATGATCTATGAAGAGCGGGCGCGCGAACTGGCTGGCGAACAAGTACGGTGGTTTGACCTAAAACGTTGGGGGAATCTAGTAGAACGGGTTAAGCTATATAACCCAGATGCCGCTGCAAATGTAAAAGAAACCAATAACCTTCGGCCGATTCCACAAACACAGATCGACCGCACCGAAAAAGGGGCCGATGGAGGCTCAGGTTTCCCTCAGAATCCGGGATATTAATAATCGACTGATTATAATGATCAAAAAGGCGTAAGAGGGTGCCATCCCGCTTACGCCTTTTTTACAGCAGGTTA
Organism: Spirosoma soli; assembly: GCF_042684525.1. Lineage (NCBI taxonomy): Bacteria > Pseudomonadati > Bacteroidota > Cytophagia > Cytophagales > Cytophagaceae > Spirosoma > Spirosoma soli. The sequence goes on along the minus strand of NZ_JBHULN010000022.1, from coordinate 38,185 downwards.
TAAGTAGAAATGGACCAGGTAAGCTTTTATACATCAGCTTTTAGCGCCTAAACGCTTCTCTTTCACCGTCAGTTACCATAGTCGCAATAGTCGACTTTGCTGACCTATCCTGAATTCACTATGCAAAATTCTGTTAGCCGACGACAGTTTCTTACTACAGCCGGTTTATCGGTGGTGGCCGTAGCTGGGGCTCATAAGCTCTTCGCTCAATCAGCCCTAGTGAATTCGACAAAAAAAGCCAGTATGCAGATCGCTTACTCGGCGATCACCTGGGGCGGAAACGATGCCCAGGCCATTGCCGATATTGCTGCCTTGGGCTACCGGGGTATCCAGCTTCGGGCCAATACGTTTGGCCCTTACAAAGCAAAACCCTCTGAGTTGAAAGCCTTACTCGACCAGCATAAGCTAACGCTGGCCATGTTTTCCAGCGGCAATGTTGAGATTGACCCGGCCAAAGAACAAAGCACAATTGACATGCACGTAGCCCATGCCAGTTTTGTAAAAGCCCTCGGCGGTTCGTCGATTCAACTGACCAACTCGGCGCGGCCCAAAGACCGGCAACCAACCACCGAAGAGCTAAAACGCTTGGCCACCGTCATGAACGAGATCGGCAAGCAAACCGCCGACCTGGGTGTTCAGGCAGCTTACCATAACCACATGAACCAGCTCGGCGAAACACCCGAAGAAGTGGATGTGATTGTGCAAGCCATGAATCCAAAATACTGCAAACTCCTGCTGGACATTGCTCACTACCGACAAGGCGGAGGGCAACCCGAGAAGGCTGTAAAACAGTATAAAGATATTCTTTACGCTCTGCATTTGAAAGACACGATGTCTCCCCTACCCGACAAGCCCGATAATCCGAAAGCCTACAAATTTGTAGAGCTGGGCCGAGGGAACGTAGACGTCCCGGCAGTATTCAAAGCCTTAAACGACATTAAGTTTGATGGCTGGGGCATTGTTGAATTAGACGGTGTCCCCGAAAAAGACAAAACGGCCGCTCAGTGCGCCCAGATCAGCAAAGATTATATTACCAAAACGCTTAATTATTCTTTATAAAGCAAGCATGAAACAATTACTGCTTACCGGGCTACTACTAACTACACTGCTGGCGGCTGAAAAGCCGCAAACGCCAAATACGCTTACTGACAAAGAAAAGAAAGACGGCTGGAAACTCCTCTTCGACGGTAAAAGCACGAGTGGATGGCGGGGTGCTTACAAGGATAAGTTTCCGGAGAAGGGCTGGAACGTAGAAGATGGTACGCTCACCATTCAGAAATCGAACGGTTCAGAGTCAGAAAGTTTTGGCGACATCGTTACCAACGATGAATACAGCGATTTCGACCTGATGTTCGAATTTAAGTTAACCGAAGGCGCCAATAGCGGAGTTAAATACTTTGTGGTTGAGAATTACCCAAAGCCTAAAGGTTCGGCGTTTGGGCTTGAATTTCAGGTATTGGATGATGATAAACACCCGGATGCAAAACTCGGACGTAACGGCAACCGGACGGTTGGCTCACTGTATGATCTTATTCCTGCAAGCGGCAAAAAAGCCAATCCAATCGGTGAGTGGAACACGGGCCGTGTGGTATCAAAAGGAAAGCACGTTGAGCACTGGCTCAATGGGAAGAAAGTTGTTGAGTACGAACGGGGCAGCGAAGCCTTCCGCGAGGCCGTTGCCATGAGTAAATACAAGGCTCCTGAATACAACGCTAATGGCCGCTTTGGCGAAGCAGCCAAAGGGCATATCTTACTTCAGGATCATGGCGACCGCGTATCGTACCGAAATATTAAGATTAAAACGCTATAAATACGTTAGACTCTCCTGTCTACGTCCTTATTGCTATGTTTACTACTTATTAGATAACAGCATCAAAATCATGGAAAACCGTCGTGAGTTTATAAAAAAATCTGCACTTGCCGGTCTCGGCATGAGCTTCTCCGCGAGCAGTTACGCCCGCATCATCGGCTCGAACGAGCGGGTTCGGGTCGGCATTATTGGCTTCTCGGACCGCTTCCGGCAGTCATTGGCTCCCGCGTTTGCCGGCCACATGAAAGATCAGAACTTCGCCTTTGTGGGTGTGTCGGATATATGGAGCCGCCGTCGCGATGAAGCCGAAGCGTTCCTGAAAGGTAAAAGCTGGAACGACTCTTCTTTTTTTAAAGCCCGTAACAACGACGAACTCCTAGAGCGTAAAGATGTTGATGCCGTTATCATCAGCACCGCCGATTTTCAGCACGCGCTGCACTGCGTAGATGCGGTTGAGTCAGGTCGTGATGTTTACGTAGAAAAGCCCTTCGCCGAATCGCTTGACGATGCCCGGAAGGCGGTCAAGGCCGTTGAAAAATCAAAGAAGATTGTGCAGGTCGGTTCGCAACGTCGTTCGGCACCCAACTACCACGCAGCGAATGAATTCATCCGCTCGGGTAAGTTCGGCGACATTTCTATGGTTGAAATGACCTGGAATGTTAACCAGCCTGGCCGTTGGCGCCGGCCCAAATTAGTGGCTGAAATTAAGAAAGAAGATACTGACTGGAACCGCTACCTGCTGAATCGTCCTAAGGTTGACTGGGACCCACGTAAGTATCTCGAGTTCCGTTTGTTTTATCCCTTCTCATCAGGCATTCCTGGCCAGTGGATGTCTCACCAGATTGATACGGTGCACTGGTTCAGCGGCCTCGATCATCCACGTAGTGTAGTAGCAAATGGCGGTATATATGTTTGGAAAGACGGCCGGGTTAATCCGGATACCTTCACTGCCGTCTTCGATTACGGCCCAGATAACGATAAGGCTAAAGGTTTTCAGGTTTTGTATTCGTCCCGGATGCATAACGAAGCCGGTGGTACTAAAGAATATTATTACTCAAATGGTGGTATGATTAACCTCGACACCAATAAAATTACGTCTGAGGGTGGCTTACAAGCCAACGCAGCTAAGGAAATGGGTATGCAGGCCAACCTGCTACCAGATATGTCGTTAGCTAGCGGACCAAAACAGGAAACAGGAGCCAACACGGGCGCCGATCCAATGACTTCGTTACACATGCTGAACTGGATGGAATGCGTCCGTAGCCGCAAGGAACCAAATGCGCCAGCTCGGGTTGGCTTTAACCACTCAGTGGCCAACATTATGGCTACCATGGCTTATCAAACAGGTAAACGCGTCACCTGGGACTCTACGAAACAAGACGTTGTAGTGAGTTAATCCAGTGCCCGATAAACGTAGTCAGTAAAAAGGTGCAGTGGTGATACTACTGCACCTTTTTACTGACTACGTTTCATTTTACTTACTGCCCCAGTCTTCGCAATTTCCTAATTGCTTTTCAGCAGTCCAGCGCCGATTTGACAGCTTAGGCACTTCTTAACCGAACAGAATTCGTTGTAGAGTTCAATACTCGCCTGCGAATCGAAGGCTGTACGAATACCTAAACCAAGAGCGTCCCATCCCTCAGTTATACGATTTTTTTCGGCCGGAAGATCCTCTAACAAGGCGATGGCACGATCAATATAAGCCGGTTGTCCGCGATGGTGGGCGTAAGCAGCCAACAAAGGCGCTACGGTATTGATAATTATGTTCTCAGCCGCATTCTGTCCCAATGCCGGAACTGTTTTTTCGGACTGTTTACCGAAGCGATAATGCGAATGCCAGTAATCTGAAGGAGTAACTTGTAAGGATTCAAGCAGCCGTTCGGCATCGGTAGCTCCGGCAAAAAGCGAGAATAGGCTGGCGTGGTAGCTAACCAAACAGGCAAACTGGGCCAACCGCAACGTTGGGAAATTAGCCGGTCGTAACCTCCCCCACTTCCAGGCATGAGCTGCCACTTGTTTGTCCGAGAGAGTATATTTAGCGGCCAGAAAACGGTATTCGCGCTGCAGCGTTGCTATGTACTCATCTGATTCGTCGGTATCCAACAACCCTGCTGTACCGAACAGCATAGCTTCTACTTGCAAGAGGTTATCACGGTGTTTAAGAATAGCCTTCAACGGCACCGTCCGGCTGAGCTGCGCCATTGGTTCAGCGTTGATTTTAAAGCCCATGTTCATAGCCAACAGCCGATACGTTGTTTCCTCCCAATCGCCCCCGGTTTGCTCGAATAATTGACGAACAGCCGTTGCTTTTCGCTCTAACCGCTGTAACATGGCTTTGTCGAGCATTGACGTCAACCGCAACGGCTGTACGGAACGAAACTGGCCCGCACAAGGAATGGCGTCGGCGGAATCACTCAATGCCTGATAGCGGTCAATAAGCGCTGGGGCAGTAAGCGGACACAGCTCAAGAGTAGGTAAGGGTGTTCCGTTAGAACGGTCGACTCTACGACCGTTTGTCGTGCGATCATCCTGCCATACTACGTGCAGAATAACATTGTCGTAAGCACGATCATGTTGGTGGCGATGCGCTAACCAGTCCGATGTCTTTGTGTGCATTTCGACCGTGCCCACCCATTCGACATCATTTATTAATAGCCGAGCATTTGTAAAATCAGGGCCGGAGTCGTGGTTTCGAAAGCCGGGATGTAAGACCAGAACGGCTTCGCCGTCGGTTGTGGTTAAATTGACTTTATCATAATACTGATACTGCCAAAGGAAGTACAAGAAGGCTTCAGGCACGGTGGGAATTACAAGTTTATCGGTTCTGATTTACGGTAGGTAGTTTCTCTCAGCTGACGAATCAGGAGAATAAACTCACAATGTAAAGCAAAAACGGTAAAACTGAAATCGTTATGAGTTTAAATACTTAGCCATCTCTGTTTGTAATGCTTTGGCTTCTGCCCGGGCCTGCTCAGCAAAATCCAGACCATTGGATGCGTATAGGATACTTCGTGAAGCGTTCACCAACAACCCTCCATGAGCTGTTAGCCCATGGCGCGATACATCGGCCAAACTCCCGCCCTGCGCCCCCACCCCAGGCACAAGCAAAAAGTGGTCGGGCGCTATTTCTCTAATTCGGCTTAACTCGTCGGCCTGGGTTGCTCCCACGACAAACATAAGCCGGTCAGGGCCAGCCCAGCGTTTTGCCGTTTCAATAACTACCTGATACAGTTCTTGCTCGCCTACTGCCTGCCGCTGAAAATCGGCACTACCCGAATTTGATGTCAACGCCAATAGAATTACCCATTTACCAGCGTATTCCAGAAATGGGGTTACCGAATCAGCCCCCATGTACGGAGCAACGGTAACAGAGTCAAAGTTCAATCCGGCAGCGGTAGGGTTGAAGAAGGTCCGCGCGTAAAGTCCGGATGTGTTACCGATATCCCCCCGTTTGGCGTCGGCGATGGTAAAGCAGTCAACGGGAATATAATCCAACGTTTTCTGAAGGCTTTCCCAACCACGAGGGCCTTGCGCTTCATAGAAAGCAATGTTGGGCTTATAGGCTACGGCAAGATCTGCGGTAGCGTCAATAATGGCTTTGTTGAAGGTAAAAACCGGATCGGGCTCGGTCAATAAATGATGGGGTAACTTTTGGAGATCGGTGTCCAAACCAACGCATAAATAGGATTGCTTCCGAACGATTAATTCGCTTAATTCTGAGTAAGTCATTGCCTGCCATTAACCAAACGCTAAATTGGTTGGGCTCAAAAGTACGAACTACGATTCCGGTTTCATAAATTTGTAAGTGAGACAAATCGTATTTACGTAACAAACCTCCCTATGCAAATTCGGCAAACGGCCATTGAGGGCCTGATTGAGCTAATTCCACGTGTGTTTGAAGACGAGCGTGGCTACTTCTTCGAGTCATACAACAAACCCCTTTTCGCATCATTAGGCTTACCGATAGAGTTTGTGCAGGATAATCAATCGTTTTCGGTGAAAGGTGTATTGCGCGGCTTGCACATGCAAAACGAACCATTTGCCCAAGGCAAACTAGTACGCGTTGTCAGTGGGCAAGTCTTAGACATAGCCGTCGACCTACGCCCCAATTCTCCTACGTTCGGCCAATACGAAACATTTCTACTAGATGCTAAACTGGCTAATATGGCTTACATTCCGGAGGGATTTGGCCACGGCTTTGTTGCGCTAGAAGACAGTATTTTTAGCTATAAATGCACGAACGTTTATAATAAGGCGGCTGAGTCGGGCATCCGTTGGGACGATCCAGATTTGAATATTAACTGGGGAGTTACCAATCCAATTGTCTCCGATAAAGACCAGGAGCTTAAATTTTTGCGTGATCTGTTCCCCCACGCAGTTGTATAAACTTATACATTAAGTGAAAGGGGCCGTGTTACTATCCTGTGGAAAATAACACGGCCCCTCGCGTTTTCTATAAAAGTTCTTTACTTCTCGTACATTTCCTCCATCACTTTACGGCCTACTTTACGGGCAGACAGTGGATTTTGGCCAGTTACCATCCGCTCGTCCACTTCAATGTAAGGCAGAAACGGAATAAAGCTTTTGCTGTAGAGCGCATTCTTCTGCTTTAGCGCATCTTCAAGCAAAAAAGGCACTTCTTCATCAAGACGGACGAGCTTCTCTTCCATATTCGAGAAACCCGTTATTTGCCGGTTGTCAATCAATGGAGATCCATCAGATAATTTAACGTTGAGTAGTCCACTAACCCCGTGACAAACGGCCGCAATCATGCCACCGTTTTCGTAGATGTGCCGGGTAATGTTCTGTAGGGCTAAATTATCAGGAAAATCCCACATGGTACCGTGGCCTCCTGTAAGGTAAATAATCTGATAACTAGCCGGATTTACCTCGTCGATCCGAAGCGAATGCTCAAGTTTGGAACGGAACGTTGGATCGTTATACCATTTTTCATTTACTGTATCACGGCGGTCAAGGCTCTTTTCATCAATTGGAACCGCTCCTCCGTTCGGACTGGCGATGTCGTAAGGAAGATTCCGATCGGCTAGCTCATCGTAGAAATGAGTGGCCTCACTCAGCCACAAGCCAGTTTTGTGGGGCTTGGTTGGATAATCCGTATGATTCGTGCAGACGATTAGGGCGCGGTAGGTAGGGTCCATAATTAAGTAGACAACTTTAAATTAGTTGCCGACGGTTTCCCACGAAGATAAAGGGTTTCGGTTAAACTGCCTACAATACACTACCTACCGAAGAGTGTCCAAGATAGCTTAGATTCTGCGGCTCGACACCGGACCAACTTCCAAATTTAGCACCCCGCGAGGACACACAGCGGAGCAGATACCGCAACCCACGCACGACGACCGCACAATGTCTTGCCCACGCTGTGCATAGGCACGTACGTCAATACCCATTTCGCAATAAGCCGAGCAATTACCGCATGAAATACATTGCCCACCATTCGTAGTAATTCGGAATCTTGACCGAAACCGTTGAACTAACCCCAAATAAGCCGCCAACGGACAGCCAAACCGGCACCAAACCCGATTACCCAACAGGGGATAGAATCCGGTTCCGACGACCCCCGCAAAGATGGAACCGATAGCAAAGCCATAGGTTGACCGAACACTGTAGCTATCGAGAAAGCCGAGTACCGTACTTTGGCCCGTAAAATACGTATACAGCACAAGAACAGTCATGACAACCGCAAATACCAAAACGCTATGCACAACAACACGTTCAACTTTCCAGGCTTTTAAGCTTTTATCCGACAAATGGCGGTACGGATCACCTAAGGTTTCGGCCAGTCCGCCACAGCCGCACACCCAGGAACAATACCAGCGTTTACCAAAGAAATAAGTCAGTACCGGCACGGCTACCAACGCCAGCACGATACCCCAAACCAGCATGAAGATTCCGAACGAGCCAGCTTGAATCTTCTCCTTAATCTCATAATCAAAGAAGAAGTTATAGTCTAACGGCCATATATTTTTCAAGTCCTGATAAGGCTGATTCAACCGTTGCATGATGTTCGGAATCAGAAAGGCGAAACTGACTTGAAAAAACATCACCGACAGCGTCCGGAGTTGCTGATAGCGACTGTGTCGATAATTGATCAGCATCCGAACGCCCATTACCATAATAGCCAGCGTATACAGAAACCCATACATGAACCACTGACTGGCCGATTGACCAACCAATGCCTGACTGATCGGATCAACCAGTAACATCCAGTTTGTAAGGTATTCCGGATAAAAATAGAGGATGATGTAGAACCCGATCAGGAATATACCAAGGCTAATGCCAATCCAACCACGGTCGGTAGCCGGGTGGCGATATAAACGGTTGTTATCGATTCCTGGCAAACGTTTTAGTCCAGCGAGTGCGTAGATCAGCCCACCAATGGAGGCTAGTCCAATGCTTAGCCAAAACCATAACCCGTTTTGATTACCACCAGTTGGCTTACCATTGAGTACGCCCAAAGACGATTCTTTTGTGATTTCTAGTACGTAATTATCATTAATGACTTTATCCCACGCTTTTTTAAGCCTCATTTCGTCATTATATGCATTAACGGCTCCGCGGAAGTCCTTAATAAAAGATAGATTATCGGGGTATATTTTTCCAATCATGAACGCGGTTCGTGCACGAACCGCATCACGATGCTCAGCCTTCACTACTTTATCGACACTGGCTTCATTGAGTTGAAATTGACTCAAGGTTAGTGTAAAAAGCCAGCAGGAAAAGCCAATCAGAAAAAGTGCCAATCCAAAGCGTTGTAGCCGAATCATAGGTCAATAAATTTCAACGGGAAAGATACGCCAATCCAACATACTTCTCCTGTTCAATAATTACAAGAATTTAAACAGTTAGCCATTAAACCCTCTTTGCACTATTCTTATCTAATAATTGGTTATATATGCATTATGCAGATTAAAATTTTCCAATATTGGGATTACGCCATTTTAAAGATTCGTCGTTTTGTTATATTTGTTCATAAACCGTACCGTACTAATCGTCATGAAAACCATCACTTATGATTCGCTTCGGGCAGAGCACGCCTGGATGATTGTGTCCGATCAACTACAGCAGCGTAACAACATGCTGGCTAAAGGTATTGCGTATATGGAGCGTAATCCAACCGAGCTGCCAATGGCCAGCCGCTTAATGATGTTGCGGTACCATTTAAAGATGAGCTTGCGTCAGTTAACGCAGGAAGCTCGCAAAAATGCACAAACGGTCGAGCATGCTGACCGGCTACATCAGCAATGGTTACATGTTCACCAACTCTTTTTTTTGCTTCGCCAAATTGACACCGAACTGAACCGAGCTACCGACGAAAACGGTACGTTTCGTTCGTGGATAGATTCCCTCGGCGGCCGGGTATACCGGTCGGCTCTTGTGCATTTAAACTAACGACATAAGGCCATTTATAGGTAGATAAAGATACCTTCAGCCACTACAGGTGCAGGTATCAAGCTAAGTACCAAATAATGTAACCAATCAAAAAGCGGGACCAACTTATATTGGTCCCGCTTTTTGATTGGTTAGACGGTTCACCCAGGTTTGGGGTTCAGCCATTACGTTGATGTAAGACGATTTTATTGTTTACGATTTCCAGGTATGTACCGGATTCGTTGTGCAGTTACAGGTGAGCAACCCGGTTCACAAGCAACTTCAATCGGATCTTCGGGGTCAACAGCTTCAGCAACGGGGCCATCCTTCTGGGTTGAAATCCATTCAAACTCGGCCCAACCGTTAATGGGTGGTCCATCTTCAATAGGCCTGAATACAAGCTGCCCGATGTTGTAGTTTAACCAGTTTTCGTTTCTGCTTAAATCTATTTCATATGTATGAAACTGCCCGTCGTTTATAATGGGAAAGTTTACGAGACGATCCCCCGTGCCATAAAGCGTTTTGTCTTCAGCTCTTCGCCACCCTAGTCTAAACTGATTGTTCTGGGTGTTAAAGGCCGCTCGTACATACAGTTTTGGGTTGTCGCGTCCCTTCCAGAACGCGTATGGTGACTTAATTTGGTTTTCTCTGGCATTATCTAGCTTAACGTGCAGCTTACCGCTAATAGGCCAGCCGGTATCCTGCGCATTATAGTAGAACCAGCCTTTACGCGATGTATCGAACCGGTAATTAGGACCAGTCAACGGATGAGGTTTTGAGTAAACATGAGACCGGATTTCGGTGATGTGTCCTAAAACAAGTTCATAGTCCCATTCATACGTCATGTTATGATCTAACAGAACCGAGTTTGTCGCGCCAATGTACGCCGATTCTGCACTAAATTCATCTCCGGCATATTCAGTCCCAAAATATCCTTTTTTCCATTCGTATACCCCAGGAACGTACAAGCCTACTCCATATCCTTTATCGTTCACCGAAGCCATCCAGGGCTCCGTTGGCAGTACTTCACCATAATCCATTGGGGGTCGAGCCAGGTCCAGATCGTCGTTGGAGTAGGGTTTCCCTCTCCTGTAATACCAAATGTTATGATATTCGCCGTTCGCGTAAATACAGGGAAATTCCTGCTGCCGAGCCGTAAACTGCCTTTTGTCTGAACGGAACATCACAATCTTGGCATGGACCTTTACTACGTTGTTTTCCAGCCGTATCCAGTGCTCAATCGTAACTTCGCCCGGCTCATTATTTATAGCAAACTGCGTCGGGATCGACTTTACGTACAACAGGTTCTGCTGTTTTTCGACCGTAAGCACTTTTGCTGGGTTTCCGTATACGTCACCGGCCTGAATTGGGTTCCAACCGAGTCCTACCCAGGCTTCGGCCCCCCTTCTTGAGTAATCTTCCGGACCACTGTAAATACCAATCTGTACTTGTCGGCCCAAGTCATAGTTGTTTACAATGTTCTCGGTGCGGACGTTTCCGTTACGCGTGTCTTTGAAAGCAAGATAGGTGATGGCACCACCATAATTGGTATTGATACCGACCCGAATCTGATTGTTCTCAATTGTTTGTAATCCTGACTGAACTGCTGCCTGACGGGCGTTGGACAGAACACGGGATTTCTTAACAGGAGCTGCTATTCGAGGTTGAGCCAGAAGCGTCCCAACAACAATTACGCAGGTAACGATTGCAGCACAACTACTCCTGACAAAAAAATGAAATTGGGGGTAGGACATAATAGACTAGTACGTTTCACCTATACCAGCCAGGCAAGGTTACAAATAGTATGCCAAATAAAAAATCCGTTTCCTACCCCTCCTTCTTATTGCTTGGTTATTTCGTTCAGGGCTGAATCTGGTAAGTTACCCGAACGAATTAACAGCTTATGACGAAACGTAACCGACTTACCTGCGGGGAGCGTGTAGTTCATTGCTGGCGCTTTACCGCTGCTCATCACGGATGCTCCCAACGGATTTGCGGCAAACAGACCATAGCCCCGGGCGTGCCAGTATGTAGGGTAACCCACGTTCTTTGGGTGATCCATTAACACAATGGATACGGCTTCGCCACCAACCGTCCCTGTTAGCTTCATCCACTGGGCCCGGGTGCCCCAAACAGCATCACCCTCAACGCCTTCACTGCTATGATACAGTCCAGTTACGCCCGCATTATTGAGTACAGGTACCTTTGTTGCTACGCCTTGTGCGTCCGTAAACACTTCTGGTTTAGTAGAAGGCTGTTCAAGTTGGCGAGCCATCCGTAGCGCAATCATGCCTTCTTTGTTATCCTTAAACAGAACGTCTTTATCGACAGCCTTCAGGGTTGTGATACGGTCAATAGTGCGATCGGTAGCCGTACCCCGGAACTCATATGTGGTAGTCTCCTGAATCATCACTTTATTGTCTTTGTCAAGCCAGTCCGCCGTGACAGTCAATTCGGCCACGTCCTTACCGCTTTTCATTGACTTAACGCCTGTATGAACAATGGTGCCGAACGGTCCTTTGTGCTCCGGTCCAACTTCGGTGGAATTATTCCAGAAATCATGACCATTCACGTCTCCATAATTGAACCACATCCCTACGTGGTGCGGGTGGTCAATCCGTTCGTCGGGCCGCGGGTCGAGGGGCCAGCCACGGGTGATGAAGTTACCACCCGCCGACCGGATCGGATAAAGCACAGGCTTTTTTAAAACCGTTGGACCGGGATAGATATAAGCGGTAAAGGGCTTACCGTCCACTGTAACACTCACCTGTTTCTTAGCTTCGTCGTGCGTAAGCTGAATACGATTCGACTGAGCTATCGTGTAGGTTGCTGAAGCGGAAACGAACAAGACTATCAATAGTTGGCGCATCGGGTTGTTTGATCAAAGATGTTAAACGTAATAGAAAAGGCTGTAAACAATAAAACCGCCCCGACGTCAAAAAGCCGGAGCGGTTTAAATGCTACTGACCCAAAGGCCATAAAAGAAGCCTAAGGCTAATTGCCCAGCAGAATTTTGTTGGTTACGTCCTGATCGATCGTGATGTAGCCGGGATAATTAATGGCTTTGTTACCCAGCGCCAATGTTGGCTTGATCTTAATCGTCAGCTTCGATGGTTTACTATTGGCGGAACCCGAAAAGTTCTGCATCAATTGCGCAAACGCATCGCGGGTTTTCGGATCAGTCAGTAACTGATACGCATTAGCATTCAGCCGGACCGGAACGCGGGTGCGCCCGCCACCGGGCTGTACTTCAATGCGCTGGTTTAAAAACCCGTTGAACAACTCCTGCCCCGCCAGCAGAATCCGGTATTCCAGCTGGTTGATACCGGCTAGTTTGTTGGTAGGGTTGGTAATCTCGAGATTTATACGAGCGTCCAGCGGTACATTCCGGGTTAGCAGACCAGCTGCCAGCCGCGGAAAACGGGCCGGGTTGAGGTCTTCCAGCTTCTGAAATTGCCGGACGTCGGTACCGGCTAAGTATACACTATCGGCCGATGCAATCGTGTACCGGCAGTCACCAAGCGCTTTAGCTTGCGCGATCTGTTTGTTAACACTGCACTGGCTAAATAATAACGGCAGGGCCGCTAATACGAACAAAACAAGTCCTTTCTTCATGGTTGAATTCAAATCGTTTGTCTGATAAACGTTCGACAGGCCCGAAAGGGTTTGGTTTAATTGCTTTTAACAAACACCATCTGCGCCCGGTCGGCCTTGGCAACCTTTTTCCGGAAATCGACCCAATCCGAATAAGCCGATGCTGGAAAACGGCCGCGGTGCATGGTCACGCGCCGAATGTAGGTAACCCGCTCGCCTTCAACCGTTACCTGGGCTGTATATCGACCAAATTTAGACTCTACTGTTAATGGAGTGAGCTCGTACTCAGGAGCGTATCCTTTTGGCAATTGATACGTAATGGTGTCGCTATCCTCAAAATCATAATTTGCATTCAATTCCACGGCCGCTCTCCGGGGCTGGCTCAACGGCGTAGCGGGCGAAAGAGCCGACATTAAGTTGAGGGGTAAGAACAGGCGAGTGCCGCTCGCCGTGGCCCACCGACGTACATCTATTTTCAAGGTCTCTACGAAGGTGGGCAGTTGCCCGGCTTCTTCGCTGAAGGTAAATGTGTTGAGTTCAAAGGTTGGAATTCGAATATGTTTGAGCAACCAGCTTCGTTGATCATCTTGGTTTAAGCGGTGAAAGACGTTGGCATGGTCATCTTGCTGAAGCCCGGTGTACCGAGTCAGCACATCGGCGGTAGCGTCTCCCTGATCGGTTAATTTTACGGTTATACGGCGTTGTTGAAGGTTATCGATGGGGCGGTAAGCGGGTGTTTTCACTAATCGGCTCCCATTCGGCATAATAAGCAACGCATGACGGTTACCGGTAAAATCGCCGACGTAGCCAGCCAGATCATGACCACTTGTGCATTCCAGATACGTCGTGTCTCGACCGTCTGGTACGCAAAGAATAACGTGGTTAAATTGAAAGCACGGAAAATCAGTCAGAATATCTGGCTGGTCGTTACCCGCCCGCACGAGGGCCGGGTAGGCCGTTATACCAGCGGCTTTCAGCAGTGCTTTAGTGTAGTTTGTCAGCGCCTTGCAATCACCATATTTATTCAGGGCTACTTTTTCCGCTTCAATAGTTTGCCAGCCGCCAATACCCAGCTGAATACTCACGTACCGAGTCTCATTCTGCAAATATTGATACACCTTTCGAATCTTACCGGCCGTGGTCGTTTCGCCCTTCGTCAGGTTGATTACTTGCTGACGGACATGGTCCGGGATCTGATCGCGACCCTCGTTAAGCATATGGTAAAACCGCCCTATGTCACTCCAGGTATTGATTTTCCCTGTATACTCCTGTACCTCAAAGTCCGTTGGAGCCGTATACACAATAGGAAGCTGTTCCTGAGCCGGGGGCGATAGTGGCTCAAATTCAACGGCCGGACAGTTTGCTAACGTCCAGGTATATTTTTTTCCACCGTTAGAAAGCGATGTTACGGCCACTGGCGTTTGGATATTCATTTCCTTGTAGCGTATAGCTAACTCAGACGGTATGTTAGCCACAAACGTAGCCTGTTCAACTGCCAGATGCTGCTCGTCTTGAGGCATCCAGGTAGGATAGAACATCAAATTTCGTTCGGCCGTCTCAACAACAAACTCAACCGTGTAAGGATACGTCGGCTGCTTGGGAAACTTGGCCGATTTGAACCGTTGATCATCAAACAGGTTATAGTCAGTGTAGGTGCTATAATCGTCAATATCTGCCTTCTTGAGCTTCTTGATCAGCTTTCCATCGGCGTCGTAAAGCGCTCCTTCGAAGTCGATGATTTTAGATAGTTTATTGTAGTAGACAACCTTCGTGGCCTGGTCGTCGCCCTGCTTATCCAACACCGTTACAACACTACGAATGCGTTGCGTAGCTTCTCCTGCCGACTTAACGGTAAACGTTGTTTCGTGCCGACGAACAACGCCATGTGCGTTCTCTTTCAAAGCAGCCGGAATTGCAGCCGCCTGATATTCCACCTGCGCCCAAACCGGTTGACACAGAAACAAGCTGATTGTTAAAAGTTTCTTCATACCGATGTCGTTATTTCTTCTCGGCAACAGTTCCGCGCTTTAGTACGACTTGTTCAGCATGTTTAGCAACGATCTGGCTGAAGAATTCCTGCAAAGCTGAATACTCCTCGGCAAAATACTGGGTTTTGCGCAGCAGTATCCGGCTGACAACCTGTAGTTGATTTCTATTAATAACCGATACCTGATAATTGAACCGTCCGGTGTTGTTCGGCAGAATCATCGATACAGGTTTGGGCAATTCCTCAACCGTAAACCCGGCAGGCAGCGTGTACGTAGCCAAAAAGTTTTCGTCGATTGAAACGCCAAAATCGACAGGATACAGCCGCTCCTTCTCTTTAAACGGATTACTCCCATGCGCTTCGCTCAGCATAGGGCGCAGATAAAGTCGGTCGCCAGCCCGGCCACAGGCTTCCGGAATTGTAAGCGCGTACGTAGCGTTGAATGTTCCTATAGAGTCAACTTCCTCAAATTTTGCCTGCTCGATCTGCCAACTGGGTCGCTTTTTACGAACACCATCCAGATACGTTGTGTGCCCATCGGTCGCAAACTGTTTACGGGCGCTCCAGGCGCTATAGCCACCATGCGAATGGACAAGGGTACCCGTTACCTCCCCTTCTTCATCAAGCGTAAACGTAGCGTTACGCGCTTCGACATTACGCTCTCTCGGAGCCAGCGATATAAACCGAGCCTTATTGGCGTGAACAAGCCGCCCTGAACCATTCAGGCAGTGTGTGGGCAACATACCAAGCTGGAGATAAGGATCAGTAGCATCCAGCAGAACATCTTTGCCACCCAATGATACATGAGCAACTACGTAGTTGAACTTCCGTAGCAGGGCATACGCTTCAACGATTCGTCCGTGCGATCGGGTGCTCAGAATGACCGGATTAGCCTCAATATCCATCTCGCGCAGCAGGGCAATCAGTAAGAGGTTGATGTCGGCGGCATCCCCTTTTTTGTCGTCGAATACTTTCTTAACGTTGTTCGACCACAATGCCGATTCACTACTCCACTTTATGTGCTTTTTCACAAACTCATACGCACCCTTAACCCGGCCCAAGGTATCCTTATGCCGACTCAGTAAGGACTGAGCCGTCTCGCGCAGAAAACCGGCGCGTTTATACTGTCCGCCGAAGCTGGCATTCATCAGCAAGGTTCTGTCTAATGCTTCCCAGGTGACCGAGAAATCGGTAGTAGCACGCCCTGGCATTTGGTAACTGGCCAGCTCGAACTCAATTTTCGACAAGTAGTCATCATCGGTGGTGATGTACGACTCGTCGCGAAAGGCAGGCGCATCTTTTACCGCAAATCGATAGGCAGTTGAACCGATCTCGGGGTGAGCTGAGAGAAGTGGATAACTCGACCGCTCATGCTGATTGATGGTCAGCGGTAGATATCCACCCTGCATTATCTTGTAAAAAAAGTAATCAGGCACCGTAATGCGGTATTCGCTCCAGTTAACCGGTATATTTTGTTGAAACCACCACGTTCTGGGGTTATGACTGACGTTGAATGGCGTTCTGACTGTATATTGATACTCAATAATTGACCCTTCACGGACATTCGGCAAGGTGTATTTTTCAAGCGAATAATCCTCTGATACACGCTCGGTAAAGTGTCCAGACTTATCAAGCTTATCGAATGCTACGCTCCCACCATTGATATTATAAGTGCATCCCTCAAAGTTAGATACGAACTCGTTTTGCCCTGCCTTACCCCGTCGGACGCCTAATTCGACGGTTGCCCGATCGTAGGCTGATTTCTTACGAATCTGAATCCTGACATGGTGCGTAAACTCCATCCAGAAGTCATTATTGCCATCACTAAACTGCACCTGTCCAAAATCGTAGAGCACAACGGCTTCGGCGGTTGAATCGGTAGTTTGGTTGTTAAAATGATCAGAGGTGACTTTACCGAACTTAATATCAGGAGTGGGCACCGGCTCAGCCTTTTTCTGAGCATAAATACTGCTCAGGCTAACGTAAACGCATACGACTATCAACGTCAATAGCCGTGGTAAATAACGAGAAGAGAACATGAGTGGTGGGTAAATGTTTTCCAGAAACATGCCAAGATATTATCCTGATAACATATTTCAAAAGAGATTATGTAAACGGTAGGCCTTCCTACAAATGCTTTCTCTGTTTACTCTTTAGGCAAACAATTTCATTTATCTAGTAGCGGTTGTTCCTCGTTTCAACACGATAGGTTCGGTGTGCTTGGCAACGATTTGGGTGTACAACTCCCGTAAAGCACCGTACTCCGATGGCTCATACACCGCTTTTCGTAATATAACCCGGCTATCAACCCGTATCTGACCATCCTCAACCGATACTTTATAGATGAATCGGCCACCATTATGAGGCATACTCATGGCTATTGGTTTAGGAACCTGCTCCACCAAAAAACCACTAGGCAGTGTATAGGTTGCCGTGAATGTTTCGTCGATAGGAACGCCAAAATGTACTGGGTTCTGACGTTTAGGCTCTCGAAATGGGTTCTCTGTATAAGCCTCCGTAATCAGCGGACGTAGGTATACTCGTTCGCCGGCTTGTGTGCAGGCGTCCAGTACAGTCAGCGCATAATCGATGTTAAACGTACCCTCAGTTCCACTTATACCCGTAAAGCTCGCTTTTTCAATTTGCCAGTCTGGTTCATTTTCCCGTATTGTCTCCAGATATTTTGGCTCACCTACGATATTTAAGAGCCGGCGATTTAGCCAGGCTCCATAACCTCCGTATGATTGCGTGTGAGTACCTTTTAACTCGCCGGCTTCATTGAGTGTCAGGCGGCTGATGGTTGCTCCTATTAGCCGTTCCGTTGGGGGTAGTGGCACAAACCGACTGTGGGGTGGATCGATCAGTCGACCTATTCCGTTAAGGCAGTGAATGGGCAGCATACCGGGCGAGAGGTATGCATCGGTAGCATCCAGAAACAACGGCTTTCCATTCACGCTGACCATCGCCACTACGTAGTTGAATCGTCGCAGAAGGGCCAACTCTTCTCTGATACGACCGTGTGTACTTGTACTGAGAATGACTGGGTAGGTCCGAATACCCATTGCTCGCAATACGGCAATCAGTAAGATGTTTATGTCACCGGAGTCACCTTTTTTATCGGCTAGCACTTGCTTAAGATCACCCGCCCAAATCGACAATTTTCTGTCCCAGGTCATTGTTTTTGCCACAAAATCACAGGCCGCTTTGATGCGGCTAAGCGTATCCGATTCCGTCAAGATTCTTGATTCAACCAGTTTGCGTAGCCAATCTTTGGGCTCTAACTGGTATCCAAAGTTCTCGTTCCCTTTCAACCGTCTGTCAATGGCTTCCCAGGTGAAGTTTTCTTCCTGCTCTTTTCTGTAGTCTTTGTAGTTAGGTGGCTCGATATCCAACCTCGACAAATAATCTTCTTCGGTTGTGATATAGGCTTCTTTTCGGAAGGCTGGGACATGTTTTATGGCGTAAAAGCACAATTGAGCTTCGCTTTTACGCTCGCCTGCGACCAGACTAATTTTGATGGGTTTAACTTCATTTACATCTAAATCATGATATCCGTTTAAGATTATTTTATGAGGATATAGACTAGGAATGGTGATTTGGTACTGACTCCAGTCGACTGGAATATCCCGCTGAAAATACCAGGGCTCCGGAGTTCGATTGACGATGAAGGGCGTCTTAACGGTATACTTATAATCAATAACTGAGCCTTCACGTACATTCGGCATGGTAAACTTTTCAATCCAATAATCGTCAGCGGCCTTTTCCGTAAACCGAGCGTTTTTCAAGTCTAAAGGGTCAGTATATAGAACACCATTGACAAGATTGTACGTGTACCCCTCCAGATCGCTCATTTTCTCGTGTAAGGTGCCGTACCCGCGCCGGACGGTCAGTTGAACGGTGGCCCGGTGATACGCTGATTTTTTTCGGATAAGCGTTCGAACGTGATGCGTAAAGATTACCCAGCTTTGGTCAGTATTCACTTCAAACGACACCTCTCCCGACTCATACAACACCACGGCTTCGGCGGTTGAATCAGTAGACGAACTAGTAAAACCATCGGGCGTAATCAACCCTAGCGTTACGTTGGGCCGAATGTGGTTGTTCTGCGCAACTGTAGCTACGCTACTTAGCAAAAGCAGAACAAACAGAATAGAGGATTGCTGTTTCAGGCAAAGGATACGATTCATGAACAGGAAAATCATACGGGTGGGTCATGCACAGCAATATAGTTGTTGGTGACTATATCTTGGTTGGCACCAGCTACAGTTCACATTGTTTGTTCATGCTGTTTTCTTGTTTACATCAAATGGCGTGCCGAGTGTTACTGCGCCCAAATCAAGCCATTTTGTATAATACACAAACTCTCTAGAACCACTTACAAATATTTTTACAACAATACCTTCGACATTGGGTTAACGGGTTTGCTCAAATATCACCCCATATTATTCATAATGAAACACGTTGACCCAATCCTTCGTTTTCTGTTATTTTTCATTGGCCTCAGTC
Source organism: Spirosoma soli (assembly GCF_042684525.1). NCBI lineage: Bacteria > Pseudomonadati > Bacteroidota > Cytophagia > Cytophagales > Cytophagaceae > Spirosoma > Spirosoma soli. Next base: position 18,896 of record NZ_JBHULN010000022.1, on the reverse strand, counting down.
CCGGTCTCTTCGCCCAATCGCCAACTGATACCCGCATTACAGGTAAAGTTATTACTGCCACCGGCGAAGCGCTACCCGGTGTCACAATCGTTCAAAAGGGCTCACAGCGAGGCACAACAACCGATGCGGATGGTAATTTCACCTTCACCCTTGCGAACCCGAACACTACGTTAACCGTCAGTTTTGTTGGCTATGTTTCGCAGGATGTTGCCATTGGCTCACAAACAACGCTCACCATAACACTCAAAGAAGATGCTCAGGCGCTGAGCGAAGTGGTCGTGGTCGGTTACGGTACCCAGAAACGCTCGACCCTTACGGGCTCGGTAGCCGAAGTCTCCGGTCGCGATCTGGTGCAGAGTCCACAGCCCAATCTCTCCAATTCGCTGGTAGGGCGCACCCCCGGCCTGATCGCCCTGAATCGCTCTGGTGAACCGGGTCGCGACGGTTCTCAATTTTTCATTCGGGGCCGGAGTACGCTTGGCGATCCAAACCCGCTTATCGTTATCGACGGTGTGGCCAACCGGCTTGGTGGCCTCGACCGGCTTGATCCGAATGAGGTAGAAAGTGTTTCCATTTTGAAGGATGCCTCAGCCTCTATTTATGGCTCACAGGCGGCTAACGGCGTTATTTTAGTAACAACACGCCGGGGAAAGAAAGGTAAGCCGCAGATTTCGTACGATTTCAATCAAGGCTTTTCGGCCCCAACCCGCATTCCGAAAATGGCGGATGCCGCTACATATGCACAGATTCTGAACGAAATTCGGTATTATCAGGACCCAACACAGGGCTTAAACGCGGTTTATTCCAACGCTGAAATTCAAAAATTCCGCGATGGCTCCGATCCAATCAACTATCCAAACACCAACTGGCTTCAAACGATATTGAAGCCCAGCTCGCCCCAGCATCGGCATACGCTGGGCGTCAGCGGAGGAAGCGACGATGTCCGGTATCTGGTGTCGTTTGGAAATCTATTTCAGGACGGTTACTACCGTAATGGTACAGCCAAATACAACCAATACAGCCTGCGCGCTAACGTTGACGCCACTATCGGTAAGAACCTGATGGTTGGCGTCGACATGAACGGTCGGCAGGAAGACCGTGACTTTCCGCTCGATAGCGCAGCCCGAATTTTTCGGTACGCGCTTCGGGCCTACCCTACCCTCGTGGCAACATATCCAAACGGCTTACCCGGCTCGGGTACCGACCAGGGCCGTAACCCCGTGTTGCAAGTTACCGACGCCCTGGGTAACCAACGCGACCGCCGGACGTATCTCAACGCCACGGTTCGACTGCGTGAGAACCTACCGTTTCTGAATGGGTTCTTCGTGGACGGATTTGCAGCCCTCGACAAATCGTTTCAGTTTTTAAAGCAGTGGTCGCTCCCCTGGACGACGTACAATTACAACGACTCAACCAAAACGTATAACCCCCAACGTAATGGGCCCGCCACGGCTGAGCTGAACGAACTACAAGTCAACGTTACTCAAATCACGCTGAATGCCCGGCTGAATTACGACCGCGCTTTCGGCCCGCACCGCCTGGCAGGTTTCATTGCGTATGAACAAAGTACCTTACGAAGCGACAACCTCAACGGGTTCCGCAATGGGTTCGTCAGCAGTCAGATCGACCAGTTATTCGCCGGGAGTGAAGCCGGTGCGCGGGCCAACGGCTCAGCCTTCGAGTCGGCGCGGCAGAACTACTTTGGCCGTTTGCAGTACAACTACAATGATCGCTACCTGGCCGAGTTTCAGGCGCGCTACGATGGGTCGCAGAACTTCGCACGAGGCCGTCGATTTGGTTTTTTCCCGGCCTTTTTGGTTGGTTGGCGGATGTCGGAGGAGTCCTGGTTTAAGAATGCATCAGCGCTTAGCTTCATAAATAGTCTGAAGTTTCGGGCGTCGTATGGGCTGCTCGGCAACGACCGCATACCGCAGTATCAGTACCTGGCCGCTTATAATTTTGACCCAGGGTATATTCTGGGGCAAACTCCCGTTCGGCAGCCGGGCCTGAGTGCGTCGGGCGAGCCCAACCCCAATGTAACCTGGGAAGTAGCCCGCACGACGAACCTAGCGCTGGACGCTAATCTGTTTAGTGGTAAACTTAACATTACGTTCGATTATTTCTCTACCCTGCGGAGCGACATCCTGATTCGCCGGAATGTGTCGGTACCCGATTATACCGGTTTGGTACTACCGAATGAAAATATCGGTCGATTAACGAACCGGGGTTTCGATTTTCAGATTACGCACAACAATACATACGGCCCCATTAATCTTTCGGTCGGTACAAACTTCACTTTTGCCCGTAACCGCGTGCAATACCTCGACGAAGCCCCCGGCATTCCCGACTACCAGCGGCAAGAAGGTCGGGCCATTAGTGACCCACAGTATAGCGGATTGCTTTACCAGAGTTTGGGCGTTTTTCGCGATCAGGCACAGGTTGATGCGTATCCGCATGTGCTCGGAGCGGGACCAGGCGATCTGAAGCTTGAAGATGTGAATGGTGATGGGCAAATTACGGCTGATGACCGCATTCGTCCCAAGTTCAGCAACATTCCTGAAATTGTGTACGGCGTTCCGATCAACCTAGGCTGGAAAGGCATTGACTTAAACGTCCTGTTTCAGGGGCAGGCTCGGGTATCGCAGTATCTGTTGCTGGAATCAGGATCGACGGGTAATTTCTTCGCGCAGGACGCGGCCAATCGGTGGCGACCTGATAACCCCGATGGCACGTTTCCGCGTGTAGCCAGCGAAATGCTCAATAGCATTAACGGCACGTATCAGAACACCTATTGGCTGAAAGATGCCAGTTTCGTTCGGTTGAAGAATGTGCAGCTAGGCTACAACCTTCCCAAGGCACTGCTGGACAAGATTAAGATTCAATCATTACGCGTCTATGTCAGCGGTTTCAACTTAATCACGATTGATAAACTCAAAACAGTCGATCCCGAAGGCGGCTCGGCCCTTGGCTGGTTCTACCCGCAACAAAAATTGTACAATGTGGGCTTGAGCGCCCGGTTCTGATAAAGAGCGAATGAGTGAAACTGCGGAAAGGCCAAATCACTCATTCGCTCTCCTTCGGCGGTCCGATTTCGCCCTTTCATTCTTCAATCTATGAAACTCCTCATATACACAATTCTAACTATTGCCTTACTTGGCACAGCCAGTTGCAGTCACGACCTGCTGGACAAAACGCCTATTGACCGGCTCAGCGAGAACGCGGTCTGGACAGACGCTAATCTGGTAACATCTTACGTAACGTCGAAGTACCGTGACCTCGGCTTTGGCTTCAACTGGAACGGCGATGAACTGATGTGGGCGTCGGCGTCTGACGAATCCATATTTAGCCACGACTACGGCATGTGGAGCATCAACCGGGGAGAAATTACGCCGGCGAACCTTGCTATTTTGGGTAGCAGCCCCACGGAATCCAACGCCAACATGAACCCCTGGAGCAAAAACTACCGTTACATCAAAGACGCTAACATGTTTTTTGAGCGCATCGGCGAGGTGCCCATGGATTCGAGTCAGCGTCGGCGACTGACGGGTGAGATGAAGTTTTTACGGGCCTTTCGTTACTTCGATCTGGTGCGCAATTACGGTGGGGTGCCGCTTATTACGCAGTCATTTACCCTCGACCAAGACTTCACGCAGGTAACACGCGCATCACTCGCCGAAAGCATTGCTTTTATCGTCAAAGAAGCGGATGAGGCAGCAGCACTTCTTCCTTTATCCTACTCAGGAGCCGACGTTGGACGGGCCACAAAAGGAGCTGCCTTAGCCCTAAAAGCTCGTATGCTGCTGTATGCCGCTAGCCCATTGTATGCGGGAGCCAATGATGTTGCGCGCTGGCAGCAAGCCGCTACAGCCGCCAAAGCGGTTATTGACCTGGGACTGTACCAGCTTTACCCCGATTATCAGCAGTTGTTTCTGACGCCCCGCAACGCCGAAATCATTTTTGACCGGGCTCAGGCCCAAACAGGGGATGGTTTTTTGAATCTGGAGCGCTGGAACGGACCGAATGGTTACGGCGGCTGGGCGGGCAATATTCCTACGCAAGCCTTAGTGGACGCCTATGATATGGAGGGTGGTAAACCGATAACGGACCCCAGCTCGGGTTACGATGCGCAGAATCCTTACGTAAATCGCGATCCACGTTTTTACGCTACGGTACTATACAACGGAGCCCCTTACCGCGGACGTACCATTGAGGTATTCACGCCAAACGGGCAGGATGGCCCCGATGGCCCGGAGTCATTCAACACAACACTGACGGGTTATTATCTGCGTAAATTCATTAACGAAAGCCGTGATTTCAGCAGTGCTACGGGCAGCCAGGCGCCGTGGATTTACTTCCGTCTGGGCGAGATGTTACTGAACTATGCCGAAGCTCAAAACGAAGCCGTAGGTCCGGACGCCAATGTCTACGAAGCCATTAACCGCCTGCGCGCCCGCGCCCTAATGCCACCGATTCCAGCGGGTTTTACTCAGGCTCAAATGCGCGAACGCATCCAACGCGAGCGGCAGGTCGAACTTGCTTACGAAGAACACCGCTATTATGACGTCCGCCGTTGGAAAATTGCTCCCCAAACCGAAAATCAGCCGGTGCGGGGCGTTAAAGTTACTAAAGATGCGTCTGGCCGTGTCCGTTATGATTATGTTACCGTGCAGGAACGGCGGTTTGCTGACCGTAATTATTTCTTACCGATTCTGCTTAAAGAGACACAGGCGAATTCAAAGTTGCAGCAAAACCCAGGCTATTAATAAATCATTTTTGACCAGCAGTTTACAGGCACTATTACCAGTTGCTTGTAAACTGCTGCTGATTGTCTGCCAACTGTCAACTATTTTTCTATCTTTGTCGTAGGGCAAATCCTCTGTTTTCATGAACAAGCTGACCGCCGACGACCTGATATACGGGTACATCAACGGCATCTTTCCGATGGCCGATGCAGACGGTACGCTCTATTGGTACGCGCCAGACCCTCGTGCTATTATTCCGATTGATACGTATAAACCCTCAAAATCACTGCGCCCAACCCTGAACCGCAACGAGTTTGAGATTCGAGTTAACTGTGATTTTGAACAGGTCATGCGCTATTGCTCCATGCCCCGTTCGCAAGACGACAGCGTCTGGATTTCGGAAGAGATTATTCAAGCTTACACGGAGTTACACCGCCTGGGTCTGGCACATAGCGTCGAAACGTATATAGATGATCGTTTAGTGGGCGGCCTGTATGGCGTGGCACTCGGAGCTGCTTTTTTCGGCGAATCCATGTTTCACCATGTTAGTAATGCCTCAAAAGTTGCGTTTCATTACCTTATCCTGATTCTGCGCGAACAACAATTCGATTTACTGGATACGCAGTTCATCAATGACAACGTTCGCCGGTATGGTGCCATCGAGATTCCCAAAGCAGACTACCTCAAACAGCTCAAATCTGCTCTTCGCAGAAAAGCTCGTTTTACCGAGCAGGTTCTTGAACATCTCTTCAAGAATCACGCTGGCGACTAGTTAACGTTGACCACAACAGTCGGTGCTACGGTTTACGAGTTGCTGTATCTTTGCCGCATGAATAAGCCCGTTCTTGTTTTAAAATTCGGCACAGCCTCTATTACCAAGCCCAACGGCGAACCCAACGAGCCTGTCATGGTGGACATTGCCCGACAGGTAGCCGCTCTTCATCCCCACTACCGCATTGTCTTGGTATCGTCAGGAGCAGTGGGCGCGGGCAAAGCGTTAATCCAGGATTATCGGGGCGACATTACGCAACGTAAAGCCGCTGCAGCCGTCGGTAATCTGTTGCTGCTCAATCAATACTCAAGATTCTTCGCGATTTACGGAATATCAATTGCGCAAAGCCTGTGCGAACGGCATCATTTTGCTAACCGCGATCAGTTTCTGCAACTGAAGCAGACGTATGAAGAGCTTTGGCATAACAACATCATCCCGATTGCCAACGAAAATGATGTTGTCAGCAACCGCGAATTGAAGTTCTCGGATAACGACGAGTTAGCTACGCTGATCGCCGTAGGGTTTGGCGCTCAGGCCCTGATGCTATGCACATCAGTCGGAGGATTGCTTGACGCTAATGGGCAAATCATTCGGCAGGTGACCGATTTTGACGAAGGGGTATTTGGTGTAGTCCGCACCGATAAATCGTCGTTAGGCCTTGGCGGAATGGCCTCTAAATTAACTTTTGCCAAGTTAGCGACGCGCATGGGCATTCGGGTCGTTATTTTCGGACTGAATGAGGCTGATAACCTCGGCCGGGCACTACGGGGCGAAGCCGGAACGAATTTTACGCCATCCGAAACGTCTTTGTCGGCCCGGAACCGCTGGTTGGCGAGTGGTAGTCTGGTTGTTGGCCGAGTCCAGGTCGATTCGGGAGCGGTGCGCGCTTTGCAGCAACGGCGCAGTCTGCTGGCGGTGGGTATTCGCGCCATTCTGGGCGAGTTTGAAATAGGCGAGATGGTCGAGATCGTTGACGAAACCCAACAGGCCGTAGCGGTTGCGCGGTCCCGGATATCGTCACAAACTTTGTCTCAACAACTTAATCAGCAAAACGTTGAGGTTGCCAATGCCAACGATATTGTACTTTTGTAACCCGTCAATTTTCGCCAACTTTGTTTTTTAATGTATTCAGTATGATACAAGTAAGCAAGCAGTCGGTAAAACAGTGGATGATGTTTGAATATCTTGGAAAGAAGCATCGCTTCCAGGACACAATCAACATGTTTGAGCGCAAGTACGGTATGTCATACGCTGATTTTGAAAAGCGTATAGAAACGGCTGACAAAGAAGTTTATGAAGAATGGGACGATAGTATTGACTGGGGGGCTGCTGTTGACATGCTCGAAGATGTTTTGAAAACCATAGAGGAAATAAAACAGGGGGCCATCGAAATTGTAGAATGAGCAGCGGGTATTTTGATGTTAGCAAAGTGTTAGATCTATTAGCCAATGATCCGCTAGTCAGTCAATATGAAGTCTTACATTATGAACATACTCCTGCTAAGTTTCAGGTAAAACTCCGGGTTACGTTTACTGATCAATCTGTTTTATTTACCAATGATTATTTGAGCCCTGCAAAACGAAAATATGCTTTCCAATGGCAGCGCATAGACAGCACATGGCTCATACGCTGGGATAACGCACCACATTTCCCTAAACTTGCGTCATTTCCACATCATAAACATGACTACAGGAGTGGCTCAGAACTTGTTACAGCTAGCCACGATATAACGTTAGCGGAGGTTCTGAACTATATTCAGAACCAGCTAACCAACCCACAACCATGACACCCATTACTCCTCTACTCCAGGCAACTCAACAAGCGGCAACGGCTGTTCGGCGGCTTAGTCCTTCTGTTAAAACTGAATTGCTGAACCGGCTCGCCGATGTGCTGGCAGCTAACAGCGCTCAAATCCTGGTCGAGAATCAGAAAGATCTCGACCAAATGCCCGCCGAAGATCCTAAATATGATCGGTTAAAACTGACGGAAAGCCGGGTGGCCGATCTTGCTAAAAGTCTTCGTGAGGTGGCCGTTCTGCCCGACCCAGCCGGTGAAGTCATCATTAACAAGACAATTGAGCAAGGGCTTCAACTCAAAAAAATTGCAGTGCCTTTGGGTGTGGTTGGCGTAATCTACGAAGCCCGCCCGAACGTAACGGTAGACGTAGCGTCGCTTTGTTTGCGGTCGGGTAACGCCTGCGTGCTCAAAGGGGGTAAAGAAGCCGATTTCTCGAACCGTTATCTGGTAAGCCTCATTCAGGGGGTCTTGATTGAATTTGATGTCCCTAAAGCCGCCGTTACGCTATTACCGCCCGATCGGAGCGTAGTAAACGAATTACTGACGGCGACCCGTTACGTAGACATCATTATTCCACGCGGTTCAGAGTCGCTTATCCAGTTTGTTCGCAAGAACTCACTCGTGCCGACTATCGAAACGGGGGCGGGCGTCTGCCATACCTACGTCGAAACATCGGCTGATTTAGAGAAAGCTGCTGCTATTGTTGTGAATGCCAAAGTATCACGGCCATCCGTCTGCAATTCGCTGGATTGTGTGCTCGTTGATGAAACAATTGCGGCTCAGTTTCTGCCTATGCTAACGGCTGATTTTGCGAAATGGAACGTTGAGGTATTTGCCGACGAAACAGCGCATGGCATCTTTCAAAACGCGGAGTACACTAACCTTCAGCCTGCCCAGCCTGCCGACTTTGGCCGTGAGTTCGTTGATTATAAATGCGCCGTGAAAATCGTAAACGGTCTAGACGAAGCTTTGTCGCATATCCAAACGTATTCGTCCCGGCACTCCGAAGCCATTGTCTCACAAAATCAGTCGCTCATTGATCAATTCCTGCGCGAAGTCGATGCAGCTGCGGTGTACGCCAATGCTTCGACTCGTTTCACGGATGGCGGTGTGTTCGGGCTGGGTGCCGAGATTGGCATTTCAACGCAAAAGCTACACGCCCGTGGCCCCTTTGCCCTGGAGAAACTAGTGACGGAAAAATGGATCGTGGTTGGCGATGGCCAGGTACGTTGGTAAACAAGCCTTTACGATGTCGGTATTACGTCCCGCCTTTCTTGCATTGCTTTGGGGTCTTGGCTTAGTCGCTGCTCAATCTTATTTCATATCCCGACAAAACCCTTTTGTCGGATCTGTACTTAGCATGCTGCTTATTCTTCTGGTTGCCGTGCAGGTATTCATAATCCGGAATCGGGGGCTGACGTATGTATGCGTTTTTGCAGGCTGCCTCGTGCTGTTTTACGTATTATTCTGGTACGTTGATAATCGATTTGGCAACCAGATAACCGGGTACCAATAGCAGTAAGACTGTAGTCCTAAGTAGCTAGTCAATCTAACTCAGGAAAGCATACTGACATAACAGTTAACTTTCAGCCGATTACTATTTCATCTGGAGCCATGACAAACGCCGAGTAGTTGCTGATACTCTTGTGTCAGATTTAGCAGCTGACCAACTATTGGTGAACCGTCAAACGCTTCTATGGGCAAGTCGATGCGATTGCCCTCGTCATCCACTAAGTAAGCCGATACGAGTACGTTGCCCAGGGCCACAAAGCTGTTTAGTACGTCGAGTTGTATCTCAAGCTCCGCACAGCAAACACATGGGCTGGCTGGGGAGCCATCAGAAGCCCCCAGGGAAAAATAAAGGGTCATAGCCTTGAAGAAATTAAGGTAAAGGGTGAGTCCCGCATAAACCAGTTGGGATTAACTAGCTACCCTGGCTAATCCCAACTGGAGAAATCTCTAGAACGTAATTTTCGATACCGTTCCGTTGCCCATGCTGGTTAGGTAGGCGGTGTGAGCATCTACTATTTTCAGGTCCGTTGGCATGTTCAGCTTGTCGAGCAAGACGTCGCTGCCGGTCCCTTTGGCCCGTAGCAACCGCCCCGTATTAGGTGTCCAGCCCATGGGCCCAAACGCAGCAAACTCGAGAACCAGGTAGTTGCCATTCCCATCGTTCTCGATATCGACCAGGCTGTTGAAGGCCTGCTGAAATACCGTCAGCTTGCCCGACAGGTCCATCCGATAAATGAGGGCTTTACCCGCCGGGAACGGAAAACCCAGCAACGTACTGATAGCGAACTGCTTGCCATCGTAAGTAATGCCAGTGGGCACCGACTGAATAACGGGTGGTCCTGGAGGAGGACCGGCCGGATTGGGATTCGGTATGCCCGGCACGGCCGTGACCACATCAAACTGCCCGGGTTTAGACCGGCGAAGGATAGCATTGGCGGCTGCATCAGTGAAATAAAGCACACCATCAGGACCTAGGATCATGTTGTAGGGATGCGATTCGCCTGTGTCGTCGGTGAAATTATAGGCGATCACGGATGGCTGAATAGGTTCGGCCGTCAGACTCGAAGCAGGAATTGGCGCATTACCGGTTTTGTAGGTGGCCAGATTAAACGAGTAAAGTCCCTGGGGACTCAGAAAATACAGAATCCCGTTTACGATCAGCAGATGATCGGTCGCATCTAGTTCATTATCCGGACGAAGGAAGGAATACAAGCCTGTAATGACGGGATGCACCTTGCCATCCGGAGTGATTTCGGATAGGCGGCCATCGTTTTTGCCCGTGCCCTGTTCGGTGACGAAGACGCGTCCGCTGGCATCGGTCTCGACGCCAATGAGTCCTACTAAGCCGGTCGCTAACGTGGTCGTCGTGAGCTGAACCGGCGGGGCGGTAGCCCGGTGATCCTGGCATCCGGAGAGTAGGCTACCCATCAGTAATGAACTCAAAATAAGCCGTTTGTACTGCATAATATAAGTTAATAAGAAGAAAATGATAAACTGGTGATTTGTGTTAAGCAAGCGCCAGAGCGGCCTGCACGTTTGCTAATCGCTCGGCCGGCAGCTCCTCCTGAGCCATTTGCAAAAAGGTATCGTATACGAATGCCGGAGCTTCCTGTTTTACGCCCGACAGCCAGCCAATCACTTCCTTGTCATTGATGGAGCGCATCATCCATCGACTCTCGGCCATCAGCGTCTGGGGTGGAATTGACTGAAGAATCGCCTGTTGCATCTGCTGAATATCTGCGTCGGTATAATGCTGCCAAAGCAGATCGATCAGCACGGTCTCTTCCTTATTCATATGGTAGAGATTAAAGGCAATAAAATCGTTGAAGGCAAACAAGATCTGTTGGCCGATAGCTTCCCGCTGGCTGGCTGAGTTGGCTGTTTCCCACTCCTGAATGTGCCCAAAGAGGGTCTGGGTCAGGCGGTGATCGACCTCGTGGTCTTTTTCAAACTCATCAACGAGTTGCGCGCTGTGTTTATGAATATGAGGTAGAATACAGCGATCCTCATGTTCGGCGTGGTCATCGAAATACACGAGCACCTGATGTAATGGCTCAAGGGCCTGGCTGGCCTGTGGCTGAGAAAAATCGGTTTGTTGTAAGCGAAGCGCCGTATCATACAGCATGCCCCTCAGCCCTTTATGAATTTGGTTAAACACGTTATACCGTTGCTGTTGCATGTTTTTTTATGATGTTTAGAAAGTATAGGCTTGGTTGATATTCTGACCGGCTAGTGCGCTTTGATGACTTTCACCGTTTGCCGTTGGGTGGCCGTACTGACCTGCACCAGGAACACCGCTGGTAGGGCATCCGCCCCCAGCCGCACTGGCTCGACAATCGCAGCCTGCTCGATCTGGCGACTATGCAACGGGTATCCTTTCATATCCACCAACTCAACCCTTACCCGCTGACCGGCTACCCCTCTGATTTCCACGTCCAGCATTTGCCCTTCGATCGGGTTACCCAGCACCCGTACCTGCAAGCCCGACCCATAGTCAGCCCCCGTTCCCAGCCGCCCACCCGGCTGCGCAGGACAAGCCGTCAACCAGCTGTAGACATACGTAGTGGTGGTACTGCCTTGCTGGGCTGAGAGGGTGATGAGGGGATTGTCGGTGTACAGGTTCAAGGTGTAAGGTCCCGGTGCGGTGGTGGGCAGTTGCTCATTAACCACCGAGAAGCTCACCGGCTCGCCACTGAGGCCCGTATACTGGGGCGTGAAGGTCACTCTCCGAAGATCGGCCCGCACCACCTCGCAACTTACCGTCTGCGCGCCCGTCAGAGCAAACGACTCCCCGCCAGGCTGGGTCTGCGAACTGGGGGCCACCACCGTCACACTCACCGGCACGCTTAGCTGCTGAGCACTGGGCCCACTCGCGTCACCGACTACTACCGTAAAGGTCTGTTCACCCAGGGGTAAGTTCGAAAACACCGCTACGTTGCCCGCTACGCGTACTGCGCCCGGCCCCGTAAAACTAAAGCTGTAGGGAACCGTGCCTCCACTGGCCTGCGCCGTTAAGGTCGTGCTGCCCCCCACCGTCACCTGCGTCGGCGTGGCCTGCACCACCAGCGCCAGAGCGCTCACCTCAGCCGGTTCCACACTCAAGAAGAAGCTCACACTCGTGCTCAGCCCGCCTAGATCAGTCGCCGTCAGGGTGATACTCGATACCCCCATACTTTGGGGTACACCCAGGATACTGGTGTTCTCCAGCCGCAAGCCGCTCGGCAAGCCACTCACCGCGTAGGTTAGCCCTCCCGGCGTCTCCTGGTCGATAAAGGTGTTGATGAAGTTCAGCTCGAAGGGCTGACCCACCGTGGCCGTCTGATTGGCGATCGCACGGTTGACCACCGGTGGGGTGTTGTCCTGGCCCAGACTGGCACAGGCCGCCAGCCAGTTGTAGCTAAAGCTAGCCGGACTGGCAGTACCGCTCTGAGTCGCCCGCAGTTGCAGCACCGGATTATCCCGATACAAGCTCAACGAGTAAGGCGCGGGACTGCTCGTTGGCAGCTGCTCATTGATCACCTCGAAGGCAATCGCCTGCCCGTTGAGTCCCGCGTACTGGGGGGCAAAGCTGAGGTTGATGCGGTCACCCACCGGGGTACAGCTGAGCGTCGTCACGCCCGTGATCGAAAAAGGACTACCTGGCTCCACCGGGCTCGAGCCGGGCAGCACCACCAGAGCTAAGAGGGTGGTGACCGAGAGCCCACCCGGATCAGTGGCCGTCAGGCTGATTGAGTAGGGCGAGCCGACGGTCGTCGAGGGGGTACCTGTGAGGGTAGTGCCCGTAAAGCGAAGTCCAGCGGGGACACCCTGCGCTGAAAGCACTACGTTCAAAGGCGTCTCGCTGTCGGTGAAGGTGTTAGCCGGCACCACATAGGCAAAGCCCTGGCCCAGGGTCGCCGTCTGCGGACTCGGGAGTGTGACCACCCGAGGGGGCGTGTTGGTGGCTTGGGAGGTCTGACAGGCCGCCAGCCAGTTGTAAACGTAGCTGGTGGTCACGCCGGCCTGCTGAGCACTCAGGGTGAGGGTGGGATTGTCGGTGTACAGACTCAGCGTGTAAGGCCCCGGTTCGGGGGTGGGCAGCAGCTCATTGACCACCGAGAAGCTGATGGGCTGGCCGGTGGTACCGGTGTACTGGGGGGCAAAGCTGACATTGATGCGGTCGCCCACCGGGGTACAGCTGATGGTGCTCACGCTGGTGATGGCGAAGGGCGCGGTGGTGGTCCCGGACGAGGCCGGACTCACCGTGAGCACGAAGCTGGTACTGGCCGAGAGGCTGCCCGGATCAGTGGCCGTCAGCGTCAATGTGCTCACTCCGCTGACAGACGGGGTGCCCGAAAGGGTTGTGCCCACTAAGCTTAGGCCCGCTGGTAAACCACTGGCCGACAGACTCAGGCTGTTAGGCGTCTCTTGATCAGTGAAGGTGTTTGCCAGGTTCAGACTGTAGACCACACCCACCGTGGCCGTCTGGCTGCTGATGGCATTGACCAGGGTGGGGGCCGTGTTGACCAGCGGAGCCGGACTCACAGTGAGCACAAAGCTCGTGCTCACCGAGAGGCTGCCTGGGTCAGTGGCCGTCAGCACCACCGTGCTTATCCCGCTGACAGACGGGGTGCCCGAAAGGGTTGTACCGACTAGCGTTAGTCCCGTAGGTAGACCACTCGCTAAGAGCGTCAGGCTGTTGGGCGTCTCCTGGTCGGTGAAGCTACCGGCCAGGCTGATACTATAGCTCTGGCCTACCGTCGCCGTTTGACTGCTGATGGCATTGACTACCGTAGGGGCGGTGTTGACCACCGAGGCTGGGCTCACCGTGAGCACAAAGCTGGTGCTCACCGAGAGGCTACCTGGGTCAGTAGCTGTTAGCATCACTGTGCTTATCCCACTGACAGAGGGCGTGCCGCTGAGGGTTGTGCCCACTAAGCTTAGTCCCGCGGGCAGACCACTCACTGACAGGCTCAGGCTGTTGGGCGTCTCCTGATCGGCAAAGGTGCTCGCCAGGTTCAGCACGAAGGGTTGTCCCACCGTCGCGGTCTGACTGCTGATTGCATTGACTACCGTAGGGGCGGTGTTAACCACCGAGGCCGGACTCACCGTCAGTACAAAGCTAGTGCTAGCTGTCAGGCTACCCGGATCGGTGGCCGTCAGCATCACTGTGTTTACTCCGCTGACGGACGGGGTGCCCGAAAGGGTTGTACCGACTAGCGTTAGTCCTGTGGGTAGACCACTCACTGACAGGCTCAGGCTGTTAGGCGTTTCTTGATCGGTAAAGGTGTTGGCTAAGCTGATACTGTAGCTCTGACCCACCGTAGCCGTTTGACTGCTGATGGCATTGGCCAGGGTGGGCGCCGTGTTAGGCGCGGTTACCGACAGGGCGAAGGCCGTCGAGGTCAGACTGGTCGGCGTTCCGATATTGCAGGACCCCGTCACTACCACCGAGTAGCTGCCCACATCGGTCAGCTGCACGTTGGTCAAGGATAGGGTGGCCGTAGTCTGTCCGTTCACCGGCGTGGCGAGGTTGTCTTTATACCACTGGTAGGTCAGTGGACCGCTACTACTCACTGAGACGGTGGTAGTGACGGTGGTGCCTGGGGCCACGCTCGACGCCGAGGCTGGCTGCTGGCTAAAGCTGAGGGATTCGCTGGGTTGGCTATCAATGGTGACGCTGGCGGTGGCCGTACAGCTACCCCCACTAGTTAGGGTTACTGAGTAGGCGCCAGCCGCACTGACCGAGATGCTGGGGCTGGTCTCGCCTGTGCTCCAGCGCACCGAGCCGGTACCCAGGGCCGTCAGGCTGACAGTTGGACTGGCGCAGCTCAGGGCGGTGGCACTGGCGCTAATGCTGACCGCAGGGGCATCGGTGGTACTAGTGACGGTGGTGGTCGTGGTACTAGAACAGCCCGTTTCGGTGCTGGTCACCGTAACCGAATACGTGCCGGATGCGTTAACGATGGCGGTGTTACCCGTCTGATTGACCACACCTGGTCCCCCGAACGTATATGTGGCGCCACCGCCCGCCGTTAGGGTCAGACTCGTCTGTGTACAGGTGAGTAGGCCGCCGTTACTGGCCGAGAGCGTGGGGCTGGGGGGCGCATTGACGGTGAGCGTCGTGGTTGCCGTGGCCGACTGACCCGCACTGCTCACCGTCAGGGTGAAGCTTTGCACCCCCGATCCACTGGCCACCAGCGTCTGACTAAACGCAGGATTGCTGCTAGTGCCTGTACTGGTCGAAGTACCATTGGTCAGGGTATAGCCATAGCTGCCCGTTACATTGGCGACCGTGGCCGTAAAGGTTACCCAAGTACCCACGCAGACCGACGCCGGGCTGACCGAGACGTTAGCCAGCGACAGGGTAGGCGACGTATCACTCACCAGCAGGATGTAGGTGGAAACGCCCACGCAGCCCCCGGAATCCTGCGCCTGAACCACGACCGTAAAGCTACCCGCCTGGGTCGCGCTGCCCGATAAAACACCAGCCGCAGATAAACTTAGCCCCGGAGGCAAACTGCCACTGGCCAGACTGAAACTGTAAGGCCCACCCGTGCCACCCGTAGCGGTGAAGGGCTGACTGAAGGGGGCACCCAGGGTGGCCGTGGTCTGGCCCGGATTAGTCACCGTGATCAGGGCGGTGCTGCTGGTGATGGTGGTAGTAGCCGTGGCCGAGCAGCCGGGGCTGGTCGTAGCAGTCACCGAATAGGTACCCGCTACACTCACGCTGCGAACGGCCGACGTGGAGTTGTCCTCCCAGCGGTAGGTATCGCCACCAATGGCCGTCAGGCTCAGAACCGGCTGGGCGCAGCTCAGGGCGCCCCCGCTGGGCACCAGAATCGTCGCTGCCGGAGCCGCACTCACCGTCAGGCTGAAGGCCGTCGAGGTCAGGCTAGTGGGCGCTGCGGGGTTGCAGCCGTCGGTCACCACCAGCGCGTAAGCACCCGCATCAGTGGTTTGGAGACCCGTTAAACTCAACGTAGCGCCGGTCTGGGTAGCCAGGGGAGCGCCGTCTTTGTACCACTGATAAGTGGTAGGCGTACCACTGAGGGTACCTGTTACCTGCACGCTACCGCCCACGCAGACGGCCGAGCCTGACGCCAGGGGGGCGGTGAAGGCTAGAGGTGGGCAAGGGGTCTGGTCCCCCGTCTCGTAGGCGCCCATATCGATGGTCGTCTGCTGAATCCGGACGCCCCCCCCTAGATCGGTAGGTGGCCCCCCGGCAGTCTGGTAGACCCCATTATCGCCCATGTTGATGGCCGGCGAGCCCGATCCTAGAAGCAGGCTAGTAGGACTGGCAAAGGGCGAGGTAGCCGTGGCTCGGTTACCTTCTCCGCTGGTGTAGCCTGTCACGGCGCTATCAAAGAGATTGTAACGGGTGGCCAGGGTCACCTCACCCGTGTTAGAAAGGGTGCTGGCTCCGCCATTGTCAAACAGCACGCTGTTGGCCAGCGTGAGCCCGATGCTCCCCCCGGCCGGACTCCCCGGGAACGAGGTCGAATTGTAGAGGGCGCCACCTTCTCCTGCCCGGTTGCCCCCAAACGAGCAGTTGGTGATGAGGGCATTGAGGACACCGGCTTGTATCGTGGCCTGCCAAAGGGCGCCACCCTGGGTCGCGCTATTGCTCTGAAAGGCGCAGTTGGTGATGGCTGGGCTGAGGGTGCCTCCAAACGAGACGTTAGCGATGGCTCCACCCCATTGGGTTGCGCTATTGCCCCCAAAGAAACAGTTGGTGATCACTGGAACGCTGTTGCCACTAGTCGTATAGTTGGCGATGGCTCCCCCAACACCCGCCGTGTTCTGCTCGAAGCGACAGTTACTGATGGTCGGACTGGCCGCACTGCCAGCCCCATAATTTAGGATGGCTCCGCCTATGTTAGCCCCATAGTTGTTGATAAAAAACAGGTTGGTCAGCGTAGGGCTACTGCTGCCCGTATTGGTCACGTTCGTCAGCCCTCCCCCGATAGGCACATTAGGAGCCTCGGCCCGGCCACCAGTGATGACAAAGCCATCCAGCACGGTGGTGGGAACCAGATCGGCCCCAGCGACGACCACCAGGCTGTTGTCCAGGTCGTTACCCGGCTGGCCAATATCCCCACTCAGGGTGCTACTGCTGGGCTTCGATGCACCGCCGAGGTTGGGGTTGACCGAAGGGCGCTGCGAGAGAGCCGTTTCGTTGCCCACAAACCCCCCGTAGAGGGCCACCCCGGAGAGCAGTGGAAAGAAAACATTGCGATTGCCCGTGGGGGTGGGTTTGTAAACGCCCCCGGCCACCCAAATTTCCTTGAGATTATTCGAGCAGGCGTTGCCCACACTCAGGGCTGATTGCAGATCGGTAAAGGCATTGGCCCAGTCCAGACCCGTATTGGCCCCCGTGGCGCTGGCGTTGACGTAAAGACGAGCGGGTACACTGGGCCCAACCGTCAGATTAACGGCGGTACTGGTCAGACTCTGTCCTTCTCCCGTGATTACCACCACGTAGCTACCTGCATCGGCAGTGCTCACCGACGCCAGCGAGAGGGTAGCCGAGGTCTGGCCCGACACCAGGGTATTGTCCTTGTACCACTGGTAGGCGGTGGGTGTGCCCGAAACGCCCACGCTCACACTGACGGGATTGTCGGCACAAACTAACAGGCTAGCTGGGGGCTGGCTGGAGAGGCTAAATGAAGTCACATTGATTACATAGGAAGTCCCAAAGCCTGTGCAACTATTGGCATCGGTGGCCTGAATGACGACCGGAAAACTACCGGTCTGGGTGGGGCTTCCCGACAACTGGCCATCAGCCGACAGACTCAGGCCCGGCGGCAGACTCCCGCTGGCCACGCTAAAGCTGTAGGGACGGTCCGGCGATCCGGAAACGCCCCCCGAGGCCGTGAAGGCTTGACTCACCGCCTGACCCACCACAAAAAGCGCCGTGGCCGGATTAACAACGACGATCCCGAGACTGGTCACTGTCGTGGTGGCCGAGTTCGTGCAACCGTTCAGGGAGCCCACTACCAAATAGGTGCCCGGACTGGTCACGACCCGAGTGTTGCTGGCCGGATCACCAGCCAGAGGTAGGCTCCCAATCGTAAAGGTGTAGGAGGTCGCTCCCGATGCCGTGAGGGTGACACTGGACTGGGCGCAGGTAATAGGGCCATTGTTGGTTAAACTTGGCCTGGGGCCCTTATTGACTGTAATACTAGCCTGACCAATCAGATTACTGACCGGGGCAAAGCCCTGGTCATCAAGCAGCGATTCAATGGTCAAGTAAGGGTAACTGGAGACAATTTCTATCGAGCTGACAGGGATCGAGAAGGTTGACCCGCTGCCTGTGCCCACTATACCGTTGCTGAGCACGATCGTCCAGTTGCCTTTGGCGTTAACGGTGCCCTCTATGTTCACGAACGAGCCGTCGCAGACAACCAGGTTGGTAGTTGTGATGGCTGCGGTAGCTGTGTTTTGGCTAAAGTCAATGGTGGCTATACCATCCCGGTTCCGACTGATTCCGCTGATACCCGGCGTTACGCTGGTGTTACTGCCAGCGGGACTCACATACGAATAGCCGCCCGTGGCTCCTGTATAAATCAGAGCATTACCACTTCCGCCATCACCACCACCGTAACCTCCGCCCCCACCACCGACTGGTTCCCCCGGGAATTTGTCACGTCCGCCTAGGGCCCCACCACCCCCAAAACCACTACCGCCAGCCCCATCAAAAATACCGTCTCTATATGTCCCGCCGACACTTAGGGCCGTTAAGCTGGCGGCTCCACCGCCCGTGCCTCCCGGAAAGTAGCCGCTGATCCCATTGCCCCCTGGCCCATCCAGGCCGCCACCGCCACCGCCACCACTGAAATTACCGTCAGCGTTAATATAATTTTGGGCCCCCACTCCACCGGTACTGGGACCAAGGCCCTGGCCACCACCACCCGGCCTATAGTATCTTTGCCCGCCACCGCCACCACCGCCAGCAGCCACCAGCAGCGTTTGGACACCGCTATGGGTCAACACGATCGCTGAACCGCCACCGCCACCGCCACCGCCACCGTTACCATCGCCCCCGAGGCCCAACTTACCACTCTGGCCAACAATCACCGTTAAGAGATCAC
>NZ_JBHULN010000021.1:0-121547 GCF_042684525.1 Spirosoma soli | reverse complement strand
CTGGTTATGAATCTGTTAGAAGGCAAGAACGTGAAAAACAAAGCGGCTCAGTTGGATACTTTTGCTGATAAATTCCCAGTCTTGATCCAGTTCTTTACTCAGCAAATGGTTTTATAAGAAAGCCCTGCTACACGGTACTATACTATTAAGACCGGTGCACTAGGTACTAGACTCACTCTAGAATGTGGTTACGAATGAGCCCATTCATACTGGCATAGAACAACGCTACATAATCGTTAAGAGTATTCAATTTTTGTACTATTCTAATAATTACTCCACGTATTTGATTATTTTATTTGACTAAAGCTAGAAGTCAAATAAAATACCTTTGCTAAACTTTATTAAAATAGTCAAAATTTAGCTTGTAATGACTAGGGCCGCTTGGTTGCCGTTCCATTCGACGGGGCTCTCTGTATGGGCCAGCCAGCGATAGGTAAGTCCAAATAATTAAATAAAATCCTGAAAGGCCCGGTACTAGTAATCTTTGTAGTTAGGATAGTTATAAAATTCCTCAAACAGTATGACCGTTCCTGAAATAAGTTTATCGGCTTTAAACAGTCCATTTAATACATCAAGAGTCGAAGAATATAAATCACAATCAATACGGATGAAGGCACAGGTTTCGGTATGGGCAGCACAAAAATCATCCAATGTTTCACTGAACAGGCCTACAATAAGTTCGACATTGTCTGCGGCTAACTCGGGTGCTATACCGTCTCGTGAATAAGTGTTCTTCGAATAAATTCGCTGGCTGCTCAGCGCCCAGTCTTCAGGTAAACCCCAAAAGCTGTCAAACCCGTATATGGTTTGATCTGATCTTTGTTGAGCAATAAAAGCCAATGATTTACCCGAGCCTACACCAAACTCGAGCCACAAACCCGCAATCGTTATCTGTTGAATACAATAGGTCAGATAAGACCAATAAGAATGGTCCGGATCGGCCAGGTCAGGTTCGTGGGTATGTCGGTATCTGGATACGCCACATTTATCGCATTAGCAGCCGGTTCTAGCGTGGTTATATCCTCCAATGAATTTAGGGCTTAATTTGAGTTCTTCGATGACTGAGTCATTCATAGGCCTTTATGCTGTAATTATTGCCTTGTTTGATTAAGAAGCGAATTTAGTATTAGTGGACATACTTTATCGTTAATATGCATAAGAGGTTTTACTTCCTACTGAATAATCTACCATAAGCTAAGTAAAACAAAATTAGGTGCTGTTATACAGGCTGTAAGAGTGCTACTGGCACGGCCTACGCGTAGTAACCAACTGCCTATCAAGTAGGGTGTTACAATGTTGACTCCTCGATTAGTAGCTCTTCATACGCACTATCGTTAAAGATGCCCGCATAAGGTTCAATTTCTCTCACCAATTACTATTTCCTACAAACGAGTTGACCTTTTTGTGCCTGTACTACAAAACAATCACATAAATAGGCGGTTTATAATACAAACAAAATACACCAACGACGTTATGAAAATTGCAGTAGAAAAAGGTCAGGATAAGCCCTTGCTGGCCGATGGGCATCATACAGTTACCATTACCAGCATCGACGAAGGAACAAGTGAGAACAAAGGAATTCCATTTTTTGCGGCTCGTTTTGAGAACGAAGACGGCTACGTCTCGCACCGATTCTACCAATCGCGGGCGGGCATGTCGAACATCGTGAGCCTGTTCGAGCAAGCGGGAATAGACGTGAAAGAAGGCGCCGAATTAGATACTAAACAACTTATTGGCAAGCAGGTCGATATTGAAGTTGGCGAGCGCTCCTATAACGATCCAGAAACTGGCAATGAGCGCACCCTCAAACAAGCCATGAATTTTCTGGTCAGCTAACGTAACCTGGACGGCCACGCCCGGTTACGTTAGCTGACACTTTAGCTACCCGGACGTAGCCGTCCAGGCTACACACCGGGCAGGCTACTTTTTATACGCAAACTTCAAAATATATCCTTTCTTGCCATTGCCTTCGCTGGCGATGAAGAGGTCGCCGTTTGGAGCGAAGCAAATCCCTTCGGGCTGCCGAAACTGCTTGGGGTCGAGCGGTTCCGAGTAAAGTATTTTCGCTTGCCGGTTTGTAATCAGCAGACGTTTCCCGACCGACGTAATCATGTACCACTCGCCCGTGATGGGGTGAACCGCAATACCCGACGGCTTATACGTATCGGGGTCGATGCCCGCTGCTTTCAACTGTTCATCGTTCAGGCTCATATCCTTGAAAACGGCTCGGTTCAATAAATCGAACGAGTAAACGGCTTTGTCACTCGATGCCCCACCGCCCTGTTTGACGGCAATCAGCAACCGCTTCGTCTTAGGCTCGTACCCCAATCCTTCTACCTCCGTTTTTTTAGGCAAATCTGTTTTTGTGCGGCCTATCTGAAGCGATTCCGGTTTGAAACGAGACAGCGTCCCGTTGCTTTCCAATACGTACACCTCGTCATTGACGTACTCAATTCCTTCAAAATCGCCGTAGCCACCGAAGCCATAGTCCTTCGTTACTTTACCCTGTTTGGTGTCGAATTCATAGACAACAGCCTCCTCGTCCTGAACACACAGGAGCTTATTATTTTTGTAATACGTCAGGCCCGAGATTTCTTTCAGTTCTTTGGGCAATGTGAAGTTCTCGTCGGGAGTAGCAAGTTGATAAGGTAATTTGAAGGGCGGAGCAAGGGTACCCGCTTCGGGCTTATCATTCTTAGTGGATGAAGTGCCGCAGCCAAACAATAACAGAGCTAATCCTAACAGAAAGCGATTCATGGAGCAGAAACGATTTGAGGCAAAAGTACAGCGCTAAATCCATACAACGCTAGCTGCTTCATTTATTCGTCAATCAACAATCGTAACCACCAGGTATATATTCACTTAGATTGTGTTCTTCGTCATTCACACTTTGGAAAATGGCATTCCGCCGGTTTATTTTTTGTTGTGTGAAGGAGGTAATTAGATTTGTATAATGACGAATTCTACCATGACATATCGCCTGACGACCTTACAGAAATGGCAACTCGCCCTAAGTGTGTTTGTTGTATACTGGCCTATCCGCCTGTATGTCAACACCAGCAACCCGAGTTGGGCGTTCAGAGTAACACGCATTCCATTCTTCGTTATGGAAATCGCATTGTCTATTCTGTTCTTTTTCGTCTGGATTAGCGTTACCGAATTGATTCAGCGACGCCTGTCGTCTTGGTTCGGCGAGGGTTTATTGATTGAGTTCAAAATACCAGCGCAGATCGCTACTATTGTGATCGCCAGCCTAATGGCGTTGGTTTTCAATTTCGGCTTTTACAGCCTCTGGCATCAAGTAGATAACTTGCTGGAGCAGAAGTTTCCGGTGTATCGCGACCAGCCGCATCCCCAACGCTCGCCCGAAGTAAACGCTATGCGCAAAGAAAACCGGGAGCAGCGCGGCCGCATCAACAACGGCCTGACCGTAATGGCTATGCTATCGGCTTTCTATCTGGCCGCTAACCGACGGGCGTACCGGCGCCTGGAAGACGTGCAGGTCAGAGCTGAGCGATTAGAAAAAGAGAACGTACAGGCGCAGTTTGCCGCCCTGAAGAGCCAGGTTAATCCGCACTTTTTATTTAACAGCTTAAGCATCCTGTCCTCACTCGTGCACGCGGATGCCGATTTATCGGAACGATTTATTGACCAGCTGTCAAGGGCATATCGTTACATTCTCGAACAGAAAGATAATGAGCGGGTGCTGCTCAAAACCGAACTTGAGTTCATTCAGGCCTACCGATTCTTACTCAACATCCGGTTTGAGAATAAATTCGACGTAGTGATCAACGTCCCGGAAGCCGACCAGAGCCGATACAGCATTGCCCCGCTAACGCTGCAATTGTTAGTCGAAAACGCGGTGAAGCACAACCGCATGTCGGCCAAAGAACCGCTTCAGGTGCACATTCAATTAGAAGGCGACTCCCTGGTAGTGCAGAATAATCTGCAACAGCGTCCTCAATCAGAAACATCAACGGGTGTCGGCTTGCAGAATATCATTAACCGCTATGCACTGCTTACGGACCAGCCCGTTTGGGTCGGTGAGAGTGAAGGAAGCTTTGTTGTAAAAATTCCTCTATTAACCGAACGAATCAGCGAACCAGTGTCGCAACGGATGGTCAATGAACGTGCTTATTAATTTGGTTACAGTTCACCGTCCACCAGTATGCTTATGAACGTTGTAATTATCGAAGACGAAAACCTCACCGCCAAGCGGCTTGAGGGCATGCTTCAAAAATATGATCCATCCATTAACGTCTTAAACCGAATTCCGTCGGTTGCCGACGCCGTGGCCTGGTTCGACCAGCCCCACCCTGCCATTGACCTGGTTTTCATGGACATTCACCTCGAAGATGATCTGGGTTTCCGCATCTTCGAGCAGGCGAACCTTAGCACCCCGGTCATTTTCACAACTGCCTACGACGAATACATGATCCAGGCGTTTAAGGTGAACAGCATCGACTATCTGCTTAAGCCAATCAATTACAATGAGCTGGTAGGGGCCATCGAAAAGTTTAAGTCCTTCAAGAAGCAGTTTGGACAGACGAACATGGTGAACCCTGATCTGGAGACCTTACTCAGTCTGCTTGGCAAACCCACACAGACCGAATTCAAAGATCGGTTTATGATTACCGTTGGCAATAAGATTCGCAGTATTCAGACAGCGGAAGTCGCTTACTTCTACCTCGAAGAGAAAATTGTGTTCCTAGTTACCAAAGATGGCGTGAGTTTACCCGTCGACTATAGTTTGGATAAACTCACCCAACTCCTCGACCCACGCCAGTTTTTTCGGATTAGCCGCCAGTATCTGGTCTCGCTATCGGCCATTCAGACGATCCATACTTACTCGGCGGGTAAGCTCAAGCTGGATTTATCCCCTAAATCGCGCCAGGAAGTCTTCGTCAGTGGCGACCGAATGAGCGAGTTTAAGGAGTGGTTGGGGAAATAAATCGGTACAGATACGGGGCCTTATGAGCCCCGCCACTCATTTTCTTTTCCAGACGCTCTAAAATGCCTAAACTCAGCATCTTCCGCTGGAAGTTGGTACGTTGCAATGGCCTGGCCAGAATCGTTTCGTAAAGCCGTTGTAAGTCAGCCATTGTAAACGTTTCGGGCAACAAGTTCAGCCCCACAAGCTTATCGTCCAGGTTTTTTTGCAATGTGTCAAGCGCTTTCCGGACAATGGCTGAGTGGTCGAAAATCAGCGGGGGTAGTTCCGCCAGGTCATACCAGGTGCAACTGTCCGATAAGGCGTCGGGCGTCGGGGTGGCCTGCGTAAAATCAATGAGCGCGTAATAGCCAATTGAGATAAAACGCCGTAATAGCCAATGATCATCGTCGAGTTGGGTTCCGGTACTCACCATTATCTTTCGTTGGGTTTCGGCGTCACGCCGATCGCGATCGCCAAAGACGTAAAACTGTTCAAGATATATGTCTCGCAGTCCGGTTCGGTCGGCTAAAATGCGCCGGGCAGCTTCATCCAGATTTTCCGTTTCATGCACAAACCCACCCGGTAAGGCGAACAACCTGGTGTCCCGAAACTCAAGCAACAGAATTTTCAACTGCCCTTCATGAAAACCAAAAATAACGGGGTCAATAGAGATACCCGGCAATAACTCGTGACCATCGAGTACAAACCTGGCAGGAGAACGCTCACTATTCATTCTGGCAAATTTTAGTGAAAGTAACGAAAGATTTGGTGCTTTCAAGCAAAAGAACTACCATTGTATCATATTGATACAATACATACAAGCGATGAAAAACCAGACACCGCGTTTGTTGTTACTAAGTGGCACTGCTGTAATAAGCAGCTTATTACTCTCGTGGACAAGTCCTTATGCCAGCCGCTTTATATCAGATCGTCAGGCAACTGTACCTGCTTTCCGTAGTACAGCTCCCCGCGACCTAAACAAGAATGGCAAGCTCGATCCGTACGAAGATCCTGGCCAGCCGGTGGAAACTCGCATCACGGACTTGCTTAACCAAATGACGCTAGAGGAGAAAGCAGGCATGATGTTCATCAACGGTGCGCGTATCAACAGTGATGGATCACTCGACGAAAAGCCAGTTACCGGACCGTTTGCCTTTGCTCCTACCGCTCCAACCTTAATTAAGCAGCACCAGATGACGCACATGAACATCTGGGCGGCACCAGGCACGAAAGAACTGGCCACCTGGAACAACAACGTGCAGAAGCTGGCCGAAAGCACCCGGCTAGGCATACCGGTAACGATTGCCTCTGATCCTCGGCACTATTTCAGTAACAACATTTTTGCCATGGCAGCCAACAGTTTTTCGCAATGGCCGGAGCAACTAGGCTTTGCGGCCATTGGCGACACGAAACTAATGGAACAATTCGCCGACATCGCCCGCCAGGAATATCTGGCCGTTGGCATCCGCGAAGCCCTGCATCCCATGGCCGACCTGGCCACTGAACCCCGTTGGGCACGCATCAGCGGTACGTTCGGTGAAGATGCGAAGCTGTCGGCTAAACTCGTTGAAGCCTACGTAAGAGGATATCAAGGCGCGAAGCTCGGTCCTACCAGTGTGGCCTGCATGACCAAACACTTTTCGGGCGGTGGTCCACAGAAAGAGGGGCTTGATCCACACTTTGAGTTTCAGAAAGGGCAGGTCTATCCGGGTAAGAATTTTAACTATCACCTCATTCCATTCGAAGCGGCCTTTGCTGCCCACACGGCGGCCATTATGCCCTATTACGGCATTCCTACCGATCAGACGAGCGAGAACGTAGCGTTTTCGTTTAATAAAGACATCATCACCCGATTGCTACGTGACAAATATAAATTCGACGGGGTGGTTTGCACCGACTGGGGCCTGATCACCGACAGTAAGATGGGGCCGGTTACCTGGCCCGCCCGCGCCTGGGGCGTTGAGAAGCTGAGCCGTGAAGATCGAGTATTAAAGGCCATTCAGGCGGGTGTCGATCAGTTTGGTGGCGAAAACTGTCCCGAACTAGTGGTCAAGCTGGTTAGAGACGGTAAACTACCGGAAGCCCGAATCGATCAGTCGGTGCGCCGATTACTGCGGCAGAAATTTCAGCTCGGTTTGTTCGAAAACCCGTACGTAGCTGTCGAAAAGGCCACCCAGATTGTTGGTAAGCCTGCATTCCGGCAGGCTGGTGAAGCCGCCCAACGCCGGGCCATGACCCTACTCAAAAATGCAGATAATACTTTACCAGTAAAAGCTGGTACGTTGAAGATTTATGTAAAGAATGTAGATCCTAAGGTAGCCGCTCAATACGGAACAGTAGTGGATAAACCAGAAGATGCCAACCTGGCGATTATCCGGCTCAACACGCCCTGGGTACCAGTCGACACGCAAAATCCAATGGCAAAAGGGTTCCATCACGGCGACCTTGATTTTAAGGGGAAAGAGAAAGAGGATATCCTTAAACTCCTCGAAACGGTGCCAACTATTGTAGATATCTATCTCGACCGCCCGGCGGTTATTCCGGAAATCAGCGCGAAAGCCAGGGCGCTGCTGGCCAACTACGGTGCCAGCGATGCCGCCCTACTGGATGTCGTGTTTGGCAAAGCGAAGCCCGAAGGCAAGCTCCCCTTTGAGCTACCCTCCTCAATGGAAGCGGTGCGCAACCAGAAGGAAGACGTACCTTATGATTCGAAAGATCCCCTTTATAAATTTGGTTACGGCCTGCGTTATACGGCGGGCTCGGCCAATACGTCGGCGTCGGGGAAGTAAACAGAGCTTATTGAGCACAGTCCTCAGTTGAGCATAGTCTCTGACTATGCTCAACGAAAATGCTTAAGAGAAAACCTTATTTTCAGGCAAAAGCCAGCCGGAATTCTGTACCTGCCTCCTTCCCCGACCGAACGCTGACCTGGCAGGCAATAGCCTTGGCTAAATCACGGATGAGGTGTAGCCCGAGTCCATTTTTACCACCAATTGCTGCGTCGTTGGAGTAAAGAGCGTCTAGTTGATTCTCCGACATACCAGGTCCATTGTCATTGATAGTTAGCACAACCTTCCCATTTTGGGATCGTGCCTGCCATCTGATGTGCGCGTCGGGCCTATCTTTCAGAGCGTGAATAGCGTTGCTGGTCAGGTTCTGCATGATGGTGCGGAGGTAGTCCTCATCGGTGGCTACCTGTAATCCGTCGGGCGCGTCGAAGCTGAAGCGCACGTTTGTGGTACCCGCAAAAAATCGTTGCAGGTAGTCAAAGAGTGTTTGAACAGGTACCTCCTTCACGGTGGGCTTAAACTGCTGCATCTGCCCCTTGCTCCAGAGTAGCATCGACTCCATTGTATCGAGCAGATCCTCAGCGGCTTCCGTGACGGTTCGCTGATGGCGGGCCACGTGATCGGGGGGCAGCAGATCGGGGCTTTCGCGCTGGAGGTGCAGAAAGTTAATCAGATTAGCAATGGGGCTGCGCAGGTCGTGGCTCAGGATGGCAAAGAACCGGGTCTTTACCTGATTGGCTTCGTCGAGTTCCTGATTCAGGTGGAGCAGGGTCGTATTGGTTCGTTGGCGGGTTCGGTTTTGCCAGTACAGCAGCCCCCCGATCACCAGTAGCAGTACAACTCCCACCAGCAGGGCCAATTGCTGGCGTTGCTGCCCGGCAATGGCTAGCCGGTTAATTTCGAGTTGTTTGTCGCGGAGTTCGATTTCGCGCTTTCCTTCCAGTCCGGCAATCTTGTTTTTGGCCTCCTGCGAATACAGCGAATCCTGCACCGCTTGATAGGCTCTAAAATTCTCGTAAGCTCCGCGATAATCACCCGTCAGCGCCTGTAATTCCGCCAGACTGCCCCGAAAATGGGCCTGATCGCCTATTTCACCTTTGTCGGCACTGAGCCGGATAGCTTCCGTAAGGTAGTTCTTGGCCAATTGTAACCGGTCAGTCCGGTCGGTCGGCTCAATACGGGATGTGTTCAGCGTGTCGTAACGTACCAGATCGAAATAGGCCACGCCGAGGTTAGCCAGGTTGCTGACGGCATCGAGGTTGCGCGGGTTCAGGCTGTCCCAACGTTGTTTGGCTTTCAACGCGTAATCGATCTTCCGTCGATAGTCACCCTGCATGGCAATGGACAGGTTGCCGTAGGTTTTGGCCAGACCTTCCTGATTGCCCACTTTTTGCTGTTCAACTAAAGCCCGAAACCCATACTGTCGCGCTTTGGACCAATCTTCCATCTGCGTATACAGAGCCGCCATACTGCTCAGCGAACCAGCCAGTTCGCGCCGGGCATTGATGTCGGGATTGCGTTGTTGCTGCCGCAGGACCAGCGACCGCTTTCCGAACTGGAGGGCCTTCGGAAAGTTTTTCTGAATCCGGTAGATCTCTGATACGTTATCGAGGCTAAGACCGATAAGGTAGTTGTCGCCCGTAGCTTCGGCGTATTTTAGCCCTTCGAAATAATAGCGCGTAGCAGCCAGATAATTGGAGCGGATGTTGTGTTCGGCCACGCCGAGGTTATTGGTGGTGCTGGCCAGATTCCAGGTGTCGCCTAAGGTTTTGTAGATCGCAATCGCTTTTAGCAGATAGTGTCGGCAGGAATCGTAATTACCCTTATCGCTGTAAGCTCGTCCCACGTAGCTATTGAACACGCCAATGCCCCGCTGCCAGTTCATGCGGGTGGTATGCTGTAAGCCTAACCGGCTGTAGTACAGGGCCTGGTCGACGTTGATAAAAAACGATTCATCGGCAATAACCCGGTACAGCCGACCCTTTACCGTATCGTTGGCGGCTTTAGGCAGTTCGGCCACCAGCGAGTCGATAAGCGCGCGTCCCCGCTTCTGCGCTGGCGCAGACACAGACATCGAGAACAAAAGCAGAAAAAGTAGTATCCGGCTCACTACAGGTCGACTTTGTCAGGAGTTTATGACACTTAGAAAAGTGTTTTTCTTCGACAGGATTTACAGGATGAACAAGATGCACAGCTACAGAAATAAACGAATCCTGATTATCCTGTAAATCCTGTCGAAAAGTTACAAATCCTATCCCATCTCATTTAGTACTGACCGGTAACTTCGGCCAACGGGCAACGTAAACTGCTGCACATAAACCTGCTGGGGACCGATTCGGTCGATGTAATGCCGTTGCACGGCGTAACTCCGATGAATCCGTAAGAACGACTGGAACGGCTTGTTCTGCAACAAATTTCCAATGGACGACAGCACGGTGTACTGCTGAGTGGCTGTCACGATCCGCGTGTAGTCTTTCAGCCCTTCCAGATACACAACCTCGTGCAGATTCAGCTTGATCTGCTGGTGGCCATCCTTGATAAATACCGTATCGGCTCCCAGACTCAGGTCGAACAACTGCGCCTTGCGGGTTAGGTTGAAATACGCCTGAACGCGGACCATGGTGTGGGCGAACCGCTCGGCCCGAATGGGTTTCACCAAATAATCGAACGCATCGACCGCAAAACTGTCGGCAGCATAGTCGGGGTAGGCCGTGATAAACACGCAAACCGGCACTTGCATCAGGTTCGCCCGCAGGTCCAGTCCGCTCAGGCCGGGCATATCGACATCGAGCAAGAGCACCTCAACCGGCTGGTTTTGCACCACAGGCAACGCTTCGGTAGCCGACGAAAACACGCCCACAATGTCGAGCATTGGGTACTGCCGGGCGTGCGCCAAGGCAGTAAGCCGGTCAATCTCGTTGTCATCGACAATAATGCAGGAATATGTATTAGCGGGCATTGCCTTATCAAACAGTCAGTTACTCAAATATAGGTCCTTTTTGGGTTGCAAATTAACCGCTTGCTCAAAGTGGCCTGCTGTTAGTCGATTCAAACGGTTGTTGGTCGAGGTCGTATTGTAGGCACCAATCAATCCAGGCAATTTCGACCCGTTAACGCCGATTGTCACTCATGAAACAACTCTTATTTATACTCTTACTGGCGGGTTGTACTAGTCCGGCCACCAACGACCCCAACCCGGTCACGCCAACCTATCCCACCGATCCCAATCCCGGCGGCAGCGCGACCCTCGGAAATGGCCAGCCGGGCGTAGTCGGCATCAGCGGCATCAGTGCCTGGGACGGACTGTCATCGGCCGAGAAAAACAAAGTGAAAAGCTGGAATAGCTTGTTCGTCCACGCGTCGGTTGGGGGAGATCTGGAGGATGGAAGCCAGAATAACGGGTTCAAGTTTGAGTTCTACGACGGCGACAAGCTGAACGACGGGCCGAACGGGGCCGACTGGAACTCAATCAATAACGGTGTTAACATCTCGAATGGGGAGCCGGAAAAAAAGCTGGCCGCTTTCAAACGCGAAGCCCTTCAGCAGAAAGACAAGCTCCAGATTGCCATCTTCAAATTTGGCTACGCCGACATCACCGACGCTAACGTCGAGACGGTCAAAACGGGGTATAAGCAGATGATTGATGAACTGCGGGCAGCCGGTATCAAACGCTTCGTCCACATCACGCCACCGCTCATCTACATCGTGACGAAAGACGACGGCAACTCGGCCAAGATGAAGGTTGGCCAGTGGATGCGCGATACGTTCAGGGCGCAGGACGTTGTCTTCGACTTGCAGGAAATCGAGTCCGACAACGGAGCCTGCAAACTCGGTAGCGTCTGGACAATCTGCGACAAATACCGGTCGACCGCTAATTGCCCCAGCAAAGGCCAGGGTATCGACGCACCCGAGGGCCAGGGTCACCTCTGCGAGACAGCCGCCAATCGTATCAGCAAGGCGTTTTTGTACGCCATTTATCAAACCGCAAAATGAGCAAAGGCACTAAACTCGTACTGTTGCTGCTGGGGCTGGCGGCCCTTAGCTGGGGCGTCTACGAGTGTAAATACTACTACAGCTATTACGCCGACCTGAAAGATCGCCCGTGGGCGTATAGCCGGGACGAAAACGCCAAACTGCTCGTCGGTGCGTGGCAGGGCGAGTTTCGGGACCCCGATGGCATCGCGAAAACCATCCGGCTCAACATCGTGGAGCCGGTAACCGACGAAGAGCGGTCCAGGAAAGCGGGTCGGCGAGCGCGGAAACGTAGCGGCTTAGGCTCCCGAACCGATAAACGGCGTTTCGACGGGTCCGCTACGGTGAGCAGTCATCGGGGCCGTGAAGCCTACGAACTCAATGGCCACGTGCAGACCGAAGATGGGCACCGGCTCGGCATGATCTATTTTCAGGTCGATGACGAGCTACAGGCCCTGCGTAGAAACTTTATCGTGAACTCAGCCCTCGAAGGCGGCCAATGGCAGGACGATCGGCTGACCCTGACACTCGCCTTTACGTTTACCACCGCCACAGGTTCAGGATATTCGAGCAGTGCAGACCCGCGCTACGACAAAAAAGTAACCGTTCAGCTTTCACGGGTAAAATCCTGAATAGGTTACGCCTAATCAACGAATTACATTACCATAAACCGCCTTTTCCGGATATGGACAAGTACGGCCTGAACGCCTGAGTTGAATTATTTCTTTATTTCTCAAAATCATGAAAAAACTTCTCATCTACAGCCTGTTAGCGGCTGTTCTGTTCGGCAACTCGGGAGCGGGTTGCAGCAGCAATAATGCGGATGACCCGCAACCAGCTAAACTCCAATCGCTGATTGGAAAGTGGCAACTGCAACGGGCAATTTTCGAAGGTGTGCGACACGACGGAAAAATTGATGTTAGGGTGTCGGAGGTTAAGAAAAACGGGGGTGATCTCCAGTATGAGTTTTTCAGCGACGGGCGGCTACGGCTCACGGGAGACCCTGCCCATGGAGGAACCCGGGATGTGCGCTGGGAATTAAGTGCGGCAACGGTATTGACGAGTGGCGACATTGAGGCTGGGAAACTGAAAATCATTGGCGATGAAGAGCGTAAACTGGCCCAAAGCCTGGGGCAAAGCGGTGAGTTGACCTACAGCATTGTTACCACCAGGCCATTAAGTGGCAGTAATTTCAGCAAAATGAGCCTGGAAATAGATGCAACTAAACTGGAAGCCGACAGATATAAGGAAATAGTCATGTACTACGAGTACCATAAACTATAGGCCATGAAATCCCCCTTTCTCCTACTCCAAATTGCACTGGTCTTCACTTACGCAACAGCACACGCACAGAACGTAGTAAGTACCTGGAAACGCACCGCCATGCTGCTGACCAAAGCCAACGGCAAAACCACCGACGAACTGCCTGAGCTGACCAAAAACATGCCCTGTACGGCGGGAATCACGTACACCTTTGTGGCCGATGGCACCCTGCGCGTCGACGTACCGGAAAGCTGCGGAGCCATGAAAAAGACCATCGAGCGGATGAACAAGTCGGGTCGGTGGTCAGTATCGGGCCGGAAACTGCGGATTGTCGTGCCGGACAAAAGCCTACCCGACTCGGACTATGATCTCACCGTCAGCGGCAACACCATGACTTGGGATTTCGACTATGCCACCAACCCACAGATGCCAAATCCCACAAAAGCAAAACGATTGGTCATTAAATACTCCCGGTTGTAGAGCTCCAACCACCACACATACCATGCTCAAAGGCCATGAACAAAATCCTAAGTGTACTTTTTCTGGTGGCTCTTTTCGCCTTAACTCAGTGTAAGAAAACGAACGATGTAGATCCGGACCAAACCACCCCGCCCGGCGATACCACGTCAACCGGGGCGAGTTACGCCTGCAATGAACCCAACCCCACGCCCCGCACCTGGTACGTAGCCCTCAATGGCAGCGATACTAACGATGGTACGGTAGATAAACCGCTCAAAACCGTTCAGAAAGCGGTCGATTCGGCAAAACCCGGCGATGCAGTTGAGCTACGGGCGGGTACGCACGAGAGCCGCGAAATAAAAATCAGAACCTGTAACCTTACGTTGCGGTCGTATCCCGGCGAGTGGGCCGTTATCAAGGCCGTAACCAATGTCGAAGATATTACGTCGGTGCTCTGGTACCGGGAGCCGACTATTGTGGGTGGGCTGATCGAGAATCTGGAAATTGTGGGTGGCTACCTCTACGGCATCAAGCTCGAAAACAACTGGGAGAACAGCGAACCCGTCCGGCGTAGCGTCAGCGACCTCACCATCCGTAATTGCCGCATCCACGACACCGGCCGCGACTGTCTTAAAATCGTGCCGGGCTGCTTGAATATTAAGGTGCTGAACTGCGAGATTTACCGCTCCGGCATCGGCCCAGCTAATGTAACGGCGCAGAATGCCGAGGGTATCGACAATGTGAATGGTTCCGGTATGGTGGTCCGCAACTGCTACATTCACGACATTGCCACCACGGGGCTCTACGCCAAAGGTGGGGCCAAAAACTGCATCATCGAGAATAACCTGATTGTCAACTGTGGCGATATGGGCGTAACAGCGGGGAATACGGATACCGATGAGGAATGGTTCGACAACGACAACCGTGACTATGCTGAAAGCTTCGATATGATTATCCGTAACAACATCATTGTAGGAGCCAAATGGGGCGGGGTCGGGCTGTTCGCGGCCGTTCGTCCGCAGGTGGTCAACAACACGTTTGTGAACGTAGCCAGCGATACATACGGGGCGCTGTACATCAGCCGGGGCGAAACATATGTGAGCCCAAATGGCGCGTTACGTACCCCACCCTGCCGCGATGTGACCGTGCTGAACAATATTTTCGTACAGGCCCAAACCGGCGACCGGCCCATGATCCGCATTCGGTATAACGACGACGACAAGGCCGAATCGCTGACCGGCACTAATCAGATTGATTACAACCGCTATTTCCGACCGGGCAAAGTCGCCACCTACGAAAACCGGCAGAAAACCGACCTGACCTTTGCACAGTGGAAAGCCGCTACCAAATTCGACGTCCATAGTTACGAAGGCGACCCAAAACTCAATGTGTCCTATCACCTACAGTCCGGAAGTTCCTGCGTGAAAGCCGGGCTATCCCAGTCCATTGTTACGATTGATTATGACGGTAATCCCCGCTCGGGCAATCCTGATATTGGTGCCGATGAGGCCGGTGGCGCAGTTTTGGCCGTCCCTCCGCCCGCTACGGTTATTGGAACGGGATTGAACTAACAGCTAGTTATTTTGCCTTGGCGGAACAGAATCCGCCAAACTTGCTTTTTGACAAGAAACGTAAACGCCACAGGCAGTAAGACCAATCAGGAACCGTACCTTTGCGGTATGGAGAATAAAGACCAGCCACGGCGGCAACGCGGCCAGCGTACCGACGTACATCTAACCGTTTCAGAACCCGCTCAACTGATGGCGTTTCTGATTGCTCACTTGCCACACAAAAACCGAAACAACATTAAGTCGCTGCTCAGCAATAAGCAGATTTTGATTGATGGTAAGGTTTACACCCAGTTCAATCATCCGCTACAGCCCGGACAGGTCGTGACCGTAGCCGCGAACCGAGCGCCCGAAACAACGCAGTACCGGGGTTTGACCATTCTCTATGAAGACTCCCACCTGATTGTCATTAACAAACAGGCTGGTCTGCTCTCCATGGCCACCAATAAAGAGCGAGACCGAACCGCCTATGGGATTCTAAGCGATTACCTTAAGAAAGAAAATCCTAAGAACAAGATATTCATCATTCACCGACTCGACCGCGAGACATCGGGGGTAATGATGTTTGCCAAGAGTGAGAAAGTGCAGCGCCTGATGCAGGAATCCTGGAACGAAACCACCCGGCAGCGCACCTACGTCGCGCTCGTTGAAGGCGTCCCCGAACCACCCACCGGCATTATCAGCTCATACCTCCGCGAGAGCAAAGCCCTGATTGTGTATTCAAGTCAGAACCCCGAAAACGGGCAGTTTTCGGTTACTAATTACAAGGTATTGAAAGCCAACAATGGCTACGCACTGGTTGAGCTGGAGCTGGAAACTGGCCGCAAAAATCAGATTCGGGTGCACATGCAGGACATTGGACATCCCATTGCGGGCGACGCTAAATACGGTGCTACCACCGATCCTATTGGCCGGTTGGGTCTGCACGCCGAAGTGCTCGCCTTTGAGCATCCCATCACGGGCGAATCGATGCGCTTCGACGCACCAGTACCTAAATTATTTCTAAGTGTAGTGAAGGATAATCAGGGATAAGCGTTTTTCGAACTAAAATGATGGTGGCAAATCCATACGCTTTTTTCGCAGCTGTA
The DNA here is from genome assembly GCF_042684525.1 of Spirosoma soli. Classification (NCBI taxonomy): domain Bacteria; kingdom Pseudomonadati; phylum Bacteroidota; class Cytophagia; order Cytophagales; family Cytophagaceae; genus Spirosoma; species Spirosoma soli. Next base: position 105,475 of record NZ_JBHULN010000021.1, on the reverse strand, counting down.
CTCCTACCCATCTCCTTGTCCGCACAAACGATTACAGCTAAGCTGCTGGTTAATCCCGTTCATATTGAAGAACGGATTCCGCTGTCTATCGGGGGTAGCGTTGAAGTAGGCGTTTCGCAAAGGTCATCGCTACAACTCAGTGGACTGTATCGGTTTGATAAGCAGCTGAGTCAGGGGATTGACCAGGGGCCTAAATACTACCTGGATTACCGGTATTACCTTCGCCAGCTTCAGCAGAAAAACAGCGGTTTGTACCTAAGTCCCTACATCGGGTATGGGCTACTTAAGCTAGCGGAGGGCGATGAACCAACCGGCCTTGTTGAGAGCGAGCAGATGGTTGAAACGCTTACGGGTGTACTTATCGGCTATCAACCTTATAAACTGGCGCGGTTTTCGATAGATGCTTACGCTGGACCGGAATACCAGTGGCGCACGAAAACAACAAACTATGCACTTGGGGGAAACACTCAGTTGGCCCTAAACCGACTTTGGTTTAGAGCCGGAGTGAGTTTGAGTTTTCGCTTAAAAAAGTAAAGCCGTTCAACCTGTTGTAGTAGTCGGCTACTAGGTTGAACGGCCTGTCTGTAAGTGCATGCGCTTGCACTGGCCGAGAATTACGCTTCCACGGCAACTGGTTCGACCTGCTCCCGTTTCTTTTTGAGGTTCATCACCTGCACGGGGCTACCGAAAATGTAAAACCATTTCTCCCGTAAGCTTTTGGCCTGCCGAACGTCCTCAATCATGTCTTTCACTTCGTGAAAATTGATGTGCAAGGGGTTGGCCTTATTGTCGATATTAGTCGTGATGCCATATATTACCTGTTCGTCTTCGGGCTCATAAGTCCCAAATATCCGATCCCAGAAAATGAACGTAGCACCGTAGTTTTTGTCAATGTACTGCTCCTGCGACCCGTGATGCACCCGGTGGTTAGACGGTGTGGCAAAAATGTATTCGAGCCAGGGATGCAGCCGCCGAACATACTCGGTATGTTGCATAAACTGAAACAACGTAGCGAATTGATTGGTGACGAAAAAGATGATCGGGTGGAAGCCAACCAGCATCACCGGCACAAAGAAGATAATCTTGATGTACTGAATCCAGCTCAGGCGGTACGACACCGTCAGGTTGTAATGCTCGGCGGTATGGTGAACGACGTGTGTAGCCCAGAAAAAGCGGGATTCGTGCGAGATACGGTGCGCCCAATAACTACATAAATCATAGATCACGTAGCAGGGGAGCAATGTCCACCATTGTAACTCCATGCGCCAGGGTATGAAGTTGTACACGGCCACCATCACGTAAATCATTGCAATCTTGATAGCCGCTGAGATAATCAGGTTACCGATGCCAACAAAGGTGGAGCCAATGGTTTCGTGCTTATCGTAATGCCCGTGATCGTGCCAGTACGAAAAACCCATTTCTAAAGCGGTTAGTAACAGCATGACCGGCACCGCCCAGGCAATTATGTTAGGGGCTGTTGCACTAAGCTGTGTGATGTGCTCATAGGGAATGGGGGCAGCCCCGAAAAGTGACCAGCCCGAAAAAAAAGACTCTAGTGACTCCATGGATTACTGGTATTAACATGCGATAGCCGTTAGCAACATGACCTGTTTCGTATTGTTAACGAGCCGATTGGTTGATTTTGCCCCTGACCGATAGATACCCGATTGTACCTCTGCGAAGGCGCTGATGACTTCCTGTATGACCTATTACGCTTTACAAATGTAGTTTGTTTCAAAAATAGGCCAAGTCTTCGCCAGCGTATTCCTCCCTTTCAGCACAAAAAAAACGGCATTCGACCAGATTGTTTTCCCGGCGCGCCAACGTAGTTACACCTTTGAGAGTTAGTCTACACATACAACCGAATTTTATGAAGACGCTGTTACTTTCTTTACTCATCGTTAGTTCGACAGCTGCTTTCGCGCAGGTTCCTGCTGTACCAGGGGTGCCCACTCCGGGAGCATCCACTCCGGGAGCATCCACTCCGGGAGCATCCACTCCGGGAGCATCCACTCCGGGAGCATCCACTCCGGGAGCATCCACTCCGGGAGCTCCTACCAGTGGCACGCAAACACCTGCGGTGAGCAGCCCCCCCGCCAATGCCGTACCCGACCCGTTTGGGTCGCCAACCAAGGCCAGCCCAGATACGTTACCCCCGCTCAGCAATATGCCTGAGACTGCCACGCCTACGCCCACGCTCCCTGCCGATAACCAGCCCCGGCCTGGCACAATGGGTTCCGAAACCGAACCATTGGCTCGTGGCAATGGTAAAATCACGGGTGCGTTAATTGACTCGACAACCAACAAACCCGTTGAGTTTGCTACGGTTGCCCTGCTCAACCTTGCCACTAACAAACCGATTGATGGCACAACCGCCGACGCATCAGGCAAATTTACACTGGGCAAGGTAGCTCCGGGCAGATACCGACTGCTGTTCACCTTCATCGGTTACAAAGACAAACGCTCCAATGTCATTACCATTGAGCGGGGCTCGGACATTAACCTGGGTACCGTAAAAATATCATCGGATGTCCGCACGCTGAAGGAAGTGAACGTGGTAGGCCAGGCGGCCATGATTGAGGAGAAAGTAGACCGACTCGTCTACAATGCCGATAAAGACATTACCGCTAAAGGAGGTGACGCCACGGATATTATGCGGAAAGTACCGATGCTGGCCGTTGACCTGGACGGTAATGTTACCTTACGTGGCAGCAGCAACGTAACGGTTCTGATCAACAACAAACCCAGTACAATTGTCGCCAGTAGCGTAGCCGATGCCCTGAAGCAGATTCCGGCCGACATGATCAAAACGGTTGAAGTGATTACGTCGCCCTCAGCGAAGTACGATGCCGAAGGATCGGCCGGGATCATTAATATCGTCACCAAGAAAAACACTTTGCAGGGTGCAACACTCGACGTAAACGGTGGCGTTGGTAACCGGGGCAGTAACCTGGGCATAAATGGTAACTACCGGGTAGGTAAAATGGGCTTTACGTTGGGCGGGTTCGGCCGGGCAGAGTACAACGTTCGGGGTGCCTTTGAGAACGACCAGAGCACCCGGTCGTACAATGAAGCGACCAACACCTATTCGCCGTACACGCGTACGGTTCAGACCGCCAACACGCTGTCGAGCCGGTTGTTTGGTAATTATCAGTTGGGCTGGGATTACGACATTGATAAAAATACGTCTCTCACGGCCAGCATTCGGTATGGGGCCCGCAATGGGACAAACAACCAGTATAACTTGTTTACCCAAACGTTTCAGCCGAACGCTTTTTTCCCGGTCTCGAACGATCGCAATGTGCAGACCAAAGATTTGTCAGGAACGATCGATGCGAACGTAACGTACACACGCACCTACAAACCTCAACAGGAGTTTAGCGTACTGGCACTCTTCAGCCGAAATAACCGTACGAATGACTTCGTTGCTGACCTGCTCAGTGGCACCGACTTCCAGACGATAACAGCCCGCCAGCGAAACGATAACCTGAGTTATAACCAAGAGTCTACTCTACAGATTGACTATCAAACTCCGCTGGGCAAAAATCAACTCATTGAGTTTGGTGGCAAAGGAATCTTACGTCAGGCGAACAGTGAGTATCAATATTTCCAGGCAGCGGGTGCCGATGCGCCTTTCGTCGTTGACCTGACCCGTCCTGGAAATACGCTGAATTATGACCAGAATATTGCAGCGACTTACTTATCCTACACGCTCACGACCAAAAATAAGTACACCATTAAGGCCGGAGCACGATATGAATACACCTTCATCAACGCCCGGTTCAGCAATCCATCCGCTGAGCAGAGCGGGACAGCATCCGTCGATTCGATTCCAAATTACGGAGCTTTAGTGCCAAGCTTGAACATCTCGAAAGCACTCAAAAACGGAAAAATCATTAAACTGGCCTACAATCGCCGGATTCAGCGACCAGGTATCCAGTTTTTGAACCCAAATGTTAACTCGGCCAACCCCACTAACATTACTCAGGGTAACCCAAGTCTTTCGCCCGAATTTACGGACAACATCGAATTCAGCACCAGTGGAAATATCAAGGGGCTATACGTAAATGCTTCGGTATTTGCCCGGCGTACCAACAACGAGATTACGGCAGTTCGTACGGTAACCGAGCAAACGTTCGGCGACGTAACAAATCCTGTTCTTCAACAAGTTATTAAGACAACATATCGCAACGTAGGTCGTGAAGATACGTATGGCTTGAATTTGTTTACGAACGCTACCCTGTTTTCAAAGTGGCAGATTGGGGGCGGAGTCGATATTTTCCACGTTAATTTGACCAACAACGATCCAAGCCCGATCTACAATGCCTCTAATTCGGGTTGGGTTGTATCAGGTCGATTGAACAGTAGCGTGACGCTTAAGAATGGCTGGGCCTTTCAGGCATTTGGCGGAGCCCGCGGCCGGCAAGTGCAGCTACAGGGCTACCAAAGCACCATGTATTTTTACAACCTTGGCATCCGTAAGGAATTCAACGACAAAAAGGCCAGCCTGGGACTTGCAGCCGAAAATTTCCTGAATCACCCGTTTGTGCAACGTGCCGAGTTGAGTTCTCCCATTCTATTACAGAACTCAATGACCAGCTATTACAATGCGGGCGTTCGTCTGACATTTAGTTACAAGATTGGTAAGCTAAGCTTCGACGCTCCACAAAAACGCCGGAAGTCAATCGAAAACGACGACTTAAAAGGCGATGGCGGAGGAGACAATAACAATGGCCAGCAGCAACAAGCCGCTCCGACAACGGGCGGAAACGGCAATGGAGGAGGCAGCCGCGGAGGTCGCGGTGGTCGACCCTAAACCCAGTGATACGTATAGGTTTTAGATTAGAATAGGTGTGGGTAATCCCTCAGGCACTGCCTGAGGGATTCCTTGTTTATTGGCCTAGCTGTACTGTCCTTACGGTTGTATACCTACGTAAGCTGCAACGAAATTCAGCGGACAGACGTACTGATAAACAGATAAGTAGTCATTCTTAAACTCCCAACTTCACATACAAATCAATATAAGACGAATACCAGTTTTTTTAGCATTAATCATTTGTTTAAAACATTTTTTTTGAAACTTCAATCTATAGTAAACCCTGTTGACTATTTTAGAGTTAAGCAACAAAACGGTTGTCTCACATTGTTGAATGAAGCGACGAATACAAAGCATCTTCCCGGTTTGTTTACTGCTCCTCATGTGGCCTATGCTGGTTGTGGCGCAGCCTCCTTACACAGTTTCCGGCCGCGTAACGGATGCTGCTACCGGTGAGGGTATTCCATTTGCCAGCATTGCCGTAAAAGGACAAACAACCGGTACCACTTCTGATGCCGAAGGCCGCTACTCACTTCAACTTAAGCAACTGTCTGATTCGCTGTTAGTATTAAGTTTAGGGTATCAGACCCGCTCCTACCCTATTTTGCCGCAAACGACACAGCTGATTGATGCTCAGCTCACGGCAGCAGCCACAAAACTGCAGGAGGTAAAGGTGTACGCCAAAGGGGGCGATCCGGCGTATCGCGTCATTCGCGAGACGGTACGACGCCGGAGCCAGTTCGACCCGGCCCAGCTCAAAGCGTACGAATACGATAGCTACACCAAAATCGAAGGCTACATCAACAACTTTGATCAGAAACGTAAGAACAATAAACGCTCGGGACCGATTGGGCGCTTGCTGGGCAAACTCCCTGCCATAACCGACGAAAACGGCAAAACGGCCGTTCCTGTTTTTATTTCGGAAACGTTCTCTAACTTCTTCGCCCGCACCGATCCTGAGAAAGTAAAAGAGCGGATTCTTAAGTCGCACGTAACCGGCGTGGGGGTCAGCGATGGTGGTCTGATCGCTCAGTTGACAGGTGCCTCGTTTCAACAGTACAATTTTTATCGTAATTCGCTTTACGTCTTACGAAAAGACATCCCCTCGCCCATCGGCAGTCAATGGGAAACGGTCTACACATTCCGCCTGAAAGATACCGTCGCCCTGGACAACGTCATCTGTTATGAGATTGAGTTCGCTCCCAAACGAGTTAGCGATTTGGCCTTCGGCGGTACCGTCTGGATCGATACGCTTCAGATGGCACTAACGCAGGTTGACGCGCGGGTTGACAAACGAGCGAATATCAACTTCGTAGACGAGCTGCACATTGAACAGGAATGGGGGGCAACTTCTTCTGGACTACGATTTCCGACCCAGACGCAGGTCACCATCGATACTGACCAGCCTACGCCCCGCGCGCCGGGCGCGTTGATCCGGTTTTTTGCTACCGCCCGGAACATTACCGAAAATCAACCAAAGGAAGTTACGTTCTATGATCCTTCCATTGAGCTGGCCGACGACTACCGCGAAGCCAATGCGGCTTTCTGGCAGCGTGTACGGCCCGATTCGCTCTCTTCCGACGAGTGGCGGGCCATGCGGGTCGTTGACTCCGTACGTAACGTACCGCTGATTAAAGCAGCCGGGGAGATTATCAAATTAGGGGTGCTTGGCTACAAACCCATCGAGCCGTTGCACATTGACGTAGGGCCAATTCTTTATTCGTACGCGAATAATAACGTAGAGGGGCACCGCTTCCGGCTCGGATTGCGCACCAACACGGGTTTCAGTCGCAAATGGCTCTTAAGTGGCTACCTGGCCTATGGCACTCAAGATGAACGGTTTAAATACAGCGCTAACATCGAGTACATTCTCAATCGAAAGCCCTGGACGGTAATTGGGGTACGTCGGACGTATGACCTTGAACGCGTGGGCGTATCGGCCGACAACATTGGCAATAACTCCTTATTTGCGGCTTACTCCCGCTTTGGCACCATCCGACGCCCTTATTTTCAGGAAGAAAACCTGGCGTACTTCCGGCGCGAAATGGGTCGCGGCTTCACCCAAACCCTGGCCCTTCGTAACCGAACGTTCGAGCCGCTGTTTCCTTTTGCGTTTCAGCCACAAGTTCGGGATGACAACCAAATGATTCGGAACAGCTACCGAACCACGGAGCTGATCTGGGAAACCCGTTTTGCACCCGACGAGGTGATGCTACAGAACGATAATGTTCGGGTCAGTGCCGGAGCCACCCGAAAACCTATTTACACATTACGCTACACAGCTGGTGTTCGCGATCTGTTCGGCGGGGAATTTGCTTACCACCGGGTTGCACTCGGCATGAAGCACTCGTTTCGCATGGGTGTTTTAGGTCGGACGTACTACACCCTCGGCGCCGGTATCATTCCATCTACTATCCCCTATCCGCTTTTGTTCACGCCCCTCGGCAACGAATCGTCGTTTTACGTTGGGAATGCCTATAACCTGATGAACTACTTCGAGTTTATCTGCGACCGCTGGGCAACCGTACAGTTTGAGCACAACTTCAATGGTCTGTTGTTTAACAGGCTACCTCTGCTTCGCCGACTTAAGTGGCGTGAGTTGATTACAGCGAAGGTGTTAGCAGGCAGCGTAACGTCGGCAAACCTGGCCGCGATTCCGCCCACCGACGCCAAAGGGCAACCCGTTGCTGGCTTTAGCTCACTCAGTCAGACGCCTTATGTGGAAGTAGGATACGGCATTGATAATATCTTCAAAGTGCTTCGTGTGGACGCTATTCACCGGCTGACGTATCGCGATAACATTACCCCCAGCGGCATTGCTGTTACCCCGTTTGCCATCAAAGTCTCGGGCTGGCTGGCGTTTTAATTTACTTTAAACGCAGAGCAGACAGAGCAAAACGCAAAGGAAACGGAGAATAAATTTGCTCTCTTTGTGTTTTGCTCTGTCTGCTCTGTGTTTAAGCCATTTAGCCCACTTTTGCCAGAACTTCCTCCACCGTAAGCGCTTCCAGTGACGGGGCTATTAGATCAGCCTCAGTCAGCACGTCGGGCGAGCCCAGTCCTACCACGAACATACCGGCCCGTTTACCTGCCTGCACACCCGCAACGGCATCTTCAAACACAACACATTCGGCCGGTTGACGGTCCAGTTCCTGAGCGCCTTTGGCAAACACTTCTGGGTCGGGCTTTCCCTTACTGATCTTAGTCCCGTCAATAATGGCGTCGAAAGCCTGCGTCATGCCGATACGTTCGAGAATCAACGGTGCATTCTTACTGACCGAGCCCAGGGCCGTCTCTAACCCAGCTTTCCGAACCTGCGAGAAGAAGGTAGCAACCCCCGGAAGTATGTCATCGGACGTCATACGACTGACCAGATCCAAGTACCACTTGTTTTTTTGTGCCGCTAATTCAGCCTTTTTTTCATCCGATAAAATAAGGCCACCGTGCGCCAGGATAATATCCAGCGAATCGGTGCGACTAACGCCCTTCAGGCGCTCATTAAACTCCTCTGAAATGTCAAAGCCTAACTCATTGGCCAACCGACGCCAGGCCTGATAGTGGTAAATAGCAGTATCGACAATAACCCCGTCGAGGTCGAAGAGAAAAGCTTTAATGGCACTCATATACATGGTTCTTACGTACGTTGACCGCAAAGGTAGGGGCTGCGCTCGCAATAAGCGAAGGGAAAGAAGCTAGGGTTCGTTTTGACGACCCTGTGAATGCACCAAGCCCGACTATGGGTGTATCTCTAAATCGTCATGGCCGCCCGGTTCGCTGTAGCACACGACTCTACATCTGACAGCCTACAGCCAATTATAAGATGCACGCCTAATTGCCTAAAAGGAGATTTTGATGAGATGAATGATACCCTAGTTTTAAACTTACAGTGTAAATACTTTCGCAACAGCCACTCATTTTATGTAAACAGACTATTCTAAAATCAACCACTCTATAGGTGCAGTTTACAACCAATACCACCAAAACTACTTATCGGCGAAAATACTGGATCAACTCGCTGCTGCACATGGGGAGTTTCCGAGAGGATGGATTTCTATTAAAATTAGATTATGAGTATCGGTTCAACAAAAATACGCTTGAGTTTAACCTGCTGAATTACAGCGCGATCTTCCATATTTCCAACTATAAACGTATCAATTAAATAAATTACCGATCATAAAAATGATTGAAGAGTAATAGAGCTGTTGCATACGTGGTAATTATGTAAATTAATACAAGTTGTTAGACAAATGAGACCGAAGCTTCAGCGAGTAATCAGGAAAGCGGTATGTCGTAAAACGCCCCAGTTAAGAACAATCTACATCGTCTCAATTAGGCGTATTTTATGAGATGATGTGATTACGAAGCATAAATAAATTTAAACGCCGTTTACCTCCTGTATACTTTCAAACAAACCTTCATCTGTGGTCAGCCAGGCTTGGTATGATGATGAGTTATTAGAAACCTACACTTAGCTCAACTCTAGTTTTGTTGCCCTTCTCGCAAGATGGCAATTATCAAAGTCGCACCAAACTCACTGACCGGCTGTTTTCGTTAAGTTTGTATATCAGTTTGTCTATTCTCGCTATCGTTATGGTTGTCTCGCCACGATTAACCAATGCTCAACTGGCCTTGCCAGAAATGTTCAGCTTCGAGATGAGCGAAGCCGAGGTGTTGGCCATGCGCCAAACGCTTATGCAGCATTTCCGTACAAGGCTCGAAGAAGAGGCCCAAAAGGCCATTCAGCAAAAAGGGCTAACCACCGCTCAACTCGAAGAGCAAATGAACGTTGAGAACCGTACGGAGCGGCTTGACCAAATTCGGGCAGCTCAGTGAAAGTGATTATCGATACAAGTGGTCTACTCCGGTCGATTCCTTGAGACGGATCGTACCACTGGCTTTATGATGCTTTTGCGGCCAGACAGTTCACGTGGGTAGTCAGTACTGAAATCTTGCTTGAATATGCCGAAATGACAGGCTATTATTATGGCCCTCTAGCGGCTGAGTTGGCCTCATCACTTTCGCTGGCGGCTCCCAATCATGTACGGCAGGAACCTTACTTTCGTTTTGGACAGGTTATTAACGATCCAGACGACAACAAGTTTGTAGATTGTGCCATTGCAGCTGGTGTCGATTAGTTGGTATCCGACGATCACCATATTCTGAATCTGATTGGGCAGACGAATCGGTTTCCTCCTGTACCCATTTGTTCTTTTGAGGAGTTCAAGAAAATTCTGAATCGATAGCGGTCCATTATTCTGAAGTAGCTATCTCTAACTAAGAAGGTGGATTAGAGTTAAGCAGCAGTCTGGCCTACCTAGCTGTTGCTGGTTAGTTTCCTAGCTTATTGTTCGGCAGACCAATGAGAAAAAGTAACTTCTTAAGTCTTGGTTATCAGGGCTGTTGAAATGAAAATGGGACTTGAAAGGCCACACTCATGGGTAGCCTTTCAAGTTATGGGAGAAGCGTCCCGCGGATAGAGCGTTTTCGTGAGAATATAAAACCGTGAATCAATCTGTTCTTAATGGTAATCAAGTGTAGATTATTTCCTCTCCAGTAGCTGCTTCATCAAGGCTTTCATTTCTGCCATTTCAACCATTAGCTTCTGGTTTTCCTTCTCCTACTCAATACTATACAAAGTCAGCTTTTCCAGCAATGTGGCATTCATCGAATAATTGCTGGATAGTGTCGCAACTTGTCATCCGCTTCGGCCTACGATCGGTGCGCCGGAGCGAGCGCACCGTGTCCAATCACAAATCAATGCGGCAGCCGCGCTGTCTCAATCTAAGCCATGCGCTACAAGTGAGAGAGCTTTGCGTGTTCCGACGACGAGTCACCTCTCTCCAATAGGCAGAAAACTTACCTACGTTGTCACTCATATTTAACTATATACAGTCAGATTAAGTGATCAGTAGCTACAGCGAACCGGGCCATACCTTTTGTAGATAAACCCGGCTACGATCCATAGCCAGGTTTGTTGCGTTATGAAGCTTACTTACCTAACTCAAGTACCAAAGCCGTTTTGGCCGGTAGCTTCACGAGTTTTAAGTCGGTCAGCGTCTCGTCGGTCAGCACGTTACGGGCGGAGGTAAACCCTTTCATGCGCTCAATGAACCGAGCCGTATCGAGCGAAATCTCTTTCTCGTTGGTGTTGGTAGCAATCATCACCGTTTTGTTGCCATCGTAACGAAAATAAACATACGTACCCTCCTGAGGCAGGTATTGCATTAGTTTTCCGGTATGCATAACGGGGTTATCCCGCCGGTAGGTAGCCAGTTTACGAACGAACTGAAAGGCGTTATTTTCACGATCGGTACGTCCGGCGGCTTCAAATTTATTTTCCTTATCGCCGGGGAAACCACCCGGAAAGTCCTTTCGCACTTCGGCATCCGATGGATCTTTGAAATTCTTCATCAGGATCTCGGTGCCGTAATACATCGACGGAATACCCCGTGTGGTCAGCAACCAGGTCAGTCCTATTTTGTACTTGTCAATGTCTTCGCCAATGACCGACAAGAAACGATCCGTGTCGTGGTTATCCAGAAACGTGACGAGCTTGTTGGGATCAACGTACACGGCATCCTGCGCCAGCGCCTGATAGAAGCGATTCACGCCATCGTCCCAGCTAAATTTTTGCTTCAGCGCGTCGAGCATAGACGAATACAGCACGAAGTCGAGGCCACCGGGCTGGTTCGACTTGAAGGGAAAGTTGATGTTATTACGGGTGTAGTACGACTGGTCGACAACGTTGTTCACCCACGACTCCCCGAATATATGAATCTTAGGGTATTCATCGAGCAGCGCCTGGTTGCAGCGGTTCATGAATGGCTGGTCGTTATACATGTACGTATCAACGCGCCAGGCATCCACGCCAAAATTCTCAACCGACCAGATAGCATGTTGAATCAGGAAGTTGGCCAGATACGGATTGTTTTGGTTCAGATCGGGCAGGTGGGGCACAAACCAGCCGTCCAGCGTTACCCGCCGGTCGCTTTCCGCTCCGTGGGGATCGGTGACCGGCTGGTATTTATAGGAGGTGTTGGTATAAGTTGGCCACTGGTGCAACCAGCTTTTCATGGGCAGATCTTTAACGAACCAATGGTTGATACCGACGTGGTTATAGACCGCATCCTGCACGACTTTCATACCGGCCGCGTGCGCTTTCCGGACAAACTCGCGGTACGCTTCGTTGCCACCAACCCGCCGATCAATCACGTAATGATCCGTGAAGCCATAACCGTGATACGCTGACCGCATCACACCGCCTTCGTTGGTCAGGGGTTGATCGTTTTCCAGCACGGGTGTAAACCATACGGCCGTCAGTCCCATGTCCTTTAAATAGTCAAGGTGTTGGCCAGCCCCGACCAGGTCTCCCCCGTGACGGTAAAAAGGGTTTGACCGATCAGCGTTAGGGTCGGCCATGTCGGCAAATTTGTCGTTACTGGGGTCGCCGTTGGCAAACCGATCGGGCATGGCCAGGTAGATGAAATCAGCGGCCGTAACGCCCTGCCCTTTCGGGGTTTTGTCGCGGGCTCTCAGTTCAAACGACTGCCTGAGCGTTTGGGCTCCTTTTTTACCCACAATTTGTAGAGTGCCGGGCTTGGTCGCGGGCGCAATGGTCAGATCCAGAAATGCGTAGTTTGGGTTTTCGACGGTATGCGCTTTAACCAGCTTTACGCCTGGATAGCTAATCGAATACGCCAACGTACCGGCATTAGGGCCGTACACAAGTAATTGCAGGTTCGGATTTTTCATACCCACCCACCAATTGGTTGGGTTAACGCGCTTAATCTGCGGATTTTGCGCCAGGCTAGTCTGGCAAATGGTCAGTAATAAAAGCAGCAGACCAAAATAAAGTCTTTTCATGAGGTGGTTTTTCGTAAAATTTGCACGGTGGGGTTTCACCAGGCGGACTAACAACGACAATAATGCAAAAATACCCCAAGTTTTTCATTGAAAAAGAACATAGTTTTGCGTTGCTGACCTTCAGCTCGACCGTAACTGACATTTTTTGACGCTATGAATACGACCTCCCTTGTCCCGATAATGGACAAATTAGTCATATATCAGATTTTCACCCGCCTGTTCGGCAACCAGAATACGACTAATCATATCAACGGCAGCCGCGATGAGAACGGCGTCGGTACGTTCAACGATATTAACGATGCCGCCTTGCGGGCTATCAAACAGTTTGGCGCATCACATGTCTGGTTTACGGGCATTCTGGAGCACGCGACCCAAACCGACTACTCCAGATTTGGCATCCGCCCCGATGACCCAGCGGTGGTGAAAGGACGCGCCGGCTCACCTTACGCCATCAAGGACTATTACGACGTTGACCCTGACCTGGCCGTGAGTGTTCCCGATCGCATGGCCGAGTTCGATAGTCTGGTACAGCGTACGCACGCTCAAGGCTTAAAGGTCATTATCGACTTCGTACCCAATCACGTGGCCCGGCAATACCAGTCCGACGTAAAACCGGCAGGCGTTGTCGACTTGGGCGAAAACGACGATACCAGCGTCAATTATGCCCGCGATAATAACTTTTATTACCTGCCGAATGAGACTTTCGTAGCGCCCGGTAACACGGAAAGAGCAGGACAGCACGGGTTTCCACCCGCGTTACAGGAGCATCCGGCCAAGGTTACGGGTAGCGGATCAATCACCGCTACCCCCGATAGTAACGATTGGTACGAGACGGTGAAGCTCAACTACGGGTACAATATATTTGATGGTAGTATCCATTTTAATCCCGCGCCCGCTACCTGGCACCAAATGCTCGACATTCTGCTTTTCTGGGCTGATAAGGGCGTGGATGGTTTCCGGTGCGACATGGCGCAACTGGTGCCGGTTGAATTCTGGCAGTGGGCCATTAGCCAGGTAAAACAACGCTACCCGCGTCTGATTTTCATTGCTGAGATTTACGAACCCCGGCTTTACCGTTCGTTCATTTTCCAGGGTGGTTTTGATTACCTCTACGATAAAGTGGGGCTGTATGATGCCATTCGGCGATTGATGGAAGGGCATGGTTCGTGCTACGACCTCACCCGAGTATGGCAACAGGAATCCGGCGATTTTCCGCAACATATGCTTCGATTTCTGGAAACCCACGATGAGCAACGGATTGCCTCACGCTTTTTTACCAACAACCCCTGGTCAGCGGTACCCGGCATGACCCTGGCCGCAACCATGCACACCGGTCCTATTCTACTGTATTTTGGGCAGGAAGTGGGCGTACGGGCCGAGGGTGCCGAAGGCTTTAGTGGCGACGATGGCCGCACCACCATTTTCGATTACTGGGGCTTGACCGACTGGCAGGGCTGGATCAATAAAGGACGTTATGACGGCGGGGGGCTAACCGATGAACAGCGCGCCCTACGTGCTTTTTACCAGCGTCTGAACCATCTGGTGAACGGCTCCGACGCCATTCAGAACGGGTACTTTTACGATTTGCAGTACGCCAATGATAACGGCCAAAGCCCAGGCTACGACGCTCACCAGCTTTACAGCTATCTCCGTTACACGGATCGCCAAAAGCTCCTGATCGTCTGTAACTTCTCAGGCCAGACTACTTATGAAACCAGCATCCGGATTCCCGCTCATGCGTTTGCAACCATTGGTCTGAATCCATCCCGGACATACCAGCTCACGGATATCTTCCTGACGGATACGCAGCTCGAAAATGTTGGTTCGGCGGGAATACCGCTGCAACTCCCCCCGTGGAGTGTCCGGGTGCTCGAAATTAAATCCTAGTTTTATGTTACGTTTCGACGTGCTCCCAGTCTACTCTAAGTAAGTTAAAACCTTATGACAGTCGCTGTTTTTAGCCAGCAGGCTGCGAACCGCAACCGTCAGCCTATTTGCTGTCACTACCTATGATGAAACTGCTTACGGCATTTTTTCTAATATTTCCCACTTTCACTTTACTTGCCCAGCCGGTCGTATCCGATGACTTACAGGCAGCAATCGTTACAGGGGGCAAGACACCTGCGGAGACCGCTATCAACATTGGTAAGCAGTTTTTGGGCAAACCCTACGTGCCCCATACGCTCGACATTAACCCGACCGAACAGCTGGTTGTGAAAGTTCGTGAGTTTGACTGCACAACGTATCTGGAAACGGTACTGGCCCTGGCGCTGGCCTACCATGATGGCTCCGAAAAGAATGTGCGCTTAGTGTCTAAATCACGGTCAGTAAACCCGGTTCAGCTTGAGCAAACCTTCCGGAAGTACCTGACCCAGCTTCGTTACCGCGACGGGCGAATTGACGGATACGCCAGCCGTTTGCACTATTTTTCGGATTGGCTCCGCGACAATGAACGTAAAGGGTTGATAACTGACGTAACGTGTGAGTTACCCGGTAGCGTGATGGTGACCAAACCCATCTCGTACATGACCACCCTCACCTACAAATACCCGCAACTGAACGATCCGGCTATATTTAAACAGGTGGCTCAGACCGAAGCGGGTTTGAGTCAGCAGCCGTTTGCGTTCATCCCAAAGAAAAACATCAGGCAGGCCGAAGCGCAACTTCGCGAAGGTGATATTGTAATGCTGACCGCGTCGAGACCGGGGCTCGACATGAAGCATGTCGGCTTAGCCGTGCGCCAACCAAACGGCCGAATTCACCTGCTCCATGCCTCGTCGGACCAGGGCGAAGTAGTGATTACGCCTTACCCTCTGGTCGACTATGTACTCTGGCACAAACGCTTGTCGGGCATTCGAGTGGCCCGTTTGCGGGCAGCCGACGCGCAGGCTGTGGCACGGCAGTAAGCTGAAAACTCAGTGTAAGCACTACGAGCGACAGCTGTTGAGCGAAGTTTGAAACTTCGCTCAATAGCCCTAACCTACCTTATACTAGAAAGATAAGACGTTGACTGCCTTTTGCTGGTAACTTGAACGCATGTGCTGATACGTATTTTTCAGTAAAGCTTATTTACGAAAACTGGTCAGGTATGCTTCGGAACTTGTTTCGGTTATTGGGTCGTGTGTACACTGCATTCTGGGCGCTCGTCATGACAGCGTTGCTGGCAGCAGCCACCTGGGTGATGTGGTACTTGTATCAGGCAGAACGTCTCGATAGTAAATTTGCCCGAGAGGGCCAGCTTGTTAAGGTTCAGATCAAGGAGACCGACCGTAACCCGCGTATGTTTCTGGATCAGTTTGGCAACGCGGTTTACGTTCGGTTCAACTACCGTAATCAGACATATAAAACCCGTTGCGCGAACGATTCCACCTGGCTATCCGCGGGTGACCATATTCAGCTCTTATACCATCCGGGCTTAGACAAGTTTCAACCACCACAGCGAGCACGCACGGCTACCCCAACGCGCGTACGGTCGCGGCTGATCGAGTGGAGTTCTATGGTCGACTTTAGCCGGGAGCATCAACTCTTAGGGGGCTTCATCCTGGCCGCATTAGCCTTGTTTTTTGTCGGCGGAGGGGCCATTGTTACGCTGACCAGCTGGACGTTTATTCAGACGATTGCCCGGTTTGTACTGCTTGCCGCGCTGGGCGTAGCGGCCTTATTTTTCACCTACGATACCATTCAATACTTTCAGTACTTCCAATCACTCCGGGCAAACGGACGTGCCATGGAGGTTGATGTCACTGACACTGATCGTACAAATCATAGTCGGCGATCAAGATCTCACTGGTACACCTACGACGCTACATTTCGATTTCAGGGGCAAGAGCGGGTTGTCGCTATTGACGAAGATGACTACGAACGGCTGAATGGCACGGATAGGAAGCTCCGCGTGCTCTACAACTCGTCGCTAAATGATTTTATCGCCGTTGATTACTCCCCTGCTTTCAGCCAGCTACTGCTTCCCCTGTTCTTTTGGTTTTTGTTTGGGCTTCTGGTTCGTAACAGTCTTTCAACCCCGAAACCCGTTCGCCCCTAAAGGTTCTTTCGTTGCTTGGCTGTAAGAACACTCTTTACCGTTTGGGGGTTAACTGGTAAATAGAGAATAAAGTAAATGGCTCGCCAGGATTCCGAAACCGAATACATTGTAACCCAACAAGCGTACAACACCGCTTATGCAAGCTTACCCGAACGTGGTACAGAAAATCAGAAAGCACAGTCCGCGACAATAACTGCCAAACAATACCGTCTGAACGTAAGCCAGACCATCAACGCGGGTAAGTGGGTCATGTGGGCAATTTCCGACGAATCATTCGAGTTCACCTGGTCGAACGGAGCCTGGCATCCACCAGCCAATCTGGTTGTTTCGTCGTGACGGCCGTCCGTTCGGCATTTCTACGGCCAGTTTTTAGCTACGCCCGAGCCAGTACGATCAGCACAAGCCCGGCTACGTAGGTACCTCCCATCAGCCAGAGGTACCGATTAGCTTTGGCAGGAGCGTCTTTGAATTCATGCCAGGCAAACAATCCCCACAAAACAGAAACAACGGTTGCGCCCTGGCTCAAGCCGTACGAGACAGCGTCACCGGCCTGATTTGAGCCAAGTAAGAGCGTAATCATACCTAGCCCCCAAATGAAACCACCTGCCAGACCGACCAGATGTTCCCGGCGCGGTGTGTCCTGATAAGTCGTTTGGTTCTTTTCGTCGGGCAAGGCAAACCGGCGGACGAGCCGCTCGACCAGCGGGTTACTAGCGACTAAGCCTATGGCAAACAGGACCAGTCCCGTGTAAGGCGTCAGTAATCCTGCGTCGGGTTTAACCAGATCTTTCACAAGGGCTTCGGAGATGATGCGAAAGAAAAAACCGGCGACTAAACCGCCCGCTAATGCAATCCATATGCCCCGATTGTTCCCGGAAGATGCAGCAGCATCGCCTTGGTCCTGCTTCGTTTTATACGCCAGGGCGCTGAATATCATAGCCGCTATGATGGCCCCGCCCCCGATGGCCAGCAACGCTACGCTTCCTTTTGGCTCGGCTAAATAGTTTACGACAAGTCCAATCGCCAGCGATAGACCTGTACCCACCGGCATGGCTACTGAAATACCGGCTATACTAATGCCCGCCGTCAGCAGCATGTTTCCCAGATTAAACACAATGCCTCCGGCCAGTGCCAACAGGATGTTACGCACGTCGGCCTGGCCAATATCAGTCAGTACCGGACGCCCCTGCTCGCCAAAACTGCCCAGTGTAAATGCCAGAATAAGCGATGTAATCAGAATTCCGTATACGTAATCCCGGTAGAAGACGTAGAGGGGGGCCGATTTGGTGACTATCTTTTGGGCATTCGTCCAGGAGCCCCAGAAGAGCATCGTAATCAGGCAAAGACAAATTGCAGCGGTTGGGTCATTGATAGTAAACATCCGAAGCAGGTTGGTTGGCTCAGTGTATTAAGGGTAACTACATCTCAGCCATAGTATCTCTGGCTCAGCGGCCTAATGAGACAAAGGCCCGATAACGTACGTCAGCGGGCCTTTGCTTGCAGGAAAGAAAAAGAGGCTACTGCAAATTAGCATCCTCGCGACTGTTGAAGGTGTCGCCCTGGCTAAGATCACCGGTTTTCAGGCCCTTTTTAAACCAATACACCCGCTGAGCAGACGAACCGTGCGTGAACGCATCAGGCACCACGCGGCCCTGGGTTTGCTGCTGAATACGGTCGTCGCCAATGGCATTCGCTGCGGTCAGGGCCGACTCTACGTCGTTCTCGTCAATCGAAATGCTTTGCCCCTGGGCGTGGTGCGCCCAGACACCGGCAAAGAAATCAGCCTGTAATTCGAGCCGTACCGATACTTTGTTGTAGTCTCGTTCGCTCAGCTGCTGACGTAGTGCGTCGGTTTTATCCATGATCCCTAACTGCTTCTGCACGTGGTGACCGATTTCGTGGGCAACTACGTAGGCCATGGCAAATTCGCCCGGTGCCTGAAACCGTTGCGCCAGATCATCATAAAATGACAGATCAATATATACCTTCTGATCGGCCGGGCAGTAAAATGGCCCCATGGCTTCCTGAGCGGTACCGCAACCGGAAGGAGTGGCCCCTCGGAACACAACCAGCCTTGGTTTGCGGTATTGAGCGCCCTGCTCAGCGAACAATTTTGTCCATACATCTTCGGTACTGGCCAGCACTCTACTGGTAAACTGAGCGGCAGCATCGTCGGGCTGCGGTCCCGTGGGTGCCTGAGACGTCGTTTCGGTGTCGGGTTGTTGATTCAGTATCTGCGACGGGTCGCCCCCCAGCAACATAACAATCACGGCTACGACTACCGTACCGATTCCTCCGCCAACAAGCAACCCTCCGCCACCGCTGCTACCCCGGCGGTCTTCAACATTATCGCTTTCGCGTCCTCCTATCCAACGCATAGTATAATTCGGTTAGAAATTAAGTATATCTTAATTACTGTTTTGAGTCAGAAAGTGTTTTGTTTATGTGCAGTGACCTTGGATAACTTATTCAATTGCAGGGCTTCGTAAGCAGGATGCATACATAAAAACTCGTCGGTAAGCTAATCAGCCTCATTTAGATGGTGTGATCGTTCGGATTCGTCCGTAGTCAGCGACGTAGACGGTGCCTTTGCCATCTACCGCCAGACCAGCAATCCGCTGAAAATGAGCCTCTTTACCCTTACCATCTACGTAGCCCTCTCCCGAGCCACCCGCCAGAAACGTTACCATACCCTCGGGACTAATCTTGATAACCTGATCAAAAACGACTGCCTTACCCGAGTTTACTACGTAGAGATTATTTTGATTATCAACCGTCAGTAGCCGAACAAAGCCCAGATTAACCGTAGATAGCTTGCCTTCGGTAAGTTTACTGCCGACCGGTCCGCCTTTCAGGTACGTTATGGAACCATCAGGAGCTACTTTAGTGATTTCACCCTTCAACCAGGAGTTTATACCCGATGGGAAATAAAGGCTCCCCTGCGTATCTATGGCCAATAAGTTACCTGTCAACTGGTCTCCCCTGGTATCAATGCCTGTTACCCAGTTAGGTGTATGAACGCCCTGTGGTGATATTTTTCGGATTCCCTCTGCTTCGAGCAGGTAGTAATTACCCGCTTTGTCCTGCACAACGCCCCCGTTGTTGTAGTTCTGCTTATCGAACGACGCAGGCGGGTTGGCGTACAGATAATTAGCGATGCCATTCGTCGTCGACAAGGTGCGGAACAATACATTCGATTTATCATAATAGCGATCACCAGCTTCTGAGATCAGCAGATCGCCATTGGTCGCCAGCGCCAGATACTTAGGGCGGTGCAAAGCAGCTTTAAGCGGGTCTTTGTTCGCATCCCAGCCATCGCCCGGACCGCCCCCGGCAACGGTTGTTACGGTGCCATCCGGCGTCATCTTGCGGATACGATGATTTCCCTGGTCGGCTATGTACACATTGCCCTGCGGGTCGCAGAGCAGACTCGTTGCTCCATAGAACTGAGCCGATGGGCCTTTACCATCCTGGTAGCCTTCTGTATCACTTCCAGCCACGGTAGATACTGTGTATTCGGTAGTTTGGGAAGGGGTTGTGTCTGGTGAGGGCTCCGAGTTAGAATTACACGCAACGGCCAACGCGACCAGTGCCAAAAAAGTAAATGTTGTACGCATTCAGTGAGATGAAAGAGTGGAAACAAAAAGCCTGAAGTACCCGTCGGCCGGGTACTTCAGGCTACGTCATAGTTGTTTACCGACGACGACCGAACAGCCGTAGCAAGTACAGAAACATGTTGATAAAGTCAAGGTAGAGCGTTAAAGCGCCCATAATGGCTTCTTTGCGATCTTCGTCGGTACCAGCATTGCCGATGATGTTCATCCGCTTAATTTTCTGTGTATCGTAGGCGGTAAGCCCAACGAATATAAGCACACCGGCATAAGTCGCAATCCAGTATAGCGTCTCGTTTTGCCAGAACAGATTAACTACCGAAGCAATGATCAGCCCAATCAGGGCCATCAGTAAAAAGCCGCCCCAGGATGTCAGGTCGCGGTTGGTAAAGTAACCATACGCGCTCATGGCCCCGAACGTACCGGCTGTAACAAAGAAAGTAGACGCAATGGAACCACCCGTATACAGCAGAAAAATTGATGCCAGGGTTAGGCCATTCATGACGGCATAGCCTATAAACATAGCTGTAGCCGCTTTCGCCGACACGCGTTGGACTGCCGCCGACAAATACATCACAAGCAGTACCTCACCAATGAGCAGCCCAAAGAATACGATTCGGCTACCAAATATAAACTCCAGCACGGCGGGTGTACTGGCGACCCAGATCGAAACGGTAGCCGTAACGAGAAGAGCAACGGTCATCCAGCCATAAACTTGGGTCATAAACGCAGCCTGCTCGCGTTTGATTTCTTCGGCTGTTAAAAAAGAAGGGTGTTCAGAATACGATTGTGGTTCCATGTGGACGTAGTGAATTTGTTTGCCGAAAGAACGGCAAACGTCCGAAGATAAACAACCGCATTACCTCATGAAGCACAAACTGCCCGTTACCTCACCTAAGGTAACGGGCAGTTTGTGCTTCATCCTGTGAACAGATCGAATCTATTCCCGGATAGAGGTATGTCCATCCATGGCGTGTTGCAACTCGAGCTCTCCCTGCGGCTCAGTTTTGAGGTTATCGGCCGCTTTTTCGCCCAGTGGTCCTTTAGCAATGGTCGTCCCGCCGTCGACGTAGTAGATAGCGCCCGTTACGTAAGACGCTTCGTCCGATGCCACAAACAAATACACATTGGCGACTTCCTCGGGTGTACCCCGGCGTCCCATCAGCGTACCCGATGTGGTCGATTTTTCCATCTCAGAGCTCATTGGTCCCGTACTCGCGTGCGTCCAGGCAGTATCAATCAGCCCCGGTGCCACAATGTTACAGCGCACACCAAAGTGGGCCTGTTCGCTGGCTAGTCCTTTTGTAAACGCGTGGTTGAAGCCCTTTGTACCGCCATACGGTACCGCCTGCGGCTCACCCATATGGCCGGCCTCTGAACCGGCCGTAACAATATTTCCCTTTGTTTTCTGCAACTCGGGCAGGGCGGCCTTCGTCATCATGAACGTGCTCTTGATATTGTTTCGGATGAGGTAATCGAACGCTTCTTCCGAAAAATCCTGCAAATAGTTCGTCTCAGGAAAGACGCCAGCGTTATTGATTAAAATGTTCAATCGATCATACATCCGAATGGCCAACTCGACACAGGCTTTGGCATTGGCTTCTATTGAAATATCGCCTTTGTACCCAACGGCGATGCCACCTTGCTGCTCAATTTCTTTCACAACTTCATCCACAGGGTCGTCGGACAAACCAACGACTACCACCCGTGCGCCTTCCTGCGCAAACTTTTTACAAATGGCCTCGCCAATACCCGAACCTCCTCCTGTGACAATAGCCACTTTCCGCTCCAGTCTATTTCCCACTTTTCCTATAGTTTAAGTTTAACACAACGTACAGTCTGATAACCAGGAAATAGCCTTTGGGTTTATTAAAGTAGCGGTCCGAGCTGGTGTGGCCTGGACAGCTGCACCAGCTCGGACCGCTACTCATACGTCAAACCAATTCCAGCTCTTCAAGCTGCTGATTGATGAAGTCAATATCCTCAGCTGATAAGCTGATGTCAATTGCTTTTGCGTTTTGCACCGCCTGCTCAGCGTTACGGGCTCCTACCAGGGCTACGGTAATGCCCGGCCGCTCGATGGTCCACCGAATCACTAACTGGCTCAGACTAGCACCTTTACTGTCGGCTAGTGGCTTAATTTTTTGCAGGAATTCGTCGGTATGCTCAATGTTTTCTTCTTTGAAGAACCGATACCCGGCCCGGTGATCTCCTTCGGCAAACGTATGACCTGGCTTAATCTTACCCGTCAGCAAACCGCGTTCCATGGGACTATAGGCCAGAATTGCTTTCTTGTTTTCAATACAATACGGCACCAGTTCGTTTTCAATGCCCCGGTTGATCATGCTGAATGGTACCTGGTTAGACGCCAGCTTGAGCACCTTTTCGGCCTGCTTCATCTGGTCGACATTGTAATTGCTGACACCTGCCTGCCGTACTTTGCCCTGCTCAATTAGCCGAAGCACAGCCTCCATACTTTCTTCGATGGGCGTTGTTACGTCGGGCCAGTGCATCTGGTACAGATCGATATAGTCAGTACCCAGCCGCTTCAAACTATCTTCACACTCTTTAATGATGCTCTCCTTGCCGGAATACTTGTAGACGTCAATCGGGTTGCCCGAATTGTCCTGGCTTTTAAACCCAAAATCGCCTTTTGCCAAGTCCCAGCGCATGCCGTATTTGGTCAGAATCTGCACTTTATCGCGTGGGATGCCTTTTATGGCTTCCCCAACGATTTCTTCGCTAGTGCCTTGTCCGTAGACCGGAGCTGTATCGATGGACGTTACGCCCAGATCATAAGAAGCTTTTATGGCGTCGATGGCTCCCTGACGTTCCGTTCCGCCCCACATCCAGCCACCAGCCGCCCAGGCCCCAAAGGTGATCACCGATACGCTTAAATCAGACTCTCCCAGTGTTCTATATTCCATGTTTGTTTATTATAAAATAGATTCGTTGATACAAGTCAATTATCGGGTGTTTTGTTGGTTTTTCTCAGCTTACAGGTGACTACAATTTATTGGCGCGGTTTAGCTCGCTCGTACTGGACGGGCCAAGGCATGTCTTCCTTGAGCACATGAGCGGCATGAAGCGGAAAGTACGGATCGCGCAGGAACTCCCGGGCCAGCAGCACAAAGTCGGCCCGGGAGTTTGCGAGAATGGCTTCGGCCTGCTCAACCGACGTAATCAACCCAACGGCCGCGGTCATCATACCGGTCTCCTGCTTAATTCGTTCGGCGAACTCGACCTGATAGCCCGGATACGACGGAATTTTGGCGTTAGGCACGTTACCGCCCGTCGAGCAGTCTATTACATCTACGCCTTTCGTTTTTAGGATGTCAGCCAGCTTAACCGAATCGTCGGCCGTCCAGCCGCCTTCGGTCCAGTCCGTGGCTGAAATACGCACGAACATGGGGAGGTCTCGCGGCCAGACGGTCTGGACTCGTTCGACGACTTCCAGCAGGAGCCGGGTGCGGTTTTCAAACGAGCCACCGTAGGCATCGGTCCGCTGATTACTCAATGGCGACAGGAACTCATGAAGTAGGTACCCATGAGCCGCGTGGATTTCGACGACACTGAAACCCGCGTCGAGCGCCCGTTGCGTTGCCACCTGGAAATCCGTCAGTACCTTCTCGATACCCGCTGCGGTCAACGCCACAGGAACCGGTTCCGACTCTGAAAAGGGGATGGCGCTGGGCGCTACCGTTTGCCAGCCTCGTTCTCCGGTTGGCGCAATGGCTGCACCGCCATCCCACGGCCGCTGATGACTTGCTTTACGACCAGCGTGGGCCAGTTGAATACCCGCAACGCTCCCATTTTGCTTAATAAATTGGGTGATACGCTTCAGGCCAGGGATATGATCGTCTTTCCAGATGCCGAGATCATCGGGTGTGATCCGGCCCTCGGGCGATACGGCCGTTGCTTCCGTAAAAATTAAACCCGCCCCACCAACGGCCCGACTGCCCAGATGGACCAGATGCCAATCGTTTGCGAAGCCGTCTTCGCTCGAATACTGACACATGGGCGAAACGGCGATTCGATTTTTAAACTGAACCGTTCGAATCGTTATCGGTGAAAAAAGGGCTGATGTTGTCTTAACCATATCTGAAGTTGCTCTGCTGAGCGAATGATTATATCAGCAACTAAGCTACACGGGTTGCGGTTCGTTATTCGTTCGCTGGTCAGTGGGTCAGGGCGTATGCAGAGAGGTAAAAGGCTGCTGGAAAGCTATCTGCAGATGAGAGGTTGCAACGGCCATTCCAAACATTTAGCCATTGGTGCCGTTGACTGCTATAATCAAAACCCAACGATTATGGCACAGGACTCGAAAATTGACCAACGCGACGACGTCAATCCAACCGAAGGTGAGCACAAATATGGTGATGTAGAGTTCGCTGATCCGACTAATAAGAAATACCCGATTGATACGCCGGAGCATGTCCGGGCTGCCTGGTCATACATCAATCACAAAGACAATGCAGCTAAATACGACGCCGATGAAGTTGATATCATCAAGGATCGAATCAAAACAGCGGCTAAGAAACACGGCGTCGACATTAACGCGGATTAGTATGTGCCTTTGTAGTAGTCCGCTGGTCAGTCAGCTGTAAAAATGGTTATGTTAACGTTGGCACTGCGGTTTTCACACGTTCAGGCAACCACAGGCCATGAAACCCTAGTGGAATGTTGTGCGGCAGTCTCAGCCGGGCCACGGTTTGCAAATCAACCGCATCAGCGACCAGCAAATCGGTTGTTTGCGAGGGGGCATGAAAGCGTAGATACACTAACCAGGCATCGTCTTCGGCTGTGCTACCGGGCTTCGGGACTACAATGGGTTCGCTCGGAAGTGTTTCGGGATCGCCCCGGTGCTTTCCTTCGCCGGTCTGCACGTCAATCTTAACGATGTGATCAAACAAGGGCATCGTATGGGTAAGCGGTCGTCCGATGCTCCAGGTGTAGCGGTAGGGCCGCCCTACGCGGTCAGGATGTATTTCGGGTAGTTCCCCTTCATAATAGGCTAATGGTTCGTGTGTAACCGTCTGTCGGGCCAGGTCAATCCGGTAGCGCACAAACCGACTGCTGGGCTGATCATCAGGCAGGTTACCGGCCAAATACGCCTTCATGGCTGCCGATTCAGGGTAATCGCCGAGCATCAATCCATCCACAATAAGCATCGATGGATTAGTTGGATCTAAGTACCCATTGACGAAGTGAAATACAAAGCAGAAATCCGTGGTCAGCCGGTGAATCGTTCCAACCGGGTCAACGACCAGCACCAGCGTCGGGTTGGCCCGGTTAACGCGAATCGAGGCCGCTGGTGACGTAATGCCAGCCAAAGCGCGGGGCATGTCGAAGGCAACAGGAGTCAGAAAGAAGACCTGATGGCCACTTTCCGTTAGCACAAAGTCATGCGCGAACGTCATATCTGCCATGTCGATTGCCTGAGCAATACGGGCCTTCCCTTGCGGATCAACCTCATACAACACAAGTCGTTGCTTTGTGCCCGCTACTGTGCCAAAGTTGTGCAGTACTCCCGTCTTCGGGTGAAGTTTAGGGTGCGCCGAAAACGGCATTTCGGGCGTAATGCGACTATCGAGCCACGAAAACTGATTGCGTAACACCCCATCGTAGTCGTAGCGATCGATGGTCTCGAGCGTATCCGGATTGATTCGGTGCGGCCATCCTCCTTCCCACAAAGCCAGCATGTGCCCACCATGCAGAATGACGCTCGTGTTCGCCGTGTTCTTGAACTGCATTTTTAGCGCATTCTTCAGGAAACCGCCGGGCAGGTTGGTGCCGAAACTGCGGTACAACATCCGGCCAGCCTGCTCTTCGGCTACAAACTCAGCGGTCCGAACGTAGCGGTTTCGGTACCGAACGCTCTGGCCATCGAAGCTAAACTTGGCGATCATGCCATCCCCGTCGAACAAGTGGTCATACCACACGCGCTGGTGCTGAAAGCGGCCATTACCATTGCGATACAGTGTGCCAATAAGGTCGGCGGGCAAGTTTCCTTCAATCAGTTCCAGGGGTACGTCATCATACTCATCCGTCACGCAGCGATTGGCCTGAACGTAGTCATGTAACGTAGCGTAATGACGAATAGGCATAGCAATTGATCTTTGTGGATTCTCTTCCAGCTCTGAAGTGTTGGATCTACAAATTACGACTCAATAATCTCATTATTGCGCTCGGCCGCTTCATTCGTCAGCGTTGTTAGTATCGACTGCGACAGCGGGGTTTCACTCTCTTTTCCCTTAGCCCGTTGCGCCCCAATTCCCCCCGGTGCGGGTAGGGTTGTGTTGACAATCGCCATTGTTTCGGAAACCAACGCGGGAGCAATGCCCTGCATGGTAGCCCCTACCTTCGCCATTAACGTGACGTTCCGTTCGGCCTCACCATAGCGACAAGCGTCAATCACCTCGCGGGCGCATTCCTCCGCATTGATGGTTAAGAACGGCAAAGAATCGCCTATCTTGAAAACGGTGTATTCTTTCTCGTTCTGACTTTTATAAATCGCGTTACGCGGGCTACCCGTCCGGATTAGACCGGGGCAGATCGTCGTTACGTAAATATTATCTTTGGCCAGTTCGGCCCGGAGCCCTTCTGAGTAACCTACCAGCGCGAACTTGCTGGTCGAATACGCCAGTAAATGAGGGACGGCTACCTTACCACCAAACGAAGCGATATTGACGATTCGACCTGACTGCTGCGACCACATTTGCGGGAGCACCGCATTGACCATGTGAAAGGCCGACCAGAAGTTGGTATCCATCGATTCCCGAAAGTCGTCCTCAGTGGCATGCTCGTAGGGCGTAACGATGATCGTTCCTGCATTATTGATCAGCACATCTACCGGGCCAATCGCTTGCCGCACGTTTTCAATAAAGTGCTCAACCTGCACTTTATCCGTGATGTCGCAATGCTGCGCGAACACCTCAATACCGTATTGATCCAGCTCCGCCTTGGCCCGATCCAGCTCTTCCTGATTGCGGGCACAAATGGCAATGTTAGCGCCTTCACTGGCTAGTAGTCTGGACATTTCGAGGCCTAACCCACGTGACCCACCCGTGATAACGACTGTTTTATCACGAAAATCAATTTTCCGTTTCTGACTCAAAAAGGCCTTGGTTGCGGCCCACGCCCCAACGCTGGCCAGCCCCCACAGCAGGGCTTTCGTCTGGATTGACACACTCATGGCTAGTTCACATCATTGAATTCGTATAACAGACTGTTTAACCGGAAGGTTATCAAGCCTGAGTGAATGGGATTGTCGGCTATCGTGGGCGCTCCGATCTGGAAACAATTGCGATTCGCCTGCCGTTGCGCTTACGAGCTAACAAGATTCCGGTATGCCTGCCTCTAAAACTCCTATTTATAGCGCTTTAGCTGCCAACCTGGCTATCGCCATCACTAAGTTCGTGGCTGCGGGCGTTACGGGTAGCTCGGCGATGATTTCGGAAGGCATTCACTCCCTGGTTGATACGCTCAACGAAATCCTGCTGCTCCTGGGCATCCGGCGCAGTCAGCAACCAGCCGACGAAAGACGGCCATTCGGTTATGGCAAGGAGCTTTATTTCTGGGCATTTATTGTTTCGATTCTGATTTTCGGCATTGGTGGGGGTGTCTCCTTCTACGAGGGAATCACGCACCTGCAACACCCTGAGCCTATTTCGGACCCACATTGGAATTACATCGTTTTGGGCATTGCGTTCTGCTTCGATGGTGTTTCGTTCATTACCGCCCTGAGGGAATTTAACCGGCAGCGGGGTAGCCAACCATTTTGGTCGGCCGTCAAACGCAGTAAAGACCCATCGACGTTTGTGGTGTTGTTTGAGGATGCAGCCGATTTGTTGGGTCTGATTGTCGCCTTCCTGGGCGTTTTTCTGGGTCATCAGTTCAACAACCCTTATTTCGACGGGGCCGCTTCCCTGATTATTGGCCTGATTCTGACGGCAGTTTCCATTCTGCTGGCTCGCGAGAGTCGTAGTTTACTCATGGGCGAAAGTGCAGACCCAACCGTACTACGTAGCGTAGCAGCCTTGGTGGAGCGTGACGACACGGTAATTCATGTGCTGCAATCGCCATCCATGTATCTGGCCCCCGAAGAAGTGTTTCTGATGCTCGTCGTCGATTTCCGCAACGACCTAACAACTATAGATATTAACCAAGCCATCGACCGAATCCGCACCACCATTCAGCACGAGTTCCCGATCATCAAGCGGGTATTTATTGAGCCGGGCGGAGAGAAAAATTCAGCCATAAAGCCACACGCTGAGAGCTAAAAGGCAAACCACCTTTCCGAAGGAAGTGATAAATTAGCTTTTGAGAGTTCCTTACTTTCCGATACAGAACTTGCTGAAAATAGAATCCAGTAGATCGTCTGTGGTGATTTCCCCGGTGAGTTGGCCAAGGTGCTGCAAGGCGACGCGTAGGTCCATGGCGAGCCAGTCGGGGGTTGTTCCCGCGTCTAAGCCAGAAATGGCCCTTGCCAAAGCCTCGTCGGTACCCGTGAGGTGTTCGTAATGGCGGGCATTGGTCACGACAGCGCTGCCGGTCTGCACGGCGGCATCGGTACGGACGCGCGCTGAGAGGGCAGCTTTTAATTCTTCAAGATGCGTTTGTCGGGCGGCTGAAATCCAGACGATTTTCTCACCAGCTACCTCTTCCAACGTTTGTTGTTTGGCTTCGTCCAGGGCATCGAGCTTGTTACCGACTAGCAAATAAGGTTTGCCCGATTCACGTACCTCAACAACAGCTGTAGCCAGTTCGTCGGGGGAAATGTTCTTGCCGTCGAATAGGTAGACAACCAGGGCGGCATCACGCATTTTTTGTTGCGTTCGCTCAATACCAATGGCTTCGATCTGGTCGGTGGCCTGCCGGAGGCCGGCCGTGTCAATCAGGCGGAAGCGGATGCCGTCTATAAACAATTCGTCTTCGATTACATCGCGGGTTGTGCCAGGAATGTCGGAGACAATGGCCTTTTCCTCATTTAACAAGGCATTCAGCAAGGTAGACTTACCGGCGTTGGGCTTGCCGACAATCACCGTCGGAACGCCGTTTTTGATTGCATTTCCGGTTGAAAACGATTCGATAAGCGGATGCAATACGCGACGAATATTAAGCATTAACTGCCGAAGCTGATCGCGATGTGCGAACTCAACATCTTCTTCGCCGAAGTCCAATTCAAGTTCTACCAGCGCTACAAAGTCAATCAACTGCTGACGTAACACCTTCAGTTGTTTCGAGAAACCGCCCCGGAGTTGTGCCAAAGCGGCCCGGTGGCTCGCGTCGGAATCGGACGCAATCAGGTCGGCAACGGCTTCGGCCTGTACCAGATCGAATTGACCGTTCAGAAAAGCGCGCTGCGTAAATTCGCCCGGCCGGGCCAAACGAGCTCCTTCCTGCGTGAGCCGTCGTAAGATTTGCTGAATGATAAACTCGGAGCCGTGGCACGAAATCTCAACCACATCTTCTTTGGTGAACGATTTTGGTGCCCGAAACACCGTTGCCAGCACTTCGTCGATAATACTCCCGTCGGCATCACGCAGTGTGCCAAAGTGAGCAGTATGGCTCGGCTGCCGTGTAAGGTCTTTTCCCCGGAAAATACGACTAGTGATCTCAATGGCTCCTTTGCCCGACACGCGCAGAACGGCAATGGCTCCAATGCCAGGTGCCGTCGCCAGGGCAGCAATGGGCTCTAACTGATATATACTCATTTACTTCTCTGTGTAACCGTGTATGTCCTGAAGCCTCCTTGCAGATTTCTGTATCGGAACATACAGAGACAGAATTACACAGAGCGCACAACAGGACTGTTTGGGAATATGGGCAGGCGATTGACTAAGCCCGCCAGCCGCTTTTCAACGGGCGCGTTCGGCACTTCGAGCCAGTCTGCGTATTGATCGCCCATAAAGAAACGCATTTCACCGGCTGCGAGGTTCCGAACCGCTTCGGGGCGATTGGTAGCACTGCCTGCCTGCTGAGCAATGGCATTCAACAATGACTTCGTCAGTCCTATACCGGCTTCCGAAGAAGCGAACTGCCGACGGGCAATGGCCCGGTCAAGGAGGTACGCTTCGCGGAGATTATGCGGTAGCAATTCTTCGGCAACGCCGTTTATGTACCCAATAACGTTGATCTGGTGCAGGTAGTCTTCCTCTTCCTGCTCGCTGGCGGTTACACCAGCTTTCCGTAAGCCGCGTAGTACGATGTACGAGAAAGCCAGGTTGGTGCCAGCCATATCTTCCTGATTAACAGGAAAGCCCCAATCCATATTCCATCGACCGCTGTGCAGTGAATACCAGCGGGCTCCGGCATGAATCAGGCGAATCTTCAAGGTGCGGGCAATGGCTTTTACCTCTCCTTTCTCTTCCGGGAGAGAAGCTTTTGGCGGAATAAAATTCCATTCTTTCGGATCGTTTACGCCAAACACCCATTCACCGGTTTCCTGCAAACGCCGGGCCGTATCGTTTTTGATACGCTCTGTTAACCAAAGTACCTGCGCGCCATTAGCCCCCAGATAGCAGTATGGCAATGAAAAACAGCCCAACGTAAGACCAATCTGCCCAGCGTGTTTTTTAAAAAATGCCATGCCTCGTTTCATACGTCCGACATCAGCCCAAGTGGGTAGCTTAGCGTATTCTACGAAGAAGGTTTGAACAGCCTCGTGCTGTTTTCTAGTACTAAAATCAGTAGTATCGGCCAGCCACTGCATTAACGACCGTAATCCACCGGGCCCTCCAGCTTCAACAACAGCGGCAATGACCGCATCAGCAGGTGCATCGCCTTGTTGCCGATACTGTTGCAGTAATTCATCCGTGAACGAGCGGGACGGTTTTATGAGCGTTGGCATAGTAATTTTGAGTCTATACGGATAACGCTACGTGGAGGAAATAGGTTTGTCAGGGGTGGGCAGGCATGGGCAAGAGTAGTCAAGGGTAGTCAAGCATGGTTAAGTAATTGAGCTATGCCCATCCACTCTTGACTATTTTTGACCGTATCTGACCAATAGCTTACAATCTAATCTGCATGCCGTCGTAACCGAGTCGGATGTGAGCGGGTAGCTCTTTTTCTACTTCGCGGTGCAAGCCAAGTTTGTGGCTGATGTGTGTGAAGTAAGTCCGTTCAGCACCAATACGCTGCGCTAAAGCGACGGCCTGATCAAGGGTGAAGTGAGAAATGTGCGGAGCGCG
The DNA here is from genome assembly GCF_042684525.1 of Spirosoma soli. NCBI lineage: Bacteria > Pseudomonadati > Bacteroidota > Cytophagia > Cytophagales > Cytophagaceae > Spirosoma > Spirosoma soli. The sequence goes on along the minus strand of NZ_JBHULN010000021.1, from coordinate 73,954 downwards.
TTGTAGGGCGTCGAGCACGAGTATTTTGGTACCTAAAACCTTTTCCAGCTCTTCGTCGGCGATATAATTGAGGTCGGTGAGATACGTAAAATCGCCGACGCGAAAACCAAATACCGGCAGCTTGTGGTGCATGACCTCGATGGGCACGACCCGGACGCCCAGCACCTCAAATGGCTCGTTGCGAATCTCATTCGTCCGAACGTGAGGAACGCCCGGATACTTGTGTTCGGCAAAGATATAGGCGAATTCGCGCTGCAGCTGATTCAACACCGACAAGCGGGCGTAAACCGGCATATCCTGCCCCGACCGAAAGTTGTAGGCCCGAACCTCATCCAGACCAGCGGTATGGTCTTTGTGCTCGTGCGTGTACAGCACGGCGTCGAGCTGCTTCAGGTTCAGCCGAAGGACCTGCTGACGAAAATCAGGTCCCGTATCAACAATAAAACTACGGCCATCTACGGCAATATGAATAGCCGAACGAAGCCGTTTGTCCCGAAAATCTACCGAGCGACATACCTCGCATTCACACCCAATCAGCGGCACTCCAGACGAGGTTCCCGTACCCAGCAGCGTGACAAGCATAAAGAGCGAAAGAATGAAAGAGCGAAGGATGAATACGCTGCGTTAGCTAGTCACTCTTTCGCTCTTTCACGCTTTATTTATCTGTTAACTGATTGACCACTTCTACCAGCCGATCGAAGTTGAGTGGCTTCACCAGCACATCATTGAATCCGGCGGTTTTGAATTCTTCTTCCGTATAATTCTTAGCGTTACCGGTAATGGCAACGATGGGCACTGACGCTTTTTCTTGTTCAGGCAGGGCACGAACGCGCCGGACGCACTCCATACCGTCCATAAGCGGCATGTTGATGTCTAGTAACAAAATATTGAAATCCTCTTTTTCCAGAATTTGCAACACTTGTTCACCATTCTTGACGGCGGTGATATCGTAGTTCTGAAACTCAAGGATTTTACGGGCCAGATTCTGGATAACGGAGCTATCTTCGGCAATCAGGACGCGTTTGGAAGCTGACATAGGGCTTGTGAGATCGTGTTACGTTTAGCGTGGTGAAATTAGCATTTAATCGGCAAACGCAAAAAAAGGGGGTTTCGGATAGCGCTTCTAACCAATTTCTTTTCTGGTTTTAGGCCCCGCCATCCGGTAACCTACTCTAGCGAAGTACTCGAAAAATTAGCAATAAGGTAACACAACCGATTCTCTTTTTTTGTACGTTTATACTTCCAACTCAATCTTTTTAACCAAGTTAACCGCTCTCCACTCCGCTGTGCTCAGTACATACTAGCCAACGGTCGTTACCTTTCGGTCTGCCCTTCGGTGTGAGTTGAACCTTCCTCTTTTTCCAACAAAAAACTTGTCAAGACTTATGAAACTTTCCGGACCTGAAGGCGTCTTTGAGCTAAACATTCTGGATTATGAGTGCAGCGATTCGCCACGATTTATGGATCGTAACTGGCTTATCGTAAGTTTAAAAACCTGTTACCACAATCAAGAGTGTGTGCGTACGGCCTCTATTCTTTCTACCTGGGAGCTTGAATTATTGCTGAAATGGATGCGGTCGGTAGCTGATGAAAACGAACTTTCGCCTAAGCTTAGCTTTATTGAGCCAGCCTTAGGCTTTAATAACGTATCATCCGGCCGGGGCGATTATCAGTTCCGAATCAAATTAGGGTCCGACGCCCTGCCGAACTGGCAACGCGGCCCTATGCCGTTTTACCTGCCCGTTGCCCCCGACAAACGAGAACTGCAGCGGGCCATTACCGACCTCGAGCAACAGCTACGGCGGTTTCCGGTACGGGATTAGAATTTTGTAATTATCATTGGTTTGCTTTAACACAGAGTCGTAGAGTGCATAAAGGTGTAATGGTTTAGGCCCTTCGCGTTCTCTATGACTCTGTGTTTAAAATATCAATAGCCGCTACCTTACTTTTCCTGCCACGTTTCTATAAACTCGGCAAAGGCTTTTTGCAAGGCCTGAAGGGCTTCCGACAATCCGCTCGTGTCGCTGACTTTTAGTTTTCCTTCCGCCGTTCGGGCAATGTCGGCAACACGTGCCACTCCTATTGTACCCGCGCTTCCCTTCAGGGTGTGCAAGTGACTTTTCACCGTCGGAATATCACCCAAGGCATATGCATCAACAGCGCCGTTGACTAGTTCGGTAGCCTCGTTTACAAATTCTTCCATGATACTATCGACCAATTCCTGACCACCGATGTCGCGCAGTTGACCAACAATCTCATCGTCGATGATCGGGAGCGTTGGTGCAGGGGCGGCAACGGGCAACTTAGGGGCGGGGGCTTTGTCGGTTTGGCGCTTCGCCCGGCTGGCATCCGTAATCTCCTTTACCTTGGCGATCAGGCTTTGGGCCCGAATGGGTTTAGCTATGTAGTCATCAAGCCCTTGACTGATAAACCGTTCGCGGTCCTCACGCATCGAATAGGCTGTCATAGCCACAACGGTTGGCAGTTGCTTTCCGAATTGGTCGCGTAGGTTACGGGTGGTTTCGACGCCGTCCATGTCGGGCATCTGAATGTCCATGAAGATGACGTCGAACTCATTGCCTTCTGTCTTTTTCTTTCGCACGCAATCGATGGCCGTAGGGCCACTATCAGCGGTCGTTACTACACAACCTGACTTACGCAGAATCTCGCTGGCCACCTTTCGGTTTACGGCGTTGTCATCAACCAGTAACACGTTTGGATGGTAGTCACTAAAAAAGTTGGCGAGGGTAATCTCGGCGGCCTCGGTGCCTTGCTGGGTTGGGCTGATGCCCGTTTCTTTCAGCTCAATCGTGAACCAGAACGTACTGCCCTTACCTACTTCCGATTCTACACCCACCTCGCCCTTCATCAGGTGAGCCAGTTCTTTCGAGATGGATAATCCGAGCCCTGTACCGCCAAATGATTTTCGGGACGACGTATCAACCTGGCTGAATGAATTAAACAGCAGATTGATGTTTTCGGGCGAAATACCAATGCCGGAATCGTTGACTTCTACACGAATCCGATTGAACTTACCGCGCTTACTAATCAGCGATGCTTCAATACGAACCGTCCCGTTTTCGGTAAACTTGATCGCGTTTGACGTCAGGTTCGACAAAATCTGCAACAGCCGCGTCTGATCAGCGATAACGAATGTGGGTAGGTCAGGCCCTAAATGATACGTCAGGTCATTGTTTTTAGAGTTTGCCTGTTGACCAAAGAGCGCAATCAGCTTCTCGAATATCTCTTTGAAGGCTACCGGCGCTTCGTGGAGCACCATCTTACCCGCTTCAATCTTGGAAAGATCCAGAATGTCGTTCAGGATGTTGAGCAACGTTTCTGACGAGCGCTTGATGGTTTTCACGTAACTACGTTGCTCGTCGTCCAGCTGCGTGTCGTTGAGCAGGTCAATCATACCGATAACACCATTCATCGGTGTACGGATTTCGTGGCTCATGTTGGCCAGAAACCGCTCTTTCACCTTTAACGAGCGTTCCGCTTCATCTTTCGCCTTCACCAGCTCGACCGACTGCCGTTTCAGTTCCGTGATGTCGCGGGCCAGTACGGCCACTACCGAGTCGCTGCTGGGATCGTCGTTGAGCAACAACATGTTGAACATGAATTGCCGCTCGGTACCATCTTTTCGGCGCATGCTAGCCTCGAAGTTGCGTAGGCTGCGGTTACGGCCCAGCTTAATCATGGCCCGGTGAATGATGCTTTTATCAATGAAGTACTGCGTTACGTCTTGCCCCAGCACTTCGTCGGGTGTGTAGCCCATGCGTTTGAATATCGACGGGCTAATCATGGTGATACGTCCTTTACGATCTACCCGAGCGTAGATATCCTGTAAGTTTTCGAAAATTCCGCGAAATTTCTCTTCACTTTGGCGGGTGGCAATTTCGGCCCGTTTCCGGTTAGTGATGTCCCTGGCAATGCCCGACACTTCGTCGATGACCCCACCCGCCAACAGAATAGGATTCAGGTGAAATTCGAGGTACGTTTCGCCTTTTGGGGTTTCGAAATACAGCTCAAAATTTTGGGCAAATCCGCGAAACGCCTGCCGGTATTTTTCCTCCAGCATCTTTCGATTGTCTTCGCCAATCATCCGCCAGCCTAGCTTAGGTGCGCTGACGTGCAAAGCGGGGGTTTCATTTAACTGAAACTCAATCAGCCGGGCGTAATTCTTATTGAACGAGGTGAGTTGCAAAGCCTTGTTGACCGACCAAATCAGGTACGTGCTGCTATCAAAAATGGCATTTAAGCGCGCGTTTTGTTTATCTAAAGTGGCCTCAAACTGTTTACGGGCAATGGCCAGGGCCACCTGTCCCGAAATAAACTCCAGTAGTTCCAGATCACGTGGTCCGTACGTTCGGGCATCGTCGTACGACTTTACGCCGATAATACCTGTGATCTCATCACCAATTCGGAGTGGTGCCGTTAGCATCACCTGCGGCTGCAGTTGACCGTAGAGGTCAATCTTATGCTTCTCGGCCAGTTGCCGAATGTCTTTTTCGTACAAAAACAAAGGTTTATTCGCCTGTATGGTATACTCCGTCAGGCCATTGCCCAGCTTACGTTTGGTGAACCGCATGTTTCCACCAAAGTATTCGTCCACGTAATACGGGAACGACAAATACGTTTTACTGGAATCGTACAGCGCAATGAAGAAGTTACGGGCATCAATAATGTTCCCTAGCTCTTCGTGAATCTTCTGGTAGAGTTCGTCCAGATTGGGCGTGTTGATGGTCCAGTTGGCAATGCTGTAGTACAGTTTTTGCGACTTCTCGGCCCGAACTTTCCCGGTTGTGTCGTGCAGAATGCAGCGAAAAGCAGTAGGACGGCCATTATCAAAACGGCAGTTAACGCTCCCTGACAGAAATATTGTTTTACCGCCCTTCGCCCGAAAAACCGTTTCGAAATAGGGGAGCTTGTCCCCTTCCTGAATACGTTTTAATAAGGCCAGTGTGCTGCTTAAATAATCGGGGTGCAACACATCCCGTAGGTTCAAGGCCGCGATTTCTTCCGAACCATAACCGAGCACTTCACGCCAGGCCCGGTTCACAAAAATAAACTTACCGTCGAGGGTGAGCAGTTGAATCAGGTCGGAGGTGTTGTCGACCAGATCCTGCAACTGCGCATTGGTATTCGAGAGCGCGGAGGCAACCCGCCGTTTGTTGGTTACATCCTCGCCAATGACCGTAAACGATGACACGTTTCCGTCTGAGCTGTTGACTATCAGAGAATTGAGCTGTACGTTTCTGATCGCACCACTACGTGCCAGCAGATTCAGTTCTTTCAACTCAGGAAAGCCACCTTTGACCAGGGCCTCTTCAAAATCTAGTTCTAAGCGGGCTCGGTCGGCGGCCGGAATGAATATATCGAAGAAGTTTTTACCGACAATATCCTCTGGTTGCCAGGCTGTAACCCGGTAGGTGTATGGATTTACGTAGCTTAATGTCCCGTCGCGTTCAATGGTTACCCCGATCAGGTTGAGTTGATCAACGGTCTGGCGGACATCGAGTGTAGGGTGAGCCTCGGATACGGCAACGCCATCGCGTTCGTTATTAAGCCGTTGAATCTCGGCGACTAATTCGTCTTTAGTTTTAGCTGACCAATGCATAGGACAGTTCGAGAAATATTCAGTCAACAAGTTAGTCAGTTAACTCGTCAAGTTACAAAGCGTGTTCACTGACCGGCTGCCTAACTAGTTAAATTTACAAAATATACTGCGTTTCAGCAAAGCTTGTTTTCAGCCGTCGAGGGTTCCATAAAGCATAGTTTATGCGCAAAACTGCTCATCGTTGCGCAACTATCGCTTACTTTGTTACGTCTCAACCAATCATTATGACACAGCGTTTTCTTTGTTTTTTATTACTTCTGGTCATGACGGCCTGCGAACCGTTCGACCTAGCCAAGAAAAGCTTCCCGGTTTGCGTGCCTCCCAGGGCTGATATTGGGGTTACGATTGGCCAATTAGACGTTACTTTTTTTCTGGAGAATCCGCAGGGCGATATTGGCGTTGCAGGTTGGGACCCCGGCGATGGTAAAGGTAGGAACCGCGTTGGGACGCGCGTTACATATAACTACGAAAAACCGGGCACTTATACCGTTACGCTTGCCATCGTCAACTCCTGCGACGATCGATTTACCATCTCCAAACAAATCACTGTCAGTTACTAACCCACGATGCGCTTACTTGTCGCTTTTTTCTTTGCCATGCTGTTGACGGTTTCGGGTCACGCGCAGGAACGAGTCCGCAATGTTCGGATACGTGTCCTCGACCAGTCGCAGCTCGAAATTCGGTTCGATCTCATTAATGCACGGCCGGGCGATTCCGTTTATCTGGCCGTGCGAAGTCGGCTGCGTGGAGTCCTGCGCATCAGTCCGGAGTTTGTGCGGGGCGACATTGGCAAACGCATTACGGCTGGCTCCGACCGGCGTATTATTTGGGACGCCTTAGCGAACGGCTACTCCTTAAACGAAGAAATTCAGGCAACGGTACTGGTCAAGACGGGCCTTCCGCTGGGTCCACCTCAATACCAAACTCCTGAACCAACGATAGCTACTACGCCCGATGCTCCGGTTCGAAAGCCTGACATAGCCACAGCGAATCCGCCGACCAACCGCCCTATCGAACAGCCCAAAGTATCCAGTCCGCCAGCCCAACAGCCGACTGAGCCAGCCCCCCGCACGGATACACCGCCAACCCAACCGGCCGAAACCCCTACCCCACCCTTATCGGCCGATCCAACGCTTCCGAACGTCCGTAGCACTCGTTATGCCGGACCGGCTTGGGCCTTAGTGTCGGCGATAGCACCGGGGATCGGTAATATTTTTGTGCAAACGCCAAGGCCCGTTATTGGTTTCCGGCCCATGCTGACCGTAGCAACGTATGGGCTGATTGCGTATGGTCTGCTGGAACGGCGGAAGGCTCAGGACGATTACGCTATTTATGGAGAACAAAAGAATGCAACCGCAGCCGAGCCCTACTACCAGACCGCCAACGACCATCATCACCGCTATTGGCTGGCCACCCGAGGAGCCGTTGTCATAGCAGCCGCTGATGTTATTTTAACCTTTTTGAAAGGAATGCGAAATCAACGGGAACCGCGCCAATTGCAGTCTGTCATGATTCGGCCCGGCATTCAGGCGGGGCAGCCAACGGCCGTGCTTCGCTATTCATTCTGACAATCTTTGAGCTATGCGACCTTACGTTCTAATTACACTCATTACCTTACTGGCTGTCAACAGCTTCGCACAGTCATCGGCGCGACGCCAAAAGCCGGTTATTTTTTCGGCTTCGAGCGATTGGCAAAAAGTAACGCTTAAGCCAACAGCCCGGCTGCAACCAAGTCGGCCAACGAGCGCAGCAACGAATCCGGCTGACGCCAACACTAGCCCGGCGCCAACGGTCACGGTACCGCCAGCACAGCCTGACCGGACAGCACCTGCTGAGGTAGTTAGCACAGCTCCGCCCTCTCCCTATGCGAACCGCCCGTCAGCCCCGCCGGTTAGTCCAAACGAGACAGTTACTCAACCCACCCGTACGGGCTCATCTGGGGCAAGTACGTCTGATTTCCGCCCAGCGTTTACGGGCGATTTTGCAACGAACCGAAACGGTTGGAAAGCAGGCATCAAAGGCGACTACCATTTCCAGATCGGCATGGGTCGGTATAGCATTCGTAAACGCAATGTGAATACCCAGCAGGTCGCATTCAGTTATGTATCATTACCACCCGACATCAATCTGAACAACGCTGACCTATTTACGATCAAAGTTGACGTGATGGCTGATTCGGGCCGTATTCCAACTGGTGGCTTAGTATTTGGCGTACGCGACTCGCTCAATTTCAACGCCTTTACGTTGAATGGTAAAGGTGAAATCTCGATCATTCGTGTTGCAAACGGCCAGGTGTTCAGCGATTACATGCCGGGCGACTTTTTTTCGCCAGGAGTACCTATTGACAAAAACCGTAATCGGCTGACCATCCGCCGAAAAGATGGCGGGCTGTATTTCTATGTAAATGAACGCGAAGTTCGGACTAGTCCATATCCCTTCCGTACCTTATCCGGAAACGGCATCGGCATGATCACCTCCGGCTATTGGACGTCGTTTCAGAAGTTAAGTGTTACGCTGGGACCGTAGGTTTTGGTCATTAGTTGTCATCGGATGGCCACATTCGCTCTAAGCAATTGATGACAACCATTGATCATGAATGACTATCTAATGACCACCCAATAACAAGCCTAATTCCGAATCTGCTCGCCGTCGCGGTTGATTTTCAGGAGCTGGCCGTTTAAGAACGCACTGGCGGTGTTGCCCCGAAAAGGCGTAACGGCTTCATATTCCGGCTGAATTACCCATTCATCATCCTGGTTGATAAAGCCCCAACGGCCGTTGCTTCGGGCGCGACGCCAACCACGTTCGTCAGAACCCAGCTCAATTTTATCGTAAGGCTTATCGCCGAATGCTTCTTCATACTTGCCTATACGGGCATCGGCTGGCGTACTCGGCTTAACCTCTGGCTCTGGGGCAGGTTTTTTCTCCGATTGCTGCTTTTTTTGGGGTTCCTCCACCTTGTCCGTAGCGGTAGTTACCGTTTCGGTTGTTGGCTCAGTAGTTGTCGCCACGGGTTCATCGGTGTTGTTTGGCTCCCTGGCGTCTTTATTGTAAGCCTGTTGCTGACTTACGCCCGATGTCATACTGGTCGATCGATTGGTTGTTCGTTCGCGTCGGGCTGGTGCTGGGTCGTTTACCGGTTCGTTATTACTCTTGATAAACCAATAAATCAACGCCAGAATAGCCAGGGCGAACAAAACGCCATAGATGCCACTGCGGTCGGGCTGAATTACCTCGACCCGAACCGTACTGAGCGGATTATTATTGACGTCGAAGAGGGTGTAATCGGTTGTTTTATTCGGCTTTACCCAACCCCGGTTCTTCGGCGACATTCCTTCGCCCAAATCATCGATTGTTACGGCCAGCAGGTTTTCTACGTCCCACTCCAGCGTAACGGTTTCGCCCTTGCGAATGCGGGCGGGCGTAGCCGTATACCTCCGAACAAGGGGCGGTGGTGGCTCGGGTAGTTGAATTGGTGCAGACGTACGAACGACTACGGGCTCAGGCCGGGATGGCGGCACAACGGCCACTGGCTCGGGCGTAGGCGGTGGGGTTTGAGGAGTTTCAACACTGGGAGCGGGCCCGTCGATTCGGCGCTCGGGAGCGGCCGGAATCGGCTCGGGTTCGGTTTCAATTAGCTCCTCAAATGTATTGGCCTGGCTACTTGCCGGGGTTACCGACTCGGTCGGCTGTGGAGCGGGTGCTGATGTGCCCGCCAACTTTGCCAGCACGGCCGGAACCCAGCGGTTACGAACGAAGTCGGGCGACAGGTTGAGCGATGTGGCCGCGTTGACAATCTGGGCCAGATCCTGATTAATCAAATGACTACGCGACGGCTGGGCCAGCCGGGCAATACGGGCATGGATATTTTGGAACAGAATGCTGTTATTATGAATCTCCTGAGTGACCTCATTAGCCCGTTTCAAGGCAGCTTCGAGCGTCAGCCCAGCTTGTTGAGCCTCCTGCAGGTAGCCGTTGCTCCGCCAGGCATCAGGCCCGTCGAGAACAATCGCTTCCCGGAGTCGGTCGGTGAGTTCGGTGTCCGTCATTTAAATACTAGTGGATTGTAACGCAAGCGTCAGCCTGACTGTGTGGGCTGACTCCCTATTAGAACACCAAAACTTAGTCGAAGGTCACAATATTGCGCCGGTAATCCACGGAAATTTTACCAAACTGCGACAAGGCAGACTGTCCCAGCAGCAATGGAGCCTTTGCACTGCTCACAATATTGGCATTTACGTTCTGAAGGACACGGTCGCCAATCTGCACGGATTTAAGCCTGACAACTGAACCCGGCGAGATATCGCCGTTGGCATCCTGGAAACGCGACCGACCCACGACGTCGGCTTCGGTAATGGCCCCCTGCTTATACATAAACTCTGCTTCGGTTGCTGAGATCGATATCAGGCTGGCGCCAGTGTCGAGAATAAACCGCATGGGCAGGCCATTGACCGTAACGGGCACTTTATAAACACCGTTTTCTTTTTCCATAGCCACTTCGGTCGGTCCCGAACCTATTTGCTTCAGGGTTGGCTTGGGTGCTACGGGAGTTTGTGCACGGGTTACTTCTTCGGCTGGCTTAGTTGCCGTACTTCGTTTTTGTCGGCGCGGCTGGTGACTCCCCGAGCGCGAACAACCGGAGCAGCCCGAGAGGTACAAAAGCAGGCTAAATAGCAGAAGCGATATAACAAATCGCATAGTCATTACGGATCGGTTCAATTGATTTATGGGCTGTGTTAACCTTTGATTGATTCCTGAGCTATTGGTTTATAAGGTCTAAACACAAACTATGGGACTTTAGTCCCGAGCATTACGTTACCCGGCCTAAAGCCCCATTCGTGTGAAGAGTTAAGTAGGTAGTCATTCGCGGTCAGGTATGGTCAAGAATTGTCATGAGAAGTAAGACTGTTGACAACACTTGACGATGCCTGACTACAAATGACCAGTTCATAATTGCCTTATTCGTACCGGATCAGCGCTTTGGTTTTCACTCGCCAGTTGCCATTTTCCAGCACAGCCTCCCCATCCCGACGCATTACGATACGGGTATGAACGGACGAATAACTGTTTTCGCTGTCGCAGGCCGGCTCAATCATGTAATTGCGATACGTCAGGAAACGCGCCAACCGACCCGGCTCGGCCTCAAAACGGAATGAGGCTACATCAGGTTTGCTGGTATTTACCACAAAACGGTAAGCTGATTCGGGCGAAAGCGTTGGTGACTGATGCACCATGTCAAAAACACCATTCGGGTCAGGCGGAGGAAAGTAGAAAACGCCGTTGGGTGCTGATGCCTGCGTTTGCATCTGTACGGGCAGTGGCGGTGTCGGAATCGGAACTGGCGGCATTACTGGTTCAGGTACTGATTCGATCACGGGTTCCCCAGACCGCTGCACCGACGCTGTTGGTGCTGACTGTTGCTTCAATTGCTGGATAGCCGCCAACGGTTCGTTCCCTAATTCCGCCAAAATAGCATCGTAGGCATCAGCCTTCTGCTTATAATTCGGCTCGGGCTGTCGGGGCGAATTAACGGGTTTGGCAGTTATTCGCTGGGTGTCTACGGATCGGCTAAGCTTGCTGTTTTCGTCCAGTAATCGCTTCACCTCGGCCGCTGCTTTCCGGTAAGCTAGCAGATACACCGCGCCGGCACCGAGCAAGGCTCCGGCTAAAACACTTAATAGTATCATCCACACCTGATTTTTCTGTTCGTTTTCAACCTGCCGCTCTAACTGGCTTATGCGAAGAGCCGTACCATCAACATCGTTCCCATCCTCAGCTACCGTGTCGGCATCGGGTTGGGTCGACGCCCCTTGTTGAGCGACTGTTGCTGGCGGTTCAGCAGCCTCGGCCGGGGGCAAGAGCTCATCGATTTTCGCCAGCATCTGGGCTTGCACCGCCGGATTCAGTGGCTTTCCATAGTTCTGGTCGTTTTTGTAACGAGCATAAAAGGCAGCTAACTGTTTCTTGATAGCCGTGTTAGCTTCCGTCGGGGGCAGCTTAACAAACTGAGCAATATTTTTCAATTCACCCAGCTCTTCCAATTTAGTCCCCACCTGGTCCCAACTACCCACGCTCCGAATTAACTGTTGCGGGTCGCAGCCATCTCCACACGTCAGCAGCTGCGCATAAATCTCCTGCGCTTTGGGCTGTTTTATGTTCGCAAAGACAGCGGTGGCTACGTCTTTCACGAGCGTATCCACCGCCTGCTGATTGGGTGTCGGCGTTTGGGCCGACGTCAAGGTTACCGCCGTTAGCCAGCCAACCAGTGCGACAAAGGGTTTATATCGCCTTGTGTTCATCGTTAAGCCAGTGCGTTAGCCAGTTTATTGATTGCCCCAATGAGCGGATAGAAAAACAAGGTTTCTTCGATGGGCGCTCCCAGCGCGTCAGCTATGCCACTGTATTCAGCCGCTACGTCACTTTCCCGGCGCTGGATACCATCCATGAGCGACGTATCCAGATGAGTCCGCAACTCCTGTTGTGCAATCACCAGCGATCGGGCCGATACGTTCAGGTTCCGGGCAAAGCTAAACTGCTGATTCAAGGCAAAGAAGAAGTCAATGAATGCATTGGTTTCTTCGAGCAGTGACTCAATCACTTCAGGCTTACGCAGATCAGCATACGTGAGCGTCGGAAACTTGTCGTTAAAGGTAGCTGGATAAACGTAACTGATGGCTTCGGTATCGACGGGACGGCTGTTGGCCGGTTGCATCAACGCGCCTTTGCAGGTAACCTCTTTAGGGCCTTTCTTTTCGTAGAACAACGTCAGTCCGCTGGCACCGTACTCTTGCTGGTAAACCTTCTCGAATATCGCCCGGGCCAGTTTACCCAGCATCTGATCGTCGGAGCTGATGATCGTCAACAGTTTAGAACCGGTACCGCTGAACGTAATCGCTCCCGGCAAGCCAACACCCCGGTGTTTCATGAGCTGGGCGACGTGGTAAATTAGGGCGGTATAGAACAGGACAAACACAATTTTCAGGTCTTCATCCTTCGACAGCATACCGTTGAACGACAGCATACTTTTGGCTTTTACGTCGTTGCTTTTCTCGATTGAGAACCAGAACGCCATGATGTCTTCCGAGCGGTTCGTATCCAGCATGCGCCGGTTATTATCGCTCAGGTTACCCAGGCTTTGGCTATCTAATAGTGTTTGAATCCGGTCGGCGTATTTGCGCACGAAACCATTATGACTAGCCGCGCCATATTCGCTGAAGGCATCACCGTAAATAGCGTTACCCGCAAACCGGAACGACGTCAGTAGACGCGGTTCGTTACGTTCGTAGACGACCACATCGGAGGTACCCCCACCAATGTCTACGTTAATAACGGGTCGGGCCGAGGCACTCAGCGTTGGGTTTTGTTTATAATAATAGAACGGGGCCACCGATTCGGAGACCTCCCGCAGTCGTCCCGCCGAACCACCAATGTAGCGGTCGTAAAGCTCCTGCCAATCGCTACGTAGCTGACTAACCCGACCGGGTGTCATACTGGCGGGGAAGAACCAGTACACCGTTGTTTGATTCAGATTGCCGCCTTCGGTCAGCACTTTATTCTTGATGAGCATGAGCAGCTCTTCCAGGAAAGCCTCTACCCGCCGTTCGGTCTGGTCGTTGTTTTTAGCCCATTTCAAGTTGGTCGTGATGCGGTTTGACCCGGCGGGTTGGCGCTCAACGTAGAACGGAATATTGAAGTCGGCCAGGGCCTGCGTTTGCTGGTTAAAACTTAAATTTAATGGTTCGGCGATGGCGGTGCGCGTTGGGAAACTATCGGGCCGACCAGGGCCAATGGTCGGCGGCACAAACTCCAGATCATAAAGTAAGAATAGCTCAAACAACGCGGGGTTGTATTGCGCCGGGGCTACCAGCGTGGCGACCTGGGGAGTTGTTTCGGCTACGTCGAACGGCCGGGGTGTTCCTCCATCGACACTGTATTCGATATGCGTGTTCGTCGTTCCGAAATCCACCGAAAAGGCAAACTGTTTACTGCCGCCATTGTACTGCTGCCAACGCGGAATGAGGATACCGTTTAGTTCGCGGCCGTCGCCCCGGATATGCGTTTGCAGGTAATCAAACTCCTCACGCAACACGTAATAGACACTCGATCCGTCGGTGTTCTGTTGGCGAACGGTGCGCTGGTGTTTCGATGCGGGCTGTACTTCGGCGTTCGTTTGCTGACCAAAGTAAGTAAGCTCGTATTGATTCTGGCTGTCAAAACCCGACTCAATGAGCTGGACGCGGTAGTCAGCCGGCACGGTAACCGAACCTGACCGCACAAACGGATAAATGTTAATGGTAAATGAATTTTCCAGAATTACGCCTTCATTACTCAACTCATTGGGCGCGGCCGAATTATAAACGCCCACCGGCTGCGAGTACAACCGCTCAAACGTTACAAACTGGTTACCCGGCTGACTGGGCGCGGTGACGGGAATATCCAGCGATACGTTGATGCCTCCGCCCTGGGGCGTCATGCGTAAGCGAACGCGTCCGGTGAGCAGATCATCTACGTCAAAAAAGTCAAAGAAGTCTTTCTTCAGCGGCAGCAAAAATCCTTTATCGGTAGCCGGTGTCTGTAGGTTGCCATCGAAGAACCGGCCCCGATCCATCGGGAAGGGTAGCCGAATTAAGTAAGGCTCCAAAAGATCACTGACCGTTAGCCACGGATAGTTTCCTGGTTGTCCCGGTAGTGCCCGCAGGTTATCGCGCCAGGACTCTTTTACGAAGTACGGTACGGGCGTGTTGGGGTTCCACTGCGCCTGAGGTACGTAGGTAAACTGACGGAAGAACCGATTTTGCAACGCCATTGGGCGAGGCAGATTTGGATACAACCGGGCGTATTTATCCGACTTAATAATGAAGTCGCTAACCTGGTTAATCGACCGGATGTCTGACTTTTTCTTGCGAAGGGGGAAACCAAGCACCTCTACCACATCGCCGGGGCCGGTAGTCAGTTCATCAAAATCCTGGTCAAATTTTTCGCGGGTTAGCAGCGGCTGTCCGTTCGGCGCTTCGATGTGCTCGTAGAACAGCGTTGGATTTTGCTGTTGTAAGAGATTCCGGCTCCGGTTGAGGTAATCGTCCACTTCGCGGAATCGATCCCGAAAGTTCGGCATGAACTGCTTGATGGCGTACCAGAACTTCTGATACTCAATATCGCGCTGGTGCAATGGGCACACCGACTGGTCGAACATCCGGTCGTTCCCCATAGAGATGTCCACCCAGCTTAGGTCGTTGCCTGAACTGAAGAACAGCGTTTTGGGCGACGTACCACCCACAACCCGACCACGGTAGCTCAGAATAAACAGGCGATTGAGGTCGTGAAAATTATACTCAGCCGCATCCTGATCCAGAAACAACTTCAGGGCATCGCCCAGGCGTCGGTGCCCTTGATTCGTGGACTGCCGCATTCGGTCGAGGTCGGTGCGAACGTCGAAAGGTGTGATGGTAACATACGTTTTGAGCTTGTCGTAGTTAAAAAACAGCTCGCCCACGTCTAAGCAGTCCGATACGACACGCTGGTCGTTCATGGTGCCGCTCAGATCAGGTTTAAGGGCTAAGTTCAGGAACGCTGACCGTACTAAGTCCATCCGGGCAAACGGGCTCGGAATAGAGGTAGGCTGCTTGACGGTCTGACCGCCCTGCGGGTCGCGAATGGCGGCAATCTGGTCCGTACCCAGTGGTTTACTAACGTACCAGTGTAGCCCCGGTGTAGGGTTATGTAAGCTAAGTGTTGTTGGCATACTGAATAGTCATTCGTAGTCAGGAGCTGTCAAATTTTGTTAAGCATCGTCAGGGACTATTATGTAGCCAAGCTTGGCCATCTTTGACAATACGCGACAATCCTTGAGAAATGTTAATAATCAAGCACTTTAGGTAGCCGTTCGCGCACAAACCGCTCGGTGCCTTCAGAAAATAACTGGATAAACTTATCAGGCTCGCTGACGTAGGCTTTACCTTCGGCGGTTTTGTTGAGCGTCTGATCGAAATCGTCGACGATGTCGAGCTTCACATCCGATTCGCCCCCGAACAAACCCTTCTTCTTGGGCTCGAAGCCGCGCACGGTTTGCCCGAGGTTTGACACATCGAGCAGGAAAGGCTCAAACGACCGCTTGTTAGCCCCCATTTCGGCAAGCCATTGCCGGAAGCCTGTATCGAAATTCTTGATGCTGTTGAAGAACGACGAATTCAGGAAAGACGTCGAAATCTGGGGGTTCGCCTTGGACCATTGCACCGTACCGGCCGCGGCACGAATCCGTTGGCTGAGGTACGTACTGAACAAAGCCATCTTGGCGAGCGGCACATTGATGATCTGTTTGGTTGCCCCAGCGAGGTTTCCCAGTTGCAGCGACGTACCGTCCTGTTCCACGCCAAACTCTTTGTAGACTGGATTAGTAGGGCGCCCATTCACCACGTTCAGCGCATCGTCGCCCATGTTCATGAAGTCCACAATGGCCAATGCCGAGGCCATTTCAACGAAATGTGCTTCGTTTTTCTGTCCACCCGCACCAGGGTCGTAGGTGTACGCTTTCGTCTGGTCGTCGCCGATGTAGTAGAGCGCATTGACCGACGGGTTCACCCCCTTTTGATAGTAATTTAAAGCCGCTTTGGTTTTGGCAATGAACGATGCGGGGTCAATGAGCTTGTTATCGCTGGTGGTCAGGCTGAAATACGGCATCACCGTAACAGCCCCGATCTTGGCGTTCGTCAGGAAAGCCGGATTGGGAATCTGGCCGATGGCCTGCGCCCCGCGAATGTTTTTGAGCAGGATTGGAAAACCAGCCGCACCCGTACCGCCGAAAATAGAGCTAACAATAAAGATCCGGTCGTTGGCCCCGAAGTTTTCGGCAAATGCCTGGAACACGTCGGAGTAGCGGAACTGATTCAGGACCGTACTACCGATGTTTGGGTTACCCACAAAGCCAATGTCCATCTTGGTTTCCAGGTTCTCTTCCGAAAACAGCAGGCTGGCCAGTGCTTTATTAGGACCGTCTAATCCCTCGTAATTAATATAATCCCGGAACTTCTCCTGTTGCACGCCCTGCAACTCGAATACATACGTGTCGGCGATGGTCGCATTGCCCCCGATAGAGCGATTCAGCGTCTTGATTTCGGTGCTAAAAAAGCCAGACGTTGGCTTGTTCTGGAGGCCAGCCCGGATGTTGCCGTACTCGCGCAGGAGGTCTTTTGTCCGCAGGAGGTCGTCATTGGTTGCATGAGGGTCCAGCACAATTGGGATTACCTCATCGGTGTTGTTCATCTTAACGCCCGACGCCAGTAGGAAGGTCAGCGCCTTGAGCACTCGTGAACCGGTTCCGCCAATGGCGAACACAAATAGTTTTGGCATAGTTTTTTAATTTTTGTAGAGACGCAAGTATGCCGGTCCGCCGGTGCGATCTCTATATTAACGGGATGGCCAGAGCATAGGCCGGTGTTTCGCGTTTTTACTGAAGTTTTTCATCACCATTGAGATGATAAAGAAGATGACGGCCGTCAGCAGGGCCATCTCGAAGGCGTAGCTCAGAAACACACTAACGCCCTGGTCGAAAAGCGTTCCCTGATCGGGATCGGCCTCATCGCGCAGAATCTCCTGCCCAGCTTTTTGGTAGCACGTCACCAGCGTAATGACAAACAAGGTCAGCGCACTGACGCCCAACATAATCAACCAACTCCCAAAACCGCTGAAGCTAACCCGGTTAAAGGGCCAGATGTAAAACGCAAAGGCGACGACAAAGGCGATGCCGATAGCCGACCAGGTCAACGGCGACAGCAGTTCTTCCTGGTACAGATCTTCGAGCAGGTTGCTGTTAACGAACAGGTTGTAAAAATTATAGAGCGATTCTTCCATTAGTAAAGAGTGAAAGAGCGGAAGAACGAAAGAGTGAAACAACAAAGTGGCTCTTGAAGGAATCACTCGTTCACTCATTCGGTCGTTCGCTCATTTCAGATTGATTGTTAAGGTAAAATATTCGGTTTCGTTATTGGGGTTATAGGCTCGTTCGACGCCCTGCAAAAGATTTTGTAAGCCAAACGTTGAGTTGGCATCGGGTGGAATGTCGTTGGTTGTGTTGGTTTGGGCAATCCATTTGGGCGGAAACTGCCGACGTAGTCGAATTGTCGCCGTACGTTCCCCACGAGCGGGCCGCTCGGTGGTCAGGAGCAGCTTATGCGTGGTGCCATTGGTACCAGCATAGGTCTGTACGGCAGAAACTTTGAAGTTGTCTTTACCAACCACTTCGTATTGACTGGCGTCGGTCAGTAGCGAAGCGGGCAGGCGTTGGGCTGACAGATCGACGGCGACGGGAACCGTAAGGCTTTTGTCTGCAACGTCGGGCTGTACGTCTTCGAGCGCATGAACGGCTTTGACCCGCTCGCGCACTTCTTCCTTAGCCCGCTTGAACCGTCCTTTACGAGCTGGATCAGTTACCAAAATCGTGTAGAAAGGCGTTTCCTTTTTTGTGTCACGTCCGAAGAACCAGGAGTTTTCAAAACTAGATAGCTCATCAAAACGCCGAATGGGCTGGTATTTCGGGTCGGTATAGAGCCGCTGCATGGCTTCGTTTCGGCCGATGAGGCAGAGGTAATAAGGCCGATCACCTTTGTATTGATGCTTGGCATTGTTCCAACTGTAATACGTCCCGTCGAAGTCAGCGTTTAATTTCAGCACCAACATCGAGTGGGTTCCGGTGTAAGGGCTAAATACGGTTGTCAGCAGTGAACGGGCAGCATCTAGTGTTTTCTGCGCACTCATGCCAGTAAGTTTTGGGTCGGAGTAAATCAGGTCAGATACCAGTACACTCATATCATCGCCCGACGTTTCGGATAAGATTCGGCGGAAGATTTCTTCAAAGTCGGTGCTTGTTGTTTTCCCCTTCGTCTTCGCAACCGTGAAGATGTTTTTCTCTTTGAAAAACTGCGATAACGATAGGCCAAGGTCATTTACCTCGGTGTTCACTACATACAGCTTTGCCTGATTAGGATTGGCCGCGTCGAACCCTGTCAGCACATCGTTGAGTGCGCGTTTGAAGCTGCCAGTACCACCAGGCGTATCGTACGGAAACATACTGGCGCTGGCTTCGAGATATAATTTGAGCCGCAGTGCTTTGGTCGACGTAGTGGCTCCAGCCAGCGAAACTGTCGGTGCATCGCCTTCCTTGGCCAGCTTCCGATACGTCATGTTGCGCTGAATGTATTTCAGCAGGGCAGCGTTGTCCACATTTCCGTCGCTCCCTATTAGCTTCGTCGTTTTCTTGTTTTCGGCTAGATCGTCCTTCTCTTTAGCAATGAACGAACGGATGGCCTGAGCCTCCGAAGCGTCAATAGCATTGTCATTGCTTAAGGCATCGCTGATCTGACTGTCTAAGTCGTCAGCCGGACTAGAGCAGCTGGTGAGCCAGCCAACCGATGCGGCCATAAAAAGTAATTGGCACAGGCGGGTGCGAATCATGAACAGTGTTTTGGTGATTGGAAAAGCCATGCGTGAGCGGCAAAAGTACCAAACCGCCCACGCACTCCCCCGCTATTTGACGGAAGGCTTTTAAAATTTCTTAAATTTCTACCTAACGTAACGAAACAAGCAGCCATTTTATGTCAGTCGGTACAGAAGAACCATAAACGGGCGTTTACCTTTGTAGTATCATTCCCACAACATGAAGTTTCGTCATTTCGCCCTTGGTTGGCTGTTCTTATTGCCTATTCTGTTTCATAACTGCGCTCAGGTAGCTCAACCACCGGGCGGCAAAAAAGATACAATAGCTCCCAAATTAGTGAGCAGCGTACCCAAAATTCGTCAGCTGAACTATGCCGGGCAGTCCATTACGCTGGAGTACGACGAATATGTGAACGTCGAAAACATCCAGCAAAAGGTCAGCATCACCCCCCAGGATAGTAACACGTACCTTGTGAAAGCGCTACCAACGGGGCTCCGCCTTAACTTCGACAAGCCGCTGCAACCGAATACAACCTATACGATTAACTTCTCGGACGGTATTAAAGACATTACCGAACGGAACGTCACCACCGATAACAAGATTGTGTTCAGTACGGGGTCAGTCATCGACTCGTTGTACCTGACTGGTACCGTCATTGACGATGAAAGCCGACTGCCCATCCTGGGATTTGTGGTCGGTTTGTTCGGCCCAAACGATACCCTGCCTATTAACCGCAAACGCCCTTCGTATTTCGCCCGAACCGATAGCAACGGCATTTATCGCATCGAAAACGTGAAGGCGGGTTCGTATAAAGTGTATGGCTTCGACGACAAAGACCTGAATCTGGTCAATAACACACCCGGCGAACGAGTAGGCTTTCGTGATAGTGTCGTTGCCCTGACCCGGAATTATACCGACGTAAATCTGGTAGCCTTCCGGGGGAGTGCCAAGCCCCGCATCAGCCGACGCGAACGTACCGACGAAACGCTGGGGCTGGAGCTAAGCAGCGGGATTGCCAGCTACAAAATTCAGTACCAGAAGCCTCAGGATACGCTGGTGTCTTTTCTGGAATCACCCAAAATGATTCGGTTATTTCGCCCCGCCAACCGGGCAGCGGGCGATACAATCAACGTAACAATTGCGGCCGAAGATTCGGTCGGGAACGTAACGGATTTAAAGGAGCGAATCTATTTTTCACCCTTAAAAACGAAAGCCAAAGACCGTAAGCCGCTGAACGTACAGGTAGCGCCTTCGCCGGGTGAACCCATTGACAACAATCTGGAGTTCACGCTGACCTTCAATAAACCGGTACTGCGTTATTCTACCAATCTGATCAACATTGGACGTGACACCACGAAACCGCTCGAACTCAGTCCGGAAAACCTGGTTTGGAGTAACAACTTCTCTCGGCTGGCCATTAAACGCCAGACGAACCTCCGCGATACATTGTACCTGAAGCTAGCTAAAGGCGCGTTTATCAGCGTTCAGGGCGACACGCTGGCGCGTTATCTGGCCCGCTACACGATTGCCGAAGAAGACAGCTATGGATTAATTGCCGGTCGGGTCAACCCAGCGACCATTGCCGGTAAAAATTTTATTATCGAGTTGCTCGACGAAAAATACAAGGTTGTCCGAACGGCTTATGGCACGTCAAACTACACCTTCGCCCGTTTGAAGCCAGGGCAGTACCGGGTTCGACTCATTATTGACGCTAACGGCAACAAAAGGCGGGACATTGGCAATGTGCAAAAAGGCATTCAGCCCGAAACGATTCTGTACTACACCGGAGCAGAAACCAACGAGGGCGGCCTGATACCGGTCAAACAGAATTTTGAGCTGACCGATATTGATTTTTAAAAACGCACAGGCACTACTTATTCTTTCAGAGCTCCTTTCAATACTTGCAATGATTCAGCTATCTCATCGGCAATTTCCCGGCGCACCACCCGATCAAGCTGTTTAAATTCTTCCTGCTCTTCTTTTGAGAGGCTGTCGTAATACCGAAACCATTCGGCCTCAATACGTATTTGCTCAATGCGATCCTGAGTAGCGCCGATACGTTTGTAGTGCGCTTTAAAATCAAAATTTATCATAACTGTAGCTTGTTCAAGATTTGTTGCACTTGTTGAGTCATTTGATTAACGTCGTTCAACAGATCTAAGTACCGGTCTATTTCATCTGGGTCAGCACTGGGGTCGTTC
Source organism: Spirosoma soli (assembly GCF_042684525.1). Classification (NCBI taxonomy): domain Bacteria; kingdom Pseudomonadati; phylum Bacteroidota; class Cytophagia; order Cytophagales; family Cytophagaceae; genus Spirosoma; species Spirosoma soli. Next base: position 52,704 of record NZ_JBHULN010000021.1, on the reverse strand, counting down.
TCCGCAGAACGAATTAAACGGTATAACTGCTCACGTTGCTCATACAAAGTTTTCAGATAGGATTCGTAACGCCCTTTCAAAGGCTTTAGGGCGGATTAATCTATGACTGGCAAATAACACAACAATACGAAGACGCGTAAGCTATCATAAATTCATGTTGGGCCCGTACCTTTGCACAGGTCGCCAAAGCGTCCGAAAATCCCCCGGTATTATGTACGTTAAACCTAAAAAAGAACTTGGCCAGCATTTTCTAAAAGACCTCAGCATCGCCCAGCGCATTGCTGAATTGCTGACTGGACATGGCGATTATAAAAAGGTGCTGGAAATCGGACCAGGAACGGGTGTTATGACGCAGTTCCTCTTGAAAGATACTCGGTTTGATACGTACGTTATTGAGATCGACCGCGAGTCAGTTGATTACCTCAAGCAGAACGTTCCGGCTCTGGAAGGGCGTATCCTTGCGGCTGACTTCCTGAATATTAAACCCGAACTGTTGCCCACGAAGCAGGTTAGCACCGAACGGTTTGCCATCATCGGTAACTTTCCTTACAACATTTCGAGTCAGATTCTTTTTAAAGCCCTGGACATGCGCGACCGGGTGCCCGAAGTGGTTGGTATGTTTCAGCGCGAGGTGGCTCAGCGGGTGGCCTCGGGGCCGGGCAACAAAGATTACGGCATTCTGAGTGTGCTGCTGCAGGCCTGGTACACCATCAAATACGAGTTCACGGTAGATCCCGACGTGTTCAATCCTCCACCGAAAGTACATTCTGGCGTAATTTCGCTCCGACGCAACGACAAAACCGAACTGGGTTGCGACGAACGGAAGTTTACGCAGGTTGTCAAACACGGTTTTGGCCAGCGCCGGAAAACCCTCCGCAACGCGCTCAAACCGCTTAATCCAGCTGAAACAGCGCAGGATAGCCGATTTATGGACAAACGCGCCGAACAACTAAGCGTACCAGAGTTTATAGAATTAACGCAATTAATGGGCGAAAGAGCGAAAGAATAATAGAGCGGATTCATTCAGCGCACTCTTTCACCGCTACGGCGGACCGTTCTTTCACCCTTTCGCTTTATATAACCGTGACTTTCGAGCTCACCAAAGACTATCTTGACCACCTCCAGACGGCCATCAATGCAGGCGACGACGCATTGCTTAAGACCGAGATGGAGGAGTTGTATCCAGCCGACATCTCAGGCATTCTCTATGAGCTAGAGCCCGAGCCAGCCCATTATCTGCTGAACTTGCTCGATAAACCGGTGGGGGCCGAAATTCTGGCTAATCTTGATTCAACGGACCGGACGAATCTGCTGAAGACGTTTACGTCCGAAGAGTTGGCTCCCTTCATCAACCAGATGGACTCCGACGATGCCGTAGACGTGTTGAACGAGCAGCCCATCCAGGTACGCGAAGAGGTCATCGGCTTACTGGAAGACCGCGAACAGGCCCGCTTTATTCTCGACCTGCTTCACTACGAAGACGGTGTGGCGGGTAGCCTGATGCAGAAAGAGCTTATCAAGATCAACGTTAACCTGACTGTAAATGCGTGCATTGAAGAGATTCGTCAGCAAGCCGAAGATGTCGAGAATGTATACGCCGTTTACGTTGTCGATGACGTTGGTAAACTGCTCGGTCTGGTCTCGCTGAAGAAGATCGTTTTGGCCCGCAAAAACGCCAAAATCGCCGACATCTATGACGATGACGTCGTGTTTGTAGAAACGTATCGCCCAGTGGCCGAGGTAGCTGAGGTGATGCAGAAATATGACTTAGATGCCATTCCGGTGGTGAACGTACAGCAACGGCTGCTGGGCCGGATCACCATTGACGACGTCGTAGACGTTATTACTGAACAGGCTGAAGAAGATATTCAGGTAATTTCGGGTCTATCGGGCGAGGTGGAAGAAGACGATAGCGTCTGGCAGCGCTCTAAAGTACAACTGCCCTGGCTGGTAGCCGGAGCTATCGGTAGTTTGATGGCCGCCACGGTCATCAACGGCTTTCAGAGCGAGCTTGGCAAGATTGCAGCCCTGGCCGCTTTCATTCCAATCATTGGGTCGACGGGGGGCAATGTTGGTATTCAAACCTCATCGCTGATCTTACAGAGTCTCTCTGACACATCGGGGCTAACTACAACCCTCGCCAAGCGACTGCTTCGTACCCTTTTAGTAGCCATCATTAACGGTCTTGTTGTGGGGCTGATTGCAGGTACGTACACCTTCATTATTGGTGAGCCACGTCTGTTTTTCGTAGTCGCTACGTCATTACTGTCGGTGGTGCTGCTGGCATCGTTTATGGGCACGATCACTCCCCTGCTGCTTAATCGCATTGGCATTAATCCGGCCGTAGCGTCGGGGCCGTTCATCACCACAGCCAATGACTTAATCGGCATTGGTGTCTATTTCCTGATCGCCCAATTGCTGCTAGCCGAGGTTTGATTATTTTGCGTTTGCTATGACCATTCGCTTTGCAACCCCCGCCGACACTTCTCAGATTTTGGCGATATATGCGCCTTACATCATCAACTCAGTCATTACATTCGAATATGAGGTACCAGCTGTTAATGACTTTGCTGCCCGCATGCAAACCATTCAACAACAACTTCCTTACCTCGTAGCCGAGGTTGATGGACGGATACTTGGCTATGCGTACGCGTCGAAACATCGTGACCGCATTGCCTATCAATGGTCGGTGGACACGTCGGTTTATATCCATCCGGATGGGCAACGTCAGGGAATTGGACGTCGGCTATACACCGTTTTGTTCGATCTACTACGCCGGCAAGGATATTACAATGCCTATGCTGGCATTACAATACCCAATCCCGGTAGCGAAGCCCTTCATCGTTCGTTTGGTTTTAAACCGGTCGGCGTTTACACCAATGTAGGTTACAAATTTGACAAATGGCATGATGTAATCTGGCTACAACTGACGCTGCAACCATATGCATCCAATCCGTCTGATCCCGTGCCAATTGGTGATCTTGTTTAAGACGGCAGCTTAATACAGCGAATGAAAAACCAGGCTGTTTATATTGTGCTGCCAGGTTGATAAGTCGCTCAACTGATTCATGAGCCGGTCATCAATATGTTCTGGTGGAATCGTCAGCCTAAAACCATCAACATCAATCAGCCAGGCCTGATGGATTCGCCAGCCTAGTGCCTTGAAAGCGCTCAAAAACTCAAGCCCATGTTTAAGATTACGAACCTCATAGGAACCATACTGACAGCTGGCAGCAACCGATTTCTGAGCATTTGCAGTCTGATTGATCGGGTTACTAACAGCGAAATAAAGTGCGAGTAGTTTGGTCGTCGTTTCCATAACGAAGATAGCTAGGCAACTTAAACGTAAAAAGAGGATATAAATCAACAAGTTTAGTAAAATTATAGCAACCAGGCCCGAATTGTATATATAATACATAGAATTTGAGCAACTGGCCCAGAGTATTCTAAGTGAAGATCAGGCAACCTAGTGCAAAGCAGTACACATACGTGTCGTTCTTCCTATTTTTACCAACTTATTCCAGCTTACTTGCCTGTCCTCTCCGAATGATTGCCGTTATTCAGCGCGTTTCCCAAGCCTCCGTCACCATTGATAACCAAGTCAAAGGCCAGATTGAAAAGGGCTTTCTCATTCTGCTCGGCATTACGCATACCGACACTCGTGACGATGTCGAGTGGCTTAGTAAGAAGATCGTAGGCATGCGAATATTTGGCGACCATGAAGACAAAATGAACCTTGATTTAGCCGCCGTGGGCGGAGATATTTTGCTGATCAGCCAGTTTACGCTCCACGCCAGCACCAAGAAGGGAAATCGACCCAGCTTTATCGAAGCCGCCCGACCGGAGGTAGCCATTCCACTTTACGAAGCCATGATTGCCCAGCTCTCAGCTGATCTGGGAAAATCGATCCAAACCGGGGAATTTGGCGCTGACATGAAGGTTTCGCTTTTAAACGACGGGCCGGTCACTATTCTGATCGACTCAAAAAATCGAATTTGATGACAACCCCTTCTACACCACGTAACGTATTGGGCGGTGCACTCACTTGCTGCTGCACCAGCCCGATGACCGGCTTCTACCGCGACGGTTTTTGCCGAACTGATGAGCAGGACCAGGGCCGCCACGTTGTGTGTGCCATCATGACCGAGTCGTTTTTGACCTTTACTCGCAGCCGGGGTAATGATTTAACTACTCCTCGTCCGGAATACCAGTTCCCTGGTCTCAAGCCAGGTGATCGTTGGTGTTTGTGTGCCCTACGTTGGAAAGAAGCGTACAATGCCGGATTTGCACCGCCGGTATACCTGACCTGCACTCATGAACGGGCTTTAGACTATGTTACGTTGGATACGCTCCGCGAACTGGCTTTCGAAGAATAAATCCATTAAAATGAGTTATGTAATATTTTTTAGACACTACAGCACCATTTTGGGCGTTCGTTTCCTAAAAACTACTACTTTTACTTAAACCAGCCCATTAGTTGTGCTCTCATCGCCAGAACGGTAGCATAACTAAGTCTGCCGAATGGATTTTTTGCCTGCCGACATCACTGCCTACGCCGAAGCGCATACCTCACCCGAAACTGAGTTGCTTCATCGACTCAACCGCAATACCCGCGCCAAAATAATGGCCCCCCGGATGTTGTCAGGGCATTTGCAAGGTCGGTTTCTCTCGTTGATTTCCTGGATGATTCGCCCGCGGAGGGTTCTGGAAATCGGTACGTATACGGGCTATTCGGCGCTTTGTCTTGCAGAAGGACTAGCCGCCGATGGCAAACTAATCACGATTGACCACAACGAAGAGCTCGAAGATTTCGCCCGCTCCTACTGGCGTCAATCTCCGCTGAACGACAAAATAGAGTTACGGATCGGTCTGGCGGCCGACATCATCCCCACGCTTGACGAGACCTTCGATCTAGTGTTTATCGACGCCGATAAACGCAATAACATCCTGTATTTCGATTTGGTGATTGACAAGCTGCGGCCAGGTGGTTTCATTCTGGCTGATAATGTATTATGGAGTGGCAAGGTTGTTGAACCAGTAAAATCAGCCGATCAGGACACAGCGGCTGTGTTGGCGTTCAACGAGAAGGTTCAAAACGAGCCGCGCGTAGAGAATGTGCTGTTGCCCGTCCGGGACGGGATTATGATGATGCGAAAACGATAATTACGAGCAACAAAATGAGCCGCCGTAGCGGTGCGATTTATGAAAAAATTGACGTCTTCCCTAACCCTACTTTTTCTACTGATTGGCCTTGTGGCTTCGGCGCAGACATCAGCGCCCACCGTGCCGGAGCAGGTAACCTTTGCTGACATTTCGGTCCGCTTAGATCCCGACGCCCGGCGCCTTGTGCAGCAGGATGTGAACGCGCTGCTGTCGAACCGCCAATACTGGACTGCCAAACTCGATCGGGTGGCTTTATATTTCCCTATGATTGAAGCCATCCTGATTGACGAGGACGTACCGACCGATTTCAAATACCTCGCCGTACAGGAAAGCTCACTTACACCCGACGCCGTTTCGGCGTCGACGGCCGTAGGTTACTGGCAATTCAAGCGAGAAACGGCGCTGGATCATGGCCTGCGCGTAGACGACGAGATCGACGAACGCAAAAGCATTACAGCCTCCACACATGGCGCTGCTAAGTACCTAAAGAAGAACAACATACAGTTTAACAACTGGATTGCTTCTTTGTATTCCTATTATTTAGGCGCGGGCGGCATTGCCAAACTGATTCCGCCCGATTGGTCGTATGCCCGCGAAGTTGCGCTTGATGGCCGGACCGATCGCTATATTCTACGTTTTTTTGCTCATAAGATCGCGATTGAGAATGCGCTGCAAACGCACCAGACCAGCAACCGCTTTGCCCTGATTGAATACCCTAACGGTGGAGGCAAAAGCATTCGTACCATTTCCGAAGAACTAGGGGTTGATGAGTTCGAGCTACGCAAGTACAATCGTTGGGTATTAGGAGACGCTATTCCAACGGATAAAGCTTACGTAATGGCCGTGCCGGTCGCAAGTGACCAGATCAATGACGTGCGACAGAAGATCGTTAACGTAAGTACGAAGAAAACGCCCGACTTTGTACAAAACGATGTTGGTTTCCCGGTGCTACGGCGCGTAACGACCGGCTTAAGCAGCAAGAACGAACCGGTATTGTACGAAATCAATGGGCTACCCGGCATTCAGGCCCAGGCCGGCGACAACGCAGCATCGCTGGCGCGTAAGTCAAAAATTAGTCTGTCAAGCTTCCTGCGCTATAACGACATGAGCGACCGTGATCCGGTCATCGTGAATGATGTGTATTATTTAGCTAAAAAGCGGAAGAAAGCTTTGGTACCGTTCCACAACGTTCGCGACGGCGAAACAGCCCGCAGCATTTCGCAGCGGTATGGTTTGCGACTCAAAAAGCTAATGCGTTATAACCGATTGGACCGGGTGCAGAAGCTTGCCGTTGGTCGGGTTATGTGGCTGCGGGAACGTCGGCCGGCGAACAAACCCGTTGAAGTTATCAAGTCGCCAACGCCACCCGTATACGATCAGACACCAACACCACCAAACCGCAGCACGGACGTAGTAGCCGACCGGAGTTCAGCTAGTCCAAGCCGACCGGTAACTGGTAGCGACGGCATACCGCGTAATCCATCTGAACGTAAAGTGTACCAACCTAAGTTGGTTGGCGGAGGTGTTACACCAAACGATGGCACATCAGAACCCGCAACCCCAGCACCACGTACTGAAGCCGCCCGGCCGTCAATCCAACCAGCTACGCCATCGACTACGAATCGCCCGGTTCCGACAACCACCAACAGCTCGACCAGCTCCGATGGATCGCAGCGGGTTGTCATCGTCCGGACACCGGATGCAACGCAGCCAACGAAAGAAGTGCCTGTAGCTACTACGCCAGAGCGAATAGCCATCGGCGATAGGCCAGCTCCATCGGCATCAAAAGAACAAGCCAGCTCATCGGCTTCGACTCGCACTGCCCAGCCGACGTTCGTGCAGGATGATGATTTGCAACCGACGGCTTCAAAACCGACGAAGCCAACAGACACGTATGCCAGCACTCAACCCACTAAGAAGACACCCGCCAGGCCCGAGCAGGGCGGTTATGAAGGCCCTCGCGAACAGCAGGCGGATGGTTCACTAACGGTGCCCACAACCACGCCATCGTCTCGGCCGGCGTCGTCTCCGGCCGTTGCCAAAGCCGAACCCCGTCCAGCTCCACCCGCTGCTACGTTGCCCGAGCCCAAACCTGTTTCACCAAGTGTAACTGCCACTAATCGGCCTGCTTCCAGCAGCACACGTTCAACTGCGGGCACACACACCGTCGAACCAGGCCAGACGTATTACAGCATCTCAAAACTCTACGGCCTGACCGTCGACGAACTGCTGACAATGAACGGTCTGACAACGAACGACGTATTGGAATCAGGTCAGAAACTTAAAATAGGGGCTGCGGGTGAACGTACCGGCGCAGATCGGCCAACGCAATCAGCGTCAACCAAAGCTAGTCCTCAGCCAGAGGTAACCTATCATACAGTTGCAAAGGGTGAAACTATGTTTCGTATTTCGAAGCAGTATAACGTAACCATCGAGCAGATCCAGGAATGGAACAATCTGACTGATGTCGGCGTCAAAGAGGGCCAGAAGATTAAGATTATGAAGTAACTGTAAACAGCGTTGACTGTTACTCAAGAAGCCGCTCCGATTTACCGGAGCGGCTTCTTCGTTTCACACCTAGCAGCGTGAAGCTTTACGGACTGATTCGTATATTTACATAGCAATACCGTCAGCGTTTGAGGCTAACGGTATTGTTTTAACTCGCGGGTTTCCTCCCGCATTACGAATATGATTCTAATTGATAATACGTGCATTAGTGACGACGTAGCCGAAAAGTTTTTCGTCTGCAACTTAGATAAATGTAAAGGAGCCTGTTGCGTCGAAGGCGATATGGGGGCCCCTTTGGAAGGTGACGAACCAGCGATTCTAGACCGAATTTACGCGGATATAAAGCCCTATTTGTCACCAGAAGGCATCCGGGTCATTGAAGAAAAGGGCGGCTATGAATCCGACGAAGACGGTAGCTACGTAACGACTACAGTGGGCGGGCGTGAGTGTGTATACGCCACCTGGAATGAGAAAGGGATCTTAAAGTGCGGTATTGAGGAAGCGTATAATGATGGCAAAGTTGACTGGAAGAAGCCGATTTCCTGCCACCTCTACCCCATTCGTGTCACTAAGTACGAGTCCTTCCACGCCCTAAACTACGACCGTTGGCCCATTTGCAGCCCTGCTTGCGGCTTCGGCGAACAGCTAAACGTACCAATCTATAAGTTCGTCCGGGAAGCGCTCATTCGGGCTTATGGCGAAGAATGGTATGGGCGGCTAACCCAAGCTATAGAAAACAGCGAACAACCAACAACGAACAGCTAGCAGCATATTACAGGTGGCTTCTCACTGTTTATTGAAACCATGCTGGAGGACAAAGATTATTTTCAGGAAGTGTATCGGGTTGTGCGCGAAGTTCCCAAAGGGCGCGTAACAACCTACGGTGCCATTGCTCGCTATCTGAGCTTACGAGCGGGTGCACGCATGGTCGGCTGGGCTATGGTTGCCTCGCACGGTCATGACGTACCCGCGCACCGGGTTGTTAATCGCATCGGCGTGTTATCGGGTAAACACTTCTTCGGCAGCCCAACGGCCATGCAGGAGTTGCTCGAAGCCGAAGGCGTTCGGGTTGAAGACGACCGAATCATTGATTTCAAGAAACTGCTTTGGGACCCAGCCATTGAATTGGCCGTGTAGCCTTCCTTATTGAGTCTGAGTGGAATGTTGGTGCTGAACTGCCTGAATTAGGGCATTTATGACTGCCTGGAGGGCCTTGGCGGTGCCCGTATCAGTTAACTGCCCTTCGGTATCAAGCTTAGTCCGCACAAAAGGGACGATTAGAGAGGCCTGTTCAGATAACTGGGCCGTCATTACCTCTAAGGTATGCCAGAGCGATGCATGGGCCCTTGCCCCGCCCGTATCCGACGGACTGGCACTGATAACGCCAACCGGTTTATGCACAAACTCGCCCGATGAGACGACCCAGTCCAGCATATTTTTCAATACACCCGGCATGCCGTGAATGTATTCAGGTGTGCAAATAATGACGGCATCGGCTCCACGAAGCAAGGTTCGCAGACGATTTACCGGCTCCGGAGCGGAATCACCATCGCGTTCAGGACTAAAATGCGGAAGATCATCCAGACCATGGTAGAAAACAGTTTGTACACGTTCAGCCGCCAAATCGGCCACTGCTTTTAACAACAATGTATTTGTTGAGTTAGCTCGCAGACTTCCGGAGACGGCCAAGAAATTCATAGTTAATAGAAATAGATGATGGTACTATCTTAGTTTATGCCAGTAAGTTCTCACCGCAACACCTTCGTAATCTCGTTTAGTTTCTCCATCTTCTGAACAAAGTCGCCTTTGAGCTGATTACGGATGGCCGTCAGGTTATCCAAAGTCTCCTGCAAACTATCGGGTAAGATCTCTTCTAAAACTTCCCTAAACCGTTTGGCAAACGTTGGCGACTTTCCATTCGTTGAAATCGCAATCTTCAGATCACCCTTCTTTACAACTGAACTCAGGTAGAAATCACACAGATCCGGCGTGTCAGCTACGTTGACAAGTATACGTTGACTTTTACAATCAGCCTGCACCTGCCGGTTAACCGATTTGTCGTTGGTTCCAACGATAACCAGGTCTTTATCGGTCAGATGACTTGGCTGATACGATTCCAGAATCAGTTGCAGCTTGGGATGCTGCTGGGCCAGCTCCTGAATTTCACCACGTATCTCAGGCGCTACCAACGTAACACGAGCATCAGGCGAGTTGGTCAGCAGGGCCGTTACTTTTTCTAAACCGACGTATCCGCCACCCACAATTAATATGTGTAAGTTCTCGGCTTTAACGAAAATGGGAAACAGAGTATTCATGTATAGTAAATAGTAAGTGACAGACGACCGCTGATGTAAGAATCTTTACACTGTTCTCGACCGTTAACAACATTTATCAGGAATAAATACAGAAGTTCGTAAGATTTCCTGAGATTTTACAAAGAAGTGCCGGGATGACCTGAGTAATAAATTATTGTTAGCTCTCGGGTAAGCTGTTCAAACAATACTTAAATTATATAGAGATTATACAATAAATAAACCCAGAAAGCCTATTCCGTTAAAGAACCAATACGAACAGACATGCAAACCACTAACAACACCGTCCTGATCACAGGGGGTAGCACAGGCATTGGCCTGGCAATTGCCGAGGTTCTAATCAAGGCTGGAAATGAAGTAATCATTTGTGGCAGACGAGAAAGCAAACTGCTGGAAGCAAAGCAAAAATTTCCGCAACTACATACCCGAGTCTGTGATGTTGCCCAAAAATCAGCACGAGAAGAATTGTACCAATGGGCGACTTCCGAGTTTCCTCACATTAATATGCTCTTTAACAACGCCGGAATCCAAAAGGAAATCGATTTCCTGACGGGTGCCTCTGGGTTATACGATGAAGAGAGTGAAATCGAAACCAATTTGGTTGCTACCATTCACTTGTCTGCCCTTTTTATTCCTCATTTTCTACAGCAGCAGAAAGAATGTGCTGTAGCCAACGTAACATCTGGCTTAGCTTTTATACCGCTGAAAATTGTACCAGTCTATTGCGCTACCAAAGCTGGCCTTCATTCGTTTTCTATTTCGCTGCGCTCGCAGTTAGCCAAAACAAATGTTCGTGTCTTCGAGATTGCACCACCAATTGTAAAAACGGAGCTGCATCGAGAAGCACAGGCCCGCAAGCAGTCGCAGCGCGGAATTGCGGCCCCGGCAGTCGCAGAGGCAACAATTCGGGCTTTGAAAAATAATCATTACGAAACTATAATCGGTGAGGCCAACGTATTAAAAGGGGCGTCTCGGATCGCCCCTAAGTTTTTTCATAACCTGCTCAACAAGGTCGCGACTGGCTAATTACTACCAGACAGCTACGTATAGAACAAATCGCGCACCGGACGCAAGCAAATCAATACATCTACGATTCAGCCTACCAGGTTAGACGTTGATTCATGAGGGCACTTCATAGCGATATGTGGACATCGTTACGGAATTATTCAGGATTTCTGACTACTAGAAACCTACCTGATTTCAGCGAGTGTTTCCTTGAAGCAGATCTACAGGAGAGAAGGCCGACGGACTTATACAACAACAAAAAAGGCTGCCCAACCAGGAGCAGCCCTCATAAATCACATGTTCTGCAAGTTACTAGAACTTGAAGCCCACATTCACCGCTAATATCCGGCGTTGCGTGTTACTGGTATTTTTTATTACGTCAGCAAAGCCATAGTGATAGACAAAATCAATCATCAACGGCCCTGCATCAAAACCTAAGTTAGCTAGCCCATTGAAGGTAGCCGCTCTGAAATCGCTCTGTCTGAAATTGAATTCGTTATTGCCTACGCCCAGTGGGGTAGCATATTCCGCACCAATTTGAAGCCGCACGGCTGATACACCCCGCTCCGACTGCGCTAGTTTAACCCCAATGTAAGCCGGAATGTGCAAGTATTTCTGGTCTACGTTACTAATGATTTCTTTGACACTGGTCGTGGTATCAGCGCCACCTGCCTGGTAAAAGTCTGAGCTGGAGGTCAGGTATTCGGCGCCAATTTGTCCGTAGACCCGGCCACCGCCCCGGACAAAAAAGCCTAACTGATACCCCAGTCGACCGGCTAGCGAATTACCGCCCACATCTTCGCCCTGGAAACGAGTGGAGTTAGCGCCACCGTACACCCCAAACGAGAAGTTTTTATAGTTTTCCCGACGCTCTTTCCGTTGCTCGATCTCGACACTCCGCTGACCATCTTCATATCCTTCATCATACGCCTGGCTGAGATCGCGTTCGTCGAACATACGATTGCTGCGACGGTCATTTCCCATACGATCTTCATAGCGGTTGTCATATCGGCGATTTTCTTCGCTCCGCCGATTGAACTCCCGACGCTCATCGAACCGATCTTCCATACGCCGATCCTCCCGGCGTTCATCGCGACGTGACGGGCGGTCATCACGGTCGTATCGATCATCGTACGAGTTTCGCTGACCAAACACGAAACCCGTGGTGCACACCCCTGCCATCAACAGAGTTGCTTTCAGTAAATTTTTCATAACGTATTAAGTTGAGTAAACTAAACTAGCTTTCATCCCTACAACCGTTCATCTGTTGGGAATGTTTGCAGGCCGAAGCCTTACCTATTGGCAGGCTAAGTCAGTATATAAAAAAGGCCACCTTTGCAAGAAGGTGGCCCAACATATAGCCTGCGACTTAAACCTAGAATTTAAAGCCTACACTAGCGCTTAAAATACGGCGTTGCGAGCCTGAGAAACCCGCGTTTTGCTGAATTGCGTTCGAGAAGCCGTAGTGGTACGTCAAATCAAGGAAGACCGGACCTGCATCGAAGCCTAATTGACCCAGACCGTTGAATGTACCACTCTTTAACTGAAAATTGTTCAGGTCGCCAAATTGATTGGCATTTGACCCAATCTGGTTCGCGTATTCAACACCAACTTGTAGTCGAACAGCCGAGATACCCCGATCCGACTCCACTAGCTTATAGCCGATGTATACAGGCACCTGAATGTACTTGATATTGATCTGATCCTGAATGTTGTTCGCAGACTGTCCCGACCCGGCCACGAAGTAGTTGGAACTTGATGCAAAATATTCGGCACCTAACTGACCGTATAAACGACCACCACCCCGCACAAAGAAGCCTGCCTGGTACCCCAGCCGACCCGACAGATCGCCGTTAGCATTAGTAGCATCAGCGCTTTCGCCGGCAAACTTGGTTGTGTTCAAACCAGCGTAGATACCGAACACAAAGTTCTTGTAATCTTTAGCTTCTTTGGTACGTTTCGTATCCGTTGTGCTATACGTATCCGTTGTCGTGGTTGTCGTTGGCGACGCGGCACTGTTTGTTGAATATGTACCGTTCGTGGTAGTACCATTTGTTGTGGTACCAGTGCTGTTCATGGTGCCGTTGCTCATGGTTGAGCCACTGCTGCTCGACGGCGATGATGAATACGTACTGCCGGTGGCATTGGTGCTGTCGGTCGTTACCGGCGAAGTGTACGTTGGATTCGTCGTGCTGCTTGTCGACGAATACGTGTTTGTGGTAGTTTGTGCGTTTGCCACGCTAATACCACACAGGCCAACGGCCAGAAGTGTAAGCTGAATTTTCATAACGTTACTAGAGCGTTGAGTTGTACAAAAAAAGGGTGTAATCATGATTACACCCCATTAACAGGCTACTATCAGCCAATGTTTAGAATTATTCTAATAACGTCCCAAATTTAATCCGTACCGGAAATTTATAGGGATGAGCGGCTTATACCGTTGGCTAAGCGGTCGTGTTACGCATGGATTTAAAAGCATTCATTAATCCATTTGTTGAGCTATCGTGAGAGCTAACCGGGGTGTCGTCCTGCAATTCGGGTAGAATTCGACTAGCCAGTTGCTTACCCAATTCTACCCCCCACTGATCGAAACTAAAAATATCCCAAATAACGCCCTGCGTAAAGATTTTATGCTCGTAGAGGGCAATCAGGCTTCCTAACGTACGGGGTGTTAGCTGCTTAAACAGGATTGAATTGGTCGGTCGATTTCCGGAAAACATCTTAAACGGAGCCAATGCCTGCACGTCTTCTTCGCTCTTTCCTGACTTTCGCAGCTCCTCAGCCGCTTCTTCCTCGGTCTTACCGTTCATGAGCGCTTCGGTCTGCGCAAAAAAGTTAGCCATCAAAATTGTATGATGTTCACCGATGGGCCGTTGGCTCAATACTGGAGCCAAAAAGTCGCACGGAATTAATTTAGTACCCTGGTGAATGAGCTGATAAAACGCGTGCTGGCCATTCGTACCGGGCTCTCCCCATATAATCGGGCCGGTTTGGTAATCAACCGGTCTACCATCGCGATCAACCGATTTGCCGTTGCTTTCCATATCTCCCTGCTGGAAATACGCGGCAAACCGATGCATATACTGATCATAAGGCAAAATCGCCTGGGTCTGGGCCCCGAAAAAATTATTATACCAGATACCCATCAGCGCCAGCATGACCGGTAGGTTCTGGTCAATCGGCGTATCGCGGAAATGCAGGTCCATGGCATGGCCACCCGCTAAAAGCTCTTCGAAGTTGTCAAAGCCGATGTATAACGCAATGGAAAGGCCAATAGCCGACCAGAGGGAATAACGTCCGCCAACCCAATCCCAGAAACCAAACATATTGTCGGGATCAATGCCGAATTTTTCAACGGCTGATCGATTCGTCGACAGAGCCGCAAAATGCCTGGCAATATCGCCTTCCGATCCACCCTGCTCCAGAAACCACTGCCGGGCAGTCTGGGCGTTCGTCATCGTTTCCTGAGTGGTAAACGTTTTAGAAGCAATTAGGAACAGAGTCGATTCGGGCCGAACCGTCTGTAACGTTTCGTAGATGTGGACACCATCTACGTTCGAGACAAAATGCACCCGCAACCCTTCTTTAGCGTACGGTTTCAGCGCTTCGGTCACCATTACCGGCCCTAGGTCAGAGCCCCCGATGCCAATGTTTACAATGTCAGTTATAGTCTCCCCGGTATACCCTTTCCATTCCCCCGACCGCACCCGCTCGGAGAACGACTTCATCCGATCCAGCACCTGATTTACTTCCGGCATTACGTCCTGCCCCTCTACGATGATTGGCGTATTGGAGCGATTTCGCAGCGCTACGTGGAGCACGGCCCTGTCTTCGGTACGGTTAATTTTATCACCGGAGAACATCTTGCCAATCGCATCGGTCAGCCCAGCCTGCTCTGCCAGTTGCAGCAGCAACGTAAGCGTTTCATCCGTAATGCGATTCTTTGAAAAATCGAGCAGGATATCCTCGAACCGGCGGGTAAACTTGTCGAAACGCTGAGCATCTTCGGCGAACAGATCGCGGAGATGACGGTCTTTCAAAACATCGTAATGGGCCTGCAGTTGAGCATAAGCCGGCAGATCAGTAAATCGGTGATTAGCGAGCATGGGTTGGTTAGTTTATCGTTTTCAGTTTACGGTTCATGGGCTTTGGACTTTACTATAAACCAAAAAACCGCAAACCGCTATGTCGGACCGTTGACACTGAATTCGGCGCGAATATCGCCAATCGCCTGCAATCTTTTTCCCCCGCAACGGGTTAGGTTGAAAACAGTTTCCTTTAACGTTACCTTTGCGTCATGATTACCACTAATCCAACGACGTCCGATACGCTCTTCGATTACGACCGCTGGCATAACACGTTGCCTACCGACGCGCAGCGTTACCAGGCGAATCAGCCTTATCCTCACATTGCACTGGAGAACTTTCTGGAGCCTTGGGCAGCCGAGCGGGCATTGGCCTCCTTTCCGGCCGTAGGCGACGCGGGGTGGATTCATTACGTTCACGTGAACGAAAAAAAGCACGGGCTCAATAAAATGGAGTTGCTCCCAGCTGCCGTGCAGGATGTCATTCGGGAAATGAATTCGCCCCGGTTTGTGGCGTATCTGAGCAAACTGACGGGTATTCCAAACCTGATTCCCGACGACTCGCTCGAAGGAGGTGGCTTACATCAGTCTAAGCGTAACGGCTTCCTGAACGTTCACGCCGATTTCACGGTGCATCCACACAAACGGAACTGGCGTCGGCGCGTCAACTTACTCATCTACCTCAACCACGATTGGAAACCCGACTATCGTGGTGATCTTGAGCTCTGGGATCGTCAGATGAAAGGCGTTGTGCAGAAGATAGCGCCCATTTTCAACCGGTGCGTCATTTTCAACACGGACGAGGACTCATACCACGGCTTGCCCGACCCGATCCTTTGCCCCGACGATATGACCCGTAAGTCGATTGCGCTTTATTATTTTACGGAAGAAGCGACTACGCCCACGCTCCGGGCCACCAACTATAAAGCCCGCCCAGACGATGGTGCCAAAGCCATTCTTATCTGGCTCGACAAGAAAGCCGTGGCTACCTACACCGCCATAAAACGCACCTTAGGCCTTAATGATCAATTCGTTAGCAACATCTTAAATAAGCTGGGCGGCAAGAAGTCGTAGGCAAATCCTATAGGTCTTTGTGGCTATATGGGTTTACATTTACCGTTTTCAACTACTTTTACGGCCCCGTTCGTCACAACCGAGCGGGGCATTTTGCATACTGATGAATCAACGACTTTTCTATTCGCTCGTCTTCGCGGCTTTAGGTGCCCTGTTTTTTATTCCCTTTTTAGGAGGAGTTCGCTTGTTCGACTGGGATGAAATAAACTTTGCCGAATGCTCGCGCGAGATGGTGGTGCTGGGCGACTATCTGCGCGTTCACGTCGACTTCAAGCCGTTCTACGAAAAACCGCCTTTCTTTTTCTGGTTTCAGTCGGCCATGATGAATTTGTTTGGCACCAACGAATTTGCTGCCCGGCTCCCCAACGCGATTTGTGGCGTCATTACGCTGGTTTACTTATATAACTTAGGCGCTAAACTTCACGGCCACCGGTTTGGCTTACTTTGGTCGCTGGCTTATTTAGGGTCTGTCACTCCCCATCTGTACTTCCGATCCGGAATCATCGACCCTTTCTTCAACCTATTCATTTTTGCTGGACTTGTTAACCTGATTTTCGCATCCTGGAAACGAGAAGGCATGGCCAGCAACCTTCTGATTCCCCGTGGCGTGTGGGCCTATGTGTTCATTGGCGGGTTGGTGTTGGGGATGGGCATTATCACCAAAGGTCCGGTTGCTTATCTGGTTGTGTGTATGGTGCTGGGCGTTTACTGGCTACTCAGCCGCTTCCGTTGGTTCATCACGCCTATTCAGTTCCTGGCTTATTCGCTGGCGGCCACCTTAGTTTCGGTACTTTGGTATGGCCTGGAGACGTACCAGCATGGGCCAACATTCATCCGCGAGTTTTTGATTTACAACTTCCGGCTTTTCAAACAGCCCGATGCCGGTCATGCTGGCTTTCCAGGGTACCACTTCGTTATTCTGCTGGTTGGCTGTTTCCCCGCGTC
The DNA here is from genome assembly GCF_042684525.1 of Spirosoma soli. Taxonomy (NCBI): domain Bacteria; kingdom Pseudomonadati; phylum Bacteroidota; class Cytophagia; order Cytophagales; family Cytophagaceae; genus Spirosoma; species Spirosoma soli. The sequence continues at coordinate 35,613 of NZ_JBHULN010000021.1, read as the reverse complement.
TATTTTTGGCATCCGGGCTTTTGGGCAATTGTTTATCGAACGCAACTACCAACGTGAGTTCCGGCGTTGGATGCTGATTCTATTTTGGGTAGTACTCATCCTGTTCAGCATCGTACAATCGAAGATTGTGCATTACTCATCGCTTTGCTATTTTCCGTTAACTTACCTGGCCGCGCTTACGCTTATTCAGCTGGAGGAGTACAAAATTCAGCTGAACAACTGGCTGAAAGCAGGCCTGATCATTGTTGGCGGTGTCTATGTACTTGCCACCATTACTTTACCCATTCTGGCGCATCGCATGGACCTGGTTAAGTCGGTAGCGGATCAGGATGCCTTTACCCAGGCTAATCTAGACGCCAAAATCAACTGGACAGGTTGGGAAGTACTACCCGGTGTATGGTTGCTTATTATTTTGATCTTGACCCTTCGGTGGTTCAATCAGCGGGAAGTCAGTCGGGCTATTTTTACGCTCTTCGGTGGTATGGCCGTCTTTATTACCCTAACCCTTTGGTTTTTCATTGGCCGCATCGAAGGCATCTCGCAGGACGCAGCTATGCGTTTCTTCGAGCGGGCGCAGGGGCAGGATGTCTACGTCAGTACGTATGGTTATCGCAGTTACGGGCCTTTCTTCTACACCCAGAAACCCGCCGTCAAGAACCCCAATTATTATGACATGAACTGGTTGCTACGCGGCAAAATCGACAAGGACGTATGGTTCATTAAGAAAAACACAGAACTGCATACTCCTCTTGATTCTCTATCAGACATTCAAAAAACAGGGGAAGAAAACGGCTTTGTCTTCTACCGAAGGCGAGCGAAATAAACACTTGTAATAGCACAAAAAAACGGCTCACAGAGCCGTTTTTTTGTAACGACAGTATTTCTTATAATCACTGAGAAATAAGCCGTATGGCATTTGGTGTAACTGATTATACATTACTAGTGCGATGAAGCCTCACCTATTTGGCGCGTCTGGGTCCGGCGTAACTACTTTAAGCCAGTTACTTAGTCAAGAATTGAACGTACTATACTACGACACTGATTCTTACCATTGGGTGCCAACGTATCCTGCTTTTACAATTAAACGCCCTGCCGACGAGCGTCATCAGTGGTTGATAAGCGACTTGGCAAAACAGAATCGATGGATATTGGGTGGTACAGTGTATAACTGGGGAACATACTGGCAATCAGCCTTTGATCTTGCCGTTTATTTATGGATCCCGGCTGAGATTCGATTACAGCGTTTGAAGCAACGAGAAAAGGCCCGTGGCGTGCTCCAAGGCAAAGCCCTCAATCAATCTCAGCAGTTCTTAGAATGGGCTGCTCATTACGATACTAACGATTTACCAGGCAGAAATCGAAGCAGGCACGAACAATGGATGCTTCGGCTTACCTGTCCTGTACTACGAATTGAAGGTGATACTACTTTGCCTAAGCGGCTACAACTCGTTCTCGACGCGCTCAATAAAATGTAAAAAGCCGGAAGCCTGTTTACTGTAATAAACAACCAGAGCTGGGGACATGTAATGTCATGTTGGCATATCCTTTAAATCAGTACAAATCCAAAAAAAACAGCCTCTTAGCACACTTGTTGAGGGACGACTAATTGAAGAGTCACTGGAGGGATTCGAACGGCAGCGGCCGACCGTCCCCGACGCGCTTGGCCATCCTGATGACAAATCAGGCGGAATCGACCGCACAAAAAAAGCACCTCGCTGTTGAACGAGGTGCTTTCCTATTAACCGAGCCAGTGGAGGGATTCGAACCCCCGACGCGCTTGCGCATCCTGATTACAAATCAGGCGGAATCGACCGCTATCCGACACTGGCAAGGCCATTTTTAGAGTTTTAGAGAGGTTTTTGAAGATAGGTCAGACCTAAATGTTTTACCTATGTTTTACCTTATTCTATGAACCTATCAATTAGAATTCTGCTACGGCTTGATAAGCCCAATTCTGACAAACAGTATCCCATCCACATTAGGCTAACCCAAAACCGGAAGCATTATTACATAGCCACTAAGCACCGGGTCAGTTATGATCAATGGGATGAAGTCAGATTACGAGTTAAAAAAAACTGCCCTGCTCAAAAAGCTATCAACGAAGATTTGTCAGAGATCTACAACCGGATCATCCGACTGAGCAATGATGATCTCCATCCAACTCAAATTATTCAACAGATAAAAAAACTTCCTGAAGCCCCCCCTGAGCTTACTGTTCCTTTAGTTGGAGTAGCTATTACTGACTTAGCTAAACAGCTACGGGCCGCCAACCGGATTAGCTACGCCCGGGCTTTTGATGACTTACACTCGGCTTTGCTCAGATTTTGGCAGGAAGACAAACCGGCTACGGCTATTACATATACCATGCTGGTAGACTGGGAGACCTTTCTACTTCAGAATGGTTGCCGTATGAATAGTGTCTATGTGTACATGAGGCATTTAAAAGTTGTTGTTAATCGGTTACGTAAAGCTGGATTGATGCCCAAAGAATGGTACCCATTTGAATCATTTAGTTTCTCCAGATACGGACGAATCCGCACGATTAAGCGGGCTATCAGTCAAGAAGCCATCCAACAACTGATTCAACTAGAGCCACCCACTCTAGCCCAGCTTAAAGCCCGGGACTTCCTTCTTTTCTCGTACTATTGCCGGGGTATAAATTACCGGGACATGGCCCTACTGACCTCAGAGAATCTGCATGAGGGACGATTAATGTACATACGGTCTAAAACAAAAAAATCATTTTCCATCAAAGTAACTGAACCGGTTCAGACCATTTTGACAAATTACCACAATAAAGGTGGTTATCTGCTTCCTATTCTAGACAAGCGAATTGACCAAACACCCGAGGCTATAGAGGAGAAGATCCGAAGCTCTCGTCAGAATGTTAACCGATGCTTACGTAAACTGGGGAAGTCTATCGGCCTAAACCTGAATATAACAACTTACACAGCCCGGCATAGCTTTGCTACGGGCCTGAAGAAAAAGGGGGTACGGAATGGGCTTATCTCTGAAATGATGGGACACCCAACCGAAGCTGTTACTCAGATCTATTTGAAGAGCTTTGAAGATGACGAGTTAGATTCAGCTGCCGAGGTTCTCCTGTAATATATAACCCTAAGTTTAACTTGCTAACAGTTTCACAATAGCTGTATCTATTGCAGTAATTAGCGGCTGGCTAGGGTAATGTTCGGAATACAAACCCCAAACCTAAATACAGGGGTCTAATGATAATTCGTTGGATGGAGTTAACCAATAGTTCATCTACACAAAGCTATTAATGAAATTATCTGAAGGTAAATTTTGTGTATTAAAAACCGTGAGGTAACTTTGTCACTGTATTAGAAGAGTGGCAATCACCTCACGGTGAGTTCTTCAATCACTCTTTTCCTTACTAGTGTCTATTTTTACGGACTCCTCCGCCGGTTGTAATTGGTATCTTCCTTAAGAAACCTTAACCGTTGACTCCTTACTGACACTGCTCCTTTACAATTCGGTCTAGTAGGCCTGAGCTTCATAAAGCCAGTCGGCCTAGCTGTACCCCTCCCTCCGCCAACTGTCGGACATCTCCTGTAGAAGACCATCACCCAGTCAAGCGGCCATGTCCCACCTCTAAAACATGACTCATGTTTCTAGAATTTACCGACGATGAGGCTGACTATCGCAGAGCCTTACCGTTCCGTAACTCAAACCCAGAACCCGTACAAACCCCTTCCTGTATCACATCCTTTTACTCTATCGACTCCCAAGGACAACGTATGTATGACCGGGCATTTATTGTAGCCCAAAACCTACCTGACAAGTCAACTGTGATAGATACTATCTCAGGAGATCCCTACGTCCTGGATGTTTACAGAGCTCCAAAACAAAACTTTCTATTGCTTCATGTCCGGGTGAACCCTCCCCAGCTCACCTATGAACTTGCTCAGAATCTAATGATTAACTGTTTCAACAGCAGGTATAGCTGTGTCAACCTGTTCTAGATGATACCCGAATAGCCGACGATTACTCTGGCAGCAAAGTATACCAGTATCCAGACTCATACTCTCTCTGGAGAGGCTAATTCTTGAGCGTCTGATTTAACTGATCTAGGCTAGGCACCGCTGAAAAGTAGCTTTAGTATATTCCGTAGGTCTTGCTGATCCGTTCTTTAACGGAGTTATAATGCTCCCTCCTACGGCCTTCTCCTCTGATTCACTCCCCCAATTTACGAAGTAGTTTTACCCTAAGATAATCACCACCTTTTATGAACCAGCAGTCGTTAATCTGTCTTGAAGAATTTTTGAGGAGCCAGTATGAGTTCCGAAACAATGAAGTAAAGGGCCGTGTTGAAGCCAGGCCAAAAAGCGGTAAGGCAGCCTTTAAGAATGTAAATGACAGACTTATCAATAGTCTTTGGAGGTCTTGTTCAAAGAACTCTATACAAACTTCCCCAGATGAGATTAGACGACTGATTGAATCCGATTTTGTTTCCACTTACAATCCGTTCCGGAGCTACATAGACGGACTACCTGCCTGGGACGGGACGACTGATCACATCCAGCAATTAACTGACACGATCAAAACCACCAATCAGTCTTTCTGGGCCAAATACCTGCGTAAGTGGCTGGTGGCAACAGTAGTTTGCCTATATAAGGATAAGGCTGTTAACCAGCAAGTTTTAATTTTGATGGGCCGACAAGGCTTAGGTAAAAGTACATGGCTTGATAGATTGGTTCCTAAATCATTAAATCAATATTATTATTCAGGTACAATCGAGCCAAATAATAAAGACACCCTTATACACTTATCTGAATGTATGCTGATTAACCTCGATGAGCTTGAGAATATGAACCGAAAGGATGTTGGCTCTTTTAAACAGATCATTACACAAGGATCTATTTTAGTCAGAAGACCCTATGCTCGGTATCCTGAAAATCTTGTTAGAAGAGCATCCTTTGTGGGATCAGTTAACAGTCCAAGGTTTCTCAATGACCCTACCGGCTCCCGACGTTATCTTTGTTTTGAGGCTACAAAAATTGACCATAACCACAAAGTTGACATAGATTTGGTATACGCTCAAGCCGTAAATCTATACTTAGATGGGTTCATATCTCACCTTAGTACTGAAGAGGAGAAGGAGGTAATGAAGGAGAATGAACAATTTACCGTTGAAACTACCGAAATGGACTATTTGTCGAAGTATTTTGAAGTGACTGATGAAACCACAGCAACGGACGTTTTAACTACTACTGAATTACTTCATGAATTAAACAAGTTGGTTGGTAATTTAATACCTGTTAATAACTCCAGCCTCCAAAAGTTAGGAAAATCTTTATCTAAAAGTGGATTTACCAGGGTAAAGCGGGCCAATGTTTATAAACACCTGCTTCTTCGGAAAGAACTTCCAGCAATAACCAGTCATTTTACTTTTGACAACATCAGAGATCAAGTCTGATTATTGGGTAAGGTAGGTAAGCAATTCTCCAAAAAGGTACGGCTCGTAATGTGCGGCCGTACCTTTTTATTATAAGCCTATTTTCAAGACTAACCGCTTACCCTACTTACCTGAATAACCCCCACCCCAAAATCCTTTATATACATGCCCCCCCCTACCTGGGAAGGTGGAACGCCCCATCTTCGGTCGGTCGGCTGGGTACGCCCCGGTAATTAGTGGTATGAACTTGTTTGGCTGATGTTGCCGGATGTTTGAACCTAAGCAAAACAGGCGGCTTACTACTATTTCGGCAGTAGCTTACCATTATAACTAATCAGTTTACTATAGCCACTAGTTGGAACCTAGCCCACCTAGAATCAATCTTTTCACATTCAAACCAATTCTAATTATGGTTACTGTATCGGATTACCAACAACGAACCCCAGCCGGGGGAGAGCCCTTCTTTGTACTAGAATTGACCAATCAGGAGCTAGAAATGGTCGTTTCTCAACAGACCGGCCGATTCTATGCTACCGTCCGTAAGTGTTACATACCGGCCACTTTCCCCGAGCCGGTCTGTAAGATGATGGTCGGTAAGCAACTGCCAGGTAGTATAACCCGGACAGAGTGTGACCCTTATGAGTTTACTATCCCGGAAACCGGAGAGGTTGTTACGAGAACACACCGGTACGAATATCAGCCCATTGAGCAGGGATCTTTGGAGCAAACGGTATTGGCCGGTACACCGCTGCTATCTGTATTATGAGACGGGTAAGGAGGGTAAGCAATCTGACGGAAGGGGCCATAACGGTCCCTTTTCTTTTTTCACCCAAACTATAACAACCATGATCTTACGAAAAGCTAAACGGAAACAAGCCCGTATCCGTACCTTTTTGCAAGGCCCCAGTGGAGCTGGAAAGACCTACTCAGCCTTATTGATGGCTTTTGGGTTAACCGACGATTGGTCAGCCGTTGCCATCATTGATACCGAGAACCATGCGGCTGATCTTTACGCCCATCTTGGAGACTACCAGGTGTTGACCTTGGAGCCGCCGTTTACCCCCGAACGGTATATTGAAGCCTTGGTAACCTGTGAACTAGCCGGGACAAAAGCCGTGATTATGGATTCCCTGTCAGCGGAATGGACCTTCATCCTAGAGGCTCATGGTGCTACAACTGGTAACAGTTACACGAACTGGTCTAAGTTTACACCCAGGCATGAAGCTCTGATACAAACCATTCTTCAAAGCCCATGTCACATCATTGCTACAGTCCGGGCCAAGCAGGATTACGTCCTAACCGAAAAGAACGGAAAGCAGGTTCCCGAAAAGGTTGGTATGAAAGGAATTACCCGAGAGGGTATGGACTATGAATTTACTCTGGTTTTTGAGATCGACGGACGGCATCAGGCCAAAGCTACAAAGGACCGGACTGGCCTTTTCTCGAATAAGCCGGAGTTTGTTTTAACGGCCGATACTGGTAAGCAAATTCTCCATTGGTGTAATACCGGGACCAGCCAGCAGCAGGTGCAAACCCTGATTCAGCAGGCTCCAGATGTAGCAACCTTACGGGATCTGTATGCCACCTACCCGGAATTTCGGCAGGTACTAGGTCCTCTTTTCACCCAGAGGAAAGAACAACTTCAACTGATTTCTCAACCCCAATCCCCCAATAATTAATATGGAAACCCAACTTATGCGTCATGAACTTGATGCTTTGGAAGCCGTTGTCCTTTCTGACGGTGTCTCTTCGGATTCGGCTTTTATTACAGCCAATACCCTGCCTGCATCCCTGACCGAGATGCAGCAACACCACATCATCCCGGTGTACAGCAAGGACAATGAACCACTAATCAGCCATGGAGAGTTCATAGAAGCCACTATGGAAGTGGTGTACCAGTTGTTTCCCGGAGAAACGGTATTAGAACCGGCCGTTCGGGTTTCTCATCCAGTGAAGGGCCGAATCCCCCAAGCTCGTAACAAACCGGCCAAAGATTTACAGGAATGGGAAAAAACCTTGTATTATGAACGGGCCGCCTTTGTCATTGAGATACCGACTATTCATGACAATATTGGAGGTAATCCATTATCCTTAACGGTTGGTGGAGTAAAAGCCTACAATATGGATAGCCTACACCAAAAGAAGGGAGTAGATGAGCACTTTAAGGTATTTATTGGCTTCCAGAACAAAGTGTGTACAAACCTGTGTGTCTGGTCGGACGGGTATGTAGCCGACTTACGGGTTAAGTCAGTCGATCAGTTAGCCAAGGCTATTGCCGATCTTATCAGCCGATACAGAGCCGAACATCAATTACAGGTACTAGCCCAGTTAACAAACTACTATCTGACCGAATCCCAGTTTGCTCAATTGATGGGTCGATGCCGGTTGTACCAGTTCCTACCGACAGCTGCTAAACGGGAGGTTCCACCGCTGCTCCTGGGTGATCAGCAGTTCAGCACCATTGCCAGGGATTACTACCGGGATGGGTCTTTCTGTCGACAGGAAGACGGCTCTATAAGTTTATGGAGGGTGTATAATCTATTCACTGGGGCGGTTAAGTCTAGCTACATTGACACATTCCTGGACCGGAATGTCAACGCTTTTGACTTGACTTCGGGTTTGTTACAAACGGTTCAAGGTGACAGGAATAATTGGTTTCTCCAATAGACGGACAAGGCAGAGGGCTAATTAGCTCTCTGTCATTCCCTGTTTACTCATGGGCCAGAAATCTTCTCTCCAACCTATCAGCTTCGATGAGGCCAATAGCTGTCTGTTTATCAACTCGGCCGGTGTTCTGTTTCGAGTCTTCTGTCCATTTCAAGTAGTTTGCCGAATTGCTTACCCACCTTACCGGGTAGGGGACCGACTTGTCGTAACCCGAATCGGAGCCAATCCCGATCAAACCATATTGTTCCAGATTGACCGAGAGTATAGACCTCACCATTTCTTTACTCTATACCTCAGATAAGACAGTTGAGTAGGCGGTTATGCTGAATTTTGTTGGCCACGTTCTTTTGAGACGGTTTCCGCAGTAGACAAAACCACTGAAAATGAACGTAGCATTCTTACTCTGGCACGATTGAGACCTTTTTTGATTATCATTACAACAGAAGCATACTACAACTACGGCCAAGATAAAGTTATTTAGGCAGGGTCTTGAGCCGGGCAGTACTACGTCAATGACTCAGGGAGTAAAGTTTACATTCCCACATCAAACAGACCATTTTAATTGGAAGACTGGTCAAGATTAACCCGCATATGGTTTCTTTGGTAAGTACTGTGAATTAAGATTATGAACAGCCTGCTAACACGAGCTAGCAGGCTGTTTCAGCAAATTGATAATCCATTAGAATATATAACTCATTATTCACAATCAGAATACATGTAAGTAACCTCAAGAGGAGGGCTATCTGGATAATTTGGAGGAATACCTATTAAGGTTTGACACTGTATTGGATACCCCTTCTTGTTGTAACTATATTTACTTCCCTCACCAAAATAACCACCAGAATTATTGGTAGTTGACTTTGTTCTATTATTGACACTTGTACCATATAATTCGTAATTAGGTATTCCTTTAAACTGAGATAATAATAGTTCAGGATTTATCTTATCATCGTACTCAAACAAATTAGTTCGGGTTACCTTTCCTCCTATAATCTCCTCAGACCGGATCAAGTGACCTGTATTATCATAACTGAATTGTCCCGAAGATTTAGTTACACCTGTTTGGTCTAAGTTGTTAACCTTGACAATATATCCTTGAGAATTAAACTCATACTTTTGCTGATTGGAAGAATACTTGTCATTAACGATTAAACCGGATGGTTTACCATCTGTAAAAATGAGCATAGAGATACTACTAGAGCTTTCATCTCTAACCTCTTTAAGATTGTTACCCTCATACTCAAAGTATCTCTTGTACTGAGCTTGGCCCTTTACTTCCATTTCAACTAATAGACCTTTGTCATTATATATATAACTTTCATCATATACAGTTGATGAATCAATTTGCCCAGTATTATATATTCCTCTCTGGCGGATGAGTTTTCTTATCAGAAACTGACCTTTATTGTATGTATAGCTTGTGGTTTTAACAGATACGTAACCTTGCTTCCGATCTAAGGTTTCTACGTCTTGAGTAAGTAAGTCTAATTCGTTGTATGTAAACTTTCTGTCCGAAAAGAAGTAGCCCCGTTTGGTTATAGATTGTAGCTTACACTTTCGGATAGGGGTAACCTCTTCAGGTTTCTTGGGAGTACAACCAAGTAGTACAGCTGTAAGGAAGATAGAAAGAAGAATAAATCTCATTAGGTATCTGGGTGTATAACAGTATGAGCCGGACGGTTGTATCAGGGTCCAACCTGCAAAAATAAAGTGTACAGGAGTAGCTAGTTAGCTAAATTTATTAATTGGCAGATAGTATAAGCAGATACCTGGAACATCTACATCTTGAAATCAAATAAAGTTAAACCTGCCATACAACCAGCCCGAGTTGATAAGCACCCAGCTTATGCAGCTGGTGTAAACTTACCCTATTTATCAGACTACCTGAAGGATAGTCTTAATGGATGCTTATATGTTATCAACGGCATATTATCAGGGTTGATACCATTCATCAAGAATGTAGTTAACGCAGACTCAATTGAGATTCTATCTCCGACGGAACAACAATCTTAGGTGCCAATTCGGCAAGTGGTAGCTTTCAAGGTAGTGGATCGGACAGTGTAAGTCCGTACGGGAATGGATCGGTTAATGGGTCAGGAAGGGTACTCTAAGTTCTTACAATACATGTTAACTGGCTGGTATCGGTAACCAAACCTTGCAGTTTGCAACACCTATATATACCGATTACGAAATACAAGGTTGCCATTGGGTTACATGGTGTGTAATCTTTGTATATTACATGCTTGTAATATATTCATACTAAATGACTCCCGAACAAATTGCCCGCCAGTTTATCGACCGGATGTTGGTTGAGGCTGGTTGGGTTATACAGGACGTTAAAGCTCTTAACTTCTCTGCTAACGTAGGTGTTGCTGTACGAGAATACCCGACCGATTCCGGACCGGCAGATTATGTACTTTTTATCGACCGAAAGCCGGTAGGAATTATTGAAGCTAAACCGGAGGGAACCATCTTGACACCGGTAGAGGAACAATCCGGTCGGTATGCAGTCAGTAAGCTAAAATGGCAGAAAGATCACCAACCGCTGCGGTTTATCTACGAATCCACTGGTACGGAAACCCACTTTACGGACAACTCTGATCCAGCCCCCCGAGCCAGGGAGGTGTTTTCATTCCACCGGCCGGAAACGTTGAAGAACTTGGGCAGACAGGGTATTGCTCTCCGCCAACGGTTGCAGCAATTTCCGGAACTGGACACCCGGAACCTACGGGAGTGCCAGATTAAGGCTATAACTAACCTTGAAACGTCATTTGGGAAGAATCAACCCAGAGCCTTGGTTCAAATGGCCACTGGATCAGGCAAGACCTTTACGGCAATTACGGCTACTTACCGGCTGTTGAAATATGCCAAGGCTCATCGGGTTCTGTTCTTAGTTGATACCCGGAACCTTGGAGAGCAGGCCGAACAGGAGTTTCAGGCTTTTACTCCCAATGATGATCCACGGAAATTTACCGAACTGTACAACGTACAACGGCTCCGTTCATCTTTTGTAGACCCTTCCGCTCAGGTTTGTATCAGTACCATTCAACGGCTTTACTCGGCTCTTCGGGGGGAAGAGATAGATGAGTCTGCCGAAGAGACATCTCTTAATGAGACAAAGACTACTCCTGTTTCAAGGGAGGTTGTTTATAACTCAAAGATTCCAATAGAGACCTTTGACTTTATAATTATTGACGAAGCTCATAGGTCTATCTATAATGAATGGAAGAAGGTTCTTGACTACTTTGATGCCTTCCTGATTGGTTTAACCGCTACTCCGGATAACCGGACCTTTGGCTTCTTCAACCGGAATGTGGTCAGTGAATACACCTACGAACGGGCTGTGGCCGATGGGGTTAACGTCCCCTTTGATATATACAGTATTGAAACCGAGATAACCAAAAACGGGGCCGTTGTTAAGGCTGGAGAGTGGATTGATAGAAGGGATCGGCAAACCCGTCGGAAACGGTGGGAGCAGTTAGACGAGACTACGGCCTACACGGGCACTACTCTTGACCGAGATGTGGTCAACCCAGATCAGATCCGGACGGTCATTAAAACCTTCCATGACAAGCTACCTGAGATTTTCCCTCACCGGAAGGAAATTCCCAAAACCCTGATATTTGCCAAGAGTGATTTCCATGCGGATGATATTATTAAAACCGTCCGGGAGGTGTTTGGAGAAGGGAATGAGTTCTGCCGGAAAGTTACCTACAGTGTAGGCAAGAACGGTGGAGAAAAGCCATCCGAGGTACTAACCCAATTCCGAAATGATTACAATCCCCGGATTGCCGTTACGGTGGATATGATAGCCACGGGGACGGACGTAAAGGCTATTGAATGTCTGCTGTTCATGCGGGATGTGAAGTCCCGGTCATATTTTGAGCAGATGAAAGGCCGGGGAACCCGTACCATGGCTGCCGACGATCTCCGGAAAGTCACCCCTTCAGCGGTAGGCAACAAAACCCACTTCGTACTGGTGGATGCTGTGGGGGTCAGTAAGTCGGTCAAGACGGACAGTCGGCCTTTGGAACGTAAGCCAGGCGTATCCCTAAAGGATTTGCTCTGGAATGTGGCTGTTGGGGGAGATACATCCGAAGATACCCTAACCTCCCTGGCAAACCGCCTGACCCGACTGGAAAAGCAGCTTAGTCCGCCCGAACGTAACCGGTTAACAACGGCTTCGGGAGGTAAGACCATTAACCAGGTCGTTAATGAGCTACTGGATGCATACAATCCTGATAAGATAGAAGAACGGGCCGGACAACTCCAAGCCCAATCCGGAGGAGACATAACACCGGAAACCCTGGAGGAGGCTCGGGAGGAGCTAATCAGAGAGGCTTCCAGTGTGTTTGACAATCCGGATTATCGAAACCTGATTGAATCTATCCGTCGGGACCATGAGCAGTTGATTGATGTGGTCAACTTGGATACGGTTGTTGCGGCCGGCTGGGATACTTCTATGACCGAAAAGGCTGGCACTATCATTCAGGACTTCAAGACATACCTGGAGGAGCATAGGGATCAGATAACAGCCCTGCAAATCTTCTACAACCAACCAAACCGACGTCGGGAGCTTACCTACCGAATGATTGAGGAGGTTGTAGAGAAGCTAAAAGCAGATCGGCCAACCTTAGCTCCGTTAGCTGTCTGGAAGGCTTATGAAGCTTTAGAAAAGGTAAACGGTAACCAGCCAAAGAATGAACTGATTGCTTTGGTGTCTCTTATCCGTAGAGTCCTGGAGATTGACCCGGAGCTAACTGCCTATGACCTGACTGTAAACCGGAACTTCCAGAACTGGGTATTCCGTCAGCAAGCCGGGGCCTTGAAGTTTACTGAAGAGCAGATGGATTGGCTTCGGATGATGAAGGATACCGTAGCCCGATCTATCCATGTTGACCGGGACGTTTTTGATTATTCTCCCTTTGTAGAACGGGGTGGGCTGGGCAAGCTCTGGAACCTGTTCGGAGAACGGACCTTCCCGCTGATAGAAGAACTGAATGAATACTTAGCCGCCTAATACAGATGAGCAATCACTTTGGGGGAAGCTGGACCTTCCAGAAGGTACGGATCATTGAGGAGTATGCTAAGGCTTACCTTCAGATTATGAAGGAGCACCCCTATTGGAGTCTCATGTATTTTGATGGTTTTGCTGGAACCGGCGAGTTTCAGATAAAGGGTAAAATGGCTCCTGGCGTTTTTGAGGACAATAGTATTGGACTCTTTGATGGAGCAGCCAAAATAATTGCCTCCATTAATCAACCTAAACCATTTGACATCTGCTACTTTGTTGAATTGGAAAGAGAGAAGGCTTTGCTTCTCAGAGCAAGTATGAAGAAGATTCGGGATGGGGGAATATTTGTAGTAGATAAGGACTGCAACGAAGAAATCTTAAGATTAGCCGACTTCTTGGCTGGTAAACGAGGAAATGGAGGTAAAAGCTTTAAGGTTTTGGCCTTCATTGACCCATTTGGGATGAATGTGAATTGGTCATCTATTGAGGCTCTACGCGGGCTAAGTGTTGACATGTGGATACTGGCTCCAACAGGTATAGGAGCCAACCGTCTACTTCCGCGAACTGGTAATATACCTGATACTTGGGCTGCAAAGCTGGAGAGTTTTTTTGGGGTCCCAAAGGATCTGATCTATAAAAATATTTATCAGGAAACCACTGAGACTGATTTATTTGGTAATTCAACCACGGTTTTACAGAAGAACAAAAAGGCTCTGAAGGAAATAAGTAAGCTATATTCGGAGCGGCTATCTACCGTTTTCAAGTTTGTGTCTAACCCATATGAGATGCGGAATAGCAGTAACTCAACTATGTATCATCTTTATCTGGCTTCCAATAATACTACGGCTGTTAAGATAGCCAACGACATAGTTTTGAAGTATAACCTGAAACACTAGGAAACTATGGCTCAATCCAGTATCGAATGGACTGAAATGACCTGGAATCCCACAACTGGCTGTACTAAGATCACGGCTGGCTGTAAGTTCTGCTATGCTGAGGTGATGTCCCGTCGGCTGAAGGCAATGGGTGTACCTAAGTATCAGAAAGGCTTTCGGATAGCTGTTCATGAGGATCAGCTAAGTATCCCTTATACCTGGAAGAAGTCAAAGGTCGTCTTTGTCAACTCCATGAGTGACCTCTTCCATAAGGATGTCCCCCTGGAGTTTATAAAGAAGGTATTTGCCGTTATGAATGATAACCCCCAACACGTTTTCCAGGTGTTGACCAAACGGGCTGATGTACTGCTCAAATACCATACTCAGCTTAAATGGACCCATAACATTTGGATGGGTGTCTCTGTAGAGGACGACCGGGTAACGGACCGGATTGACCTATTACGGCAAACCGGAGCACGAGTTAAATTTCTGTCCTGTGAGCCATTAATTGGCCCTCTACCAGCCCTTAACTTGGCCGGAATTGATTGGGTGATTGTCGGCGGGGAAAGTGGCCATAAACCCCGGCCAATGGACACGGATTGGGTTCTTGACATACAAGATCAATGTGAGAAGGCCGGAGTATCTTTCTTCTTCAAACAGTGGGGTGGTACCAACAAAAAGAAAACCGGTCGGATTCTCAACGGCCGGACTTATGACGAGATGCCGGAGTTAGTAGCTTTCTTGTAAGTACGGATAATTATAAACAAAATAATGTCAGAAATAAAGTTGCCGGAAGGATGGGTTTGGAAGACCTTAACAGATTTAGTCGGTAAAAGAGGAGTTTTCTGTGATGGTGACTGGGTTGAGTCCAAAGACCAAGACGAAAAAGGTGAGATTAGGTTAATTCAGTTGGCAGATATTGGCGATGGATCATTTCGGAATAAATCCAACCGTTTTTTAACTCACCAAAAAGCTGTTGAGTTAAGGTGTACATTCTTAAACAACGGAGATGTTTTAATTGCTCGGATGCCAGATCCGTTAGGTAGAGCTTGTATTTTCCCTTTACAAGAGAAAAGCCGTTATGTCACAGTTGTAGATGTTTGTATTGTCCGGCCAGCACCGGACTTGGTGGATAATAAATTACTGACATACTGGATAAATGCCCCCCAGATCCGTTCTGAGATAGATTCTCTACAAAGCGGATCAACTCGGAAGAGAATATCAAGGAAAAACCTTTCAATTATTCGATTCCCTATCCCTCCAATTCCTATCCAACACCAAATCGTAGCCCGGATTGAGGAGTTATTTTCCGAGTTGGATGCCGGAGTAAAGGAGCTACAAACGGCCCTCTCCCGGCTAAAGACGTACCGGCGTTCCCTTCTGCAGGCGGCATTCTCGGGCACTTTAAACGGAACAAGCCAACATTGGACAAAAACTAAGCTTGGTGAAGTGGTGGATTGTCTTGATCATAAGCGGAAGCCAGTTAGTTCAAAAATAAGGCAAACCCAACACGGGGATGTACCCTACTACGGTGCCAATGGGCAAACCGGATGGATTAACGAATATCTATTTAATGAAGATTTGGTTTTAGTTGTAGAGGATGAAACGTTCACTGGTAGAGAAAAACCATTCAGTTACAAGATAAGCGGTAAATCTTGGGTTAACAATCACGCTCACATACTGAAACCGAAATCTAAAAGTGTCCTTAATATTGATTTCCTTAACTATTCTCTTTGGTACTACCCATTTTTACCTTTGACTACAGGTACCACTGGCAGAAAAAAATTAACTAAAGCAGCACTACTAAATGCTCCTTACATAATTCCCGACCTCAGTACCCAAACTCAGATCGTTTCGGAAATCGAAGCCCGGTTGTCTGAGGCTGATGCTATGGAAGTCACCATCCGGCAGGAGTTAGTCCGGGCTGAAAATCTTCGGCAAAGTATTCTGAAACGGGCCTTTGAGGGTAAGCTGGTCGCATCCTCCGTAGAACAATCTAAAGCAGAAAACCTTGTCGAGGTTGCCGAACCATCTGGCCCGACTTACAATGGTCCAGCGGAACAGCTGAGTTTATTCTGAACAGTACTTTATAGTTTCTAAGACACCCACCATGTTTGAAAATATTACTCGAGACCACATCATAAAGGCTTTGGAGAAAAAGGGACCTATGTATTTACCAGCAGGTGAGTACTTCGTCTATGAGAGAAAGAAATACTACCAGCCTTATAATGTTGTAAAGCTAGCTTACCAGTATGCCAATCCTGATGCTCAGGTACCAGATATAGATTCTAATCAAGCTCTAAAGCTATTAAAGAGGCTTGGCTTTTATACAAGAAAGGCAACTACTCAGGCAACAGAATTAGAGCAGCAGACCGACACATCTAGTTTTACTTGGGTTCCTTTCTACCAAGAAATGTGCCCCAAGTTGCTCCAGTACACACCATCCGAATTAATCGGCTTTATCAAACAAGTATTGAGTGTACAGAATCAGGTAGGTTTGAAAGACAAGGATGCTGAGGGGAATGTGTTTGATCTGGCCGACATGGACCCGTACACTTTCTTGTCTTTTTTGAATAAAACTGGGGACGCCAAAAGATTGGCTTCATTGGGTTTACTTAAGGACATAATGAACCTGACAGCCCCGGCCCCAACGGACGTTCGCGGCCTTCCTTCATCTCAGGCTCAAAGTGTCTGGATGTTCGGCTATTCCTTTATCCGGAAGCCGGAAGACATTAGCCAGCTTCGAACACTATATAAGCAAGTTGAGGACGGTGGGCTGAGTGATAGCCAGTTCCAGCGGGTTCTTCAGATTTACAAGGTG
The DNA here is from genome assembly GCF_042684525.1 of Spirosoma soli. Taxonomy (NCBI): domain Bacteria; kingdom Pseudomonadati; phylum Bacteroidota; class Cytophagia; order Cytophagales; family Cytophagaceae; genus Spirosoma; species Spirosoma soli. The sequence continues at coordinate 18,820 of NZ_JBHULN010000021.1, read as the reverse complement.
GGTCCAGCTAAATTAACTGAGTCCATGTTCTGTCAAAAACCGACGTCATACTTGCCAATCAACAGTCAAACCAAGCCTTGGCTAAAGAAGCGAGGGTTACCTTTTCGGTATGAAACTTTAGTTGATTACTGGAAATTGTTAAAAGCTGTTCGGGAACATGACTCCCGGCATTTTTATGAAATATCATGGGAAGCTTATCTTGAGAATAACACACTAAAGGAGCTTCAAAAGGATCAGAGCAAATACTACTGTGTTGGGGTTACATTTCGCCCAGAACATGGCGGGGACCAATTACCTCGATTTATTGAGGAAGGCATTTGGCAAAATGGATACAAAGATACCCAAGACCGATACAAGGAAATTGTAAAAAAAATACCGGTCGGGTCTAAACTGGCGGCCAAATCTACTTTTACTCAAGGCCCGAACCGTAGTATATCGGTTCTAAAAATAAGGGCTATTGGAGAAGTGGTTGCTAATCCAGGAGATGGCCTATTCCTAGATGTGATATGGGACGAAGACTTTGAGCCTTTCTCTATCAATGGTAAGGGGTCATACCAAGCCACTGTGAAGGAAGTTACTAGTTTAGAAGATATTCAATTGATTTTTTTTCATCAACCCGACCAGCCCACTGAAACAATGCCGGAGCCGTCAAGCCATCCAAAAAACATAATCCTGTATGGACCACCAGGTACAGGAAAGACATATGAGACAATTGATTTGGCTGTAGAAATAGTAGATGGCCCAAATAATAATAACCACCCAACAAACAAGCAACGGTTCGATCAGCTACGGAAAGAAAGCCAAATTGAGTTTATTACTTTTCATCAAAACTACACGTACGAAGATTTTATCACGGGCTTAAAACCGGCTACAGATGGCGGGGAGTTAAAATTTGAGCAACGGTACGGTGTGTTTTATCGGATGGCTAAGCTTGCTCGGGACAATTACAATGCTACCAGAGTTTCCAAAGGGAATAGTACATTAAAACCGTTTTATGAAGTAATCGAGGATGTTTTAGGTCCACTTATATTTTCGGATACTCCTGTTCCCGTATCAATGCCATCTGGCAAAAGCTATTTGTTGACGGAAGTGACCAATAACAGCATAAAATTTAGCAAGTCTAATGGTAATCAAGATCATTCGTTAAGTACAGCCACTTTAGAAGGCTTGTATGAGGGCACTATTGCCTTCCCAACAGGAGGCATGAGAACTTACTATAAACCACTTGTTGAATTACTCAGAACTAAGGGAAAGGTTGAGGGGCCAACAACCACTCCTCTAAAAAACTACGTTCTTGTCATTGATGAAATTAACCGGGCCAACATGTCACGGGTGTTTGGAGAGTTAATTACTCTGCTGGAAGATGATAAACGGCTGGGCGGAGACAACGAGCTTACCGTTACCTTACCATCCGGAGAACTGTTTTCCGTACCACCCAACATGTACCTGATCGGTACTATGAATACTGCCGACAAGTCTTTGGCTCTTTTGGATATTGCCCTCCGTAGACGTTTTGAGTTTATTGTTAAAAACCCAAACTATACTGTTTTAAACGACCCGGCAAAAAGTTTGTTGGAGCAACTTAACCGGTCAATCATTAAGCACAAAAAATCGGCTGACTTCCAGATTGGTCATGCCTACTTTATTAATAAGTCTGCTGAACAGATCAATTCTGTTTTGGATAACCGAGTCATTCCCCTGCTGTTGGAATATTTCAACGGCCGAACCGATATGGTTGAAAAGGTATTGGCGGAGGCTCAGATCCCCTTTCACAAAGATGATTTAACCCTACAGTTTGAAGCCCGTTATGGAGCAGCCGTTTAACCTGGTTGAAAACCAAACCCGGACGGCTGACTTTGTGGCCCGAATATCTCTTTCTGACCTTGACCAGTATCTGGATGAGGTATGGCAAAGCCGTGTTCAGTTCGATTACTCATTTTATAGAGACGTATCAACCAAACAGCCTTTTCTAACATTTGGACAGGACCTAAAAACGGGAAAGTCAACCGTCAAGGCTGGTAAGTACGTTGGGTTTATTCAATATGAAGGAGTAACCATACAAATTTTACCTAAACTGTTTCAACCAGAACAAGCTCAGTTAGCCTTTAAACATTTGATCTGGTGGTTATCCTACTGCCAAAGGGTCAGGTTTCCATTCAGCAATTTGCTTGGGGATGTTGAGTTGGTAGAAGAATTTCCAGAAGCCCTAATTAGCTACTTTGCTCAAACTACATCCCGGTTAGTGGGATCACTGCCGTACAGTCAGTATGAGGAGAGGACCGAAACACTGCCCTTTCTTCGCGGCCGATTAAATGTCCAGCAGTACTTGAACACCAGTATCAGCCAGGGCAATTGGCACCATTTGATTTGTGATTATGAACCGTTTCTGTACAATAACCGGCTGAATCAGATAATCAAGTATGTAGCCCGAAAGCTCAATTCTCTGTGTCGGACCACGGAAACCCACCGATTTTTAGAGAAGCTTATTTTTACGCTGGATGAGGTTGACGACCTACCCGCCACAGTTCAAGATTGTGATAGCCTGCACTTAAACCGGTTCTACCAGGAGTACGAAGATTGTCTGGCCATGTGCCGGTTTTTCTTATCCGATAGCTACCTGACTCAGCCGGACATTGACCAGCAACAGTTCTGCTTTCTGGTCCCAATGGACTATGTGTATGAAGGCTTTATTACGGGAGTATGTCAAAGCCATTTGGGTAGCCAGTTCCAAAAGATCACGCCACAGGCAACTGAATGGCTAACTGAAGAAGAAATATTTAAAATTCGGAATGATATATTATTGACTTATCCGGACAGGAGTAAGATAATTGTGGACACTAAATACAAAATACGAAACTATTTACCTTCTGATAAAAAGACCGGAGTTATTCAGGATGACTTGTATCAGATGGTTAGTTACGCACTAAGGCAAAACACTCAAGAGGTTTTATTGCTGTATCCAATTGCCCACGATCAACAACCAGCTTTGGAGCAGCAGTTTACTGTAACATCTGAACTAATGGCTAACAAGCCGATCCATATCCGAGCCGTTGATCTTACCATAACCGGGAAGACCAAACAGGCTATATTAAACCAATTACTACCCCAGTTAACAACAGCACTTAAATTACCTGCCGATCATGAGTACTAACGCACTGATTCAAAAAGTTTGGAATTTCTGTAATACCCTCCGTGACGATGGGATGGGCTACGGAGACTACCTGGAACAGTTAACCTACCTACTATTCCTGAAGATGGCCGACGAGTACAGCAAACCGCCTTACTTCCGGGATACCCATATACCAAAGGAATTCAACTGGGATAGCTTAACCAATAAGAACGGGGCAGAACTAGAGGTCCACTACGTCCACATCCTAACTGAGCTAGGTAAACAGCCAGGGATGATTGGGCAGATATTCTTCAAAGCCCAGAACAAAATTCAGGACCCGGCCAAACTACTCAAACTGGTAAGGTTGATCAATGAGGAGACTTGGATTGGGTTAGATACGGATGTTAAAGGAGACATCTATGAGGGGCTTTTGGAGAAGAATGCTGAGGATACTAAATCCGGAGCGGGGCAGTACTTCACCCCCCGTCCACTGATCCGGGCTATGGTGGAATGTGTCCGGCCAGAGACACTAAAAACCATTGCCGATCCCAGTTGTGGGACGGGCGGGTTCTTCCTGGCAGCTTATGACTTCCTGGCCAAGCAGGAGTTAGACCGAAATCAGTTAAAGTTTCTCAAGTATGATACCTTCCGGGGTTGGGAGATTGTCCCCAATACCGCCCGTTTGTGTCTAATGAACCTGTTCCTGCATAACATTGGAGATCTGAACAGTGAGCCACCCATTGAACGGAATGACAGCCTGATTAGCTTACCTTCCCAACGGTTTGACTATATACTAGCGAATCCACCCTTTGGGAAGAAGAGCAGTATCACGGTCACAAACGAAGATGGAGACCAGGAGCGGGAAGCCTTAACCTATCAACGGCAGGACTTTTGGGCTACCACATCCAACAAACAGCTTAACTTTCTCCAACACATCCGGTCGTTGATGAAGATTGACGGTAAAGCCGCAGTTGTTTTACCGGATAATGTCCTGTTTGAAGGAGGGGCCGGGGAAACTGTCCGTAAGCGGCTCCTTCAGAGTACAGACCTACATACCATCCTGCGGCTGCCCACTGGTATTTTCTATGCACAGGGGGTAAAGGCCAACGTCCTGTTCTTTGATAACAAGCCAGCCAGCAAAGACCCCTGGACCAAAGAAGTTTGGGTATATGACTACCGGACTAATATCAAGCACACTCTAAAAACTAATCCCCTACGGCTGGATCACCTCCAGGACTTCATCAACTGCTACCGGCCTGAGAAACGACACAACCGGATAGAATCTGACCGGTTCCGCAAGTTCAGTTACGAGGAGATAATCAGCCGGGACAAAACCAGCTTAGACATCTTCTGGCTCAAAGATGACTCCTTAGGAGATTTAGACAACCTCCCCGACCCGGACCAACTAGCACTAGATATAGTAGAGAACTTGGAATCAGCCTTAGACAGTTTCCGTCAAATTGCCAGCCGGTTACAGACAGTATAGACCAGGAGGTTTGTAGGTTGTAATTACTATAGAAACAGCTTCTGCAAACAAAATATAAGGCCCGGTTAGCAGTATCTAGTCGGGCTTTTTAATACGCCTAATGTGCAACTTTTAACCACCGTTTATTATGAAGAAGAGTTTTCTCCTACCAATAGTTGTTTCCTGCGTTATAGCCATCTTGGATTCCAGCTGCTCTAAATCAGCAGATGTTGACCCCAGGGAGCAGTACCTGGGCCGCTACCAGGTTACCTATACCCAGACAACCGAGTACTCCCGGTTACCCAAGGAAGTAATTACGGGGACTACCTCGTTAACCGTAAGTAAAGGGACAAACAATAACAGTCTGACCTTTAAGCTACCCACGGAATCCGCTGAGGTTACCTTGTCGGGTAGTTCTTTTACCTTTGACCCGGTGGTAAAAACAGTGATAGCTGGTACACAAACAACAACCGCTTCAGGAAGCTTTATCCAGAACGGGCTAGAGTTTACCCAGAAAACAACTGTTAGCTCTAACGAGTATACTCAGCAGTTGATAGCCAAAGGGATAAAACCTTAAGGAAGCTTTCTAATTAAGATTTTAGTAATACTGAAGAGTAAGTGATTTAACAGCTGCCGGATATATATTCCAGCTAGGAATAACCAAATGAAAAGGTCCAGACAACTTTTCATCATTGGCTTCAAATAATAGATTTTGATTACCTTTCAGCCAGCTTATCTAAAAACACCTCTACTATCTAAAAATGTTTTACCCCGGTGTTACCTTCCTAAGAAAATAACTACCGGGGTAAATTAAGTTGGGAGCTAACTCCCTGAGCCAGTGGAGGGATTCGAACCCCCGACGCGCTTGCGCATCCTGATTACAAATCAGGCGGAATCGACCGCTATCCGACACTGGCAGAAATTAACGTTTCGTTTCCGAATTGTGGTGCAAAAGTAGCGAATTGAGATATTCGGCGCAAGACGAATGCATAAAAAATCCGCCGATCACCTAAAAAAGTTGATCGGCGGATACGTTTCAATCTATGCCTGAGCAACGCGCAACTGATGCCGTAAGTCATCTAGCTGCTTTTCAGCATCAGCAATCTTTTTGTCAATGTCAGCCCGAAGCTTATCTGCGTTTTTCGAGCGGGCAAAGAACTCGATGTTGTTGCGGTACGTAGCGATATCGTTCTCAATGGTCGTGATTCGACGACGAATATCGCTTTCCCGTTTGTTACCGCCACCGCTGCCACCATCACGGTCACCGCGGTTGTAGTCACGATCACGTCCACCACTACCACTCCGGGTAACTTCGGCTTCGTTCTGCAACATAACACGCTCCTTATCTTTCGCGGGTATCTTCCCTGTCGAGCCTACCAATGCGTTTACAGCATTGATATAACGCTTTTGGGTAGACTGCATGTCTTTCTTAGGGACGAACCCGATGCTGTTCCACTCCTTCTTGAAGTCATTCAACTGGGAGAGATCAGCGTTTTCGGTAGCAGCCGCTTCGATGCGCTCGATAAGGGCGATCTTCTTAGCCAGGTTGCTTTCAAACTCGCGTTCGGTTTCCTGGTTCTTCGAGCGTTTCTTGTTGAAGAACGCGTCACAGGCCGCCTTGAACCGGTCGAAGATCGAGTTCTTCTGTTTCTCCGGAACCTGACCGATATTTTTCCACTGGCGCTGCAGTTCGATAACCGTCTGCGTAATCTCGGGCGATTCTTCGCCCGATGCCAGGATGGCCTCAACCTGCTCGCAAAGTTCCGTTTTAGCCCGAAGGTTTTCTTCCCGCTTCGTTTCCAGCTGTTTGAAGAACTCTCCTTTATTATGGAAGAACGTCTTCAGGGCGGCCCAGAACTTCTTGCTCAACTCTTTGCCTTCTTCACGAGGCATTGGCCCTTTGATGGCGTTCCAGCGATCCTGCAGGGCCATTACCGCCTTTGTTTTGTCGTTCCAGTCGTTGATACTGTTTGATGTGAACGAGGTAAGCGGTATTAACTCTTCATAAATCGCCGACTTTTCTTCATACAGCTGAGCCGACTCTTTACGCTGCTCATTGGTTTGCCCCCGTCGTTTATCATACAGTACGTCGAGAGCAGCTTTCATACGGCCCCACAACACTTCCTGCTCCGCCTTAGGGGCCGGTCCAATGTGCTTATATTCTTCAAACAAGGCGTTGGCTTCGTCGATCGTCTGGCGCGTTACCGGCGCTTCTTCCGATGCCTTAGCCATAGCTTCGACCTTCTCGATTACCTCCGTTTTCAGGCTGGCATTACGTTTCCGATCAAGCTCCTTTAGTTCAAAGTAGATATTGCGGTTACTGTAATAACGATCAACCAGTGCATGATAAGTCGCCCACAGCGTAGCGTTATGTGGGGAATTCATGTTTCCGGCCGCTTTCCAATCGTCCTGAATCTTTTTGAACTCGTTCCAGCTTGCTTTTGGGTCACCGGCGTTGTTTTCGTCGTTCTCAACCAGTTCACGCAAACGAGTTAAAAGTTCGGTTTTAGCCGCAAAGTTGCCGTCTTTCGCTTTGTCAAGATTCTGAAAGTACGTATTCTTCTGGCTCTTGATCTGCTTATACAGCTCATCGAAACGCTGAACCTGCTCGTCGTACTTATACTCAAAACCTTCTTCGGAGCCTGTGTCGGCAATGTAAGCCTGCAGAGCGGCTTCCCGTTCGGCCCGCTTCATCTGGTCGAAGAGCGGCTTCACTTCTTTTAATATCTGGTCAGCTTTTTTGAAATCACCAGGCGTAACAGAGGCTCCGCTGGTTGCCGTTAGTTGACTCTCAAGTAAATTGACAAAATCCGGCTTCGAGAACTGGCTATAATCGACGGCCTGCTGAGCGGGAGCATCTTCTTCGCTCTCTTCCACTTCAGGAACGTCGGCGTATTGAGCCTGAATATCGTGGCTAGCGACGGGGTCTGCTGTTACCTCATCAGAAGCTTGGGGGTCGACAACGGGAGCAGCCGTTTCGGCAACGGTCTCTAAGGCAGCTTGGTGACCATCTTGCGAAGTGACCTCCTCTGTTGCTGAATCACTCGTCGGCACCACGGCCGCATCATCAGTCGACGGTACGTCTGTCAGATTATTGGATGCAGTTGTATTTGTGTCTTCGGACACACCAGCTTCTGGCTGCGCTTCTTCGGTCGACCCATCTGGCTGAGCAACGTTTACTGGAGCAGCATCCACTGGGGCAACCTCTGTTGGGGTAGCATCCGCTGGGGCCTCGTCCGTGGATGCAGCAACAGTAGGAACGTCCGCCGATTGGGGCGTAGCATCCGTACCTTTCGCTGCACCCTCCGTTGGCGTTGCCGCAACAGGGGTTTGGGTGTCTTCGGGCGTATTGACTGCCAGCGCGTCGGCGGCCTGGGTTGGGGTCTCCGGCTGCTGGTTAATTTCTTGTTCTTCGTTTGCCATGTTGGGAACGTACCGATTACTTTTGCAAAATTACGACAAAATGCGGATTTTCTTGTAGTACAGTTCTTGAAAAGCCGTTAAACAAGCCCAGCAGAATGCCGTCGACGATCAGCGATTTACGTAAGGAATACACCCTAAACGGTTTGGACACGGCCGATGTTTCACCTGACCCGATTGCTCAGTTTCGCCATTGGTTTGAGGCTGCCCTTGACGCTGGTGTACCCGAGCCTAACGCTATGCATGTCAGCACAGTAACGGCCAATGGGCGACCAGATGGACGAATTGTCCTGTTAAAAGACGCATCGGATGCAGGGTTTGTCTTTTACACAAATTATCAAAGTAGTAAAGGTCAGCAACTGATTAATCATCCGTTTGCCAGCCTTACTTTTTTTTACCCCGAGCTCGAACGCCAGATCAGGATTGAAGGTCACGTTGAAAAAGTGAGTGAGGCCGAGTCGGACGTTTACTTCAATAGCCGTCCCCGCGGAAGCCAGATAGGCGCCTGGGTATCGAACCAAAGTTCGGTGATTGCGAGTCGAGACGTACTGGAAAATCGCCAGCGTGAACTGGAATCACAATTTGCCGACAAGCCAGTGCCACGGCCGCCCCATTGGGGTGGATTCCGGGTTATGCCTGACGCCATAGAGTTTTGGCAAGGCCGGCCAAGTCGTTTGCACGACCGAATTCGGTACCGAAAACAAGACGGGAACTGGATCATCGAGCGGCTGTCGCCTTAAGCGTTTAAACACAGAGTAAACGCTTAGGTATAAAACCCAATCCGGCCGCTTTTACGCCTGAAACCCTCTCCTTATGCTCGCTAATAAAGCAAGAGCCAAACAGGCTGTTGACAAACGTACGCTCTTCAGTGTCATTTCGGCTTCTTCGGTCGGTACGCTCATTGAGTGGTATGATTTTTACATCTTCGGTAGCCTTGCTGCTATTTTATCGTCGCAGTTTTTCCCGAAAGATAATCCTACTGCCGCGCTTTTATCAACGCTGGCGACGTTTGCCGCTGGGTTCATTGTTCGTCCGTTTGGCGCGCTTGTGTTTGGTCGGCTAGGCGATCTGGTTGGGCGAAAATACACCTTCCTCGTAACGTTGGTGCTGATGGGCGGCTCAACCTTTGCGATTGGCCTCATTCCTGGCTACGCAACCATTGGCTTTTGGGCACCACTTTTAGTACTTGTGCTGCGTTTGGTGCAGGGGTTGGCCCTGGGTGGCGAATATGGTGGAGCCGCTACGTATGTTGCAGAGTATGCTCCGGAGGGCCGACGGGGCTTTTACACTAGTTTTATTCAGACGACGGCAACCTTAGGGCTGTTTGTTTCGCTGGGCGTTATTCTGCTGACTCGTCAGGCGCTAGGTGTTGATACGTTTGCCGAGTGGGGTTGGCGGGTTCCGTTTCTGCTTTCAATTCTGCTGGTTGCCGTTTCCATTGTCATTCGTATGCGCATGGCAGAGTCTCCCCTGTTTTCTAAATTAAAGACAGAAGGGAAGATCTCTAAGAATCCGCTGGCTGAGAGTTTTGGCAAGAAACAGAATCTAAAAATGGTCTTGTTGGCGTTGTTTGGCGCTACAGCCGGTCAGGGCGTTATCTGGTACACAGGGCAATTTTATGCGCTCTCCTTTATTCAGAAAGCCTGCAATATCGAGTTTGTCCAATCGAACATAATCGTAGCGGTCGCTCTACTGGCGGCTACGCCATTTTTCGTGATCTTCGGGGGACTTTCGGACCGAATCGGCCGCAAGTCAATTATGCTGGCAGGCATGCTGCTCGGTGTGCTGACGTATCGTCCCATTTACGACAAAATGTATAGTCTGGCAGATGTAAGCCAGAAACAGGAATTTGGCGATGCCCGAACTATTGACAGTAAACTTGTCAAACAGCCCAATGGTGATCTGCTGACAACCACGACCACTACGCATTTTTATATAGATGGTACGCTGCTAAAAGAGACTCAGAAGAGCACTAAAGCCATTGGCAGCGCTAAACAGTTACCTTCAGAGGTATCGAAGGCCGTTCTACTGACAACGAACGACCTGATTATTATGATGCTGCTCATCTTTGTGCAGGTCTTATACGTAACAATGGTCTACGGGCCTATTGCCGCTTTCCTGGTCGAATTGTTTCCGACTCGTATCCGCTACACATCTATGTCGCTGCCTTACCATATTGGCAATGGCGTATTCGGTGGTCTGACGCCATTTATTGCAACGGCCCTTGTTGCAACAGCTACCAAGGCCAATGAAACAGCGCCGGGTTCGGTGGCCAAACCGTATCTGGAAGGGCTGTGGTACCCTATTCTGGTGGCTGGAGTTTGCTTTGTTATTGGGTTATTGTATCTGAATAACCGGGCGTACAGCCGGGCCGACGATTGATTTGTCTGGGCCAATCTCCAGATTGGCCGTGTTTAGAATATAACGGGCCAATCTGGAGATTGGCCCGGACATTAACTCATGGAATTACTAAAAAAATACCTCGGTGTAGTCTGGATATTATTAGGCGTTTACGTTGGTTACGATCGGATCACGGACAGCGTAACCAAAATTAGTAGCGATAAGCTCGAAGACCAGGTGTTTGGCTGGGTCGTTCTGTGCGTACTGGTACCAATTATCGTTGGCGGACTCGTTTTGTTCGGCAAATACGCACTGGACGGAGAATATAATTTAAAGAGTGAACGACTAAAAGAGCGAAAGAGCGAATAATTTTACAGCGCGTATGTGAGAATGGCTCCACTTCTGGATCACTCTTTCACCGCTACGGCGGACCGTTCATTCACTCTTTCGCTTTTACTTATGCGTATCCGAACCTTTGACGAGTACCAAACCGCTTACCAGAAAAGCGTTGACGATCCTGAAAGCTTTTGGGCAGAGATTGCTCAGGAATTTCAATGGCGTAAGCCCTGGACCAAAACACTACAGTGGAATTTCGACGAACCGAATGTAAAGTGGTTTATCGGTGGTAAACTTAATATCACCGAAAATTGCCTCGACCGCCATCTGGCTACCCGGGGTGACCAACCCGCCATTATCTGGGAACCCAACGACCCGGCAGAAGCCAGTGTAACGCTGACGTACCGAATGCTTCATGACCAGGTCTGTCGCATGGCCAATGTTTTGAAACGTAACGGCGTGGTGAAAGGCGACCGGGTTTGTGTCTATATGCCGATGGTGCCTGAACTGGCCATCGCTGTGCTGGCCTGTGCCCGGATTGGGGCAGTGCATTCGGTCGTATTTGGTGGGTTTTCAGCGCAGTCGATTGCCGACCGTATCAATGATGCGCAATGCAAAGTGGTTATTACGGCCGACGGCGCTTACCGGGGAAACAAAGAGATTCCCTTGAAGGGCGTTGTCGATGATGCGCTTATTGGTTGCCCTAGTGTGCAAAAGGTGATCGTTATGACCCGTACGCGCACACCAGTAGCCATGCTAAAAGGTCGCGATGTGTGGATGGAGCAGGAATTGAAGCAGGTAACGGCAGAGTGTCCTGCTGAGGAAATGGACGCCGAAGACATGCTGTTTATCCTTTATACCTCCGGCTCGACGGGCAAGCCCAAGGGGGTCGTCCATACCTGTGGGGGGTATATGGTCTACGCAGCCTACACGTTCCAGAATGTATTCCAGTATGAAACGACCGAGGGCGCGTCCGCTCAGGTCCATTTCTGCACGGCCGACATTGGCTGGATCACAGGTCATAGCTACATTGTCTACGGTCCGCTGGCCTGCGGAGCGACTTCGCTGATTTTTGAAGGTGTGCCGACATATCCCGATGCCGGACGCTTCTGGGACATCACAGATAAACACAAAGTCAATATTCTGTACACGGCCCCAACGGCCATTCGTTCACTGATGAGCTTTGGGCTGGAGAAGGTCGAAACCCATGATCTGAGTAGTTTGCAAGTGCTGGGTTCGGTAGGTGAGCCAATTAACGAAGAAGCCTGGCACTGGTACGACGATCATATTGGCAAGAACCGCTGCCCGATTGTCGATACGTGGTGGCAGACCGAAACGGGTGGCATTCTGATCTCGCCATTGGCAGGTATAACCGAAACCAAACCAACCTTTGCAACACTCCCGCTACCGGGCATACAACCCATTCTGGTCGATGAAAACGGAAAAGAGATTGAAGGCAACGGCGTTAGCGGTAATCTTTGCATGAAGTTCCCCTGGCCGGGCATATTGCGCACGACTTACGGTGACCACGAACGCTGCCGTCAGACTTACTTTGCTACCTATCCAGGCCTGTACTTTACGGGCGATGGTTGTCTGCGCGACGAAGACGGCTATTATCGCATTACTGGCCGTGTCGATGACGTTCTGAACGTATCGGGGCACCGCATTGGTACAGCCGAAGTCGAGAACGCCATTAACATGCATACGGGCGTCATTGAAAGCGCAGTTGTGGGGTACCCGCATGACATTAAAGGGCAAGGTATCTATGCGTACGTCATCGCCGAAGAACAGCAACCGACTGATCACGATGCCGAACTGACCAAGCGCGACATTCTGGCAACGGTCAGTCGGGTAATCGGGCCAATTGCCAAGCCTGACAAGATCCAGTTTGTGACGGGTTTACCCAAAACCCGCTCGGGTAAGATTATGCGCCGAATCCTGCGCAAGATAGCCGAAGGCGATACGTCAAACCTGGGCGATACAACCACGCTCCTCGACCCAGCTGTGGTTGATGAAATTAAGGCTGGGGCGATTTGATCTAAACCTATGAGGTTTTAGAAACCTTACAGGTTTCAAAACGCCGGGCGTATGAACCCGGCGTTTTTGTTGATGGCTAAGTGGTTTGGTAAGCAGTAACGAATCGCTCCGTTCTGTCTTTATGAGTACGTAACCCACTTTGAAAATCATGTTCAAACGTATCTTTTTAGCCCTGGTGACAATTAGTTATAGCTATCTAACCCTACAGGCACAGGCTATTAACACCTTATCAGCTCAAGAGAAGAAAGAAGGCTGGACACTTTTGTTCAATGGCCGCGACGTATCAGGCTGGCATACATATGGTGGAAAAAGTGTGGGCGCAGCCTGGCGTATCGACCAGGGCGCATTGCAGTTATATGTTCCCCAACGAGCAGGTAACAAAGCCGTAAACGGTGGCGATTTAGTGACCAATGCGGCCTTTACCGGCGATTTTGAATTTAAAGCGGAATGGAAAGTTGAGCGGTTTACGAACAGCGGTATATTCTTCTTCGTGCAGGAAGCGCCCCAGTATAAAAACATCTATGATACAGGCCTGGAACTTCAGGTATTGGATGATGCCATTTATGAAGGAGCCAACGAAAATACACACCGGGCCGGCGATTTTTTCAGCGTAGCCAATGCCCGGGTTCGCGAATTAAACCCAGTTGGCTCGTGGAATCAGGTGCATTTTGTGCTAAAAAAGCATAGGCTAACCGTCTCACTGAACGGGTTTACAATTCAGGAGCACGACCTAAACAGTGCTGATTGGAAAAAGCGAATTGCAGCTAGTAAATTAAGTAAGGCCCCCATTGGTAAAGGTGAATTTACCGGCCGAATTGGATTGCAGGATTGGGGAAGCTCCGTTTGGTTCCGGAACATCAAGATTCGTAAATTATAGTGTAATATCGGTCGCCCCAGCCGGTATTAAGGGCTTCACCGCCGGACAGCTTCGTCCGGCGTTTTTTGTATCTTTGGTTAAGATAGCTTTTACCTTATGGAACCGACCACAGACTTGTTCACCGATCGATATGGCATACCCAAGTATGCCGGGCAACGCATGGCTAAAGCCGATTTTCTACATTGGGAATCGGATGACAACTATGTGTATGAATACAACAACGGTACTCTTGAACCCACCACCTCTATGAGACAAGATGAAGATTACCTGTTAACTAATTTAGAGAATCATTTTTTTCAAACTGATGCATTTAAAGAAGGTAGTCGTTTGCGGGCGGAGATGGACATTTGGCTTACGGAAAAACAGATGCGTCGACACGATGTATCGTATTTCACGGCTGATCAGCTTAAAGGAATGGCTGCTGGCGAAAACGAGATAGCGAAATTCACCATCGAATTTTCGTCAGAAAGCGACGATATGGCAAAGAGTATAAAAAACTACACGCGTATTTTAAGGCAGGCGTTCAGGTGGTGTGGTGGGTTTTATCCCCTTTTTAAAGAAGTGTACGTATACACCTCACCGAAAACAGTTACGATCTGTACCGACACCGACATTCTTAACGCAGCCCCTGCCCTACCCGAATTACAATTAACAGTTGACGAATTGTTTCGGCGATGAGTAAATTTGCCTGCGCAACACGCAACGCAAATGACGGTCCCCCCTCCCCCGCAAAAGTTACGTTCTCGCTGGCGTACGATTGAACCGATTATCAGACGTACTGGCCACTGGCTAAACTGGCTATCTATTGGGCTTTTCGTTTGCTGGCTTTTAGGTCGCGTATTTGGCCGGTTTTACTTCTTCGAATTATTCAGCCACTTTCAAGTGCAGTACGTCTGGCTGGCATACGTTCTGCTGCTCCTGCAAGGCTTTTGCCTACGAATTGATTCTATAAGGTCTCAATCAGGGCTGGTGTTAATTCCTATTTCGCTGCTAGCCGTTGTCATTTATTTTGAAGATCGTAATTGGGTACCCAGGTATACTAGTGAGCCACCAAAAACGCCCGGTGACATACGGGTTCTTCACGCAAACGTACTTTACACACGCGACGAGTACGATACGACGATAGCACTCATTCGCCAACAGCACCCTAATTTGTACGTATTGCAGGAAATGACGCCCCAGAGCATTCGACTAGTGACGTCCGAATTACACAATGAGTTTCCACATTGGTTTGCGTGCTGGTCGAAAGGCCCTTGCTGGGTGCTGGTTGGTAGCCGGACGCCATTTAAAGTTGATCAGGGATTGGCTAGAAAATGGCGGGTTGTTTCGCTGAAGACGCGCGTTAAAGACCAAGACGTTGCCCTGGTTACGGTTCATCCGCGTACGCCCATTTTGCCCTCCTGGTTCCGTGAGCGCAATGCTCAACTAGCCCACGTAGCAAACGCGACTCGCCAAAGCCCGCTTCCAACTGTGTTGATTGGTGATTTTAATATCAGCGTTTTCTCGCCGATCTATAAAGACATTTTTGAGACTAACGATAACGAACAAAAAGCTTCATTAAAGTCGGCGCGGAGCGTACTAACTCAGCCAACATGGCCGCGTTTCATTCCGCCTATGATGATCCCAATTGACCATGCGTTTGTCAACTCAGGTTTTTACACCCAGTCATTCCAAACGCTCGAACACCCGGGCTCTGATCATAAGGCAGTCGTCGTTGATCTGGGATTCACTCGCTAAATATCCAGTAAACACAGAGGCACCACGTTCACGAAGCCAGTTAAATGCGCCGTGAACGTAGTGCCTCTGTATTGTCAATCACTTAGGCGGCTACTCTTGAACCGCTTTTTTGTTAACCCGTTGCTCGGCTAGCTTCGTTAACTTTTCGTCGGTGTTCTTTTCTTCTTCGAGTGTTTTCTCCAGTAGCTTGGCTACTTTATCCTCACCGGCCTCTTCAGCCAGCGAACGGGCTGTGCCATAAGCAGCAATCTCGTAGTGCTCCATTTTTTGAGCAGCCCCAATGATCACAGCATCCCGCAACGACTCGTTTTTAACCTCTTTCAGCAGGGTTTCTGTTTCGTCGATTAAGCCCTTCAAACCAACAGCGGGTTTACCTTTGGGGGTAATACCTAACAGTTCGCAAGCTTCTTCAATCCGTTGGGCTTGCTTTTCGGTCTCTTCGGCATGTCGTTCAAAAGCCTGTTTCAGCTTAGGTTCGCTTACTTCCTTGGCTAATTTGGTTAATGCCTTGACGCCTTCCGTTTCGGCGGCATACAACTCCTGGAGGCAGTGCTCCATTACCTCATCCATCGTCTCCATGTAACGTCTGTAATTGATTTTACTTTTTCTGGTACACCGTACCTATCGACATGAAAACTACCAATACAGTAGAGTATCCTGATAAAATCAGTTATATGATTCAATGGTCTAAGCAGAGCCAAAGACGCGGAAACATAGGCTAACCTCTCCTGAAAGAATATACTCTGCTTACTTCTTCAGATAAAGAAATACCACAAGTAACATAACTACACCGCCCAGGTGCGGCAGTGCTCTTAACAAACCAGCCTTCTCGTAGAAGAGCACAATGGTGGCGTCTCCCAGCGGCAGCACCATGCCAAGTCCTATGGCAATACTTAATGAACGCTGCTGCTTTAACAAGGTAAGCGTCAAAATCAGCAACCCATAGAACAGATCCCGGACGCCGACGGCGTAGTGCATACTGTACTTGCCTTGCTCGGGTACCGCGACGCCGTAGAGCTGCTCGATTAATTCAGGCGCCACAAAGTAGGCTAGGGCGAGGGCAAGCATGAGAAGTCCTACTCCGTAACTAACAACCAACTGTCTACGGTTCAATAGCTTATGTGTTGTCATAATGATCGGATTGGCAGACGTAAGCTCAATTTACACGTAGCGCAGCAGCGTTATTTCAGGATGAGCGGACTTATAACGGCCGTACCACTTACAAAGGGGATAGAGGATAATCACCAGCGCCAGCCATACCAGATACACCACCCCAAGCGACACACCGGCCCCGGCGGGCCGACCAAAGTTCAGCGCCCCCGTCGGCAGATCGGCCAATGAATACCCTTGAAGAAGACTCATAGCAATCATACTCAGGTGCACCAGATACCAATGTAGGATGTAGTAAAACATCGGTACTTTGCCGTATACAGTTAACACGCGGGTAAGGGCGTTATAGGCACCATCGGTAATTGACAAAATAAGTAGCGCAATCCCAACCATCAACAAGGTATAGAGCAGCGAGGGGGGGTATTTGCTCACGTTGATGAACGACATAAAGGTAAACACCGAATTTTTTTGTACCGCCCAAGGCACCTGATCGCCGTACAGATTGACGAGTCGAAGTATTAGAAACAAGGCCAGCGAAGCCAGGCCCAGCCCGAACAGCAGACGCTTACGCTGCTCCATCGGCCGCTCCATCAATTGCCCACCGACAAAACCAACCAGCATGATACCCAACCAGGGAATCAGTGGGTAAGCGGCCAGAACCGTAAACGTCGGGCTGAAGGTAAAAAGGTCTATCCGAAAAAACAGCGTCCAGATGAAGCGGGCGGTCTGATTACCAAACGGTGGAACGAGCAGCAACAGATCGTGACCGAAGATGATAATTAGCCCTATGATACCGAGTGTTCTGGCAGGTAACTTCGACAAAAACGACAAGACAATGAACCCGCCCCCAATCGTGAAAATGACCTGCAACATGATCGTCCGGAAGTGGATGTCGAACCAGAAGGCGAAGTTAACGATGGTCAGTTCCAGCAGAAGGAGCACGACGCCCCGCTTTAGCAGAAAAAATCGGTTTGCCCGGACAGTTTGCCCTGTAGCACCACGTCGGCGCAGCGATAGGTAAGCCGATGTACCGGACAAAAACACAAACGTCGGTGCACACAGATGCGTGATCCACCGGGTCAGGAAAATAGTGGGCGTTGTTGTAGCCAGATTGGCTGGGTCCTGCGTTAGGGCGGAAATATGCAGCAGGTCGCGAACGTGGTCTAACGCCATGATAACCATAACCAACCCTCTGACCACATCAATGGAACCTATCCGGCCCGCGGCTACTTTTAGCTGCTGGGTGACCGGCTCACTTCTTTCCATATCGACATTGTGTATTGTCCGATTTTACGTAATACGATTTATAGTTCAATGCTTTCGGGTCGGTACAGCCTTTGAGGTTAAGCACCTCTACGCTTTTGAAATCAATCGGATGGCTTTCGGCCTGAAGGGCAATGTATCCTTCACCCAGTGGCGTGTTAGCCCGACTCATCCAATACTCCCCGTTATCGATATGCGCAGACTTCCAGTCGTAGTCTTTACTCACAAAGCCGCCCCCTACTTCCGGACGCTGGTAGGTGAGCACCGTATCGCCTTCGATCAGGTGATGGATAACCGAATCGCCATAGACGATTGCTTCGGCGGTTACCCACTGATCGCCGTCGTATGTCTTCGAGTCAGAGTCAATACAATGCGCCTGGTCGAGCTTACCGTTAATGTACACCTGCGTACCGGGTGTGCATAGATTCCCGGTATGTCTGGGGCCTTTGCCCAAGCCGCCTAACAGCTGAATCTCCAGCGATACCGGAAAATCCTGGCCCATCGACAAGCTCTTCGCCGACTGCGAATGAATCATGATCCCACTGTTCCGCACATTCCAGGCCGCTCCACCGGGCGTCTGGTTACCGACAAACCGATACGTAAACCGAAGAATGTAATACGAATAAGGCTTGTTGTAATAAAGATGCCCGTATTTGCCGTCGAAGTTAGTATACTGGTCGTAGGCGATACGTAGCACGCCGTTCTCCACGCGGAACGTATTTTTATAGTTATCGTTGAGTGGCTGACCGGCAATCTTGATATCCCAACCGCTCAGGTCTTTGCCATTAAAAAGCGGAACCCATTCTTTTTTGTCTGCCTGCTTTTGGGCAAGAGCGGCAGGCATAGTCATCAGCAAACAGAGAGCACTAGCCAGTACAGAAAAACGAATTTTCATGAGTTATTTATCAGGGCTTACCGATTTTAACCAAACCTACAAGGCCTCATAGACCTCATAGGTTTGGCAGCTATTTCATTACCTCTACTGTATTCAGTTCTGGACCGATTTCTATGGTTCAAACAAGGATTGGCGTATAATTTTTATCATATTTTTCGTTCCGGCGCACAACGGCATAAACGCGATGAATTAGCTTATTTCGTACAGCGTTTAGAACTAACATACGATTTT
>NZ_JBHULN010000020.1:0-128180 GCF_042684525.1 Spirosoma soli | reverse complement strand
AAGATGTTAGTGCTCAACGCCATTCGTAATAAGCTCATCCATCGAATTTATGCCGTAGTTCGCCGGGGCGAAAAATATGATAAATTTTATACCCCTTCGTTTGTTTAAGCCATAGAAATCGGCCCGGTCACGAATCAACCGCGACGGCGTACCGTGCTTCATTTTCAGCGATACCTATGAGTTTGGGACCGGGGTGGGGCGCCACTGCGATGCCGGAGCAGACTGCCCTTCCATCCAAATGACGAATTATGTACTAAACGGCAAAACTACCCTACTTACCACGACACGAACGCCAACGAGTTTTTTAGCGTACCTGAATGGGTAACGGCGCTGATCTATGAGCTCTGCTACGGCTGGGATTTTGTACCGACGGAGCTCCTTTTCCGTGGTTTTCTCGTCATTGGTATGAGCCGCGTATTAGGGCGGGGAGCCGTACTGCCTATGATCGTCTGGTATTGCGCCATTCACTTCGGCCGACCGCTGGGCGAAGCCGTATCGTCGTTGTTTGGCGGGTATTTGTTGGGTGTACTAGCCCTGAGCACCCGCAGCATCTGGGGTGGACTACTCATTCACATTGGTATCGCCTGGGGCATGGAGATTGCCGCTTTCTTGCAGGGAGCAAGCCACTAATAGAAAAACTGCTCGCGAACAATCTTGCCGTTCTGAACTTCATATAACCCAATCTCTGCTAGCTGCACCCGGCCACGGCCTTGTAGGGTCAGGTCAAAGTGGAGAGAAATGCTAAAGAAATTACCGTATTGTGCACCTCAATAACAGCGGCCTGGAACGCCCGTTCTTTCTCCAGAATGGCCGTCAGCCCCCGAACGCTGGGAGCGGTAGCGTGAGCCGGTTCAATCTGTTCGCAGTCAAGGGCCATTAGATTAGTCTGCGCTTCAATGAATTTTTCTTCTCGACAAAAAGCAACGAGTTGGTGGGCAATATCAGCGGTGGTTGTCATACAGAAAATCAATTGTTCATTAATGGATAACACTGCATCAACCTGTGCTTATGTAATAAAATCTAAATAGTTGTCAGGGTTCACTACCGAGAGTGAAGCGGTTGGATAAGCCGTTTGAAACGCTTTAGGAAAGCGAACCCGATTCGTGTTCCATTTCATTTCAAAAGCGCTCAACTGTCCATCCTGTTCTTCCAGCCAATCAAGTTCCTGCTGATCATAAGTGCGCCAGAAGTAGGTTGTCGCCTGACGACGCTGGTACGCATTACGTTTCAAGCGCTCAGCAATCAGGTAATTTTCCCAAAGTGCCCCCATATCGGGCCGCTGGTAAGGCAGGCTAAAATTATTGATAAGCGCATTACGGATACCATTGTCAAAAAAATACCACTTTGATGACTTGGTGACTTCTTTCCGAAGATTATTACTGTAACCGCCTAGCCGAAACAAAATGAATACTTTTGTAAACAGATCAAGATAGCGCACAACCGTATTACGATCAAGCTGCAACTGGCGGCTCAATTCATCGTTCGACACTTCACTACCTATCTGATAAGCAATTAGTTGAAGCAGTTGTAACATCTTATGGGCATTACGCACCTGTTCAAATAAAAGAATGTCTTTCAACAGGTAAGACGATACCATACTTTTCATGTAGTCAACTCGGTCGTTATCATTGTTCATTCGCACTACGTTCGGATAACTTCCAAAAATAAGCCGGTCTGTAAGCCGGTCACGAGTTTGTAAGTACGTTTCTGTAGCCGATAATTCTAATTGGGCTAATGGATAAAGCGTATATGCTAATTGCCGCCCGACAAGTGGCTCCCCTGTCCTGTTTGTCAAGTCAAACGCAGATGACCCGGTTACTAAAACAGTCAAATGAGCAAATGAATCAATCATAAGCTTCAACGATCGCCCAACCTCTGGAATTACCTGCGCTTCGTCAATGAGCAACAATTCTGTATCACCCAGCCAACGTCGATAACTGGCCACACGACGGTCATTGAGCAAATCTGCAGTACTGAGATCGTCGCCATTTAGCAAAAGTTTAAGACCATTAAATGAATCAGCTAACTGATTCATTAATACTGTTTTGCCTACACGCCGTGCTCCCGTTAATAAAATAACTTTATTAGATCGTAGCTGGCCCTCAATGATAGGCTGTAGAATTCTTTTGATGAACATTTTTACAAATAGCGTGGCTTTATTCAACGAATTAACGTTAATTCGTTGAATAAAGCCACGCTATTTATATATTTTAGCTTTTACCCCAACGATACCAATTCCTTCAACTCATCGTCGCTGAGATCGCCCAGCCAAGTTTCACCCGTTTTGACGCTCAAATCAGCTAACTCTTTCTTACTGCGGATCATAGCGTCAATCTTTTCTTCTAGTGTGCCCTGGTTCATCAGTCGATACACCAGTACGTTCTTCGTCTGGCCGATACGGAAAGCCCGGTCGGTAGCCTGGTTTTCTACGGCTGGATTCCACCACAAATCATAATGGATGACGTGGTTAGCCTGGGTCAGATTAAGGCCCGTTCCGCCGGCCTTCAGTGATAGAATGAACGTATGATCAGAACGATTTTTTTGAAACTGCTCGACCATCTGGTCGCGGTCTGGGCGGGACGTTCCGCCGTGCAGAAAAAGCGGCTCCTGTCCAAAAGCCTGCTGGATGAACTGTTGCAATAACTCGCCCATTTCTCGGTACTGGGTAAAGATTAACACCTTTTCGTGGTTGGCATAAATCGTTTCGAGCAAATTCAGCAGCAAGGTCGCCTTGCCCGAAAGCGCTGGATTAGTGTTTCCTTCCTTCAGGTACTGATGCGGGTGGTTACCAATTTGCTTGAGAGCCGTCATTAGTTTTAGTACCAGACCACGTCGGGCTATACCTTCCTTATCCTCAATGGCTCGTATGCTCTCCTGCACTACGCTCTCATACAAGGCGGTTTGCTCGGGTGTGAGCGAGCAGAACTGGTTGTTCTCAATTTTATCGGGTAAGTCGCTGATGATGGTCTTGTCCGTTTTAACCCGCCGGAGCAGGAACGGACTTGTTACGCGCCTAAACTGATCTAGCTTCTGATGGTCGCGCTCCTGCTGGATGGGTTTGCCAAACTCCTCATTAAACTTACTAAGCCCGCCGAGGTATCCTTTATTCACAAAATCCATAATGCTCCAGAACTCCGACAGCCGATTTTCAACGGGCGTACCGCTTAGGGCAATTCGAATTTGAGCTTTCAGAGCTTTGACGGCTTTTGTCTGTTCAGTGTCGGCATTTTTAATGTTCTGTGCCTCATCAATAATCATCACCGCCCAAGTGGTTTTCTTCAGTGTTTCGAGGTCCGAACGTACTACGCCATAAGTCGTCAGCAGCAAATCGTATTCTTTAGCCGGTAATTTGCGACCCGAACCGTGGTAAATGTGCGGACGCAGATCGGGAGCGAACCGGGCGATCTCTTTTTGCCAGTTTGTGAGCAAGGTAGTCGGCAGAACAACCAGCCCTTTTTGCTTCTGAAAACGGCCTTCCTGCTTGAACTTCAGCAACAACGCTATGATTTGTACTGTTTTACCCAGGCCCATGTCATCGGCCAAGAGGCTCCCCATCCCAAGTGCAGTGTTTCGAATGAGCCAGTCGTAACCACGCTGCTGGTAAGGTCGAAGCTGCGCATTCAATGATTCCGGCAAAGGCTGCGCTTCACTCTCGGTAAACTGCTTAATCAGTTCACGAACATCAGCCGACAGCCCGAGCCGTCCTCCTTTGTATTCTTCCGAAAGCGCGGCCCGCAACAGATCTGCTCCTGTTAGCTCGGGAGGTGTTTCAAGCTGCTTATAAAGTTTAGTGAGGTCGTTAGGATCAATTAATACGTATTGATCCTTTATTTTGACTAACCCAGTGGAATTATTAACCAAACTTTGAAATTCCTTCACGCTCACCATCTCATCGCCGAGTGCCACCTGCCAGTCGAAGGTTAACATATCGTCTAGCCGCATGAATGAGTTGATAGATACCCTTTTAGATTTGGCCCGCAGTCGTCCGCCTACTGCCGGCTTCACCCAGTGCCGCAACGACTTGGGCAATAGCAATGAGATGCCCAACAATTGCATTTGTGGCAAAGTGTCGAGCAGCACCTTTACGAAGTCGCCGGATTTGTAGAACAGGTGTTCGGGGCCGTCAGTCTTAGTTAGTTGTGCCAGGTCGGGGAAGTGCCGCGACAGCACCAGCAAATCCTGCAACACCGCCATACGAATACCGGCGTGTTTACGCTCGGTTAAAATCTCACGCAACGCAATGGGCGGCACAACGGACGCCACTGAGTTAGCTTTCTTGGTCTTAGCAGGTTTCTTGGCAGTATCAGTAGGCGCTTCGGTTTGGGTTGCTTCGTTGTCCCTGATGAGTAAGCTAATGCGAAACTCATCGCCAAGCTCGCTATCTTCAACCGCCAAAATGGGCACGAACCGCTTGTGCGTCAGAAAAAAGTCATTAAGCCAGAGCTGCATGGCCAAAGGCATTTCACGCTTTCCGTAGCCTTCAAAACGTACGGTTTCTACCCCAAAAAACAAGCGATCGGCATCTTCGAGGGGCCAGCGCTCCCAAAGCTCAACCGTCGTTTGATTGATTAGCGGACGCATCAGTAACGAGCAAAGCGTTAGCGCCTGCTGCAAACCAGGCAGAGCGAGCCACTCTTTCTGCCAACGCATGGTTAGCAAGAGTGGAGGCAATTGGGCAGCCAGCAGTTCGGTCTGGTAACGAACGGCTTCGTTCAGCGTAGCTGGAAGCCAGCGCACTCTATACTGCTCTTCCGTTGGGCCAACACGTAGCAATTGCGGCACCACCGCCCCGCGTCGTAACAACGCCACGGAGAACTGATTCGTCAGATACAGCGCCCGTACCGAATCGCTCATTTCGGCAAAGTCGGCTTCGTTGAGGGTTTGCAGCCAATCTGTAAGATCACTCAAGTCAAAATCGGCGAACGACCGCTGCTCACCGTGTTCGGTGAAAACGCCAATCTTTTTGACCTCCATGATCTCGTCCAGTTGCAGCTCAATGCTGTCGCTGGGGTCAGGGAGTTCGTCTGGTTGCGTTTTCGTGCGTACGGTACGTCTGACTGCCACCGGCTTAGGAGTCGCCGACTGTTCATCAATTGGCTTACTGAACAGTTTATAGGCCCTGCTGAGCGACTTCAAGAAATCACTTTTGGTAAATGTAACCTCGGGCTGGAGTAACCCTAACAGCTGATCGGCCAGGGGCGGAATGGTCGCAAAGTCGAGTTGAGCGCGGGACATTTCGTCGGGCGTCCAGTCTTCATCGTCGGGCAGATCATCGGTACCGAGTTCCCGTAGTGACAGTACCGCTTCCATGGTTCCACTAACCACATCGGCCTGCTGATTTTTGAGTTCTTCGAGAATGTCGAGACCTTTGAGTAAAAAGACCAGAAACGGGTTGCGGTCAATTTCATTGGCAATCACATAGACCACAGCCGCCAGGTGCTTGCAAGGCACTGCATGATCAGGGCAGGAACATCCCATCCCTAAATCATCAAATGAGCTAGGAAACAGCCGGATGTTACGTTGTTCGGCAAACGATACCAACTCCTGAGGCAGCTGCCGGTTCAAGAGCTGCGCCAGCGTGGCCGGATTTTCCTGTATTTCGGTCAGTAACCACTCGCGCTCCTGCTCCGAGAATAACGGCACAATTAACTTTACTTTATATGGCCGGGGTTTTGTGCCCTTCACCGACGCGCTGATCTGATTTGTATCAATTTTTAGTCCCTGCACTGCCCCTTTGTTGGCGTAGGTCTTGCCGCGTGGCAGGCGGTTTTCCTCATCAATGTCTGTCAGGGCATTAAGCCATTGCTGTCCCCACCAGGTTTTACCATAGGTGATCCGTTCCGCCATTTATTTCAAAAAACTAATTAATGTACAGCAAAAATAGGGCATTCTCTGTTTTGGTTCTTCTACACTACATAGTCTATAAAACGACCAATCATGATGAGCCATTGCCTATCCTAATTGGTCATTGAAAGAACGTAGTTCTGTGGTCGGCATTCTCAATTGACTGACGACGGCGTTTACTCGTTGGGGTTATATCTTGGCTGACAATACACAGTTTAGTGGCTTATGTGTTACTTCCACGTACACTAACTTCACCTGCACTTAGTATGTTACGTATAAGCAAGTGAATGATTCGGCTCAGCACGGCTGTGTGTTTTAACAGAATAGTATACAGCCAC
Organism: Spirosoma soli; assembly: GCF_042684525.1. Lineage (NCBI taxonomy): Bacteria > Pseudomonadati > Bacteroidota > Cytophagia > Cytophagales > Cytophagaceae > Spirosoma > Spirosoma soli. The sequence goes on along the minus strand of NZ_JBHULN010000020.1, from coordinate 121,998 downwards.
TGTTACGTTAGCTATCGCCACTCAAACATGACATGCTAAAAATAGCAACTTTAAACTTGTTTTTTAATTTCAACTTTACCTAAAAGTATATTTTGCGCAGGTACATATAAACAAAATAAAACTAATGTATTATATTTACTTTCAGTAACGAGTCAGAAATTTTGATACAAAAGCCAACTCCCTTTCTGTTTGGGTTTCATAGGCAATCTAACAACCAAAGTCCTTAAAGCGTAAACACTGTGTTACATGATATTTTCTCTCACAGCCATTCGTTTCATCTTTCAAGGGCTTACTGAAAGGCCCTCAACGGTATAGCTTACATTAGATAATTTACGCTTTCCGCCGATATCCACCTTACTTGTAACGATTTTAGACTTTACTGGTTTCTCCGCAACGGTAACGTCATTAAAGATAACAACTAAACAAAAATTTATATGCTGATACACAACAGACTATGTATTGTCTAAGCTGTACAAATTAGCCTTAGTAGCCCGTCAGCTAGTAAATTTAGCCTACAAGCTTAGCAGCCGTGTTGTCAGCCAGTAACCCAACTGGCTACCAGGGTATAACAAGTCTGTTTTAGCCATGCCGGATATAAGTAGGTAGTCTAATTGTACCTACTTTTACTTATATACGTAATACCTTCCTCCATGTCGATTGCTAGCCTGATTCTGGACGCCCCTACCGATACACCACTTGGTCGGGGAATTAAGTATATTGGTATTGGTAAATATGGCAGTAAACCACTTCCACCGGATTTACTTGCCGAATGCCGGGCCGCTTTACTCAACCCGGACACACATCCATTACAACGAGGAGCTTTCCTGGGCGCATTGATCGCTAAGGGCCCCACCCCCGAAGAAAGAACGCTGGAAGACGTAATCGGTAAGGGGGCGTTTTCCCATCCGACATTTTTTATCAATAAAGTTTGTCCCGATTTACCCGTTCGGCTGCACCCCATTGCGACGAAACTAGTCCGGGGACATAACCTGCAAGTGAGCGAAGCGCATCAGCTCGGTGATTATTTGTTTGGGCAAGGCGATTGCGAAACCTTCCGTGGACTGGCCGTGAGCATCATGCGCGTGCGGCACGAGAGCAACGAGGAGTACCACGGCTTGATGAAAGCTGCTGAAAGTACATTCTCGCCTGGATTTGGCCCCATTAGTTGTGCCGATCGACCATTGGTGCAACTTGCGGAGCCTTTCGACGGTGTTGAAAACAGCTATCTTATTACCCCTTTATTAGCACAGTTTTTTCAGAAGCGTGGTTACGGAGCCGTGTCGGTGGTTGGACGATCAGGTGGACCAAAGTTTACCCTGAATGCGCTGGATTTGTATATGCACATGGGCTGCCAGTTTTTGCAGAGCAATCACGAGCTTGATACGCCTTTAGAGCAATACGGCTGGGTATTGGACCAAAAAGCGCTCTCTTCCGCCCTAAACCGCTGGGTTGATCGTCGGCGTATCGCGATTAAGCGCCCCTTCCTGGCTACCCTCGAAAAGGTATTGAACCCCTGCCACGCCCGCATACTGGTCACGTCTGTTTTTCACATCACATATCAGATGAAGATGGCCGAACTGGCCATGCTGGCAGGTTTCGACGCAGCTATCGTGCTAAAACGTGGCTTAGAAGGAAGTCTGGCTCCGTCGACCAGCCGGGCAAGTGGTATTCTGTGCGCCGTTCGAACACCACGTGGCCATTTATTTTATCAACATTTTGAAGGTGACTCGCCCGCTTTTGCTTCCTTCCGGACCGACGTTGATACCCAGTACGAGCAGCCTTCGGCTACTGACAATGCTAAGCTCGTTAAGCAGTTTTTGAACGTAGGTTACACCTCAAACGATGACTTCGACAACCGAGTCCGGTTCGCCCACGCTCTGTATGGACGAGGTCTGGAATGGATTGAGGACCAGTTACGGTAGACCACTTGTGTTGCAAAAACGGCCATTCATCCCAATAGACCGCTTTTATTTATGGTTTCTGCGTCTTTTAGATCACTCGCGCCTTAAACAAATCATACTTGTTATGCTTGTTCGAGATGCGTGACAACAGCAGCTAAAGGTGTGGGCGTAACGAGCAATTCGTTACGCCCTTTTTTACTGATAAACAGCGGTTAGGCCGTACCTTTGTTGTTCGCATTTTCGCGAATTGGTATGACAGACGTAATCATTATTGGCGGAGGCATCGTCGGATTGGCTACCGCTTTGCAACTTAAGCAACAACGACCCGCCCTTAAGGTCGTTCTGATTGATAAAGAGCCAACTGTTGCCCGCCATCAGACAGGCCATAACAGTGGGGTTATTCACTCTGGGTTATACTACAAGCCGGGTAGCCTGAAAGCCACCAACTGCATCCGGGGGTACCATATGCTGCTCGAATTTTGTGATGCCGAGGGTATTCCCTACGACCTTTGCGGTAAAATAGTAGTAGCAACCAAGCAGGAAGAGTTGCCGCAGTTGGAAACGCTCTATGAACGCGGACAACTCAACGGCCTGACAGGTTTGAAGAAATTGTCGTTGGCCGAAATGCGAGAAATTGAGCCGCATGTCAACGGCGTGGCAGGTATGTTTGTACCGCAAACGGGCATTATTGATTACAAGCAGGTTTCCGAAAAATACGCCGAGAAGTTTCAGGCGCTGGGTGGAGAAATTCGGCTCGCCGAGCGTGTTGAACAAGTAACGGCTGGCACGAGCCTGAGCATTGTTGTCACAAACAAAAACCGCTACGAGACCAGGCTGGTTGTTAACTGTGCGGGTTTATACTCCGACAAGATTGCCCAGTTAACCCAGCGCGAAGCTGTTGATGTCCGCATCGTACCGTTTCGGGGTGAGTACTACAAGATTCGCCCGGAGAAGCAGTATCTGGTCAAGAATCTGATATATCCGGTACCTGACCCGAATTTCCCATTTCTGGGCGTTCACTTCACCCGAATGATTCACGGCGGTGTCGAAGCGGGGCCCAATGCCGTGTTAGCTTTCCAGCGAGAAGGTTACGCCAAGTCGGATGTAAACCTGAAAGAGCTGTACGAAACGTTGTCATGGCCTGGTTTCCAGAAGGTAGCGGCTAAATACTGGCAAACGGGTTTAGGCGAAATGTACCGCTCATTTTCCAAATCAGCCTTTACCAAAGCCTTGCAAGAACTGATTCCTGAAGTCCAGGAAGCGGATCTCGAAGAGGGGGGCGCAGGGGTACGGGCGCAAGCCTGCGACCGCACAGGCGGCCTGCTGGACGACTTCGCTATTTTAGAAACCGATAAAGCGATTAATGTTGTTAACGCACCTTCGCCAGCTGCAACATCGTCCTTATCCATCGGCCAAACAGTATCCGAGAAAGTCCTGGCGCGGTTTTAATAAACAATATACGTTCGACGGTGTTTTTCTAGGGTTAAATTCTAATCACTACAAACGTACTCCTATGAACGTAACTAAGCACATTGAGGCCTTGGATACTCCTTCTGATTTAGAGGAGAAAGGCCGGGACAAGGTCACTGAAGCCCTGAACTGCCTCGTAGCCGATGCATTTGCTTTGTATATCAAGACTAAGAATTACCATTGGCATGTATCAGGTCGGCACTTCCGCGATTATCACTTGTTGCTGGATGAGCAGGCTGCCCAGATCTTTGCAACCATTGATCCACTGGCCGAACGGGTTCGCAAGATTGGTGGGAATACAATCCGGTCCGTAGCACATATTGCGCAGTTACAACGCGTGAAGGACAATGATGAAGACTTTGTTGCTCCCAAGGATATGCTTCTCGATCTGGTTGCCGAAAATAAGCGGATGGCTAAAAACATGCGGGATGCTCATCAAGTAGCCGATGATGCACAGGACGTAGCTACGGCCAGCCTTCTGGAGAATTTTATTGATGAAACCGAGCAGCGCACCTGGTTCCTGTTTGAAACTACCCGCGATCTGAATTAAAGTATAAACCTTATAGGCCTTCAAGACTTATAAGGTTTACGCAAGCCGTCTTCTTTAACCCGGAAGATGGCTTTTTTATATATTGCTCTTATGAAAGTCCGTCCTTCTGCCCTTATCTGGCGTCAGCACGCCAACCAGACCGAAGTGTTATTGATGCGTTATTCATACGGTGGGCAAAATGTATTTGCTCTCCCAGGTGGTAATCCTGAACGCGGAGAAATTCTAACCCAAACGGTCGTCCGTGAGATAAAAGAAGAACTAGGCGTATCCGTTGATATTGGCGAGATGATTCTGGCGGGTGAAATGCTTTTGTCAGAACGTAACGATGATGTATTACACGTGGTTTTTGCGGCCCGCAATTTACAGGGTGAGGCAGCCCTTAACCCCGCCGAAACGACTGCCCTGGAGTTTGTATGGAAGCCCGTTTCGCAATTACATGAACTAAACTTATACCCAAACATCGGAGCCAAAATTCAACCGTGGTTTACCAGCGCAACCTACCTGGGCTATATTGGTCGAATAGAGCAGCAGTATTTTGGCTAAGGCTTAGGCAGGTTCTAGTTGTTTAACCCGACTAAACAAACTCCCTCCGACCATCCCCACTGTACTGGCCAGCAGCCCCCACATCATCGGTGAGTAATCAGTATCCAACCAAAGACAGACCAGCCAAACGACTAACCCGATTCCCATCGACCACAAACAACCCGCTAAGTTCGATCGCTTCCAGTAGATGCCAGCTGTCAGCGGTACGAATAATGAGACTAAACTAAACGCCGATGATTCACCAACGAGGTCGAAAATATTGGTATCACGGGCGGTACTCATCCAGACGCAGATAATTGTAATCAAGACGACCGCCCAACGAATCGTTCGTAACAACTCTCGGTCGGTCAACTCTGGGCGAAAGAATTTAACGATGTTTTCGCCAAATACGGTTGCCGGTGCCAGAATCGCCCCACTCGATACGCTTAGAATCGCCGACGTAACCGCCCCGAAAAACAAAACTTGTAGCGGCAGGCTGCCATGCCGCATCACCATATTGGGAATGATAAGCTGATTATCTTTAGGTAGGTCGGGATGCAGCAGCTTAGCACTTAATGCAATAAATAAGGGCAACATGGCAATCGTTAGGTACATGCCGGAGGCCAGATACGACGCTCGTACGGACGTATTTTCCGTTTTAGCCGCCATCACTCGCTGAAAAATATCTTGCTGAGGTATCGACCCCAGCCCAATGGTGAACCAGGCAGCAACGTATTCAATCCAGTCCTTAAGCGTCGGTTTTGGCAAAAAGCGAAAGAATCCTTCCGGCGTCCGTCGTTGGATAGTCTCCCAGCCTCCTACCTGATTCCAAAGCAAAACGGCGAGTACCGCCAGGGCTATGATGATAATCAGGTTATGAAAGAAATCCGTAACAGAAATAGACCACATGCCGCCTAGCAATGTATACGCCATAACAATAGTGGCACTAAACAGTATGCAATATTCACGAGGAACATCCGTCACAACGCTTAGCACAATGCCAATGGCCACCAGCTGAGCCGCAATCCAGCTAAAATATGATGGAATAATCATCACGGCCGACAGTAACTCCGCCGATCGCCCGAATCGTATTTTAAAATAATCGCAGAACGTAGTGATGTTAAGCCGGTAGAGTGGACGCGCAAAAAACGCTCCGACCAGAAACAAGCACAGCGCAGAGCCAAACGGCTCCTCTATTACGGCCGGAATGCCCCCTTCTACAAACATAGCCGGTGCGCCCATGATCGTCTCGGAGCCAAACCAGGTCGCAAACGTAACCGAAGCCGCCAGCACCAATGGCAATCGTCGCCCAGCCAGCACAAAGTCTTGTGAAGTACTCACCCGCCGAGCCGCCCATGCCCCGACGGCTACGTTTGAGAGAAGATAGATGGCTATGAAGAGGAGGAGCATAGGTATAAGGTTAAACGCAGAGAAGCAGAGGTTGCGCGGAGAGCACAGAGCAATTTCTCCGCGATCTCTGCGCAACCTCTGCTTCTCTGCGTTTAGAGAATATTATAACCGTACCGTTGCGGGCAGGTACTTAGCAATCAGGTCTTCGTAGTAAGGTTTTAATTCGCTCACCACCGGTGGCTTTGGGCTTTTTGAGTACAGATCATACGGATTGAACTTCCGTACCCATTTGAACATTTCATGATCGTGCTCGTCCATGAGGTGGTTATAAGCCTCCTCCCGGTGTTGAGAATAAAACGAGTGGTACCGAATCATATAAAGTGCTGGCTCCGGTAAATAATCCTTCGTGATGTGGTACAGGTACTCGTCATGACCCCAGGACATGTGCACATTACGTAGCCCACAGTTAGGCTCGTACACGCCATATTTTGTGTTGTAACGCTCGTCCTGACTGTCGGGGTTATTAGCGAAGTACTCAGGGTAAACAATTTTGTCTGAATGCTGGCAGCCTACAGGGAACGTATCGCCCACGACCGCCCACTGCGGCTCGCCGAAGAGACAAAGTACCTTCCCCATATCGTGTAAGAACCCGGTTAACACAAACCAGTCTGGATGGCCGTCCGCGCGAATGGCTTCGGCGGTTTGCAACAGGTGTTGAAGCTGGTCCAGATCCGTATCAGGGTCCGAATCGTCCACTAGTGTATTCAAAAACTCCATCGCGCCCCAAACCGGCAGTTCTTTCTTGTCGAAAGCCAGAAACTCACGTTTCTTATCTAGCACAAAGTCATACGTTTGGTACTTGTGATTGAGCCGGTAGAACTCACGCACCGTATCGCGCTCTGGATTGTCGTAGTTACGATACTCTTCTTTGGCTTTGTGTTCCGGCTCCGGATAGCGCACTAACAGATCGTCTTCCCACTGCTCAAGGCTGGCAAGGGGATTGAGTTCAGGGGCGTTGAAAGCAGTCATACACGAATGATTCGTTTTTATAAAGTAAACCTAGCTAAAAATTTAATAACCAACCTGTTAAAATTACTATTTGTTCATTTGGCCACCTTAATCCGGCAAAACAGCTTACCAGAACATGGAATACAACACGGCTAATATGCCAAAAATGAAAACCGATCCTGTCACAAACGAAGGTGATACCCGGAACATGCTCCGATCAACAATCAATCCTTTTACCCGAATCGAATCCGTAAGTGATATCATTATCATTAAGGCGATATCAATGCAGAACACCCAGGTCGTTCGATGTAAAAACGGAATGGGATCAATTTGAACATTCACCAACTGCATCACTTCTGGCAAGAATTTGAACAAGGTTGACAATGGGATAGTCAGAATAGCCACTGTTAGTGCGGCTCGGTTTGTAGCCCGTTTCCAGAAAAATCCTAGCAGAAAGATGGCAAATACACCCGGTGTAAGAAAGTTGGTGTACTCCTGAATATACTGATATACTTGGTCTAACGATCGGAGCATTGGTGCCAGAACAATGGCAATAACAAACGATACAACAACCGCCCAGCGCCCTACATTGACCAGCTTTTGTTCAGACGCATTCTTATCGACGAACTTCTTGTAAATATCGAGGGTGAAAATGGTTGATATAGAGTTGCACTTTCCGGCTAGTGAGGCCACCACAGCCGCTGTCAGGGCCGCAAAAGCCAGGCCTTTCATGCCGACAGGCAAAAGATTCATTAACACTGGGTAAGCATGGTCCGGCTTCACTACCCCCGAAGCATCGGTCATAGCCGCTCGAAACGGGCCGCTTTGGTACAATACGTAAGCCGCAATACCCGGAATGACGACGATTAACGGAATCATTAACTTCAAGAAGGCAGCAAACAGAATACCGCTCCGGGCCGTCTTTAAATCAGCCCCCAATGCCCGCTGCACAATGTACTGATTACACCCCCAATACGACAAGTTGTTAATCCACATACCACCCAACACCAACGACATGCCCGGCAACGCATCATAGTGCGGCTGGCCTTTACTAAAATACATATGAAAATGGCTATCAGCTTGTTCACGTAACGCCAGCATACCGTTCCAAACACCCGTAGTTCCGGTTTGCTCTGCTACTAACTGTAGGGCAAGATACGTTACTACCAAGCCTCCGATAATCAGCACAACCACTTGAATCACGTCTGTGTAGCCGATTACTTTCATACCGCCTAACGTAATGAAAATAGCAAAAACGGCCAGTCCAATTGTACAGGTTGTAAACGACACGCCAGCCAGTGACTCAATAGCAATAGCCCCCAGATACAAAATAGACGTTAGATTGACCAGAACATAGACAACCAACCAGAACACTGCCAGAATTGTACTGACCGTATCGCTATACCGCTGTGCCAGAAATTGCGGCATCGTGTAAATATGGTTCCGTAGGTAGATAGGAATGAAAAATACTGCAACGATTACCAACGTAGCAGCCGCAATCCACTCATAGGATGAGATAGCCAATCCCATAGCAAACCCAGACCCGGCCATACCGATAAAGTGCTCTGCCGAAATATTCGACGCAATCAACGAAGCACCGATTGCCCACCAGGTCAGCGAACCCTCGGCCAGAAAAAAATCGTGCGTGTCAACCTGCTTCGCTCGTTTGCGTTGATACACCCAGTAACCATACCCAACGACAATTACCAGATAAATAAAGAAAACAACATAGTCAGCGGTGGCAAGGTGATTCATGTAGAGGTTAGGCTTAAGCAATACGTGTTATTTGTTATGCAAAGCCAAACCGCTCTCGTTTATACCAGCCCCTGACCCTCACGACCGCCCCGTTTAAGCACTTACCAACAGAAAATGCCACCCCTGGTTAAAGGATGGCATTTTCTGTTGATCTAAACTAGACAGGAGCTTACAGTTTCGAGAAGTCAAACGTCTCTAGAAAGGCCGTTGTAAACTGACCTGATCTGAATTTCGGATCGTCCATCAGCTTGATATGGAACGGAATCGTGGTTTTAATTCCTTCAATTACGAACTCCTGCAAGGCCCGCTTCATGCGGGTAATCACTTCCTCCCGCGATTGCCCCGATACAATCAGCTTAGCAATCATCGAATCATAATTTGGCGGAATGGTATAGCCTGCATAGACGTGACTGTCTACCCGAACGCCGTGCCCACCCGGCATGTGCAATACCGTGATCTTACCGGGCGACGGGCGGAAGCCATTAGCCGGATCTTCGGCGTTGATACGGCATTCCATTGCGTACAGTTTCGGGGTATAGTTACGTCCCGAAATCTCGGCGCCAGCGGCCACTTTTATTTGCTCTTTAATGAGGTCAAAATCCGTTACCTCTTCGGTGATCGGGTGTTCGACCTGAATACGGGTGTTCATCTCCATGAAATAGAACTTCCCGTGCTTGTCAACCAGGAATTCAATGGTACCTGCTCCTTCGTAACCAATAGCTTGCGCGCCTTTAATAGCCGCTTCGCCCATTTGTTCGCGAAGTTCGGGCGAAACGATCGGCGAAGGGGTCTCTTCGACCAATTTCTGATGCCGACGCTGAATGGAGCAATCACGTTCTGACAGGTGGCAGACTTTACCGTATTGATCACCTACGATCTGAATTTCAATATGGCGAGGTTCTTCAACGTATTTCTCCAGATATAATCCGTCGTTACCGAAGGCGGCTCCGGCTTCTGTACGAGCGTCGTTCCAGGCTTTCTCGAAATCATCTTCCGAGCGCACAATCCGCATACCGCGTCCACCTCCTCCGGCTGTTGCCTTTACAATAACCGGATAGCCCATTTCGGCCGACAACCGTTTGCCCTGCTCAACGGACTCAAGCAGTCCATCAGAACCCGGAATAACCGGCACCCCAGCCGCTTTCATAGTGGCTTTAGCCGTAGCTTTATCACCCATGCCGTTAATTTGCTCGGCTGTTGCTCCGATGAATTTAATGCCGTAATCAGAGCAAATTTGGGAAAATTCGGCGTTTTCGGATAAAAAACCGTAACCTGGGTGAATAGCATCAGCTCCAGTCACTTCGGCTGCCGAAATTATGTTCGGGATACTCAGGTACGATAGCTTACTGGTGGGCGGCCCGATACAGACAGCCTCATCGGCAAAACGCACGTGCAGGCTATCCCGATCGGCTGTTGAATAAATAGCGACCGTTTTGATGCCCATTTCGCGACACGTGCGAATAATACGTAACGCGATTTCACCCCGGTTGGCAATAAGAATTTTCTTGAACATAATGAGTGAAAGAGTGAAAGAGCGAATGAGTGAAAGAGTAAAGTAAGGGGGCTGAGCCGCTCATTCACTCTTTCACTCATTCGCTCTTTCGCTCATTAAATAGGTTCTACTAAAAACAGAGGCTGGTCGTACTCCACGGGGGTGGCGTTTTCGACAAGCACCTTCACGATACGACCCGACACCTCGGATTCGATCTCGTTAAACAACTTCATGGCTTCGATGATGCAGACTACTTTGCCTTCTGACACACTGTCGCCAACTTCTACAAGCGACGGCGTGTCAGGGCTGGACGACCGGTAGAACGTCCCGATCATCGGTGACTTAATTGTAATATAATTTGACGTCTCTGCTTTAGGGGTGGCTGGGGTAGAGGCCACCGGCTGGATAGGAGCAGACGTAGCCTCAGCAGCTGGCGGTGCGGCCACAATGATAGGAGCGGCTGCTACTGGTGCCGGAGCTGCGGCAACGGGTGCCCCCGAGCCATATCGCTTAACGCTGATCTTGAGATCACTCGTCTCGATGTTTACCTCATCTAAACCCGACTGCGAGATGAAGTCAATAAGTTGCTGTATGTCTTTTGTATCCATAGCTTTTGACTGATGAAGGATGAATTATGAAGGATGAATAGTTCATCATCAAAACAATGAATGAAACGTGTCAATTCATCACTTATAATTCATCATTCAAATACTCATTTCACTCGTTCAACGTATTCACGTGTGCGGGTATCGACCCGAATTTTTTCCCCAGATTCAATGAAAAGCGGCACCATTATTTTAGCACCTGACTCTACTTCAACCCGCTTTTTAGGGCTGTTTGCCGTATCTCCTTTAATACCTGGCTCGGCATAGGTCACCTCCAATTCAACGAACGGTGGTAATTCGCACGATAGAGGAGTTTCGTTTTCGGCGTTGATCAAAATTTCAACCTCCTGACCTTCTTTCATCAGGTCGGCACCCTCAACGAGCTTCTCATCGATATTAATTTGATCAAACGACTCCTGGTCCATAAAGTTATAACCAGTCTCGTCTTTATAGAGAAACTGAAACTTACGGCGTTCTACCCGAACCGGATAAATCGTTACGCCAGAGTTAAAAGTATTATCAATAACCCGGCCAGTGGTCAGGCTTTTAAGCTTTGTGCGCACGAAAGCCGCGCCTTTACCGGGCTTCACGTGTTGAAACTCCGTGATTTGAAAGAGGTCGTTGTTGAAGTTAAGGACCAGTCCGTTTCGGATGTCTGCGGTCGTTGCCATGTATTGATTTACGATTTATAAACTACGATTTACGAGACGGCTGCCAGCAAAATCGCATACCGTACATCGTAAATCTAAAATCAGTTAATAAGCCCACTTCACGTAGGCAGCGCCCCAGGTGAAACCTCCACCGAAAGCAGCAAGTACTAAATTGTCGCCTTTATTCAATTTCGACTCGTAATCGAACAAACACAGTGGTATTGTGGCAGCTGTAGTGTTGCCGTACTTGTGAATGTTCATCATGACCTTGTCAGCGTTGATCCCCATCCGGTTTGCCGTAGCGTCGATGATCCGTTTGTTGGCTTGGTGCGGCACCAGCCAGGCAACGTCGTTACCAGCCAGCTGATTACGCTCCATAATCTCGGCCGAAACATCGGCCATATTCTTAACCGCGAATTTAAATACCGAAGGACCATCTTGATAGACGTAGTGCCAGCGCTTTTCAACAGTTTCATGCGTGGGCGGATAGCGACTTCCCCCTGCTTTCTGAAACAAGTGATTTTGCCCAACACCATCTGACCGGATGATAGAATCTAAAATTCCCAATCCGTCGCTGTTAGGCTCCAGTAATACCGCCCCGGCACCATCGCCGAACAAAACACAGGTGGTACGATCAGTGTAATCCGTTATCGCTGACATTTTATCGGCTCCAACGATAACTACTCTCTGGTATTTACCAGTTTCGATGAATTGTGAGCCGACTGTCATGGCATACAAAAATCCGGAGCAGGCGGCCTGAATATCGAAACTACCGACATTGCGGATACCCACCATGTCACAAATCAGGTTCGCCGTGCAGGGAAACACGTAGTCAGGTGTAGTAGTAGCACAAATGAGCAGATCTACTTCTTCTGGTTTAGTGTTCGTTTTTTCAAGTAGCCCCGCCACTGCTTTCGCTCCCATATGCGACGAACCCATTCCCTCACCCTTCAGAATATGACGTTCCTTAATACCTGTTCGGGTGGTAATCCATTCGTCATTCGTATCCACCATACGTTCCAATTCAGCGTTGGTCAACACGTAGTCGGGCACGTAGCCGTAAATTCCAGTGATGGCAGCTTTACTCATAAGTCGGTGGTGTACGTGCCTATTCGACACGATCAGTTAAACACAGTAATCTGGCTCAGGCCAGGACCTGTGCAATTTTAGTGTAGGCGTCAGACTCAACCTGTCGGATGGCCAAACCAATCATATTTTTTATGGCCAATGGCGATGAAATACCGTGTGCAATAATTACGTTGCCGTTAACCCCCAAAATTGGACTGCCACCTACGGATTCATAATTAGTTTTATCGATAAACTCATCGCTGAGACCTCGCTGGGTAGCTATCGAATGGAACGACTCTCCCAGCTTAAACATCGTGTTGCCCGTAAAACCATCGGTAACAATGACATCAGTCTTTCCGGCAAAAAAGTCTCCTCCTTCAATATTACCAACAAAGTTGATCCGGCGGCTATCCTTCAAGAGCTGATGAGCAGCCTGAGCGACAAGTGATCCTTTTTGTTCTTCAGAACCAATATTCATTAAGGCCACACGAGGGCGCTCAATGCCAAACGTATATTGGGCGTAAATAGAGCCGATCTCCCCAAACTGACACAACATTTCAGGCTTACAGTCAGCATTAGCACCAATGTCGAGCATTACTGCGTGGCCACCTGTAATTTGCGGCACAAAGCCTGCAATACAAGGCCGAAGAACACCTTCGATGGCTTTGATACTGAATAGCGCCCCGACGTGCATAGCCCCGGTATTACCCGCGCTGCAAAACGCTTGTACCTGAGCATCTTTCAAAAGTTTAAACCCAACTCCGATACTGGAATTGGGCTTCTGAGAGAGAGCTTTGGTGGGGTGCTCACTCATTTCAATAACATCGTCGGCATTGACCAGCTCAACGTTAGAAACTGTTTCTGTCTTGTGTTTATTGACTAATTCCTGGACAACAGACTGTTTGCCAATCAAGACAATAGTTACACCTTCCGGCAATGCAGCAGCGGCCATCATGACTCCTTCCACAATTGCTTCGGGAGCGAAATCGCCACCCATTGCGTCCACTGCAATTTTCATTGACTCCGTTTGTTCAATACCTCCCAGCTAGACTGGTCTGCAAAAAAATACGCGTAAAAATAGAGAGGTAGCCCGCAATAAAAAAGTATTTCACGTTCATCTTCAGAAAGACGTCGGTGAAATACTTTTTGTAAATCAATGATAATTAAGCCGTTTTGGCGTAGTTCTCAACGATCATTTGGCCTTTGTAAAACAGGTTACCCTCGAAAACGTGAGCATGGTGACGCTCGTGTACTTCGCCGGTTTGTGCGTCTGTTGATAAAGTTACGGCCGTAGCCTTATAGTGCGTTCTGCGCTTATCGCGTCGGGTGCTAGAGTGGCGTCGTTTGGGGTGTGCCATGATTTAGTCTTAAAGTTATATAGTTCTAGTGTTGTGCAGTTATGAGAGTTAACAGGCGGTTAAACTTGTATAGCTCTATAACTAAATTTAATTGTCATTTAATTTCCGTAAGGCTGCCCAACGCGGATCGATATCTTGCTGTTGTTCGTCACTACCCGCTTCAGTGCCTGGATCAGACTGATAGATTAGCTTACCATTCGACTCATCGTCCTGGTCGTCCTCATCCCGAAACCTGGGATGAAGTCGCTTCATAGGCAGCGAAAGACTGATAAATTCAAAGATGTAGCGGGCAACATTAACGGTCGCCGTGCTACGTTCAATGAGTTCTATCTCATCGCTTAACTCTTCGTTATGATCGCCAAACTTCAAGAGCATGGTCTGCTGCGTATCCACCTCTTCGTCGTAGCAATCCAGACTCCGATCGCAGGTTTGCTCAACAGTACCCGTGATATGGAAGTCCAGCCGAATCATCGTTTCGGACTTGTCCAGCACCAGATGGGTCCGAACATGGCCCTTTTCAATTAGCGGCTGATCCAACGCGGCAAAAAACGCGTCGTCAGACGTAAAGTCATATTCGTAGCGCTTGCTGTCCAGCCCAACGATATTAATGTCGTATGCACGTAGTTCGTTCACCTCGTACCTCCTCTACTCCGGCGGCCCGGTTTAAAAATAAGACCGCAAAGGTACAAAACGTTTGTGAATCAAGAAAGTGATCACTAAAAATTTGCTTAGTAATCAGGTAGATTCGCGATGTATTTGTCATTACAAACTTGCAATGTCTAATGTTTTAAACCACCTTGTTAGAAGGACACGTAACATCTTTGCCAGGTATGCTCACTGTTATCGTATCCGTAACGGCTATTGCGGTTATCATCCGTATTGTGGCTAATCCGTTGTCTAACGTTTTTCAGAAGCAGTTGGCTCAGCGAACGGCACACCCCTTGTTCATTATTTCAGCCACTTACGGATTTCTGGCGCTGGCTTGTCTACCTTTTGGGCAACAGTTAAAGTTTAGCGGTTTGCCAACGGTATTCTGGGCAACCATGTTACTTGTTGGCCTGTTTGCTATGCTGGGTAATGTGTTTCTAGTAAAGGCGTTACAAATCGGCGATCTATCAGTTTTAGGTCCAATAAATGCTTATAAGTCAATTGTCGGGCTTGTTATAGGTATCTTTTTGTTAAATGAGATGCCGAGCATGTGGGGTCTGGTGGGCGTTGTACTTATTGTATGGGGTAGTTATGTCGTTCTTACCGCTAGGACCTCAATAGATCACAGACGGTTCTCGTGGCGCATCATTCAACAACCTGAAGTGAAATTACGTCTTGCCGCTTTAGTATGTTCAGCTGTTGACGGTGCCTTTCTAAAGAAGGCCATCCTCCTTTCAACACCTATGATTGCTTTCTTTTACTGGTGTTTGTTTGGTTTTGCCTTTACGCTCATCTGGGTTGTGTTTACATTACGTCATCAATGGCAACGCCAGGCCAAGCTGCTAGTTTCGCAAAAATTTGTTTACTTGGCTTTGTTTCTGACCGTTGGCATTACCCAAGTAGCCAGTAACGTTGCTTTGGCTCATATGCAGGTTGGCTACGCGCTAGCTTTATTCCAAACCTCAGCCTTAGTCAGCGTTCTTTTCGGCCATCACTTTTTCAATGAACAAGGTATATTACGTAAACTGATTGGAGCCAGTATTATGGTTGTGGGTGCCATTTTGATTACGACGCTCGGATAACCATCGGCCCGAAAACCAGGTTATGATTACCTAACTAATTTTCTGGTCATGGCACAGTACCAACTTGTCGAAAAGCACGCTATTGAGCACCATAATGAATATTTCGAAGTAAGGACTACTCAAAATGGCGACCATCCGTACAGCTTGTTCTTTACGACCAACGAAGAGAATCTAGAGGACGTCGCAGCTGATATTATTGCCGATCATGTACCCGGCGCGAAGCACTGGACGGTGATTCCTCATCGGAAAGACAGCTAACGGTAGCATTGCGGGGGTCATAGGGCGCTGTAACAACGTATTTACATTAATACACTGACTTATGACCCCAGAAACCGCATTTTCCTACGCAAACCTACTGGTTTTGCCGCAGTGGCTTTTCATGATTGTTGCTCCACGCTGGCGGGTGACTCAATTTCTGGTACAAATGCTGCCCATTCCGATGGCCTTGGCTGGCATGTATCTGTATTATCTGTTTGCCGTTCCACCAACATCAACCGGTTCAGCCGGATTTGACTTCCGGGCGTTCTCAACGCTAGCTGGCGTACAGTCGTTATTTACAGGGCAGAAAGAAGCCGTTCTGGCAGGATGGATTCATTACCTCGCGTTTGACCTTGTCGCTGGTAGCTACGTATTACGCGATGGGCAGGCTCGTTCTATTGGGCACGGCTGGCTAGTACCCTGTCTGGTGTTGTGCTTTATACTCGGGCCTAGTGGGCTTTTGTTATACGGCCTGATACGTTTAGCGATGCAGTCATCGGCTAGAACAGAATTTTAACAAACTTTTAAACATTTTTTATTGATTATAGTTGCGCCAAATCTTATCTTCACCGAACGAATTATACCCGGCCTCCAGAGCTGGTTCATACCGTGACGTGAAACATGAAGATTGGTCGAATTCTGTTATTTACGGGTCTGTTAATCGGGCTATGTAACCTGATTTCCCCCGCCCAAACATTAACCCCCGAACAAGCCCGTACTGACCTTAGTTATCTCAAACGTAAGCTTGACCTCCTCCACCCGGGTATGGGGTATTACACCCCCCAAGCCCGTATGGAACAGTTGTATGACTCGCTCTACAATCGCTTGACGGCGCCAATGGACTATCTGGCCTTTTTTCATCACGTCAGTCCGTTAGTGACGGCTCTTAAAGACGGCCATACGAATTTAAATCACCGGAAGAATTTTATTAGTAAGCAAACACGCTTTATACCGTTCTATATCCGACCGGTGGGTACTCAGTATTTCATCAGCCACAACGTATCACCAGATACAAGCCTTCGGCGCGGCACCGAACTACTCACTATTAATGGCCGAACGGTTGCCGACCTACACCATGAATTAATGAACAATGACCACTCAGGTTCCGATGGCGATAACCTGACCGGTCGGCGGCAGTGGAGCCTGGTGCAGTTTGCCGATTACTATGCCGCGTGGTATGGTTCTTCGGACTCGATCGTAATTACGTACCGTTTCCCTAAGGATACTCTGACTCGGCAAAAGCGCTTAGCTTGCCCAACGCTACATGGCTTTCGAGCTATTATGCAGCGTCGGTATCGAAACGAGATTGATCACCGGCCTAATCTATCCGTGCGTGTTGTTGACACCTTAACGCATACAGCGGTGCTACGTGTGTCATCATTCATGGGTTTGAAAAAAACCGATCCGTTCCAGTGGGCCTTTAACCGGCGGCTGAAACAAGCCTTCAAGCAAATACGTCAGCAGAATGTACAAAACCTGGTGGTCGACATGCAGGGAAATGGTGGCGGTATAGTTATGAACTCGGCTCGGCTTCTTCAATACTGGATGCCCAAACCC
This sequence comes from Spirosoma soli, assembly GCF_042684525.1. Classification (NCBI taxonomy): domain Bacteria; kingdom Pseudomonadati; phylum Bacteroidota; class Cytophagia; order Cytophagales; family Cytophagaceae; genus Spirosoma; species Spirosoma soli. The sequence continues at coordinate 104,724 of NZ_JBHULN010000020.1, read as the reverse complement.
TTCACCATCATGGAGCATGAAGAGATGAAGGGAGCAGCCCGCAACGAACTAGTGACCCGTTGGAACCCATTCTCGGCCCTCAATTTCAGCTTGCAGTACAAACACACCACTGCTGGTGGATTTGCCAGCCGATCATCGCGTCGGCGTTATCGACCCAAAAAGCAGATGGCTTTTAAGGGAAATCTTTATTTTTTGATGAACGGTGCTTCGTTTTCGGCTACCACTTCGGTACTGGCCAAAACACTCGATGCCGGCATGGGTACTTTCGTTGGCGAAGCCAGTGGCAGTGCATATTGGGGCGACTTTGCGGGACATTTTAAGATGGTGACCCTACCGAATTCTCGTATGCAGGTACGAATTCCGCTGAAGAAGTTAACCCATGCTGTTGTACCAGACCGAGCCAACGGCTTCACCGTAGAGCCTGACTTTACAGTAACCCGCAGTTACGACGATTTGATGGCGAACCGCGACTATGTGCTGGATTATACGCTTCGCCTGGTTCGCCAGGGAGTCGTAGCCCGGCAGCCGATCAAGATCCGGCCGTTGCAAGCCTCGCGCTAAAGTCGTACCTTTATTGCTGTGTATTGCATCGTTGACGTCGAAACCACAGGGGGCGTAAAAGGTCCCACTCGTCTGACCGAAATCGCCATCTTCCGCCACGATGGGCAGCAAGTTGTTGATTCGTTCCACTCGTTGTTAAATCCAGGCTGCTCAATTCCGCCATTCATTCGCCATTTGACAGGTATATCCAATGAAATGGTGGCCGATGCTCCTGTGTTTGCCGATATAGCCGAAGACGTCCTGAACATTACCCAGGATGCTATTTTCGTAGCTCATAACGTCAGCTTTGACTTCAACTTTATTAAGAAAGAGTTGAGCTGGCTAGGTTACGATTACTTTCGGAGAACCTTGTGCACTGTCCGGACAAGCCGCAAACTGATTCCAGGCCATCCATCCTACAGTTTGGGCAAGCTTTGCCATTCGCTTAACATTCCGCTGAATGGACGTCATCGTGCTCAAGGCGACGCGGCCGCCACCGTCTTGTTGTTTGAGATGTTATTACGTCACGATGTGAAAGAGTTGATTCCCCGCGTATCTGCTCAGCACATGATCCACACCCGGCTCTAGTTTGACGTCGACTGGTTGGTGAGAACGCCATAAAAGCTTCGCCTACCAACCGGACCGATAGGTATCTCAATGGTGGCCCGAACGCCGTGACCCGGTTGGCTTTGCCACGTAATCCGACCATTTAGTATGTCCACGCGAGACTCAATATTGCCGATTCCTAATCCGGTTCCACCCTTCTTGATGCGTTCGTAATCAAATCCCCGGCCGTTGTCATAATACGTCAGCACGAGTCGATCAGGTTGCTGAAGCAAGTGAAGTTCAAGCTGTTGAGCCTCGGCGTGTTTGAGCGAATTACTGACCAGCTCCTGGGTAATCCGGTATAACATCAATTCAGTGTCTGCCGAAAATCGGCTACTAGTGGCCGATAGGTTCGTTTCTATTGCGCCCGCGGTATTGCTGATAATCAATTGCGTGTGAATTATTCCACTCGCGTTGATGCGTGAGAACAACTCTTCGACGGCAGCTACGTATCCATGTTGCTCCAGGGTTTGTGGGTTAAGCTTCCTGAGCAGATTCCGAACATCGCTAATCGTATCATTGATTAAATTAAATATAGTGGTGCGAAGCGACAGAATGGTAGGCGTTTCGCCAGCCTGCTGGGTTAACTGACTGGTATACAACTTGATCGTTGCCAGGCGGGTTCCGATCTCATCGTGCAAATCGCGGGCGATATCTTTTTTTACCTGCTCCTGAATGTCGTAAGCCAGCCGTAAGCGGTCAGCTTCCTGATGGCGAATGGCCCGCTCGCGCTGACGTACCCAGGTCAGTGCGGCCACAGCCAGCAACAAGGTTATGATTACAAGAAACGGCAGCCTCCGCCAGAATGGTGGCTTAACTTCAATATGTAGCCTTCGAATACGGTTACTCCAATGGCCATCCAGATTGGCAGCTTTCACTTCAAATGTGTATTCACCTGGTGGTAGGTTAGCATACCGAACGTAGTTACGTTGGCCAGCGGCTACCCACCGGTCATCGTATCCCTTGAGCTGATACTGGTACGCATTATTGCCATTGCTGAAATAATCCAGTGCAGCAAACTCAAGCGAAACCGTATTCTGGTTGTAATCTAGCTCAATGCGGTTTGTTTCGCCCACGTAAGTATCGGCCTTATATGGTTCTTCGTTGACGTTAAGCGTATAGATATGAACGTAAGGATTGTGCAAGCTACTATGAAATAGGTCAGGCCGAAATCGGTTGAACCCGTTAACGCCACCGAAGTAAAGCTCGCCGTTAGCCGTTCGAAGAAAGGCATTACCATTGAATTCGTAGCCTTGAAGGCCGTCGTTCAGCGTGAAGTTTTTTACGGTCTGCGTCTTCGGATCAAGTCGCAGAATGCCTCGGTTTGTACTCATCCAGATGTTGTTCTGAACGTCTGTAACGCTACCATACACAAACGAATTGGCCATTCCCTGCCGTTCGGTATACAACGTGAAGCGACCCGTTCGCGGCTTAAGCGCCACCAACCCCCGATCGCAGGAAAGCCACATCGTCTTCCGGTTAGCATCTGGTCGAATGTGCAGCACGGTGTAGCCTTTTAAACCGGATTTGATCAACCGCCACGAAGCTATATTACTACGGGTAGTCTGAGGAGATAATTGGTAGCAGTAGTACCCATTGAGGTACGTACCCACCCAAAGCTGTCGGGTCGGGTCATCGTACCAAAGGCTGAAGATGTTTAGCCCCGATAAAAAAGAGAGTTTTGACCAGCGCTGTTGCCGTGTATTCAGTGAATAAAGTCCATCTTCTGTCGCAGCAACCAGGGTAGTGTCAGCGACACTAATCAAATTACGAGCGTAGTTGTCAGCTACTAAGCTGGTCGGCGACGAGAACAGGATCGGTTTAAACGTCTTAGTTTTTTCATCAAACGCCAGCACTCCGTCCGATGTCCCGACCCAGATACGCCGTTGCGGATCACGATAAATGCTTTTGAGTAGATTATTGCCGGGCAAATTACTTCGCCGATCTGTCAGGTGTCGTTCGACAATTCGATCGGTACGTGGGTTCAGGACGTCAATACCATTTTCTGTGATAAGCCACAGGCGATCAAACCGCTCTTCCATAAACCCACGTATAGTATAGCTACTGAGCTTTCGGTCAGCCGATTCAGTATCAGCCGTCTGACGCTTAGTAATTCCACCGAACAAAAACACGTCGGGTATGATTCGGGCTAAGCCGTCGGGGTCAGCATTGGCCCAAATGATACCCATGTCGTCAACGTATACTTTACTGATCTTAAACTCATTCAGCCGACGTGATTTGTTCGTGAAGCCATTCACCTGACCAAACATCCGCGATCGCTTGTCAAAATACAGTACTCCATCGTGTTGGGTACCTAACCAAAGCCGCCCGCGTTGGTCGGGAGCAAGGCTATAGATAGCACTGACGGCGTTGGCTCCTGCCGTTTCGTAGGTCTGGTAGGTTTTCTGGTGGTAGTCGAACCGGATTAATCCGGCACTAGTACCCAGCCAGGCAATATTATCGGCGTCGATGTAGAAGGAAAAAACGGCTTGTACCGCCCCAACTTGATTTTGGGGATGATTACTGAAGTAATGAGAGAGTGTACGGTCGCGAAGGTTATAGCGCATCAAACCCGTTGGCGCATGGAGCCAGATGTCATCGCTGACGGTGCGCACCGTGGAGCTCTGTAGATCGTATTCCTTTGTTGGGTGCAGGGACGACGCTAAAACTGTTTTGTGGCGATTTTTATACTCAAACCGCACGAGGCCTTCTGCATCGCTCAGATACAAAAGCTCTGTTTTATTTACAAAAAATGGCAGGGTCCGACTAGAAACAGGTTTACCATTAGAATCAATGGCAAAGAAACAGTCAAACCGATCATGCCGACGGTCGTACCGGTTCAGGCCTTCTTCGGTTCCAATCCATAAGTTACCCTCGGGGTCTTCAATAATTCCAAAAATGTTAACGCCCCGAATAGAGCCTGGCTGAACGGCTCCCCGCTCGCCCACTGTTGGGCGATACGTACGGAAATGATGGCCATCGTACCGATTCAAACCATCCTGAGTACCGAACCATAAGAAGCCCCGGCTGTCTTTCAGCATGTAATACACTGACCCCTGCGTGAGTCCCTCACCTACCCCAATATGATCGACGCGGAAAGCTGAAGCATTACTCGTGTAGGCAGCCTGTGCCCACATACCCGTAGTCGGCGCAATCATCGAGAGTATTAGTGTGAACAGATTGAGTACAGTTCGCATGCCGAGCAGCCAATGCTTTATGGTAAACTTCTGTAAATGAGCCCCCTATTTACTACATATCCTATTAAGTTGCCTAACAAACGTTGTTAAATATTATTCTCCAGGGCGCTTCTTAGCCAAGCGCTGTCAGATAATTACTCTCGTACTTGTCTTTCCAGGGCGCGGAATCGTAATTAGTAGGATAATTGCGTTTCAAAAGCCATCAACACGCAACAACATGCATCTTTCTAACTCTATCCGACTGCTCCTTATGTTGAGTTCGTCCGTAGCCCTGGGCCAGGCCAGCAACCCGCTTACCTACCCTAAAGCGCGCAAAACCGATCAGGTTGACAATTACCACGGTACTCAAGTCGCTGACCCTTATCGATGGCTTGAAGACGACCGCTCGGCGGAAACAGCCGAATGGGTCAAGGCCGAAAACAAGGTTACGTTCGATTACCTATCGCAAATTCCGTACAGAAAGCAGTTTCAGGATCGGCTGGAACAAATATACAACTACCCCAAATACTCGGCTCCCAGCCGCAAGGGCGAGTGGTTTTACTTTTCGAAGAATGATGGCCTGCAAAACCAATCGGTTCTTTACCGCCAGAAAGGTCTTGACGGCAAACCTGAGCTGGTCATTGACCCCAATAAACTCTCTACCGATGGCACGACGCGGCTAGGTGCTTTCTCACTGTCGAAAGACGGGAAGTATGCCGTTGTGGGCCTCTCGAAAGGGGGCTCTGACTGGCAGGAGTATCAGATTATGGATCTGGCCACGAAGCAGTACTTACCCGAAAAGATTGAATGGGTGAAGGTGTCGGGAGCTGCTTGGCAGGGCGATGGCTTTTATTACAGCCGCTACCCTAAGCCGGAAGGTAGTGCACTAGCCGCCAAAAACGAGAATCACCAGGTGTTCTATCACAAGCTGAACACGCCACAGTCGGCGGATCGGTTGGTGTACGAAGATCCTAAAAACCCGCAACGGTTTCACATTGTTAGCACAACCGACGACGAACGGTTTGCTTTACTATCCATCAGTGACCGTGGCCAGGGGAAAGATGGTAACGCGCTACTTTTCATGGATGCGCAAGGCGGTCAGAAAACGTTTGCCCCGGTAGTAGCCGACGTAACCGACTTTAGTTATGGCGTGGTCGACAATGACGGCGATCGATTACTGATTTTGACTAATGAAAAAGCGCCCAATAGCAAAGTAGTAGCGTTCGATACAAAGAAAAAGGCCTTTTCGACGCTTATTGGCGAACGGCCCGAACCCATTACGGAAGGGGGCGTTAGTGCGGCCGGTACTAAGTTGTTCGTCGAATACTCGAAAGATGTAGCGTCGCAGGTACAAGTGTTTGATTACACCGGTAAGCCTGAAAATGAAATCCAGCTGCCGGCAATTGGCTCGGCCAGCGGCTTTGGAGGGGAAAAAGATGATAAGTTTGTATTCTACACGTTTACATCGTTTACCTTCCCTCCCACCATTTATCGCTATGACATTGCTACGCGAAAAAGTGCCGTATTCCGTGCGCCGGAGGTCGACTTCAAACCCACTGATTACGAAACAAAGCAAGTATTCTTCACTAGTAAAGACGGGACGAAGGTACCCATGTTTATTACGTACCGCAAAGGAATCAAACTAGACGGTACCAATCCGACATTGTTATATGGATACGGTGGCTTCAATGTTAGTCTTCCGCCCAGCTTTAGTCCCTTGCGCATTCCATTTCTGGAGCAGGGTGGTATTTACGCCCAGGCTAATTTGAGGGGCGGCAGCGAATACGGCGAAAAATGGCACGAGCAAGGTATGAAGCTCAAGAAGCAGAATGTGTTCGACGATTTCATTGCGGCTGCCGAATACCTGATTGCTCAGAAATATACCAGTTCGGCCAAACTTGCTATCCAGGGAGGCTCCAATGGAGGTCTACTCGTTGGTGCGGTCATGAATCAGCGGCCCGAGTTGTTTCGGGTGGCCATTCCGCAGGTAGGCGTGATGGACATGTTACGGTTTCATAAGTTCACCATTGGCTGGAACTGGATTGCTGACTACGGTAGCGCAGATAATGCGGAAGAGTTCAAAGCGCTGTATGCTTACTCGCCCATTCAGAACTTAAAACCGGGTCGCAATTATCCAGCTACGTTGATTACGACGGCCGACCACGACGACCGCGTTGTACCGGCGCACTCGTTTAAGTATGCCGCTACGTTGCAGGAAGTCTACAAAGGGCCAAACCCGGTGCTCATCCGTATCGACACTAACTCGGGCCACGGAGCCAGCAACACCAAGAAGAACATTGAGACCACCGCTGACATTTACTCGTTCATCCTTTGGAATATGGGCGTAACGAGTTTGAGGGAAATTGCGAGTAAGTAATACAAACAATAAGGGCTGTCTCAAATAGTTAGAAACAGCCCTTATTGTTTGTATTCTTGTTGAAAATTATAACTTGATAGTAACTCCCAGTTTAAGCGTTGCCAGGCTTGAACCAAGCTCAGCAAATCCACCTATCTTATCAGTAAAAAAGTAGCGACCGCCAATATGACCGAGAAAATATACTGTATTGTACGAATTAGAGAAGCCAGGTATACCTGCATAATAGTCTCCATAAGAAATACGGTAATAAGATAGCCCTACTCCAGCGTATAAATCAGCTTTATCGGTTCCTAATTGGAGTAATTCATTAAAGTGATAAGAGCCACGAACACCAAGATCAAATGAGTTAACACCACTACCATAGGATCGGTAACCAACTAAGCCGCCTACTGTGACATTTTTGATAATACCAGCGTCTAAACCGGCATTTAAGCCAATACCGCTTCCTGAGAAGTACCCGTATCCACCAACTCCGATACCAAGATTTAAAAACTTGGTACCCTTATCAACGGCGAGTTGGGCAAACGATTGCGTTCCGGCTAACAAGCCAAGAACTAATAAAAAAGCGAAGTGAAATTTTTTCATGTTGTACAGTCGATTTATGTAAAACTGGGAACAAATTAACGTGTATTCGTACGGGTTGCCAAACACACCTATGATCAAGTTAGTAATCGGTTGTATAGTCGTAAACCTGTCAATAAAAGGAAACTTCTGATTGATAACCAGCGCCTTACCCTTACGAAATAAAGAGTACAACCGATGACTAATCAATGATTTACAGCATAAAATAAAGCTTACTGTTTTGAGTAAACGGTAAAAGAGCTTCGTTTTCTTTAAAAAAGCGGGTTATGAAAGAGCTACGCTAGTCGAATAAGGTATGTTACGGGCCTCAAGCGACAAGCATAACAAAGCTCTTTTTAGTAAGAAATGCTCCAAGATTTAGTCCTATTGTAGCCTGTTTCAGTCTGCCACGCAACCCTTGTTCATAGATAGACGTATTGGCAATACCAAGGTGTGGCGTCCACATCTGTGGGTAAATGTAATAGTACACAAACGCCAGGCCTTTGATGAGCCTGGCGTTTGTTATTCCGACTGACTACGCTTGTATATGTTGCACTAATGCAGTACGTTGGCGTTTTAACCTAGTATGGAAACCGAACCCAATCTACCACCGGCTGATCAACCATCTGCAGGCTTGCACCGATTTTCTAGCTTAGTCCGGGAAAAGTGGCCTGAGTATATACTCGAAATCGTCACGATTATTTTAAGTATCACAATTTCGTTTGCTTTCGATGAATGGAAAGATGAACGAAGTAAGCAGCAAACTCAGCAAGCTTATCTGAAAAGCTTATACAACAATTTTCAAACGGACGTTATTCAGTTGAATGAGGTTTTGGCAGAGACTAAGCAAATTATTGCCAAGACTCAGCGTCTTCAGCAAGCCAATCTTTCGTCGGTTTCAAACCAGCAGTTTCTGACGGACATTAAATTTATTACGAAGCGCCCCCGCTTTATTGCCGAAGATGCCACCTTTCTGGATTTGACCAGCACGGGCAACCTGCGCTTACTGGATGACTTTGGCTTGAAAAACGCGTTGTTTGACTACTACAAACATTACCAGAGTATACAGTTAGTGGAAGCCGCCGAACTCGAATTCACCAATACAATCATTGGCCCTTATTTCATAAAAAACCTGCCATTGACGACTACGGCAACCAACAGCAATAACTTCAATGCGGCCTCGATAGCTGCTAGCTTTGAGTTTCAGAATTGTGTGCTGATTCGACAAGCTACGCGTCGTGAGCTACAGGAAGACTATAACGTTGCGCTCGACAAAGCACGAAGGCTTGAAGCCCCGTTGAAAAAGCAGATTAATTAAATAGTGAGTATAAGGAGTGGATAAGATCAAAAGCCTGCGCAGGCATTCCTACTATGGAGCTTTACACACTTACTCTGTTCCTTTCACCTGCATAGCTAGGGTATAAATTGCCTCGGAGGCCGTAATGAACAACGTTTTACGGTCTTTCCCTCCAAAGCAAACGTTACCTACCCATCGGGAAGGCACCGCAATGGTTCCCATTTTTTGCCCGGCCGGGTCATAAATCGTAACGCCCCGCCCCGTCAGATACAGATTACCCTGGCTGTCGAGTGTCATGCCGTCGGAACCCTGCGACACGTACAATTGGCGATTGGTTAACGTACCATCACTGTTTATCTGGTACTTGTAAGTCTTATTAGCCCGAATGTCAGCTACATACAGAAATTTTCCGTCCGGCGAGCCAACAATGCCGTTAGGCTGGATTAATTGGCCTTCAACCAGGATAGGTTCTTTTTTACCTTTAGGTAGATAGAACACGTTTTGTCCTTCAATGTCGGGCTTCTTGCGTTCCCAATACTCACGCTGATAATAAGGATCAGTGAAGTAAATTCCACCTTTGGGGTCTATCCATACATCGTTAGGACCATTGAGTTTGTGGCCCTGGTAGTCTTTTAGCAAGACCGTGGCTTTTCCGGCCGGATCTATCGACCATAGTTCGTTGTTTTGATCCGCGCAGGCAATCAGCGCTCCGCTCTTATCAAAATATAATCCGTTTGAACGACCCGTTTTGTCCATAAACGTGGACAGTTTTCCGTCGGTGTCGTACTTCCAAATTTTATCGTTAGGCTGGTCGGTGAAGTAGATTGCCCCGTTTTTATCCACAGCGGGACCTTCTGTAAATGTAAACTGAGTCGAAATCTGCTGAAGTTGGGCGCCCGGCGCCACAACTTTTATTGAGTCGCCGGGCCCTACGTTTGTCCGGTGGGCAAGTGCATTCCAGGATATCGCCAGTAGAGCTACTGCCCAAAAGCGGGCTTTATTACAAAAGTTCATAGATAATAATAGCAGAAAGTCAGACAGCCAAGGAAGGCTTACTGTAACGGGTTCTACTGTTAAGCAAACCCATCAATACGTCTGGCATGGTTTAACAGCAGTAAATGCGGTTATTTCACACGTGTCCATAGTTTGCTTTTGCCCAAAAAAGGCATCCCTAAGATGTAGCCATGAACATCGAGCGTATTAGGATCTTTCAGAGTAAGTTGGCAAGAATAGGTTTTACCATCTTCGGGATTATATACCTCACCATCACTCCAGACGTTGTTACCCTTATAGACAAAGTTGGTCATCATCGTCAGGTTTAGCAATTGGCGGGAGCGCAGCTTTTCATCGGGATTTTTGCTGTCCTGTTTTGGTTTGCGGGTCACGGGGTCAATGGGCTCGGCCATCCAGATCAGCCGACCATGGTATTTTCCATTATGCTCATAGATCTGAACCTGATTCCTTTTTTTTGAGCTGAGCCACTTTCCAACCAAGGCACCGGGGTTATCAGCCTTGGGGGCGAAGCTAGTCAGGATGAGCACGACAAATAAGAGTCCGTAAGTAGTACGGGGTACGTTCATAGAATAGCTTTCAGGTTTTTAACCCATAACTTCCATAGTATAAACGCAAAAATTCAGAGTGTTTGTCAGTCAAAAATGAAAGCCAATAATTTTTAGCTGTAAAGAAGGCTAAACCCGGTCGGACTGGCATTACTAGCGATGTCGAAAACGAATCGTATAGCAACCGCCGAAGTAAGGATTTAAGGCGCGATAGTTACGCCTTAGTACTGGCTAAAAGCTAACGTCAACACGGCTTACGGCCAAACTGCCAACACGAAGCCGGAGCTGGCCATAACAGATCAGGGCCAGCTCCGGCTTCGTGTTGTTTTATAGTCTTACCCAGGCTTTACTTACTGCCACTCTTAGTCTTGGTTTTTGTAGTCGACGATTTCGTGCTGCTAGTTGAACTGGTTCCTGACGTACTACCCCGCTGATCACCTATACTGCCCATGCCATTGGTTGTCCGACCAGACGTTGCACCGCCTTTGTTAGATTGCTGTAGGCCACTGCTCGACCCAGATTTACTTTGTTTGGTAGCCGACTGCGACGAGCTTCCACTGCTGGCACCACCCGATTGAGCGAATGCGCTTGTCATGGCTACCGTCATCGACAAAGCCATAATCATTAATGCATTTTTCATACGATGAATAAGTTTCGGAAGACCTGCTTATTTAATCTTCTGAAAACTGTTGATATAGGCCTTTTGTCATGTGAAAGCTCTATAAGTTACGGAGTGGCCCTTCTTGGTCTGGCGACAACGTATGGTCACAGTCGCGTATACCACTTGTTTGACTTGCAAAAGATAGGACCTACGGGTATTAGACACTTATTTTGGATTCCGTGCGTCGAAAAGCACTTGGGGTCAGTCCGTAATATTTCTTAAAAAGTTTTGTCAGGTGACTACTATCAGTAAAACCAAACTCATCGGTAATTTCAGATATGCTGCTTGTGCTGAATCGTAACCGCTTTTCAATCATCCTAAGCTTGTACTTAACAATATATTCCTGTAGTGACTCGCCGGTTTGGCGTTTAAAAAACACGCTCAAATAGCTCGGCGACAGATGAAAGCGCTCTACCAGTTGCTCGATACGTAATGCATTTGGTTCTTGAATATGCTGGCAGATGTATAACAACATCTCCTCAATTAGTTTGGGCCTTCTTTGTTCGTTCATGGCCACCGACTGCTGGCGGACTACGTTTCGGGCCAGAATTACCAGAATGGCCTTCATCAGGCTGTTGATAATCAACTCATCGTACCTTTCTCCACTGCCATACTCATGAATTAGCACAATCAGCAAGTGATCAACCAACTCCCGCTCAACGGGGTCGGTAACAATACTTCCGCTTAGTTGATAGGGCGTGTTCAGCAGAAACTCAAAGGTGGGTAACCAGTTTGCGAACTGGCCAAGCGTTGGGGCTTTGATAAACAACTGGGTAAAGCGAATGTAGCAAAACGTAGTCGGTACCCCAATCTCAAAATAGTGATAATCTTCCGGACCTAATAGAAACACATCGCCGGTGGCGTAGTCGAAGGTGTTTCCGTTGATAAAATGTCGCCCGCTACCACTTCTGATAAAGATAATTTCATGATAGCTGTGCTTATGGATCGGGTGCGGCCAGTCACTAACGGTGAACTGATAAATATTAAAAGGTTCATGCTGGACGTAGCGCTTCATACCAGGAAAGTACAATAGATAGAACCAATATACCGACAAACAACAAGCCTAACTCACGGTTGACGGGAATAGAGTTGCGCCATTAAATGAGCCGCTCTCATTGTTTAGCCTGTTGGCGTAACTGGCGCACAATTACGTAGGCGGTGACAAGCCCGATACCCCATCGGGCCACTTTTGGTGCCCGACCATCCAGGATCAATAGACTTGCTCCCAATGCGAATGCAAATGCCCCCCGTATTGCATAGCTAGTAGTCGAGTTATCGTCATAGGTAGTCATACAGCATATGAGTTTGAGAAACGAAATGTACCAGGCTTCTTTCTCGTAGACGGCTCCCTCCCCTTGGCGCTACGTTTGGTTAAGTCATGAACGACGCCCCTCAAAAATGACAACTTCTTCAATCCAGTCTACCGAGTTTGATGGAGCAATTTACCGAAATGTTCAATTAATTGACCTAGTAGCGGGTTACAGTGACACAGTTTATGAACAAAGTACTTACAATGCTTTACGTTAGAATCAATCTAACACTACGTTCTGAGTAAGGACCGCCTATTGGAAACGCCAAAAAGGCGACTCGTATAAGTCGCCCTTTTGGTGCACGAAACGGTATTTTTATGGCTTTATGAGCTTGGTAACGCCCTGCTGGGTAGGTGTGCTGACTCGTAGCAGATAGGTCCCTGTTGATCGCCCGAGTCCGAGCCGAACTCGCTCTACCTCACGAGCCGACTCTATTGTGGTCAGATTCACGTTGCGGCCACCGGCATCAACTACCTGCAACCGTAACGGCTGATTAGCAGCACCACGGACCTCAACCTCAACGCTTTCGTTAACAACCGGATTGCCTAGTACTGTTACCGTCAACGCTGGCAGAGGCTCGGCCCCGCGTCGGGCTCCACTGTATGTACAGGCATCTACCCAGTTATAAGAGTAGCTGGCCAGTTTGGCACCCTGCTGCGCTTTCAGCGTAATGGTTGGGTTATCGGTATACAGATTAAGCGTGTAAGGGCCTGGGGCTGTGGTAGGCATCATCTCATTAACGACCGAGAATGACACAGCAGGAGCCGCCGTTCCACTTGTCACACCACTGTATTGTGGCGTGAAACTGAGCCGACGCATGTCGGCCGTTAGCGTCTGACAACTGACCATCGTTACTCCCGAAATTACCAGGCTGGCAGAAGGTGGTGTCGTGCTGCTGCAAACGGATAGCCAATCATAGGCAAAACTAGCCGTATTCTCGCCCTGCTTAGCCTCAAGCCGAATCGTTGGGTTATCGGTGTATAAGTTAAGGGTATACGGCCCGGCAGCCGTGGTAGGAGCCATCTCATTGACCACCGAAAACGAAATCGGCTCGTCGGTTTGACCGTTATACTGCGGAGTGAAACTAACGCGACGCATGGCCGGATTACCCGTTACGGTCTGACAGTTGACAGGGGTAGCGCCGGTAATGGTAAAGTCAGCGGCTCCGAAGGGACTTTTGCTACGTAGCTCGTTCCGTACCAGCTGGCCCGACTGCTTTATCTGGCTAAGGGGCCACCCACCGTCAGCGCTGACATTGACCCCATTACCGGATCGAACCAAAGCCGCCGACGATTCGCCGATGTCGGCTACTGACCAGTTGGCGTGACCAATTTTGTTTTTATCCAAAAATGCCCACCAGGCTCTGGTTTCAACCTCGTTCACAAATCCGTTTCCGCTTGCATCAGTAGTTCCGTACTCAGTCACGAACAGCGCAATACCTTTGTCTAGTGCCGCCTGCGCCCGGTCCCGAAGCCACTGTTTATGGGTGTTCGCGTAATAATGCAGCGTGTAGGCAATATTAGGCTCATTAATTGGATCGGCTGCGGGTTCATCGACATTTTGCGACCAGGTCCGCGTACCACAAATAATAATATTATCAGGATCATACTGCCGGATGGTGCTAATTATTTCTTCGTGATACGGCTTAATCACCGTGGCCCAGGCGGGGGTATTATATGGTTCGTTCCAGGGCTCATAAATGATGTTAGGAATGTTACCATACTTCTGTGCTACTTCACTGAAAAATGCTTTAGCCTCTGTTTTGTAATTCTGCGCTTCGTGAACGTGAAAATCAACGATTACGTAAAGACCCAGGCTAACGGCAGCATCAATGACCGTGAAGACCTTGTTTTTTTCTGCCGTTGCGGCCGCTGGATTCGTTGCGTATCCGCCCACGTCTACGGCCATTGCCGCCCGGATTACGGTTATTTTCCAATCGTCACGGAGCCACTTAATGGCGTTGTAGTTATAAAACTTCGGTATCCACTGACTCCAATACAACGACATACCGCGTAACTGAACAGCCTCGCCACTCTGGCTGACAATACGGTTACCCTGCACGCGCAGCTGTCCGTATTTTTCTACCACTGTTTGTTGAGCGAAACCCGTTGTAAGGCTAGTGCCGATGAGTAACACAGCCAGCAACGCGCTGAGTAAAGAAGGGCGCACCTTTTGCCGCAAAAGTGATTTGCCGTTGGCCGAGCCCTGGCCGTTCAGGCTGCCTTTAAGCCTGTCAGTATGAATGAAAGAAGGCCTCTTACGTATGAGTAAGAACATAGTATTCGGGTTTAGCAATGAAAAGATAGTAATTCACAACTCTGACAATTGATTATCCAGGCCTGGCTATAACGTTGGCAGAGCAACACGTCTCATAAGGAAAGGCGCTTTTGTCGCTCTTGCCCAAATAAGACTTTACAAAGAAAAAGTATGTTTCCGCTGCAGAGGGGTATAAAATTGTCATTTTAACGGTATGAAATGTAAAATGAAGCCGTTCTCTACAGATCTTATCTATACCGTAGATCATTTAGCCGACACTATTCCTATTATTAAAAAAGCTCGATGGACATCCATCGAGCTTTTTTAATACTGAAGCTGTTTAGTATTTTGTTTTTGGTATTTCAATTCCTGCGGACCGGTCGGGATACAAAAACACCCAGATTTTATAAATCCTAAACAGCTTCAATAGCAGGCGTTTATTTACGTGTTCTTCTTAGTTCATTTTTAATTTGAACTTACCATTCGACAGGTTGATCATGTCAGTCTTGTCCTGCTTCTTATACCCGTTTCCTTCCGGATCAATTGAGGAATCATAGCCCGTCGTTTTTGTGATTGCTTTATCCTCCATCTTATTAATCAGTCGTCCCATGCCCCCAAAAACGGTGGCGGAGCCTTTCTCCTTCCAGTATGATCCAGCCAGAGAGCTAGTAAAGGTTGCCTCCAGAGAGCCATCGGCCCCCGTCGTTACTGTGATCGTTTCGTTATTATTCTGAGATTTACCCACGTGATATTCCATCCGCGGCTCCCTGGTTTCTTCGACGTACTTAATAACCGCAACACCTTTGTATGTGGCTGACTCCTGTACTTTTTTTCTGTTCTCTTTCGTGTCAGGGCTATCCGCATCAACTACGAGGTACGTACCGGTTTCGATGATGTCTTTGTTATTGTTGTAACTACCCAACCATATGCGCAGCGACCGATCGGGCTTAATGCTATTAGCTGTTACCCACCAGTAATTTCCGATTCTGATGCGCCGGGGTTGTGTATGATACGGTTTGCCGTCGATGTTGACATCAAACGTATTGTCGTTAGCAATCTGTCCAGAAGCCGTTGAGATAACGGTCAGTACCAGCAACAAGGGAAGAAGAATTTTCATAGTAGTTTTTGTTTTTCGTTAGAAAGGGGGCAGGCTATTAAACAAGTATCAATTACAACCGGGCTGATAATGAGAAGGCAGTAGCCTCGGCCTATACAAAAGTCGGCATAGCAGCCTGATTGTCAAGCTACCATACGTTTGAACCGGAAAAGATAGCGCTTGAATTAGCTAAAATCGTTAATCAACTGCATTAGTAAGTCGGCATCAGTAGCCATTTGCCGCTGCGAAGAAACAGATGTGTAGTTTCTTCGCAGCGGCAGTAACCCAGCTGTAGCAACCAACAGTTAATTAAGTGCCAGTCGCTGGCGAATGAACGAGGATAATCTTCGGAGGTCGTTACGGGTATTCCAACCGCCTTGTGTACTTAAAGGCGGGGAACTCCAAAGTGTATTTATAAAGCATCACGATCAGGTGGCTCTTAGGCTGAGGTCAACCTTACAAGACAGGCTTAGTTACTCCACAATCATCCGCACCATAGCCCATGATGTAAGTCCGTAAGGAATCAGCTAATCTGTGATGTGTCCGATACGCCTTCCAGCGCCTATCTCTAAGCTCGATAATATACTGATCTTGTATGGATTGATCCGTGTCGGCATATCGTTTTTCAATTTGCTGACGCGTATCATCTTCCATTTTATTAAGCCATCCGTAGACTTGACAAATACTAAGGTTTTGGGCCTTTAAAGTCTCTTGTATCTGCTCATGTACCGAACTATCAGACTGCTCGTCTGCTCCGTTATTACAGCCCAGCAGCCCAAAGCTAGCTAGCAGCGGTATTATTACCTTAAACGAGGTAAGCCCGGCACGATTTAGACGACATATAACCATGATCATCAATCAGGTATTTGCTGAAGGTACTCTGCCTCGTTAACTGGACTCTGCAGCGCGTGTTCCGTTAGTTAGCGTTCGGCCATGACCGGGAGCATACCGCAAGGTCTGTGATACGGTCTTAGCCTATTTTATATTAGAGATGACTTTTGAAGTTTAGCCAAAACCGTACTAATTGGGGACCAAGTGGTTAGCGACATAAAAATAGCACCACACTTGTTACTGGCGAACAATCTACATAACGAACAGTTAAACATATTATCAGGTTAGTATAAGGATTTATCTCACCTAACTTGTACAGCCCGGCCTTAGACCAGCCGGGCTTTTTAGTTACTCGTTACCACCATTTTCCTTGATATATTCCTCAAGTAAGGAATCGTTAGACTTTAAGTCGCATTCGGAGGACAAAGCTGACATTCGCTGGTTAATGATAATCAATCGCGCGGCTTCTTCCGGTAGGCAATCAGCCGAGTACCCTTTCTTATAAACAACCAGAGCAAAATTGTCACCATTATGCCAGGCCACGCCCCATAGTAGCAAAGGCTTGTCTAGTTGTTTGGTACATAACCGAAGGCTACGCTTCGGTTTAGTCATTCCAGGCCCGTGATCCGCCAAAAAAGCTTTTGTTAACTCACTATTATAATCGCAGGAGATGCTGAACAAGGTATTATCGTAAAAGATTAGAACCAAATCTTCGACAGAGATACCTGTAATCTTTGACCTGAACGCCCTAAACGTACGAATGTGAGTACATGGTAACGCTATTGTTCCTTTGACGTACGATTGATCTTCTCTAAAATCAGTCGGACTGAGTGAATCGGGCGTTGTGCTGCCTATACGATAGTTTCCTAGACCAACTAGGCTCGACTGGGCACGGCTTAGGTTAGAGAGTAACAGCATCGTAAACAGGCAGTACTTCATTGGGCATCTTGTCGGGAAGGTGCTGACAAGATAAAGCTTTTGTCGTCTGCTATAACTGGTAGGCTGGCCGTAACTAAAGAAACCCCGACACCAGATAATGTCGGGGTTTTCTGTAACCACCGTAACTTAAAACTTAAACTGTTTATATGACGGTGAATTTATATTACGTCACTTTGGATATAAGCTCACTTTTTTAACGTTAATGCCTCACATCACTAACCAGCTCATCGGCTAACCGATAACCGGCCAACGCCACTTGACGCTGAGCGATGGGCTTAACAGTGGCCACATAATCGGCGGGTAAAACAGCGCCTTCCTGGTCCGTTCCGGCGGTTAAGGTATTGCTCCGGTAGGCGTTATCCTGAGCTAGTTGAAAACTTTCTTTTGACCAAATGGCTATATCAGCTGAACCTAGTTGAGAGAGTTGGTTCCGGCTCACTGCATGATGTATCTGTATCGCCAGATTGCTTGCAGCCTGATAGTCGTCTTCCCCTAACAGCATTCCGTCCCAGAACGAGTGTAAATTAATCGTCTGAGCGCTCATGAGCACTTTTATTTTGAACAGGTTCCCGCCCCGGTCCCCTTGCGGAAACTGCTGGTCGACAAGTGCCGCTGTGTGCAACGGCATGTGCACATCACCAGCCAGATGAAACAGCCAGCACAATGCAATGGCTTTCGCGCTGTCGGGCGCATCGCTACGTACAATATGTTGGTTGAGCGCAAAGGCTTGCAGGATGTTTTCTCCAGTAGCCAGCATAGTGTCAGTACGAGCGATACCCTGTTGGGGAGCATAAACGTAGTTAATGTAGTGCCAGCTGGGGTGATCATGGGCATTCCCCCGAATATCATCCGGCCAGCGAGCAGCTAGCATGAACAGGTATTGATTACGCTCATCCTCCGACAGAGTAGACGCGTTGAGCTTATCTGACCACATAGCCGCGTAGTCAGGATGCTGGCGCAGGATCGTTACGACGCGGGCTAGCGTCTGGGGTGAATTAGTTTGCAACTCCCGATAAGCAATGGCCCCGGTGACCATGTGCGTAGGTCTGTTCCAGGCATAAGCGGCAGTTGACAAACTGGTTATGAGCAATAAGCGGCTAAGCCATCCAAATCGATTCATATTGTTCAGCTACTTACTATAATTCAGCAAAAAGCCCCCTAATCAGGAGGCTCTTAAAATGTTTAGTGACTAGCGGTTGCTTTCTCCGCGGGCTTCAATTTCTCTTTGAACACCTTTTTGAACTTATCGAGCTTCGGGGCGATCACGAACGCACAATAACCCTGCTCTGGATTCTTGGCAAAATAGCTCTGATGATACGCTTCAGCTTCGTAGAACGTAGTGGCCGGGCTGATTTCGGTCACGATTGGATTGGCATACGCACCTGCTTTGTTAAGTTCAGCTTTTGCGGTTTCCGCCAGTTGCTTTTGCTCGTCGTTGTGGTAGAAGATCACCGACCGATACTGCGTTCCGACGTCAGCGCCCTGGCGATTCAGCGTGGTTGGGTCGTGGCTACGGAAAAACGCTTCGAGCAGCTCCTGATATGTAATCTTGCTAGGGTCGTAGGTTACCTCCACACATTCGGCATGGCCGGTTGTGCCGGTACAGACCTCCTTGTACGTTGGATTGGGCTTTTGGCCTCCTTCATAGCCCGAAACAGCATCGATGACGCCATCGAGCGATTCATAGAGAGCCTCTGTGCACCAAAAGCAGCCCGTTCCGAAGGTTGCTTTGGCTAGATCAGCAGATTGATTTGTGGTCATAATTGTCGGTTTGTGTTGACTAACGGGTTGGGTTTGTCCTACCAGCCCTACGGCAGACAGGATGGCCGTTGTTAAGACAGTTAATTGTTTACGGAACACAGTCGCAACCATTAGGTTGGTTTATGGTTGATAAGCTACAAGAACAACGTAACTGATCTTCGTAAAGTTTACGACACTACGCCGTGAAAGAATTTGACACCAATCGCTTCCGCTATGATGGCTCAGCCCCCATCAAACTGAAAAAAGCGCCTACCAAAGTAGACGACCTTTATGAAGACGACGATCATTATGAGGCTTTGCTGCGCGAACAGGCCGCCGAGATCGATAAGTGGCAGACAAGCATGTATGCTTACAACCGCTATGGGCTATTAGTCATTTTTCAGGCGTTGGACGCAGCCGGTAAAGATGGCACCATTCAGCATGTATTCACGGGTACTAATCCGACCGGTGTTCGGGTCTATTCGTTTAAGCGCCCTACCGATCAGGAGCTTGACCATGATTTTTTGTGGCGGAGCTGGCGTGAGCTGCCCGAGCGTGGCACAATCGGCATTTTTAACCGCTCCTACTACGAGGAAGTGCTGGTTACGAAGGTACATCCAGAGATTTTAACGGAGAGTCAGCGCTTGCCCGAAGAGCAGACCGAAGATTTGGATAAGCTCTTTAAGCGTCGGTACAGCGCTATTCGTAATATGGAAAAGTTCCTGCATCATAACGGCTTTCCTACAATCAAGTTCTTTTTGCACGTGTCAAAAGAAGAGCAGGCCGACCGGCTGATTGCCCGCATTGAAGACCCCGCCAAAAACTGGAAATTTGACGAAGGTGATGTTAAAGAGCGCAACTTCTGGGATGATTACCAGAAGGCCTACGAAGATGCCATCAATGAAACAGCCACTGACCGGGCTCCCTGGTACGTAATTCCGGCGGATGACAAAAAGAATATGCGGCTGCTCGTGGGCAGCATTCTGATTGAGGAGCTAAAGAAGTTACCCATTGCCGAACCCGAACCAAACAAAGAGCGGTTTGACGAGCTTCAGAAACTGATTCCGGTTATCAAGGCGCAGTGAAGCAGGTAGGGCTGATTTTCCTGAATCGGCTGCAGTTTGACTCTGTTGCCAGGCCGGTTCTGGAAAATCACACTATTAGCATGAAAAAATTAAACGCCACTAGTTTCCGCTACGACGGTAGAAAGAAATTTTCGCAGGAGTCGACAACCCTGATCGCACCCTTATACACCGACGAAACCGACCACGCCAACCAACTTGCCGAGCTGGCCGAACGTATGGACCAGGCTCAGAACCGCATGCATGCAGATGAGCACTATGGATTGCTTATTGTGTTTCAGGCTATGGATGCCGCCGGAAAAGACAGCAGCATCCGACGCGTGTTTAAGGGCGTGAATCCCTCCCGGTTCGTAATGGTTCCGTTTAAGAAACCGGCGGACGAAGATCTGAAACACGATTTTCTGTGGCGGTTCTGGCAGGAGTTGCCTGAGCGCGGCCACATTGGTGTGTTCAACCGCTCGTATTACGAAGAAGTCCTCGCGCTACGTGTCCACCCGGATCGGTTAAAAGAGCAGCTAATCCCGACGAATCTACTGCCGACCGACGACCAAACGCTTTGGAAGCAGCGCTTCGGTGATATTGTCCACTTTGAGGATTACCTGTTCCGGAATGGTTTTCCTATCGTTAAGTTTTATCTCCACGTATCAAAGGCAGAGCAGGGTAAGCGGTTGATTGCCCGGCTAAGTGATCCTGAAAAGCAATGGAAATTTAGCGAAAGCGACCTGGAAGAACGTCAGTTCTGGCCCGAGTATATGCAGGCCTATGAAGATACGATCAATGCCACGGCTACCCGGCAGAATCCCTGGTACGTGATACCGAGCGACGACCGCCCCAACCAACAGCTGATCATCGCCCACATTGTCACCGAAATATTAGAATCATTACCAACGGCCTTTCCCACGACAGATACGAAAGAAGCCAAAAATTTAATCAAACAGATTGAGCAACAAGATGTTAAGTAGCTATACACCTTCACAACGTTATAGCTATGCATCTACTAAAACTAGTCACCTGTTTTTTTCTGCTTATCACAAGTTGCGTGTACGCTCAGCCAAGCGAGCCTGCTCTAAGCAAAGACCCGGTATTCAACGCTGTTTTGTTACGCCAGATCCGGTATCCAGTTCTGGCCGAACGTACTGGCGTTTACACGAGAGTGTACGCCAGCTTTCGGCTAAATGAACAGGGGCACATTGAAGCTATCACCCTTATTAGTACCGACCAAACAAAATATGGCTTTGGCGAAGCCGTAGTAAAGGGGCTCAAACATATGCCTGCCCTTAATCCACGATACGCCGGGCAATACATTGTGCCCATTGACTTCGCCTATATCAACTACGACGAAAGCCCCGAGCCGCTACTTCCTCCCGTTCAGGACTTACCCATTGTCTACTATCAAGGATGCACTTTTCTTCACGAGATTCGAATTGTCGGAAATAGCCGCACGTACCGTCCAAACGGAGTATTAACACCAACGCCGTTGAATTCACCGGGCCGGGTATATTACTGAAATGGTCGGTTATGCATGCATTATACTATTCACAAAAGCATGTCAATTTATTAATTTTATCCAAATTAAAGTGCCGTTCAGCACTGATTTTAGCCGCTTTATCTAAATTTTAGTCAATCCACCAGTCCGT
This sequence comes from Spirosoma soli, assembly GCF_042684525.1. Classification (NCBI taxonomy): domain Bacteria; kingdom Pseudomonadati; phylum Bacteroidota; class Cytophagia; order Cytophagales; family Cytophagaceae; genus Spirosoma; species Spirosoma soli. The sequence goes on along the minus strand of NZ_JBHULN010000020.1, from coordinate 83,056 downwards.
AATCGTAGTTTTACGTTGTTAATCAGGAACCCGAGGCCACAGGAATAACTAAACCTGTGGCCATCCTCGCTAACTTTATGAAGCACAACGTACTAATTTACCTATTCGGCCTGCTTGCTCTACTGGTGGTTATCAACCCTACCGAAGCTCAGACGAATCAAAATATACTTAACCCGAATAACGCGCAGAGCAGATTTACGGTCAGTGGCTATATCAAAGATGCTGCTGACGGTGAAGGATTAATTGGCGTATCGGTTTTTGTAAAAGAAGCAGGTACAGGCGCCGTTACCAATAATTATGGTTTCTATGCCGTCACGGTGCCGACCGGTACGTATGACCTGGTTATATCCTACGTTGGTTATGAGAAACAAACCAAATCCGTAACCTTAACTGACCGCAATGTCCGGCTTGACGTTGAGCTAAAGGAGGAAGGCAAACAACTCCAGGAAGTGGTTGTGTCGACTAAGCGCGAAGACGATAACGTCAAAAACATTGAGATGAGCGTTAACCGGATTGATGTGAAAACCTTGCAACGCATTCCGGCTTTACTCGGCGAAGTCGATGTCATACGTAGCATTCAACTCCTGCCAGGCGTTTCGACGGTTGGTGAAGGAGCGACCGGGTTCAACGTTCGGGGTGGCAGCATCGATCAGAATCTGGTCTTACTAGACGAAGCACCCGTCTATAACTCGTCGCACCTATTTGGCTTCTTCTCGGTGTTCAATCCCGATGCGGTGAAGGACGTAAAGCTGATCAAAGGGGGTATTCCATCAAATTACGGAGGACGAATTGCTTCAATACTGGACGTTCGGCTAAAAGAAGGGAACGCCAAAAAACCCGAGCTAAACGGTGGTATCGGTTTAATCTTTAGCCGCTTATCGTACGAACGCCCATTGTTTAAAGGCAAAGGCTCCTTTATTATTGCTGGTCGTCGCTCGTATGCTGATATTCTGGCTCAGCCCTTTTTAAACAGCGATTTGAAGGGATCAAGGTTTTATTTCTACGACCTGACAGCAAAGGCAAATTACCGTATCAACGACAAGAATACTGTGTTTTTGTCGGGTTACCTGGGTCGCGATGTTTTTGGGGCCGACTTTGGTTTTAACTGGGGGAACACAACGCTGTCGACCCGCTGGAACCATGTATTCAGCGATAAATTATTTCTCAATACTACCGCCTACTACAGCAATTACGACTACTCGCTGGATAGCGACTTGAAACGGAAAGACCCACAGGACTATTTTCGCACCGATTCCCGAATTGTTGATTATAGCATCAAGCCCGATTTCTCGCTGTTTCTCGGCAAAAGTACCCTAACTTTTGGTGGGCAGAGTATTCTACACGATTTCCAGCCAGGAACGGCTACTGCAGCCAGTTCGGGCGACATTCGCACGTTTGGCTTATCCAGCAAATATGCGCTGGAGAATGCACTTTACATTGGCAACGAGCAACAAGTATCGCCTAAACTGCAACTCCAGTACGGTATACGCTATTCGCTGTTCAACTACATTGGTCCAGGCGAGGCCTACACCCTCGACACGAACGCCCCTGCTGATAGCTCACGACCGATTATTGCTACCAGAACTTACAAACGTGGCGAAAACATCCAGACTTATGGCAACTGGGAACCTCGATTTTCGGCTAAGTATGAGCTGAGTAACAACAGCTCGCTTAAACTAAGCTACAACCGCCTGGCGCAGTACATTCACCTGATTTCGAACACAACGGCCTCAACCCCACTCGACATCTGGACGCCGTCAACAAACAACATTAAGCCTCAGATTGCTGATCAGATTGCCGGTGGGTACTTCAAAAACTTTGGTCGCTCTGTAAATGGCTCCGGCAGTGAATTTGAAGCCTCTGTGGAGGTGTATTACAAATGGTTGCAAAATCAGATTGATTATATCGACGGCGCTAACCTAATCCTGAACCGTTACCTGGAGAGTGAGTTGTTGAGCGGCCGGGGCCGGGCCTACGGCGCTGAATTTTTCATAAAGCGTACAACGGGCGTAGTCAACGGCTGGGTCAGCTATACGCTGGCTAAAACTGAGCGTCAGGTAATTGGTATCAACAATAACAACTGGTTCCCAACCCGCTTCGATAAGACGCATACGCTGACGTCGGTATTGTTGATTGATCCGCCCCAGGCCAAGCGCTGGAATTTCTCGGCAACGTTCACCCTGGCCAGTGGTACACCGGCTACGTTTCCGACCAATCGCTACGAAGTACAAGGAATTGTAGCCCAAGTTGTCAACGGCCGAAATAACTACCGTATCCCCATGTATCATCGGCTTGATTTGGCTGCTACGTTACAGGGCCGTCGACGACCAAATAAGCGCAAAGAAGACAACTGGGTATTTTCGGTGTATAACGTTTATGCCCGTAAGAACCCCTTCTCGGTTTACTTTCAGGCCAATGAAGATAATCCCCGGATAACGGAAGCCATTCGTTATTCTGTTTTTGCAACGCTGATTCCGTCGGTGACGTACAATTTTAAATTTTAAGGAGCCTCTTTCGGAGAAGATTTTGAACTATGAAAGCACAACTGTTATTCATTTTTGGGCTTCTTTTTGTTGTCGGGCTCACTAGCTGTGAGACCGTGATCGACGCTAAGTTAGATCAGGGCCCAACGCAGCTTTCGGTCGACGGAACGATAACTGACCAACCTGGCCCACAAACCATTCGGCTGACCCAAACAGCAGCTTATTTTGATAACCGTACACCGCCTATAGCATCCGGCGCTACTGTAACCGTTTCTGATAATACCGGCAAACGCTTTACATTCACGGACCCCGATAATGACGGGTATTATGTGTGGCAACCGGCAGCAAAAGATACGCTGGGGCGCATTGGCCGCACCTACAGCCTGAGTATTGTCTTTCAGGGTGAAACATACACCGCTACGTCAAAAATGAACCGGGTGCCATCGGTAGACTCTATAATTTTTAGAAAAGAGAAAATCAACCCGTTGTCGTCAACGGAAGGCTACCAGGCTGAGTTTTTCGCCCGCGATTTTCCGGGTGCTACTGATTATTACCGGGTTCGCTATTTCCGGAATGGTACACTCCAGAATAAAGCGCGAGACATTATTACACTCAAAGATGCTTCATTTCCTGGCAGTGCCGACACCGACGGACTCGTGTTTATCCGGCCGTTCCGCCAGTCGGTTAACCCTGATAGTTTATACAATCTAAACGATTCATTAAAAGTAGAAATACAGTCGCTCACGGGCGAAGCCTTTGAATTCTGGCAACAGCTCAGTAATCAGATTACCAACGGTGGTTTGTTTGCCACTCCTCCTGCCAACGTACCAACCAACATTATCAACTCTAATCCTAACGGTCGTAAGGCAACAGGATTCTTCACAGCTGCGGCCATTCGAAGCCGATCGGTTCGAGTGATGGAGGAAAATGTAAGAAGGTAAAGTTCAATATTGTATAAAATAATCCCCATTATTGACGGCTCTGGTCTGTCAATAATGGGGATTATTTTATACAATATGCCGAAATGCCAGTTAGGCTGAGAGCTTGTGAATGAAAGTCGATGTGTCGATTAATCGTAGAACAAGGATGCCTGGCACTACAAATAAGATAAATGCAGTAGCTAGTACAAACGTAAACGCTAACCGCAAGATGGCGATCAATAAGTTTATAACAAAGTGAATAATTTTCATAATTAAGCCAGGATTACAATTGCAAACTATGCAACAATAATCAGGCCAACCGATTGATAAGCTGTGCGTTATTACAGACGCTTTACTCTGTCTCTTGGACAATAAGCAATTAACGTTATCTATTTCCGAAAACGCGCTAACAACGGTTGAAACGTAGCACGTTCAATAACCAATACGGCCAGTAAAAACAGTCCAAAAAGAGCTAGATGGATAGGTACGGCAAGCCACAGATTCTGAATGGGAAATTGCTGAGAAGCATAGATTAGCAGACCAGCGCCAACGATGTACCCAATTGATGACCCAACATCGTAAGGCACCGGATAATATTTTTCACCCAGCACGTAACACATAGCCATCATGACAAAGCTTGACGTAGTGAAGGCAACGGCACATCCCATGTATCCTATACGAGGAATCAGTAGTAGGTTCAGCACAACCGTCACGACGGTTCCGGTAACGGTGATCAACGTACCGAAATGCGTTTTGTCACTGAGCTTAAACCAGAACGAGATGTTATAATAAACGCCCAGCAGCAGGTTGCCTAGCAGCAATAACGGCACGACGTCCAAGCCCAGACGATACATTTTCGAGCGCAAAAATAGTTGCCCCAGCAGATCAAGGTTAAGACTGACACCCACCCAGATCAGGACGCAGACAATCACAAACCACTTGGTAACATCCGCCAGTAAGGTTGGTGCGTTTTTGTCTTCGGCGCGGGAGAAGAAAAACGGATCAGCCGCAAACTTGAACGATTGAATGGCCAACGCCATAAAAACCGACAACTTCAGGCAGTTTCCATAAATACCCAATACGTCTTCCGACGAAAGGCCTGGGTAAAAACCGGCCGGTAGCGAATGCCGCAGGAAGAGCCGATCGGTAAGCGCATTCAGCACGCCCGCCAGGTTGGTCAGCATAATGGGAAACGCATAAACGATCAGTGCCTGGCTCTGTGGCCCGCTCAGCTGGAAGCGAAAACCAGAAAACGCCTTCCGCAGAATGATAAAATACAGCCCGTTACCAATCAAATTGGCCAGAAAAATGTAACCAGGTCCAATCTGTGGTTTGTAGATGGCACCGGCGAGAGATTGTAAACTAGTCAGATACTTACCTTCGTATATGTCCTTGCACAACACCAGAAAGAACACATTCAGCGCAACGACAATGACGATGTTGACAATCTTAGCCTGAACGAACTCACGCGCGCGATTCTCGACTCGGAGCCGGGCAAACGGAATGGCTACAATAGCATCAATAGCCACCAAAAATGCAGCCCATTGCACATATAACCCCTGGCCGGGGTAATTGAGCCAGTTGGCAATCTGCGGGGCCAGCACAACCAGCAGGCTCGTTATTACAATACTTACCATCAGAACGATGCTAAGTGACTGGTTGAAAATACGGCTTTTCTCTTCAGCAGGCTGGTTCTTAGAGCGGGCCATAAACCGAAAGAATGCGGTTTCCAGCCCTAGCGTATAGAGAACCAGTAACACGCCCACCCAGCTGTATAACTCGACGTTTGACGCCAGCAAACCCGCTTTTTCAAAAGCGTACGTCTGAATGGGAACCAGGGCGTAATTAAGCAATCGGCCCAGAATGGTACTAACTCCATACAGCGCCGTATCGCTGGCTAATTTCTTAAATGTACTCATCAGTGAACAAGGGCCGGCTACGTTGACTACGTGTCCGGCGCTGACAAAGTTACGACCTTTGGTTATCTTTGTGCTTCCAGCCGAAACAGGCTCCCGGCTGTTTCGGCTACTATGCCTACTAACCACTGGAACAGCCGGGAGCCTGTTTCGGCCCATAGCATGTCTCTTACCATTTCCTCCGCGCTGATTTCCGTTTTCTATAAAGACGGTCTCGAGCCCTTAGTCCGGCTGCTACACGAGCAAAATGTGAAGCTCTACTCCACGGGCGGTACGCAAACGTTCATTGAGCAACTCGGCATTCCGGTCACGGCCGTCGAAGACCTTACTGGCTACCCTTCTATCTTTGGCGGACGGGTGAAAACACTGCATCCCGCCGTGATGGGCGGTATTCTTTACCGGCGAGAACTCCCCGAAGACCTTGCCCAAGCCGAACGGCACCGCATTCCCCCTATCGATTTGGTTGTGGTAGACTTGTATCCATTTGAGGAAACCGTTGCCTCTGGTGCTTCTGACGAAGATGTCATTGAAAAAATCGACATTGGTGGCATTTCGCTCATACGGGCTGCGGCCAAGAACCACAACGATGTACTCATCGTTTCGTCACGCAATCAATACGCAGCGGTGGTTGATTTATTGACCGAAAAAAACGGAGCTACTGACCTAAGCGACCGGCGGCAGTATGCCAAAGAAGCCTTCGCTATAACATCACACTATGACACGGCCATACAAGCTTATTTTGCCGGTGAGGCAGAGGCAACTTCGGGTCTGGGGGTCGAATCGAGTCGCCTTGCTGACTTCAGGAATTTACCGGAGAGTCACCTTCGTTATGGCGAAAACCCGCATCAGCAGGCCACTTTCCACGGCGATTTAGACGCTATGTTCGACAAGCTACACGGTAAAGAGCTATCGTACAACAATCTGGTCGACGTAGACGCCTGTGTTAGCTTAATTGATGAGTTCACCGACGGAACAGCGGCTTTCGCCATCATTAAGCACACGAATGCCTGTGGTATTGCCACTGCCCCGACCGCTAAAGAAGCGTATCTGAACGCCCTAGCCTGCGATCCGGTATCGGCTTTTGGCGGTGTAGTGATTACCAATAAATCGGTAGACCTGGAGACGGCGGAAGAATTGAACAAGCTGTTCATGGAAATCCTGATTGCTCCTGACTACGCTCCCGAGGCATTAGAACTGCTTAAGTCCAAGAAGAATCGAATTTTACTGAAACGTAAGTCCGTAGCCTTGCCTTCGGTTATGTTCAAAACCATTCTGAATGGCGTGCTGGAGCAAGACAAGGACAACCAGACCGAAACGGCGGACCAGTTTAAGACGGTTACTCAAAAGGCTCCCACGGAAAGCGAATTGCGGGCGCTGGAGTTTGCGCTAAAAGTGTGTAAGCACACAAAATCGAATACCATCGTCCTCGCTAAAGAAGGAGGTACGGCCTACCGGCAGCTACTGGCGAGTGGCGTTGGCCAAACGTCGCGGGTAGACGCCTTAAAGCAAGCCATTGAGAAAGCGCATTCGTTTGGGTTCGATCTGAACGGCTCCGTAATGGCATCTGATGCCTTCTTTCCCTTCCCTGACTGCGTTGAAATTGCGGGTCAGGCAGGCATTACCGCGGTGGTTCAGCCCGGTGGCTCCATTCGCGACCAGGATTCGATTGACTATTGCAACCAGCACGGTTTAGCTATGGTTACTACCGGAGTTCGGCATTTTAAACACTAAGTCTGAACCGGGATTTAGCAGATTTATGGATTAACAGGATTTTGCTCCCAGCGGAAGTTAGAAATAATTAACAAAATCCTGTTAATCCATAAATCTGCTAAATCCCGGTTCCCCCACTATGCGACTACTTTATACCATTTGGTGCGCCATTTGCCTGGTAGTGTTCTACTTACTATTGTTTCCGGCGCAATTCGTGTTCTTGCAGCGCGAAGCCTGGAAACCGCTGGCGCATAGGGTGAATCGACTTTGGGGGCAGCTCCTTTTCTTTGCCATTGGCATGCCCGTCCGGGTTGAGTACCGTTTTAAACCCGAGCCACGAGGAGTGTACGTATTCTGCGCCAACCACTTTTCTTACCTCGATATTGCGGTGATGGGGATTATTATTCAGAATTATTATGCCTTCGTGGGTAAAAGCGACGTAAAACATATTCCGTTGCTGGGCTACATGTTTGCCAAATTGCATGTGCAGGTAGATCGCAGCCAGCCTAACAGCCGGGCCTATTCGCTCACAAAATCCATTCGCACGCTGGCTTCGGGTCGAAGCATTATGATTTTTCCGGAAGGTGGCATCCGCGCTGAATCACCGCCCCAGATGGTTCCATTTAAGGATGGAGCGTTTACCATGGCCATTCAGCAGCAGGTGCCGGTTGTCCCTATAACCTTACTGAACGTTTACCGAATTTTGCCCGACGTAAGTCCAGTACGTATGCATTGGCATCCCTTGCGGGCGGTTGTACATCCGCCTATTGAGACAGTAGGCATGACACCAGATGATGTGGAACGGTTGAAACAGGAAACCTATCAAGTTATTGATGCCGAGCTTCGTAAAGAAGCAATGGTATCGACTTAATCCATTACATACATGAAAGTTGATCAGGAAACGCTTCATAAGATTGCCCATCTGGCACGATTGGAGGTCAAACCCGAAGAAGAGGCCGATCTGCTTACTAGCCTTAACGGTGTGCTGACCTGGATGGAACAGCTTAATGAGGTAGACACAACCGGTGTTGAGCCTCTGACTCACATTTCGATGGAGATGAATGCACTACGTGAAGATGTCGTTGGTAATCATCTCCCCCGTGAGCAAGCGTTAAGCAACGCTCCCCAGCACGACGAGCGGTTTTTCGAAGTGCCTAAAGTGCTGGAATAAGGTTCTTTAAGTCTAGGTCACCAGATATCGGTTATGGGTCGGTTACCGATTATGGTGCGAATCGGCTCGGCGACCAGCTCAGCGTGAAACACCAGACTGAAATGATCGCCGGGCACTTCCACAAACGTTTCGTCGGGCGGAGCAACGATATTATCTGCACGCGCATGAATACGTAGATCAGGCTGAACTGTTAATGGCGATACTTTCGCAAAGAGCGTTTGAAGTTGCTGCCAAATATAGAGTCGACTCATCTTGTTCGCATTGTCCAGTAAATGTGCATACAATTCGGTTGATTCGTCAAACGGGTATTGTTTCAGGAAAAAGCTCGTCAGGAAGCGACTCTGTGTGAGGCCTGTTTTGAGGAAAAACCTTAAAACGCTCAGGTTATGGGTCGGAAACTTGATCTTCTCTTGATCCGTCCAGGTCGATATCTGTACAACTGCTGCACCAGTCAACTGCTTAATATGGATGCCGATCCAACCGCCCATGGAGTGGCCTATTACTGTATCTTCAGCCGTTATTTTGTATTGATTCGTTAGGTACTGCGCGACTTGCCGAGCATCGACTGAGTTTATAGGTTGCCAGCGCAGAAATTCGTCGGCTAAGTTGACGGGCACGTAGTCCGCCGGAGGTAACAACGGCACAAGTTTGTCGAAGATGGTGGGGTCTTCGACGTATCCGTGAATAAGGAAAATGCGATCAGGCATACCGCGTTACGCCAGAATGGGCTTGACAATTTTACCGGCCACATCTGTCAGCCGAAACGGCCGCCCCTGAAACTGATACGTCAGCTTTGTGTGATCGAAGCCCATCAAATGCAGAATTGTTGCTTGCAAATCGTGGACGTGCACCTGGTCTTTTACGCCGTAATAACCAATATCGTCAGTTTCGCCATACGAAAAGCCTTGCTTAACGCCCCCGCCAGCCATCCAGACCGTGAATGCATCTAAGTGATGATCGCGCCCCATAAACGGAAGCACCTGCCCATCTCGATTCTCCTGCATGGGCGTCCGGCCAAACTCTCCACCCCAAACAACCAGCGTATCATCCAGCAGACCGCGCTGTTTAAGGTCTTTCAGTAGAGCAGCTACGGCCTGGTCTGATTCTTTACATTTATTTTTTAAACCGATGTCAATGGACCCATCAGCGCTCGTACCGTGGGTATCCCAGCCCCAGTCGAACAGTTGCACAAACCGAACACCGCGCTCTACCAATCGGCGGGCCAGTAAACAGTTGCGCGCAAACGACCCTTTATCTGGGTTCGCGCCATAGCTGTCCAGGATGTATTTAGGCTCACTTTTGATGTCCATAGCGTCGGGAACGGACATTTGCATTCGGAAGGCCAATTCGTACTGTGCAATGCGGGTTAAGATTTCGGGGTCTTTCACATCGTCGTACTGCTGCTGATTGATCTCGCTGATAGCGTCAATGGTTTGCTTACGTACGTCACGGGGCATACCTGCCGGATCTGAAGCATACAGTACCGGATCGCCATCCGTACGGCACTGCACCCCCTGATAAACGGTTGGCAAGAAACCACTTCCCCAGATTGATTTACCCGCGTCGGGTTGTTTGCCGCCCGATGCCAGCACGATATAACCCGGCAGGTTGTCGTTCTCACTCCCCAGCCCATACGTTACCCAGGCCCCCATACTTGGCCGACCCAGCCGCGCGCTACCCGTATGCATTAGCAGTTGGGCGGGCGCGTGGTTGAACTGGTCGGTGTGCATAGCTTTCAGAAACGTAATGTCATCCACAACGCCCGGCAAATGCGGCAGGTAGTCAGACACCCACGCCCCCGACTGACCATGCTGGGCAAATTTGCCTTGTGGCCCAAGCATTTTAGGAACGCCCCGGATAAACGCAAACTTTTTACCTTCCAGCAACTCCTGCGGGCAGTCTTTGCCGTTGTACTTAACTAACTCGGGTTTATAATCGAATAGCTCCAGCTGACTCGGAGAACCCGCCATATGAATATAGATTACCCGTTTTGCTTTCGGTGTATACTGAGCAGGAAGAGGGCCATCTGGAGTCGCTTGCAAGGAACCACTTACTGGCTTCTGCCCACCCTCGTCCGACAGGCCACAGCTAGCCAGTACAGAACTGAGGGCCATTGCCCCTAAACCGGTTGAGCAGGTATGTAAAAAATGCCGCCGGGTTTCGCGTTCAGCAGCGGCTCGTTGAAGTTCTTGCAAGAGTTTATTCATATCGTTATATATCTAAACACGGGGTGACAGAGCTACAGCAGAGGTTTAAGAGGCCTTTATGCTGCTCATGCTCGTATATTACAGTTTATTCCTTTGTTATTACTTCATCTAAATTCAGCATGGTGTTCGCCGTTACGGTTAAAGCCGCTAACTGTGGCGTTGCACCCATACAATTGACAAGTTTCTTCACTTCATCGGGTTTCTGGCGGTAATGCTGTTCCGTCGTTTTATACAGACGTGTTAACACCGCTAACTTTCTCGGTGCCATATCACGCAGCATAAGGCGCCGGAATCCGGCCTGAATCTGTCCTTCGGGCGAACGGGCCTGTTGTTGCATATACTCGGCCAGCTGCTGAGCCGCTTCGACGTACACCGGGTCATTAAGCGTCACGAGCGCTTGTAAAGGCGTATTCGTTCGTAACCGACGTAATTGACAAAACTCCCGACTAGGACTATCGAACGTTACCATCGACGGGTATGGTGCCGTTCGTTTCCAGTATGTATACAGCGCCCGGCGGTGTAGATCCTCGCCTACGCTCTGCTTCCAGGTATCACCGTCGTAGGGCGACTGCCAGATGCCATCGGGCTGAACCGGCATTACGCTTGGGCCGTACATCTTACTGCTTAGTAAACCACTCACGGCCAACGCCTGATCATGCACGGCTTCGGCCGACAACCGAACGCGTGGCCCACGAGCCAAAAACTTGTTGAAAGGATCTTTGGCTAGTAACTCTGGGGTAGCTTTGGACTGTTGCCGATACGTAGCCGACATAACCATTCTCTTCAATAACGCTTTTACGCTCCAGCGATCCGTTTCCATAAACTCCACGGCCAGATAGTCTAACAGTTCCCGATGGGTAGGCGGAATGCCCTGGGTGCCCATATCCTCAACCGTCTCGACGATGCCCGTACCAAAGAGCTGCTCCCAGAAGCGGTTAACAGCCACCCGAGCCGTTAGCGGATGTTCACGACTCACCATCCAGCGGGCTAGCCCAAGCCGGTTTTTGGGCAATTTAGGGTCCATCGGCGGGAAAGACTTCGGCACGTCGGGCGTCACGCGTTTGCCCTTTACCATCCAGTTACCCCGCTGAAAAACGTGTGTCTGCCGGGCTAAGTCACCTGAGCCGTCAAGCATGACGGGCGTCTGTTCAGCATCGGCATTCAGAAGGTCTAGTAACAGTTTGTCTTTCTCGCCTACAACGTCTTGCGGCTGGCCAGGCAATGCGGGTTGAAACGATACCCACTTGATCATCACCCAGTCTTTTGGCGTTGTAGGACTATCTAGTAACAGGTATAGATCGTGACGTGCCTGCACCGACGGTAGGGGAATCATCTGGATCGTATCGTTCCATTCGCTGCTCATTTTCGGTACGGGCATCACGGCCAGGATTGGACCATCCGGCTTATCCTGCCGAAGGGTGACCGTTGCCTGTTTGGCCTTCGTGCCCCAGGCAATCAATAATCGTCGTTTGTCCGTAAGGGTTACATTCTTAATCCGGGCCACCCCTTTGTGTTGAAAGCCGAAGTATTTCGCGTCTATCAAGGACGCGTTTACGTACTGGTCGAAATCGTGCGAATTGATCTTTGGCTCAGTTAACCGCGTAAACCGATTAATGTCAGCCAGTGCTTGCTTTGGGCTACTAGCCGCCGACGCTACGTATTGCTTTAACTCAATTAGTTTCAGGGAATCAGCCGGTTTGTAAAAACGCAGTGTTGGTGTATCACTTTGCACATCTTCGTCGCGGCTATTGTTGAAGAATGCCACATACTTATAGTACTCGTCGTTAACAAAAGGATCATAAGGATGACTATGGCACTGAACGCAGGAGAACGTGGTACCCTGCCAAACGTCCCAGGTTGTATTCACCCGATCGAGTACGGCGGCAATTCGGAATTCTTCGTCCTGGGTTCCTCCTTCATCGTTAGTCATTGTATTCCGATGGAAACCCGTTGCAATCAGCCGATCGTCCGTTGGTAAGCCATCAGTGCCGGGAAGTAGATCACCAGCCAATTGCTCGATTGTAAATTGGTCAAACGGCTTATCCTCGTTAAATGCGTTGATGAGCCAGTCACGGTAACGCCAGATCTTACGGCCGGGATCTCGCTCATATCCTTTTGTATCGGCGTATCGGGCTAAGTCGAGCCACATACCCGTCCAGCGTTCGCCGTAAGCGGGTGATTGCAATAGCCGATCAACGACTTTTTCATAAGCGTTGGGAGCTTTATCTGATATAAAGTCAGCACTTTCTTTCTCAGTCGGTGGCAAGCCTATTAAATCCAGCGACACCCGGCGGATCAGCGTAGCGCGATCGGCCTCAGGCGACGGCTTTAACTGCTCCTGTTTTAACTTATCCAAAATAAAATGGTCAATCTCATTCTTTACCCATTCCGCTTCGTCGTTTTGAGCGAGTCCGAGTCGACTCCAGAACGTACCTATTTTCGGCACGTCTGGTTTTTCAACGGGCTGATAAGCCCAGTGATCGCCCCATTCGGCCCCCTGGTCAATCCAATTACGTAGTAGTTCTATTTCCTCGGGTTTGAGAGCCGGATGATCAAGCGGCATTCGCTCGTCTGGGTCAGTCAGGGTGAGTCGACGAATCATTTCGCTACCGTCGGCATCGCCGGGAACAATAGCAGGTTTACCAGACTTGGCGGGTGCTAAGGCTTCGTGTTTGAATAGAAGTGAAAATCCGGAGGCTTTCTTCACACCACCGTGACAGGCGATGCAGTTTTTATTTAAAAGCGGCTTGATTTGCGTGTTATAATCGACCTGATTCTCAAAAACGCCAAGAAACGACGATAGCAACACGGCTACCCCGATTCCTGCTACGCCGAAAACAAGCCACTGAGTTTTCATAAAGGCAACTACAAACGTGTGATGTGCTATTGCTTAAAGCATGAAACTCGTTTTTTGTACTGATACTTACTACTAACCGAATGCAATTCTAACGAAATTACATCCTATACCCTTTCGTACAAGGCCGACCTAAACAAAACGAGTGTAACAGAGGAGCACATCTTCTCCCCCACTACACTCGTTTTAGTCGAGCTAGTAAGTTTACCGAACCCTTATATCTGTTCTGGACGTGTCGTCTTCGCCGTTATCAAATCCGTTATTTGGCGATGAATCAGGGTCCTGAGGGCTAGCCGAAATCAACTGAGCAGCACACGTGCCTTGTCCTCCACTTATTGCGAGGGCCCGAAACCGTATTGTCACGCTACTTCCGGCGGCAACACTGCCCGTTGCGCCAATAATATCAGTACCATTAATCGGCGTAAAATCGTCGCCAGCTACGAACTGCTGCCCAGCTGATAAGCGAGCAATCACGTTTAGTCCTGTTGCGGTTGCCCCACCCAGGTTCGACAGCGTCACTGAATACGTAATGACTTCGTTTAGCGCGGGAGCCCGATTGCTCACCGACAGCTTCAAGCTCATGTCAGCTTTGGCCGGATCAGGCGTGGGCTGATTGCTACTCACGGCGGGTAGTGGTACCTGATTGGGATTGGGCGAGGTAAATACGGCGCCACTTTGCTGACGAGTCCGAAAATCCAATCCGGCGGCATCATCCTGCCCGTCGCCCGTGCCCGAATTGGGCTGGCTGTCGGGATCACCAGGTGATGCCTGGGCAATTTCTGCTGTATTCCGGTAGGTACCCGGTGTAGTTGGTTGAGCGACGAAGCTTAAGGTTGTTGTGGCTCCAGCTCCAAGATTAGGAATGGTACCCGTTACCACACCGCCGTTGGCCGTCATTCCCGACGCCGATACAAACGCCAGATTGTCCGGCAGTCGATTCTGAACAACGACGTTGGTAGCCGGATTAGGGCCTTCATTGCGCACTACCAACGTAATAGCTACCGATTCATTGACATTCGGCGACCGCTGGTTGACGCCCATTGTTAGGCTCAGATCGGTAGGTGGCGGTTGGGTCGTAATCCGAAATAAGTTGGAGGGCACGGCAGGCAGGCCCGGCGACGTAGCTACCACGCGTATCCGAAAACGTCCGCTTTGGTACGAACCGGGTAAGGTTACCTGTATAGGACTGGCTGGCCCGTTACCCAATACGGCCTGAAACTTACCTAACGAATCCAGCAGTTGCACCTGCCATTGATTATCACCCGCAAAGTTACCTAGCGCAGCAAACGATACGTTCAGCGTTGAACCAACCAGGACATAATCGGCGATTGTTCCGGTTACGGCAAACTGAGTAGGTGTAATAGGTTGGGCATTCTGAAAGAAGTTGTTATCCAAACTATTATTCCAACTGTTAGCCAACCGGGATAACCCCATCTCAAGCGGAATTGAAGCCGGATTCAGATAATACCTTGGATGCTGTGTTGGTCGTGAGACATTACCAAAGTGCACATCGTTCTTTCCAGCGTTTCGGTTCGTAAAGTTGTCGTTAGCTGGCCCCGGAAAGACATTACCCACAGTATTGATTACTTGATTTTGGGCGTCTATTACCCCTTGCCGCGTTACGCTCCCATCAAATGAAGCTCGGGCTACTACCCACGGAATGTTACGCCCGCCAAAGTCCTGCCGCGATTTTTGAATGACGCCCGTCAACCGACCAGGGTATTGCGGCACACTCGTATTTTGCGAATCAAAATCATACTCAGCCTCTCCCTGTTGCCACAGAACCGCCCGGACACCCGCCATCGAGAGGTAATAGTTCATAATATTTTTCAGGTTCGTATACGGCTGCAAGTTAGGCCAGTTGCCAGCGCTACAGTTATACCGGTTGCAGGTCGGGATTCCGTTAGCCGAGTTATACCAGTTTTCGATGGTTGAGCCATCCCACCCCGCTACGTAGAACGCAACCGGTACGTTGTATCGATTAACGATATAATCACCCAGTTCTCCCCAGGCCCAGGAGCTTTCCGCCATTGGAAATATGCGTCGACCGGCCGTCAAGGGTTTATAAACAGGTAATGGCGAAGGATCGCCCGAAGAAATAAGTACATTACCGCCGTAGTACCCGTGATTTATGGAATCAATGGCATTAACACGGTCGGTAGCGGTGCCTAAGTCATTGTCAGCGATGCCGAGCCCCCTTGAGTTTGATTGACCCGCCGTTACGAACACTTCGCCAATGCCCACCGGCTGTACAGACGCCTGCGCTGTTACAATATTGCCAACAACAGTCCGCACGGTTAACACATACCAGCCACCAGCGGCTGTTACGTATCCTAAGAATAAGTTATTAGTTGGATTCGTTTGTACCGTTTGCCAGTCGGTGGAGATGCCCTGACCCGATGCAACGGCGGTTAATTGAGCTTCGACACGGTCGACATTGCCGTTGAATCGACCTGAGACGTATAATCGGCCATTGCCATCAGCGCCCCGCTGCACAACAAGGCGCGACATAGGATGCGAAATCTGGAGTTGAGCAAGGGCATAAAATGGCAAGCTAACAAGTAGCAACAACCAACTTAATCGGGTAAGCATGTTCGGTAGGTAAATCTACCGCGAAAATAGGGATAAAGTTGGTTACCTAATAAATGATATATTTTTAGGTATTCGGTCACATGAAATTAAGTAAGGCATTCTCATCGTTTGATTACTGACTTTACAAAAAAGGTGGACGAAAACATCCACCTTTCCAAAAAGATTTCTTGATTCTACACCTTGCCGCGCAAAAAATCCGCCGTGTAGTTCTCGCCCTCGGGCAGCTTCACCATTTCTTCGGGTGTGCCGGTAAACGTAACGTAGCCACCTGTTTCGCCACCTTCCGGCCCTAAGTCAATGATATGGTCGGCGCTTTTGATAACTTCCATGTTGTGCTCAATGATGATGACCGAATCGCCCTGATCAACAAGTGCATTGATCGCCGAAAGCAGCTTACGAATGTCATGAAAATGCAGACCCGTTGTCGGTTCATCAAAAATGAACAGCGTACTCCCTTTGTTTGGGTTTCCTTTGCTCAGGAATGACGCCAGCTTAACCCGCTGTGCTTCGCCCCCCGAGAGCGTATTGGCGGATTGGCCTAAGCCAATGTAACCAAGGCCCACATCCTGCAACGGCACGAGCTTATCCGCCATCTTCGCGTCGGCTTTGCGGAAGAAACTAACCGCTTCATCGACGGTCATGTCCAGAATGTCGGACACGTTCTTGTCCTGCAAGGTTACCTCTAAAACCTCTTGCTTAAAGCGCTTACCACCACAGCCTTCGCACTTGAGGTAAATGTCGGCCATGAACTGCATCTCGATTTTCACCTCGCCTTCGCCTTGGCACACCTCGCAGCGTCCGCCATCAACGTTAAACGAGAAGTGGCTTGGTTTGTAGCCGCGCGACTTCGACACGGGTTGGTCGGCCATCACCTGCCGCAGATAATCGTAAGCTTTAATATACGTAACCGGGTTCGAGCGCGACGATTTACCAATGGGATTCTGGTCGATCATCTCCACGGCCGAAATCCGGTCGAGTGAGCCACCAAGACTGTCGTATTTTCCGGCTTCTTCGGCCACGTCACCTTTCTGACGCATTAGCGCCGGATACAGCACTTTACGAATCAGCGTACTCTTGCCCGAGCCCGAAACCCCCGTAACAACCGTCAATGTGTTAAGCGGAAACCGCACATCTACACGTTTCAGGTTGTTTTCTCGGGCGCCCTTAAGCTCAATAAAATTCGTTGCTTTACGCCGGAACGTTGGCACCGGAACAACCTCGCGGCCCGTCAGAAAGTCGAGGGTATGCGAGGGCATAGCGTTGGCATCCTGCGCTGCCTGCCCTTTACCGGCTTCGATTTCATGCCAGGTTCCCTGAAATACCAGATGGCCTCCCAAAGAACCCGCATCGGGTCCAATGTCAATCAGCTGGTCGGCCGCCCGCATGACTTCTTCTTCGTGCTCCACCACAATAACGGTATTGCCCATATCACGCAGCGATTCCAGTACGCTTACCAGACGCTTGGTATCGCGCGGGTGCAGACCGATGCTGGGTTCGTCTAAAATGTACATAGAACCCACCAACGCTGACCCCAGTGACGTAGCGAGCTTAATGCGCTGATATTCTCCACCCGATAACGAATTCGTCAGCCGGTTAAGCGTTAAATACCCCAAACCTACCCGCTCCATGTAATCGAGCCGATTGCGAATTTCAATCAGGATACGGCTTGCAATCTGCTTATGGTGATCCGGCAGTTCTAAATCGCGGAAGAACGCCGTCACTTTTGTGATTGGCATCAGGACTAAATCCGTGATAGACTTACCGCCAACCTTCACGTAGCCAGCGTCTTTGCGAAGTCGTGAACCACGGCATTCGGGGCAAGTCGTTTTACCCCGGTAGCGCGACAGCATCACCCGATACTGTACTTTGAACGTCTGGCTCTCGACGTAGGCGAAGAATGCGTTGAGGCCATCAAAGTATTGATTACCTGTCCAGAGCAACTCCTGCTCTTCGGGTGTCAGGTCTTTGTAAGGCCGGTGAATGGGGAAGTCAAAGCGAATACCGTTTTTGAGTAAGGGTTTCAAAAACTCTTCGCTCATTTTTTCGCTGCGCCACGGCATAATGGCCCCCTCAAACACCGACAGGTTTTTATCAGGAATTACTAAGTCGGGATCAATACCTAACACCTTACCAAAGCCATCGCATCGGCGGCAGGCTCCGTAGGGGTTATTGAACGTAAAGAGATTGACGCTTGGCTCTTCAAAAACAATACCGTCGAGCTCAAATTTGTCGGAGAAGAAGCGCGATTCCTTGCCAACTACGTCTACCCGGCAGGTGCCTTCACCCTCGCTGAAGGCTGTTTGCACCGAATCTGAGAAGCGATACTGATTATCTTCGTCGGGTTTGCCATCAGCGTCGTACAGCACCGTGCCCCGATCCACCAAAATTTCCAGTGTGCCCGGTGATTGCGCTTTATCGCTGATTTCGTTAACCTGCGCTTCGTTTTCCAGAACGTCTTCGATTTGCAATACCTGGTCCTCGGCGACGATTCGAGTATAACCCTTCTGGAGAAGTATGTTCAATTCATACGCCAGTGTCCGGCCTTCCCGGATGTGCAGTGGAGCCATGATCATAACCCGCTGCCCAGCCTCGAAGTTGTACATGAAGTCAACTACGTCCGTAACGGTGTCCTTACGTACTTCCTGGCCCGAGATAGGCGAATACGTCGTGCCCGCCCGGGCAAAAAGCAGCTTCAGGTAATCATAAATTTCGGTGGAGGTTCCAACCGTTGAGCGTGGATTGCGGGTCGATACTTTCTGTTCGATAGCAATGGCTGGCGAAACGCCCTTGATGTATTCGACTTCGGGCTTTTCCATCCGGCCCAGAAACTGCCGGGCGTAGCTGCTTAAGCTTTCAACGTACATGCGCTGCCCTTCGGCAAACAACGTATCAAATGCCAATGACGATTTGCCCGAACCCGAGAGGCCCGTAAGCACAACCAGCTGATTGCGCGGGATAGCAACGTCAATTCCTTTAAGATTATGTACTTTCGCTCCCTTGATGATGATAAATTGCTTGGGATCGAGGAGGTCAACGGAACGCAGCGGTCCGGTGATCCGGCGTTCGGTTTCCGTAGTCTGAGTCATTCGAAGTTAGTAGGGTAAACTCTATCTAGTTTTTAACGGTTTATTTCGAATTATGGTTTCTCCTGCTTGCTCATTCTCTGAAGAGTAAGACCTAAAAATTGGGAATAAATCGGCCCGTTAACTGGTAAATGCAACAAGACGTAGTATACTGCCGTATTGGGCTATAATAAAATGGAATTCGCAGAGGAAGATATTATTCGGTTGAGTATTGCCCTGGTTATTGGCGGTCTGATTGGCGCCGAGCGCGAATACCACGGTAAAGCAGCTGGCTTTCGAACAATGATCATGATTTGCGTCGGGTCAGCCCTGTTCACCATGGTGTCGGGCCGGATTGGCGGGTCGGGCGACCGGATTGCCGCTAACATTGTGAACGGCATCGGCTTTTTGGGGGCAGGCATCATTTTTCGGGAAGACAATCGGGTGAAGGGATTGACTACCGCAGCCACAGCCTGGGCAGTATCGGCCTTAGGAATGTGTCTGGGAAGCGGCCATTACGACATTGCTTTGATTGGCTTTGTATTCATTCTGGGGTCGTTGCTCTTGTTGGTTAATTTCACAAAGCGAATTCAGAAATGGAATCAAACACGCGACTACAAGATTGTGACCGTATTTCGGAACAAGACGCTAAACCAGTACGAGAAGTTTTTTGAAGAATGCGGCCTCTCGCCCACGCGTAGCCAGCAGCAACGTATCGGGGCGCAGATGATTGGTCGTTGGCGGGTAGACGGCTCGGAGAAGAACCACGAAAAGTGCATCAAACGGCTGCTCAATGACCCAGACGTAAAAGAATTCACATTCTGATTTCGTTATTATCAATGATTTTATATTCTGTAAAAACTAACATGAATCATATCCAGAAGCTGTTGCTACTCACAGCTTTACTAAGTAGCAGTGTCGCCTTCGGGCAACTTACCGAAGATCCGGAAGATCGTCGGGACCAGGGTAAAGACCCCCTCAAAACTCAGACGGTGGACGGACAACCGCTGCCGTTCTCACAGCGCCTGCGGTTTGGCGGTGGGATTAGCGGGTTGCGCTTCGGTAACCCTACTAGCATTGGCGTTTCGCCAGTTATTGGCTATCAGGCGACCGAGCATTTAATCGTTGGTGTTGGCGGGACGTACACCTACACCCGCTACAAGGGAATTACTAATACGGGCGCTACTGTACCAATTGAAACGTATAATCAGTATGGCGGTAGAGGCTTTGTAATGTATGAAGCCTTACCAGCTATAATTCCAAATCTGTATCTACATGGCGAAGTAGAATCTACTACAGTGCAAGCCAAGGCAGATCAAACCGGTCAGACGGCCAGTTACAGCCTTACGGCACCACTAGTAGGCTTGACTTACTCACAACCCATTTCACGTCGATTTGGAGTTAATCTAACGGCGCTTTACAATCTTAATGATAACCTCATAGCACGTTCCATATACGGCAGTCCGTTTATCATTCGCATCGCGTTCTTCTAAAAAGATTCATTTGCTTATAGAAAAAGCCACTCTTGTTGCCAGGAGTGGCTTTTCTGCTTATTTGAAGCTGTTTATATTCTTAACGAAATGGTTTGGAAGCATCGTCAGCCCCTTTGACATAAAACTGTTTCGTCCATTCAGCCACAGGTTTGTCTCCATCTACGTTTAGCCACCCAATCCGATAGTTGCCCGGCGTTAATGCTTGTGGATAAAAAGTCGTTTTAACGCCGATTGGTGGGCCACTCGCCCGAAAAGGCTGTTCAGCTGTCAACGTGCGTGCGGGTAAGATGTGCGTCTCGGCCGTCGACTGTAGCAACATGTAGTCGGGTGTTGGTAAGGTTTTGTTCTCAACCATTGCGAGATCGTGATCAACCGAAAGTTCATTGACAACCGTGTCCTTCACATTAAACGAGGTAGCCACATACCCTCCCGCTTTTTGACGTAGTACGGGCTCAACTCCAGAAAGCTCGGTATTGGGAAACTGGTACTGACCTTTAGTTACAGCTTGTTTCCAGAGCCCCTGCCAATAAGGGTCTAACAAGAACAGGTTATCAACAACTGACTTGTTATAGTGCTCAAGCGAGTACGTTTGCGAAATCAACTGCTGACGCTTTTCGGCCAATATGGGCGGATACAGCTGCCAGGCCACAAGGCAGAACCAGGCACCTACCACGTTCATTCCTACAACAAGACTTTGATTCCAGCGGCCTTTTACTGTTAGCAATGCTAAAGCATACGCTGAAATAACGCATAAAACGCTGTACACCTGGTAGCGGTCAATCACCGAGAAGTGGCCATCGCTACGGGTTAATGAAGCTGCTCCAGCAGTGCCACAGAGCACTAATGCCAATGCTGCAAACACCTGAAACGGTACAGACGGGCGCACACGGTCAAAAAACATCCGCCACCAGGCCAGTATAACTATCACCATTACGCTTACTCCTGTTCCTAAGACGAGCCATAGATTCGGTATGCCCAGCCAGCGCCATCCATTTAAATAAACAGCGCCCCCCAAGAAACTGACTACACTTTTGAAAACCCAGACCGGATGCTGAATAATCACCTGAAACGATCCCTGGCTCCTGAAGTCATACCCCAGATTGTAGTAAAGTACAGCTAAAATGATTCCGCTAACCGCCCAGATGCCAGCTTGTTTCCAGCGTCGATTCACGGCGAGAAGCAGCACAACCGTGAACCAGGCAACAATACCATTGCTGTTTGAAAACACTAAAACAGCGCCTAGTAGCCAGGCACTTACCTGATAGCGGCCGGTTGCTTTCAACACCAGGTAAAAGAGCAGTATGTATAAAAACAGCGTTACAGTGTGTTGCCAGATGGACAACGCCCACCAGACATTGGCGTGATAGGACGGCTGAAATAATAGGAATGCCACCGGCAGTATCGCCCAACTTGAAAGCTGCGCTCGCCGAAATAAGCGGCCAATGAGCCACACCATACCAGCTACACTCAGGCTGGCAACGATGATAAGCGTTTGAAAATTAAGGTGTCCCTCAAAGGCGTAGGTCGTCAGAAATGCTAGGCGCGATAGCAGGATGCGGTGGTCATTATGCTGCTCAATAATCAGCAGAACGATCTTTTGCCAGGTCGCTGCTGGATCGAGCAGGCGGGTGAGCGTAAAAACGTACATGAAGTCATCGACGATAGGCACGTTTACCGAAAAACGAACTACTGCTACATAAAAGCAGATGAGCAGCAACCCAATCAGGCCAATTACTATGATTTTCGTAGGTGTAGACCGATCGGCGGAACGGGTCGACCTGGTTTCAACAGCAGAACTTGTGCGCATAAAAACGGGACTTCCCCCAAAATTAGGAAAAGCCCCATACGTTTTAATAGTCAACACCAAACAGCTTTTAAATACTGGCAACACGATCGTCGCTTGTAGAGACCATTTTGCGTCCTAAAATCAAGTCTGCCCCTTTTTCAGCAATCATAATGACCGGCGCGTTTGTGTTGCCAGATACAATAGTTGGCATGATCGACGCATCTATGACACGTAGGCACTCTATACCGTGCACCCGAAGGTCAGCGTCTACTACAGCCATTACATCCTGCCCCATTTTGCACGTACCGACCGGATGATACACTGTTTCAAGGACAGCCAGCACATGTTGCCACAAGGCATCATCCGAACTATAATCAGTAGGTAAGCTAATTCCCTGGCTATAAGGCCCAAACGCATCAGCCTTCATCACCTCAATAGCCTTTCGTAGACCGCTAAGCAGAATTTGCTTATCAGCGTCTTCGGCCAGATAATTAGGTTGGATCAACGGCGCGTCGAGTGGATTGTTAGACTTCAGCCCAATGTAGCCACGGCTTTGGGGCTTCAACAGCGTAGGCAAAACTGTATAGCCATCAGTAGATGGGTAGGTCGACAAATCGTAGAAGTCTGCTTTACCATCATTACCAAAGTGCACCGGTGCAAAATGAAATTGCATATCTACCCGCCCTTGGTTTTCCACGCCAGTCAATTGATCGGTTTGCAGAAAAGCGACTGCCTCAAGCGGGCTGATAGTCATTGGTCCTTTCTTATTCAGAAAGAATTGTACCAACCCCTTCAGTTGATTGAGCGGCTTCAGGTGAAAGTTAGCCGATGTGCCCCGCTGCGAACATAAACTGCTTATGCCGCAGAACAGGTGGTCCTGCAGGTTTTGGCCTACTCCAGGCAACTCTTTCTTTAGAGTAATGTCTAATGCACGCAGTTCATCAGCGGGTCCAATGCCCGACAGCATCAGCAACTGGGGCGATTGAAACGCGCCCGCTGACAAAATTACCTCTTTTCGGGCAGTAGCTTGCTGAGTTTGACTCTTACCCGTTATGAACTCGACACCTGTTGCCCGGTCGTTCCGAATTAATATCTGTTTGGTTAAAGCGTGAGTAATAACCTTTAAGTTAGGCCGGTTGAGTACGGGTTTTAAAAAGGCCGTAGCTGCACTATGTCGTCTGCCATTTTTTATGGTAAACTGAAATAGGCCCGTTCCTGCCTGTTGAGCGCCATTATAATCATGGTTTTCGGGAATACCAGTCTGTTTACAGGCTTCAACAAAAGCATTTGCCAACGGTGTTTGAAATCGTGTAGCATAAGTCACGTTAAGCGGCCCACTACGTCCGTGATAGCGCGGGTCAAGTTGCTCGAACTGCTCGTTATGCTCCGATCGTATGAAGTAAGGCAGTATAGCTTCATAGCCCCATCCGGCATTACCCAACGCTGCCCAATCGTCGTAATCGAGCCGATTACCACGTACATAAGCCATAGCATTCGTCGAGGAACAGCCGCCTAATGTTTTACCACGCGGCTGATACATTCGGCGGCCATTTAGCGCGATCTGGGGCTCCGTCCAGAAGCCCCAATCAACAGCAGAACCGTGCAGCCTGGTATAAGCCGCAGGAATATGGATTTCCATCCTCTTGTCTGGCCCACCAGCCTCCAGCAGTAATATTGAAACGGCTGGATCAGCCGAAAGTCGGTTAGCCAAAACACAACCTGCCGACCCCGCGCCTATAATGATGTAGTCGAACTCCATACTCTTAGTAAAGCTTTGTAATGCCTTACTAAAAATAAGTAAAAATTATCTGATTATGATTATAAATTGGGAGACGAGATACACAAGTTCTCGTTAAGAAAGAGGGGCATCCCAAACCGGTGCTGATAAAAGAGACTTTTACCGCTCTAGTCTTAAATGATTGGCAACTTATGGCTTTGCGATCAGAGGTAGATCACTGTCTCATGTTAAGCATCGGTAATAAAAACGGGGTTAGGCTAAACAAGTAGGCGGCCTCTAGTTTCACTCAGCAGCTTATGCTGACATGCAGGCCGGATCAATCTCGCTCTGAAACATACCGAAATTAACAGCCGCGGGAAGCTTGTAGGAAAATTACCAGGTGTTGACATATATAGGTAGCGACCAATTCATCAGCCGCTACCCAAAGAGACTTAAGGTAGTTCAGCTATAACCGTAACCCCGCCTTTAGTTCGGTCGCCAATTTTAACTTTGATGTCAGCATCAAGCGGCAGGAAAACATCAACCCGTGAGCCGAACTTAATAAATCCCATCTCCTGACCTTGTTCAACAGGTTGTCCCTCTTTAACGTACCAACGAATACGGCGGGCCACAGCACCGGCAATTTGCCGAAACAGTACTTCAACTCCATTAGTAGCTTCAATGACAACCGTTGTCCGCTCGTTTTCAGTGCTCGACTTTGGGTGCCAAGCCACTAAGTATTTACCTGGATAATATTTGAAATACCGAACAACCCCTGAGACCGGATTTCGATTGACGTGAACATTCAGCGGTGACATAAAAATTGAAATTTGACGCCGACGGGCTTTAAAATACTCGCCTTCTTCCGCTTCTTCGATCACGACTACAGTACCATCAGCTGGCGCAATTACCTGCGTATCTCCGGTAGTGAGCAACCGGTTAGGCACGCGAAAGAACTGCACAATCAAGACAAACAGGATTAGGCTAGCCACCAGTAGCAATGTAATTGCCGTTGGGTTGTCTGAAAACAAATAAAAATAAGCGAGCAAATTGAGGGCTAGCAAAACTAGCCCTGTCGTAAGCATGATGGTGTAGCCTTCGCGGTGTAAGCGCATGTACTGATTTATGACCGGAACGCCGGCCCGGTTACGTTGTATGATTTACGAAGTTAATGCCGTCTGAACGGTATGATTTACGTAATGAGCGAGCAAAAATCGTAAATCGTATCTCGTAAATCAAAAATCAATTAGTACCCGCCCCGGAATTTATACGTACTAGCCACCTTATCAATAGCCACAATGTAAGCGGCCAGGCGCATAGGCACCTGATAGCGCTGCGACGTTTCAAACACGCGATCAAAGGCGTCTTTCATCACGCGGTCGGCCCGGCGATTGATCCGATCGAGCGTCCATTTGTAGCCGATGCGGTTCTGCACCCACTCAAAGTAAGATACCGTAACACCACCTGCATTCGCTAAAATATCAGGAACAACCAGGATGCCTTTGCTATTAATGATCTCATCGGCACTGGCTGACGTTGGTCCGTTTGCACCTTCTACAATCATCTTGGCCTGAATAGAAGCGGCATTGTCATCTGTTATCACATCCTCTTTGGCAGCAGGTACCAGAACGTCAACGGCTAGGGCCAGCAATTCTTCATTCGATATTTTTTCGGCGCCACTAAAACCATCTAATGTGCCTTTGTTACTATTCCGGTAGTTTACAGCAGCTGTAATATCAATACCCGACGCATTGTAATAACCACCTGATATGTCACTGACCGCTACTACCGTAACGCCCCGCTCGTGGAGCAACTCGGCCGCGAAAGAACCAACGTTGCCAAATCCCTGAATAGCCGCTGTGGTCCGGTATGGATTCATGCGAAGTTTATCCATGGCGGCCAAAGCAGCCACCGTAACGCCCCGTCCCGTTGCTTCAGTACGCCCTAGCGAACCACCCAGTACCAATGGCTTACCAGTCACTACGTTATTGACAGTCATGCCTTTAGCCTTAGAGTACTCGTCTACAATCCAGGCCATCTCACGAGGTCCCGTACCCATATCTGGAGCCGGAATATCACGATCTGGGCCGATTACGTCGAGCATAGCGACGGTGTATTGGCGAATAAGCCGCTCGATCTCGCCCGCCGACATCTCACGTGGGTTACAGGCAATACCCCCTTTTGCTCCACCATAAGGAATATCCACAACTGCGCATTTCCAAGTCATCCAGGCAGCCAATGCTCTTACTTCGTCGAGATGCACAGCAGGATCGAGCCGGATGCCTCCTTTGGCTGGTCCCAGAATGTTTGAATGAATGACGCGGTAGCCTTCAAACACCTTGATAGCTCCGTTGTCCATCGTAACCGGTAGCCCTACAATGACCTGACGGGCTGGTACTTTGAGGATGTCGTACATTTCGTCTGAGATACCTAACAGACGGGCAGCCGCGTCAAAACGCGACATCATAGACTCAAGCGGATTTTCTTTATCTTTTATCGGAGCTGGTTCGATATATGCCATGGCCATAGCTTAACTTCTTGTCTTAAACTAAAAATATTGATGAAGTGTGCCGCAAACTTAATAAATCACGAATCACATTACAAAAAGTATATTTTTTCTAAGATTAATCTAAAATATACGTCGACATAATTATTTATAATCGGAAATTATGTCCAAATAGTTTTGCCTATAATGTTTTTCAAGCCAAATATTCATTTGCATAAATACCCTTTTACAATTAAGTAAATTTTAAAAAATACGTTACTAAATGTTACATATACTCAGTTAACCATTGAAAAGCCGCATACAAACTATTAATTTTGTAGTTATAATCTTACACCCCATCAAATAGGCACTTGCTATGGTTCAAGAAGAGAAGAAACGTTACTCGGAAGAAGACTTGAAGGAGTTCGAAGAGTTGATTAGTCAGAAACTCGACGCAACCCGTAGCGAGTTGAACTACATCAAAGAAACTTTGAGTAAGCGGAATGATAGCGGAACGGATAACACCTCGGGCAACTCCAAACTGCTTGAAGATGGAGCCGATACGAGCGAACGGGAAAACCTTAGCCAGTTAGCTGCTCGGTTGCAGAAATTTATTCAGCAGCTAGAAGCAGCTATGGTACGAATCAAAAACGGTACCTATGGCATTTGTAAGGATACTGGCAAGCTGATTCCTAAGGAGCGCCTTCGGGCTGTGCCACACACACAGCAAACGATTGAAGCCAAACTTCGGCAGTCAAATTAGCCAATCCTATTGGTAGGGCCTGGTGTTGTTGATCATGTGATTGACAGCCTGGCTTCTTGTCCCTTTCGTTATCCGATGATATTGAAAAATAGCCCCGGCGAATTATTCGCCGGGGCTATTTTTGTAGACGGTCCTCCTTTGTATTACCCGCCTAAACCATTTATTAAAAGCGTTTCAAACGTTTGATCGGGCGTTTTTTCCACAATCGTGTTACTTATTGTCAACCGAACTGGCTCTTCCGCCTTGTTGATAATTAAATCACAATCTTTTTTTTAACCTTTCTTCATCTATACAGCTTGCCACTGGAGCCTAAAAAAGGCAGTTGTACTGCTTAGTAACTTTTGGGAGCCCAAAAAGAAGCCATTTTAAACAAATTGGACGATTATTTGTAGATACGGCAGAGCGAAAACTTAACTACTTACGATCATGTTGGAACGCTTAGAAGAAATTCGGGAGAATATATTCCGCTATTTGGAAGCGCGTATTGAATTATTTACGCTGGAAACTCGCGGAAAACTGGAAGAGGGTGTGGTGGTTGGCGTCCATGGTATTGTGTTGGCTTTACTGGGTACAATGACGACCATATTTATATTTAGCCTGCTGGCGGCTTATCTGAACGAGGTAACCGATAGTCGGTATCTGGGTTTCTTGATTGTGGCCGGTTTCTTTTTACTGTTGACCGTTATTTGGTTAGCAGCAAAAGACTTTTTCAAATCGAAGATTCGGGTAGCCGCCTACAGCGCTATCAAGAAAAGCCAGGAGAAAAAAGTAGAAGAAAAGTCGCAGGCAGTTGAAGAGCTCATGGCTAAAACTCGCTCGACAATGACTGAAAACGGACGATACGTTGAGCAGGGTCAGCCCTCACCAAAACCTTTTTAAACAATTCGGTTTCATTGAAAATACTTTAAGAAAGAAAAAATGGAAGACCCTAAAGTACCATTCGCTGATACAACAGCCCGCAGAGCCCAACTCATGGCCGCCACAGAACGATTTAAAAGTTCTATTACCGACAGCGTTGATTCAATCAAAGGTGATGCAACAGAGGTTGGTAAAACAACTGCGATTGTTGCAGCTGCCGCTTTAGCCGTATATTTGGTTGTTAATGCTATTTTGCCCAAGTCTGATGAGTACCGCTACGCCGAAAAATATGGCGAACCAGATGAGCAGGAAGATCACTTTGATGAAGACGATGATGAGTCATATGCTCAACCCGGAAGTCATAAAGCGATTCAACAGCAGGCAAAAAAATCGCAGAAGTCAGCAGCCGCAAGTGGTCTGATTGGTGGTTTAGTTACGTCAGTGCTGACCAACATTGCCCGCGAGCAGCTAACCGGCTTTTTAGCCCGCATCCGTCAGAATAATGCCATCAACCCAACTGCCGACCCAAGGCAATATCACGAAAAGGCTCCAACCCGGCCTGTTAACTACGTTACAGAGTCATAAGATAGCTGGTCTTAGATCGCTTGCCGTCTTGCTCGACCCCGATAAGGTCGAGCAAGACGCGCTTTCGGCTTTAGTAGCACGAACAACTGAGCATCCGGTTAACTTTTTTTTGGTTGGTGGCAGCCTGGTCACTGACTATGTCCATCAAGAAGTTATTGCCACTATTCGTCGGCATTGCGACACGCCTGTCATTTTATTCCCGGGCAATCCACTTCATATAGACGCATCGGCCGACGCTATCTTGCTCCTTTCGCTCATTTCGGGTCGTAATCCAGATTTTTTGATTGGTCAGCACGTCATTGCCGCTCCTCTACTTAAAAAAAGTGGTCTGGAGATTTTACCTACTGGCTATATGTTGGTCGATAGTGGTACGCAAACGACTGTTTCCTACGTTAGTGGTACGATGCCTCTGCCGCACGATAAACCTAACGTAGCCGCTTGTACAGCCATGGCGGGCGAGATGCTGGGCCTAAAGCTCATGTATTTAGACGCGGGAAGCGGGGCACGCCGTCCTGTATCGCCTGAGATGATCGCTGCGGTTCGATCCGTTGTCGACGTTCCTATTGTTGTTGGCGGGGGTATCAACTCAGGTGAAAAAGCGTATGAGGCCTTAAAGGCGGGTGCCGATATGATTGTCGTTGGCAATGGCATCGAACAGGACCCCGATCTGCTTCCACAATTATCGACTGTAATGCGTGAGTTTAATCAATCAGTTGTACAAGCTTAACTTATGAAAACGATTGCCTATGCTGTGCTGTGTCTGACCGTCACAGCCTGTACTTTGGTGTTATCTAATACGGATTCTCGGGCGCAATCGCGTAGCGAGTTGGTTTACACCACAGCCGAACGCGAACCTGAATTTCCGGGAGGCAAAGCCGCCCTAAGCCAGTATCTGGCTCAAAACATACGCTATCCAAACTCATTAGCCCGGAAGAACTACAGCACAGGGCCCGTAGCGGCTAAATTTATTATTGATAAGGATGGCAGTATTCGTGATGTGCGTATAACCACGAAGCCACTGGATAAAGAGAATCGTAAAGGGATGCAGGAGTTCATGACAACCATTGTTGCAGCCATCGAGAAAATGCCCCGCTGGCGCCCTGGTGAAGTTGGTGGGCAGCCAGTAGCCGTATTTTATACGTTACCTGTTGAAGTAAACGTACAATGATTAAAAACAAGAGCGGGCCACAAGTACCTGTGGCCCGCTCTCCGTATTTTATTGTTCTCTATACATTCATCAGTGATTCCCGACGGCGCATCTTACCCGCTGGAATACCAAACATCATCTTGAACCGGCGGCAAAAGTAAGCGGTATCTTTGTAACCCACTTCGGCTCCAATAGCCCGAATGCTTTTCTTACTGGTTCTCAACAAGCCCACGGCGGCTTCCATCCGCTGATATTCGATATAATCCTGGGGATTGATGCCCGTCAGCATTTTGAAGTACTGTCCTACGTAGTCTTCCGAAACGTTGGCAACGTTAGCGAGCACTTTGTTCGACAGATCTCCTCCCAGGTTTTCTTTGATATAAGCAAAGATGTCGATCAGCCGAGGATCTTTGAAGTAGGTACTGTTGGTAACCAACTGCTCAACGAACAGGCGGTTTTTCAGGATGTACCGGACTACTTCGATAACGATCTCTTCTGTCTTTATTTTGATGATACGTCCTTTCCCGGCCAGGTCGGTCATATCTTCGGCCAAAATTTGGTCAATGGTGTTCGCCAGGTGATCTTCCCGCTTAATGATGAACGGGGGCACATCGAGCGAGTTAAAGAAGTTGACAGAATCAAATACCTTAGCCTCAAACGAAACGTAACCGAACGAATTAGGCAAATGGCCAATGAGTTTCGGATCGTGGTTGCCTTCCCAATACGACTCTCGATGGGTCATAAACTCTTCGTTCGAAACCCCTTTTGCGTTCGATGGGTCGCCGTACGTAACCGTCACATGTTTGCCACCAGGAATGAACAGCATGTCCCCTACATCCACACTGATTTTGTCATCGCCAATTGATACTTCGCCGTTGTAAAGAATCAGTAATGTATTCTCAACATCGTAAAAATTCTTGATGGTGATCGGCTGCAGAATCCTGATGTTGCGAGCCTTAATGAATTTAACACCCAGGGATTCGATTATTTTATTGTAGTCTTCCATAGCAGAAAGGTGTGTCTCTAACTGACGTTGCGCTCAAAGTTGCACAAAACTAATAATTTGTACAAAACTAATACAAGTATAAAAGTTTCCAAATAATAAAAAAATAGCGCGTATTCTCAAAGAACACGCGCCCCTCCTATAAAAAAATTCTATTTTACTAAGAAAATACTTAGCGAACGAGTTCGCGAGCGATCACTAATTTTTGGATTTCAGATGTACCTTCGTATATCTGCGTAATTTTAGCATCACGCATCAAACGCTCCACGTGAAATTCTTTCACGTACCCGTAACCGCCGTGAATCTGTACCGCTTCGGTTGTTGCCCACATTGCTACATCAGATGCATATAGCTTAGCCATTGCTGCGGCTTGAACATAGTCCTTGTGTTCATCTTTAAGGCGGGCCGCTTTGTAAACGAGCAGCCGGGCCGCTTCAATTTTGGTGGCCATTTCAGCAAGTTTAAACTGAATCGCCTGATGATCAAATATTTGCTTTCCAAAAGACTTACGTTCCTGACTATATTTCAGGGCAAGTTCGTAAGCCCCAGCGGCAATCCCCAGCGCTTGAGCAGCAATACCAATTCGTCCGCCGTTGAGCGTCGACATAGCGAACTTAAACCCAAAGCCATTCTCGCCAATGCGGTTTTCTTTCGGCACTTTTACGTCGGTAAACAAAAGTGAATGAGTATCCGATGCCCGAATACCCATCTTGTCTTCTTTCTTGCCAACCAAAAAACCGGGCGTTCCTTTCTCAATAATCAGACAGTTAATGCCGCGGTGTTTTTTCTCACGATCCGTTTGCGCAATGACCAAACAAACGCCCGACGAGTTTCCGTTGGTAATCCAGTTTTTGGTACCGTTCACTAAATAATAATCGCCTTTATCTTCAGCGGTGGTGGCCTGCGACGTAGCGTCCGAACCCGCTTCGGGCTCAGAAAGACAGAAAGCCCCGATAATCTGACCAGAAGCCAGCTTGGTTAAATACTTCTGCTTCTGTTCTTCGGTGCCGAAAGCTTCTAGCCCATAACAGACGAGCGAGTTATTGACGGACATAATAACTGAGGCTGACGCGTCGATCTTAGAAATTTCTTCCATCGCCAATACGTAAGACACCGTGTCCATACCTCCTCCCCCATATTCGGGTGCGACCATCATGCCCAAAAAGCCCAGCTCGCCCATTCGCTTGACTTGCTCCGCGGGAAACCGGGCTTCGTTATCGCGTTCGACGATGCCGGGTAGCAATTCATTTTGTGCAAAGTCGCGGGCGGCTTCCTGTACAGCGAGATGCTCCTCTGATAAATTAAAATTCAATCCTTGTAACTCCAGCGTTGCCGTTGCCATCTGAATTGGGTAGTTAATACGTTTGTTGACGATAGTGTAAAGATAAGAAAAAATAGAACTAATGGTATGCATGCATACAGTTCTACCATCCAAACTTACTCAAACAATAACGTTATTAATTCCGCTACGCAGGCCGGTTTTTGCTCGCCTTCAACTTCAAAGGCGCACTCAACAATGGCCCGAACACCATTTGTATCTTCGTTACTATTCTGCGGTTCTGCGTGGTGCAGCCAGGCTTTCATACGCAAGCGACTACCCACCGGAACAGCATTTGTAAACCGAATTTTGTTGGCTCCGTAGTTGATTCCGAGCTTAACCGATTCAACCTTATAAATTTCGGCTAACAGCTTAGGCGCTAACGAGAGCGTCAGAAAGCCGTGAGCGATGGGGGTTTTGTAAGGAGATTCACGAGCAGCCCGGTCAGGGTCCGTATGAATCCATTGATGATCGCCGGTAGCTTGGGCGAACAGATTTACCATTTCCTGCGTAATGGTCATGTACTCGGTTTCGCCGAGCGATTGCCCGGCATGAGCAGAAAATTCGTCCAGATTGGCGAAGGTTTGCATGAGTGTTTGGGTTTAATGCAACTTTACGGGTATGACTGTAGTCGCCGACGTTTGTTATTTTGATTTTGAGGGCAGCCAATTAGCCTACCGAATCTACGGAAATGGCCCTGAGAGACTGCTGGCATTCCATGGTTTCGGCCAGGATAGTCAAGTGTTTTCGGCGCTGGAAAGAACATTTGACGACACATTTACGGTGTATTCACTCGACTTATTTTTCCACGGTAACAGCCGTTATGGAGCCAGTCAATTACTAACTAAAACCAGTTGGCAAAGGTTAATAGAGGCTTTTTTGCAGGAGCTGCGCGTTGAGCGGTTTGCGCTCATGGGCTTTAGCCTGGGAGGACGGTTTGCGCTGTTAACCGCCGAACTCTTCATGAGTCGGGTCAATCAATTAATCTTGATAGCACCAGACGGTATCACGCGTAATCTGTGGTATCGGCTGGCCACTGGCTCAGTACCAGGCCGATGGGTATTCGCCTACGTGTTACGGCATTTATCGATGTTAAGTACTATCGGTCATATGCTGACCCGGTTTGGGCTACTCAATCGTACGGCCATGCGCTTTGCTGAAATTTCGCTCGGAACACCTGCCCAACGCGAATTAGTTTACAACTCGTGGACACAGTTTCGGCAACTACGCCCTGATCTGGAAACCATCAGTAAATTTGCGCATCGGCACGCCGTGCGTGTTCGATTATATATTGGTGAGTTCGACCGGATTGTGCCCGGACGTTACGTATTTCCTCTCACTCAAAAGCTTGAGCACTTTGAGCTAACTGTGTTGAAAACGGGGCATAATCATTTGGTTGAGATGGCAGCAGAACATCTAGCGCAGGGCCTTTTTGACGACTTGCCATAAGCCGATGATGGACACGACAATCAATCCAATGATAATTAGTTGCGTCCATGTATTTTGATTTGGGTTCTCGAGCAGCGTTCGAATTTCGCGGGCTTCGTACCCCGACCAGATCGCCAGTAACGTTCGGGGTAACATCCCTAGAAAACCACCCAGCAGAATATTTTTCAGGCTTGCTCCTGAGAGGGCAA
This sequence comes from Spirosoma soli, assembly GCF_042684525.1. NCBI lineage: Bacteria > Pseudomonadati > Bacteroidota > Cytophagia > Cytophagales > Cytophagaceae > Spirosoma > Spirosoma soli. The sequence goes on along the minus strand of NZ_JBHULN010000020.1, from coordinate 49,349 downwards.
ACAGGAGATTTGTCAAGCCGAACGGTAGTATAGGCGAAAGTTTAGCGAAGAAAATAACTTCTAACTCTTTGTCGAGGATGCGGTCGAGCACTGACTGTGCTTTGGGGTTACGGCTCAAAAAACGCAAGAAACGATCATGATCGAGCCAACGCACGATGGAATTGATAAACAGTATGCCACCCATGTTAATGATGCAAAGGGGTAAAACAGCCTGCCAACCCAGAAAATAGCCAAAAATTAACGCCAGCATAGTCGGTGGCGTTAAAACCGCCGACGTAACGGTACAAAGCAACGTAATGCCTGCCCACTCTAAGGTGTTAAAACGCGCTATTACTGTTTCATAAACAATGGCGTAGTACGTCAGTACCGACGTGAATACGATGGGCGTTACCGATAACAGGATACCCGCAACGGCTGTTCCGGTAAGTTTCTGAGGAATTATTTGCTTCACTTGCTATCAAACTACCCTGGGGGCCCGGCGGTTCATAAATAGAAAAACGTGTTACCTTCGACTATGAAATTTGCAACCAAAGCCATACATGCCGGCATCGAACCGGACCCGACAACGGGCGCAATCATGACGCCCATCTATCAGACCTCAACCTACGTACAGGAGTCGCCTGGTAAGCACAAAGGCTATGAGTACGCCCGAACGCAAAACCCGACGCGAACGGTGCTTCAGAACAACCTGGCTGCTCTTGAAAACGGGAAACATGGCATTTGCTACTCATCGGGCCTTGGTGCCACCGATGCGATTCTAAAGCTATTTAAACCCGGCGACGAAATCATCGCCAGCAACGACCTCTATGGCGGCACGTACCGGATTATGGTGCGTGTGTTTCAGGAGTTTGGCCTCAAATTCAAATTTGTCGGTCTAGATAATCCCGCCAATCTGGAAGCGGCCATTACACCCGCGACGAAGATGGTCTGGATTGAAACGCCTACAAATCCCCTGCTACGTCTGGTTGACATTGCAGCTATTGCGGCTATCACCAAGCAACGAGGTATTCAGTTAGTCGTTGACAATACGTTTGCGTCGCCCTATCTGCAAAATCCACTTGATTTAGGTGCCGATATTGTGGTGCATTCGGTAACGAAATACCTGGGAGGCCACTCCGACACGGTGATGGGTGCTATTGTCCTGAACGACGATGACGTAGCGCAACGGCTGGCCTTTATTCAGAATGCCTGTGGAGCTGTGCCGGGCCCTCAAGACTGCTTTTTGGTCTTACGTGGCATCAAAACCTTACACCTCCGCATGCAACGGCACTGCGAGAACGCCATGCAGGTCGCTCAGTACTTACAACAGCATCCAAAAGTGAGTCAGGTATATTATCCCGGCTTGGAGTCGCACCCCGGTCACGAACTGGCGAAGCAGCAAATGCGCGGCTTCGGCGGTATGTTATCCTTTACGCTGCACGGCGATTCAATGCCCGAGGCTGTGCGAGTGATGGAGTCATTTGAAGTCTTTTCCCTTGGCGAGTCGTTGGGAGGAGTTGAGTCGCTTTGCACGCACCCGGCTAGTATGACACACGCCAGCATTCCCAAAGAAGAGCGCGAAAAGAACGGCCTTAAGGATACCCTTATCCGGCTTAGTGTGGGCGTCGAGGATGTTGACGACCTGATTGCCGATTTAGCGCAGGCGATTGGATAAGAGTCTGAACTGATATCTGAAGAATGTCTGAACCGGGATTTTAACAGGAAAGGATTTACACGATTTAGTTTCCAGCAGGTGTAATCAGCAAAATCCTGTTAAAATCCCGGTTCAGACAACTTTAGAATCGCAGCTTCACTCCGGCCAGAAAATTACGGCCAGCTTGTGGGTAATAGCCATTATCAGCCACTACCCTCCCTTCCGAGATGTAGGCGTAGGTATAACCATTTGACTCGTAAAGTTCATTTAGTACGTTATTGAGCAGTAACGTAAACGTAATCTCCTGCGCGAATTTGGGCTTCAGCGAGTAGATCACACGAATGTCGTTTGTGAAGTATGGGTCTAGTTTTCGGCTTTCGTTGGATGTATTATCCAGATATTGTTTACCAACGTATTTCGACAACAGCCCCAATTCCAGACCTTTTGCGGGTGTGAACAATAGTTGTGATCCTGCAATTACATTCGGCGAAAACGAAATATCAGTCTCTCGATATTGGCGGCTTTCCTGCTGGCCATTATCAAAGTTGTCCAGATACTCCGTGAAGTTTTTGATCTTGTTTTGACTAAAAGTCGCGTTTACGTTCCAACGAAGCGGCTTGGCTAATCGAGCGCCTGCTTCTAGTTCTATTCCAGCCCGGTAACTTGTGGGCACGTTAACGCGATTGGCAGCGCCTACGTCGTTCAGTTGACCCGATAATACCAACTGATTCCGGTAGTTCATGTAATAGGCGTTAGCCGTAAACGCTACGTTCGCAGTCTGAATCTTATAGCCTGCTTCATAATCAATCAACTGCTCAGCTTTAGGGCGGCTGGCCGGAGTCGACTGCGTATAATCGTTTCGGTTGGGCTCACGATGGCCAACGCCGACCGATCCGTACACCGTGCTTCGGTCATTGAGCGTATAGGTCAGGCCCGCTTTTGGGTTAAAGAATACCAGGTTCGCCGTTTGCTGAACATTCTGCAACTGACTGTTGAAGCCCAGAAATGAATAGTCAATTGTTCGCACTTGGGCATCCACAAATCCATTCAGGCTTCGACTAAGCTGGTAAAATGCTTTGGCGTATAAATTAAAATCGGTTTTAGTGGCATCATCGTTGTAATAACGGTCCCGGATGTTGGTGTTTCCGGCGAAGCGAGCCCAGATGATCTCACCATAGTGCTCACCTTTGTACTGATTCCACCCCCCGCCAATGTTCGCCGTTAGTTTACCAAAACCGTTATAATCAAACGAAAAAACAGTACCGTAGAAGTTGTTGTCCAGCCAGAGACGCCGAACTATATCCGTCTGGCGGATGGTTGAGTCGCCAATGACTACGTTTGGCAGCCCATAGTTGCTAAATTCATCATTAGCCCTGTATTCTTCGTAATATCCACGACCTTTTGTATAAAAAAACGACAGGTTTGCCCGCCAGTTTTTGCTCAACTCGTGCGAGCTGATGAGCTGATAGTTGTCTTGCTGGTAGTTATCAGTCTGATTGTCATACGTAAATGAGTTATACGTTCGGTTCGTTTGCAGCAAGCTTTCTGGTACGCCATTCCAGGCCTGATACGTCTGCTCTTGTCCAGAAAACACATTCAGCCGCACGAAGCTCTTATCGGTGTAATAGCCGCCCGAGATGTAGAATGATTTCAGGTTTGAGAAAGCCCGATCAATGTAGCCGTCCGAATGAATTGTCGACAGCCGGGCATCCAGGGTAAAGTGGTTGTTTAAAAGTCCCGTACCTGCCAATACATTAACCTTACGCGTTCCAAATGAGCCAGCCGACAGGTTAGTTTCTGCATAAGGTTTTGTCTCCAGCTTATTCGTTTGGATATTCACCGAGGCTCCAAATGCCCCTGCCCCGTTCGTTGATGTACCCACGCCCCGCTGAATTTGAACACTACTCACCGACGAGGCAAAGTCGGGCATATTGACAAAAAACGTTCCCTGCGATTCGGCATCGTTGTAAGGAATGCCGTTCAGCGTTACGTTTACCCGGGTTGCATCTGATCCCCGAATGCGAATTCCGGTATAACCGACGCCAGCACCCGCATCAGACGTGGTCACAATAGACGGGGTAAAATTCAAAAGCTGAGGTATATCCTGGCCCAGATTAAGTTTATCGAGATATTGACGCGAAACGTCCGTGTAGGCGATAGCTGACTTTTGGTTGGCGCGAGTGGCACTCACGACCACTTCGTCTACAGCAATGGCCGCTTTTCGCAAGGTGACGGATACGGTCGTATTCTGGGTGAGGTCGAGCGTCTGGGTTTGCGCTTCAAATCCTAACAACGAAACACGTAATGAAACTGGGCCCGGCTTCAGATTTGTAAGCCGAAACGTACCAGTCGCGTCGGTGAATGTGCCTTGATAGGTACCCTCAACTGTAACGGCCGCGCCGGGGACTGTGCCTCCCTCAGCATCGCTGACTGTTCCGGAAATGGAGAATTGCGCCCAAGCAGGCAAAATGGCTAGCCATAAAAAGGCTACAAGCATAAAAAAGTAGACGGAATGCCGTCCAGTCATCGTTTTTTTCATGACGAAAAAGCATGACGATAGGCAAGGGGCCAATCCTACCTTTGGTTAAACGTGAAAAAAGATAAGAAATCCAGATCCCTTCGCGGCATTACCCGCGCAGGTTCAATGGGTATAATCTCAGCCCGTTGTATTAGGGCACCCCTTATTAAGATTAGCGGGCACAAAGTTAATCTATTTTAACAAAACAAGACTTAACGTTGGTCGTTTCTCTAGCATGACCAGTATATTAACGTATGAGTGAGTTTGATCTAGTGGTTTTGCAGGAGGATATCGCCAATAGTCGGCTGAAAGCGGGGGATGTTGGTACTATCTTAACCGTGTACAGCGACGGGAAAGCATTTGAAGTAGAATTTGTGACGTTAACCGGCGAAGCAGTGGCCGTTGAAACCCTGCTCCCCCACCAGATTCGGGGCGTACGGGCGTCAGAAGTAATGGCTGTACGGGATATGGCCGTTCAATAAGAAAGCAAATCGTAAACTTTTGAAATTTACGCTTTTCCGCAATGGTAAATATTCCTAATTTTGCAATCCAAATTGCAAAAGCATGAGCAAGAAGAACACCGGATTGGAATTTTTGGAAGACCCGGACGCATTAGAAAACAAGTTAGAAGACGTAGGCGACTTCTTCCAACAGAACCGAAACATCGTTGTAGGTGTGCTCGGCGGCTTAGTATTGCTGGTAGTTGGGTTCTTTGGTTATCGCTATTACGTAAGTAGCCAGGACGAAACTGCGCAGGTTGAAATGTTCCCATCGGTTTATCAGCTTGAAGCCGATTCGCTAAAAAAAGCGCTCAATGGCGATGGTAGAACCCCAGGTTTGCTAGCCGTTGCAGATAACTACGGGGCGACACCGGGTGGTAACCTGGCCGAATTCTACGCCGGTATGGGCTTGTTGAAGCAAGGAAAATACGACGATGCCATTGAGCATCTCAAAAGCTTCAGCTCGTCAGATCTGCTGGTGCAAGCTCGTGCTTATGCTCTCATTGGCGATGCTTATATGGAAAAGAAGAGCTATGGTGAAGCGGCCGACTATTACCAGAAAGCAGCTGACTATAAGCCTAATAAATTCTTTACGCCTGGTTACTTGATGAAGCTGGCAGTTGCGTATGAGCAAGCCAAGCAGAACGACAAGGCTGTGGAGACTTATAACAGTATCATTGAAAAATACGCTCAGTCGCCGGAGGCCGTTAATGCCAAGAAGTACAAATCCGTGCTCGAAGCAACGGTCGGTGAGTCGTAAGCGTATCTGAACGAATCAATAGCGCAAAGGACAAGACCGACACTGGTTTTGTCCTTTTTTATTGTAGCTTGGACGGCCACGTCCGGGTGTTTGTCAAAGTGATTCTTCATTCCCGGACGTGGTCGCCGGATTGCCGTACCACCAGAATACAATTCAGACAATGGCCTCTGATTTAAAAAACCTTAGCGTCTTTTCAACTGATGAGCTACCCGACATCAGTTATCGCCGGTTTGCCATTCTTGTTTCGGAATGGAACACGGATGTGACCGAAGCATTATTTACGGGCGCTTATCAGACGTTGCTCCAGTATGGTGCGAAAGCCGAAAATATTGTTCGTGGTAACGTACCAGGTAGCTACGAGTTAAGTCTCGGGGCACAATGGTTCGCTCAGCGCGATGACATCGATGCCGTCATTGCGCTCGGTTGCGTCATTCAGGGCGAAACCAAACACAACGATTACATCAACCATGCTGTGGCGCAAGGCTTGACCAATGTGGGGTTAAAAACTGGTAAGCCAATCATTTTCGGCGTTTTAACCCCTAACGATCAGCAACAGGCCCTCGATCGGGCCGGTGGTAAACACGGCAACAAAGGCGACGAGGCCGCCATCACCGCTATCAAGATGTTAGGCCTCCAAAAGCAAGTTTATTCGTATCAGTTTAAATAAAGAGCGAAAGCGCAAAAGAGTGAAAGAGTAATTTCTTTCGCCTGGCTCGCTCTTTCACTCATTCACCCTTTCAATCATTAGAATGCACGTCTGGAAATTCGGTGGTACGTCGGTTGGGAAACCCGAGCGTATGCAGTCTATCCGAAATCTGATTACTAGCGACGATACCCGTAAAATCGTCGTTCTGTCCGCCTTATCCGGCTCGACTAACGCGCTACTTGCCATTGGCGAATCGCTTAAAGCAAATGATGATGCCGACGCGAACACCAAAATTGATGCGCTAAAATCTCATTACGATAACTTCGTTAGCGACCTCTATTCAACGGCAGAAGGTAAAGCGGCTGGTCAGCAGATCGTTGATAAAGAATTTTCATTTATTCGGTCGCTGACGCGTGTTAAGCCTTTTACCTTAAAGCAGGAAAAGGAATTAGTAGCGGAAGGCGAACTACTAAGTACACAGCTGTTTCAGGCTTATCTAGTTGAAGAAGGAGTTGCTTCAACATTGTTACCAGCGTTGGAATTTATGCGCATTGACGCCGACAACGAACCAGAGATTTCGTATACTGAGCAGCGACTAGCGGATATGCTTCCTCAACATCAGGACAGGCAGATTATCGTAACGCAAGGCTTCATTTGTCGGAACCCACGGGGTGAGGTAGACAATTTAAAGCGGGGCGGCTCTGATTATACGGCTTCGCTGATCGGTGGTGCCATTCGCGCCGAAGAAATTCAAATCTGGACGGACATCGACGGGATGCACAACAACGACCCTCGTATCGTGAAAAATACGTTCCCGGTTCGTGAGCTGACCTTCGACGAAGCAGCGGAGCTAGCCTATTTTGGAGCAAAAATTCTGCACCCGTCCACCATTACACCTGCCCGCATGTTTGGCGTGCCGGTACGTCTGAAAAATACCATCGACCCTGCGGCCCCAGGTACGCTAATTGCTGATCGCACGTCAGACCAAGTGTTTAAAGCGGTGGCAGCTAAGGACGGCATCACGGCTTTATACATTCACTCGACCCGTATGCTAAACGCTTATGGCTTCCTGCGCCGGATCTTCGAGATATTCGAGAAGTACAAAACACCGGTCGATATGCTGGCTACTTCTGAGGTATCTGTATCGGTTACCATTGATAACACCGAGAAAATAAAAGAGATTTCAGAAGAGCTTAGTGCGTTCTGCACACTAGAAGAACCTGACTTTGATCAGACAATTATCTGCATTGTTGGTAACTTCAGCGCCGACAACGAAGGCGTTGCCGTGCGGGTTTTCAATGCCATGAAGAACATTCCAATTCGTATGGTTTCGTATGGCGGTACCGAAAGTAACTTATCCTTGTTGGTGCACAGCCGGTATAAAGCCGATGCCTTAAACGCTTTGAACGAAGGGCTGTTTTCGTTGTAAGTTTTTGGCAAGACCTATAGAGTTTTTAAACCCTGTGGGTCTAAAACCCCCGTGGACCATGACCGATGCAGAATTTTTACAAGCGGTTAAACGATCTGTCCTCGAGATTGATCCTCAGGCTGAAGTATGGCTGTTTGGCTCAAGAGCACGTGGGGATGCTAAAGAAGATTCGGACTGGGATTTTTTAGTGCTAACTAATAACATAGTTGACCGTCAATTTAAATACAAAGTCTGGGAACACTTAAATGACCTTGAGCTCAATGCTGAACGAGTTATCAGTTCCCGAATTTTTAACAAAATTTACTGGCGGAGCTTAGCTGTAACAGACCTATTCAGAAACATTCAGGAGGATGGTAGGTGTGTATGAAGACAAAAGAAGATACAATAGCCTTTCGCCAACAAAAATCTGACCGGGTTTGGGCTGAAGCTATGTCAATGATTCGAGACGAACACTGGGAAGGTGCAGCAAATCGAATGTACTACAGTGCTTTTCATGCCGTATCAGCTTTATTGCTTTCTGAAGATATTCCTGTTAAATCACATTCGGGTGCTAAGGCAATGCTTGAACTTCATATTATAAAGTCTGGTCGTATTGAAATGAAGTGGTCGAAGCTTTATACAAAACTTTATGAAAATCGAACGGACAGCGACTATGAAGATTTTGCGGTCTTCAACGCTGACGATATACTACCCTTGGTCCCACAAACTGAAGAATTTATCGACGTTATCAAACGTCTGATTAACTCATAAATCAATGCTCCAACTTCCCTTTATCCGAGAGAACAAAGACATTACGCTGGCAGGTCTGCGCAAGCGCCATTTTGCTGATGCCGAAGCCGTTATTGAGCAAGTGCTTAGTCTTGACCAGCAACGACGCGATACACAGAAAGAGTTAGACGACGTCTTGGCGCAGTCTAATGCGAAGGCTAAAGAGATCGGTGCCCTGATGAAATCGGGCGATAAAGCTGCGGCTGAAGCAGCTAAAGCCGAAACGGCATATCTGAAAAATCGCTCTCGTGAACTCGAAGAAGCCTTGCGTTCGGTTGAACAGCAGTTACAGGATGTGCTCGTTACGATTCCGAACATACCGCATAGCAGCGTTCCAGAAGGACGGACAGCCGACGATAACGAGGTGGTGCTGGAACACGGCGAAAAGCCGACGCTTTACGCCGGAGCGCAGCCGCACTGGGAACTGATTGAGCAGTACGACATTATCGACTTTAAGCTTGGCGTCAAGATCTCAGGAGCTGGCTTTCCGGTTTACAAAGGTAAAGGAGCTCGTGTTCAACGCGCCATGATTAACTTTTTCCTTGATGAAGCCCTAAAAGCGGGTTTTACGGAGGTGCAGCCGCCGATTGTAGTCAATGAAGATTCTGGCTTTGGCACAGGACAGCTTCCTGACAAAGAAGGTCAGATGTACTACATTACGGAAGATAAGTTGTATCTGATTCCAACGGCTGAGGTGCCCATTACCAATCTCTACCGCGACGTGATTCTACCCGAGAATCAGTTGCCGGTTAAGAACGTTGGCTACACCCCTTGTTTTCGGCGTGAAGCAGGCTCGTGGGGAGCGCACGTCCGGGGTTTGAATCGTCTCCACCAATTCGATAAAGTCGAGATTGTTCGCATCGAAAAACCGGAAAATTCTTATGCGGCTCTGGAGGAAATGAGCCAGCATGTGCAGAGCTTGTTGCAAAAGCTAGAGCTTCCTTACCGCGTGTTACGACTCTGTGGGGGCGATATGGGCTTTACGTCAGCGCTTACCTACGACATGGAAGTATGGTCGGCGGCTCAGCAGCGTTGGCTGGAAGTTAGCTCGGTATCAAACTTTGAAACGTATCAGGCCAACCGGCTGAAACTGCGTTCCAAAATTGACCGTGGCGACGGACCGGGCAAAATGCAGCTACTGCATACCCTAAACGGCTCAGCTCTAGCATTGCCACGCATTCTGGCCTCCATCCTAGAGAACAACCAAACGCCCGAAGGCATTCGCGTTCCTAGCATTTTGGTGCCTTACTGCGGTTTCGATATGATCTAAACAAGGCGGCTAGTCGGTCGTACTTAACAACTACAAGAGTAATCGTCATAGCCAGGATACCTAGGCGACAGATGACCATCTATACGGATAACCCGCTCTAATGGAATCTGCTCGCCTGTGGCTAGTTCAAGATAGTCGACACCATCTTTCTCGCTAATTGCCTTTGTTAGAGCATCGGTACGAATAAATTCACGTAGCTCCGTGAAATAATCGAGCCGAACGAATTTTTTTAACGGGATTAATGACCGAAACTCTGCTTCGGTTAATGGGGCGGTTTGATTGGCTATCGTTTCCATACTTGATAAACAAACGCTTATAACGAAACGTGCCCCGGTGATGTACCAGGGCACGTTTCGTTATTTATAACCTTACAATTGTCTTTCTATTAATAACCGACTGTTTCTAGCTGCTTTTGAAATTCCCGCAAGATGGTTTCTTTCATGGCAATCTTACGTTTCTGCGTATTAATCTTATTCAGAACTTGCTTATCGGCATCGTTATTCGGGTCAAGGCCGTCAGCATCCTGTAATGCAAACTGTAAATCGCTTTTCTCCCGCTTAACGAGGTATTCCATCTCCCGGATCTTCGTCCGGATTTGTTCAGCCTGGCTTTTCAGTTCAAAGGCGGGATATTTTCTTGACAGAACACGCCCTAAATAGCTAAGCTCGAATATCTTATCGCAGGCCGCCCGGAAGCGTTCATTGACAACTTTATCCTGCAACTTAAACGGCACCCGAATTTCTTTCCAACTATTAAGCAACACCTTGGCACGCTCGGCAGCTGCAAAAATGTCAGACTGCTTTGAAAGCTTCTCCGCTTCGTCAGCCATTTTCATCTGGGCCTCAACACGCGGATCAATTTTTGGCACGATAACAATTCCCTTCGCATCATTATATTTTGCGTAGAACATTGTCGTGGCCTTCTTAAACTGCTTGTAAAGCTTACCGCTTTTCTTAATCGGGACCTCACCCACCTGTTTCCAGGCGTTGTTAAGCCGACGAACTTCCTGGAAAGCCGCGTCCAAATCTCCCAGGCGGTTAGCCCGGAAGGCCAGCCTAATAAGCTCATCGTACTTATCGAGCCGCTCCTGAATGACCTTATTCTGCTCATTGAAGAACTCCCGCCGGCGTTGGAAAAAGCCATCCAACAACTCCTGAAAGCGGCCTTCTACTTCTGCTTCGACCGACTTATCAACTGGGCCGGTCTTAATCCACTTCGTCTTGATTTCCTGTAAGGCGTCGGCGGTTGCCCGCCAATCTGTACTGTCGACAATAGCTTCAGCTTCGGCAATCAGGGCTCGTTTGATTTCAAGATTTTTAAGCTGATTGACCGTTATTAAATCAGCCAATAACTTTTCTTGCTCGTCCAATCGTTCGAGCAGTGGCGGGAAGTCGCCGAGCGCGTCGAAGCCAAGTAGCTTTTTTCGAAGTTGAACCAGCTTTGTTAAATACGATCCTTTGTTTTGGGCTTCGGCAATATCTTTCTCTAGCTGGCTGACTTTATTCTCGGCAATGATGAAGCGATTTCTGAAATAATCGAGCGCTTCCTGCTCGGTGCGTTTAACTTCGCCAATCTGGCGATCTTCATAATTCAGGTAGCCTTTCAAAAATACCTTTCCGTCTTTGACGTAACCGTATTCATCTACCAGTGAAGCGTTTTCCATTACTATTCTTGGTTAAGGCTGCGCTGTGGGTTAATTTTGGTCGGATCGCCGAAGCGAGGTAATTACCAACCACAAATCTATTAGAATTTAATGAGTCAGGAAACCATAATCTTCTCTATGGCCGGCGTGAGTAAAAATATTCCGCCTAACCGACAAATCCTAAAGAACATATACCTTTCCTTTTTTTACGGTGCCAAAATCGGTGTTTTGGGACTTAACGGTTCAGGAAAGTCTACCTTGTTACGAATCATTGCCGGTATTGATAAAAACTATACCGGCGAGGTTGTTTTCTCACCGGGCTACTCGGTTGGCATGCTCGAACAAGAGCCGCAATTTGAAGCGGGCAAGACCGTTCGTGAGGTAGTTGAAGAGGGGGTTCAGGAAGTAGTGAACCTGTTGAAAGAGTTCGACGAGATTAATGAAGCATTCGGTGATCCCGATGCCGACTTCGATAAACTGATTGAACGCCAAGGGGAGGTTCAGGAGAAACTAGATCATTATAACGCCTGGGAACTCGACCAGAAGCTGGAACGAGCAATGGATGCGCTCCGCTGCCCACCCCCTGAGGCCATCATTGATAACTTGTCAGGTGGCGAAAAACGTCGGGTGGCTCTATGCCGTCTGCTGCTTCAGCAACCAGACGTATTGTTGCTGGACGAGCCAACCAACCACCTCGACGCGGAGTCAGTACTGTGGCTGGAAGAACACCTGCGGCAGTACAGCGGAACGGTAATCGCCGTAACGCACGACCGCTATTTCCTGGACAACGTAGCAGGCTGGATTCTTGAACTCGACCGGGGCGAGGGTATTCCCTGGAAAGGTAACTACTCATCGTGGCTCGACCAGAAACAGCAACGTCTGGCTAAAGAGGAAAAAACAGAATCGAAGCGCCAGAAGACCCTTCAGCGCGAACTAGAGTGGGTACGTATGGCCCCTAAGGCCCGCCAAGCCAAGTCAAAAGCGCGACTGGGTGCTTACGAGCGGCTGCTGGACGAAGACAACCGCCAGAAAGAAGAACGACTCGAGATATTCATTCCGTCGGGCCCACGGCTTGGTGCCAAAGTGATTGAAGCCGAAGACGTAGCAAAAGCGTTTGGCGACCGATTGCTGTTTGAACATCTGGGTTTCCGGTTACCGCAAGGTGGGATTGTTGGTATTATCGGTCCGAACGGTGCCGGAAAAACAACACTCTTTAAACTTATCACTGGTCGCGACAAGCCTGACGCGGGTACGTTTGATGTCGGCGAGACGGTGAAGGTAGCGTACGTCGATCAGGAACACGATGGGCTAGATCCTAACAAGACCGTGTTCGAGACCATTTCGGGTGGTAATGAGTGGATCACGATTGGCGGGAAGCAATCCAATGCTCGCGCCTACGTAAGCCGCTTCAATTTTGCCGGAGCCGATCAGGAAAAGAAAATCGGCACACTGTCAGGCGGTGAACGTAACCGCGTTCACCTCGCAATGACACTCAAAGAGGGAGCGAATCTGCTGTTGCTTGATGAGCCAACGAACGACCTTGACGTGAATACGTTGCGGGCGTTGGAAGAAGGGCTGGAGAATTTCGCAGGCTGTGCCGTTGTGATCAGCCACGACCGCTGGTTCCTGGACCGTATTGCTACGCACATTCTGGCATTTGAGGGCGACTCACAAGTGTACTGGTTTGAAGGCAACTTCTCGGAGTATGAAGAAAACCGACGCAAACGCTTAGGCACCGACGCCACGCCAACCCGGATTAAGTATAAGAAGCTGGTGTAATTGTTTGGATAGTTGTGAATTGAAGCTCACAACTATCCAAACAATTGGAAGTTGATGTCTATCTCCCTATCTGAGTTATGGCTTTGTGAGAAGCCTTCGAGATCATCAAATATGTATGTTTCATCAAAGCCAAACAGCGGCTTCCACAACATATTCAAATTCTTTTTCAGTCTTGATGAAATTCCTATAAACGTAAGGTCTTTGTCAGAATAAACTGGAATAGACCCCCAGTGCTCGTTCACTGCATTTCCGAAAAGGAAAAACGAATGCTAATTCCTCATGCGAGGTATTAAGTGAAGTGGTTCGAAAACAATTGGGTTGTTAGGTATGTGACTTATAATGTCTTTGATGCTAAGAGATGTTAGTCCTTCTCTTAAATGTGCCATGCTATAACTTAAGCGATCGATATTTAAACACACTAACAATCCATCTTCATCTACCTTATCTGTGCATGCAAACCAAAGAGAAACCCAAAGGCTTTTGCTAAAATCTAATAATCTTGTTGATCCTCCGTAATGTTGTACTAGTGATAATAACTCTAAATCATATAAGTTTCTTCCGTAATAATAACCATGGCCTCTCTGTCTTGCTCTTTGTAATAGCTTTTCCTCGTAATCACTGAGAAGCCCATTGAACGTTGGCATATTACTATCAAACGAGCTTGATGCAGCAGGGAATTGTGATTTTAAGCGTCTGACAGCTTTACTATCAATACGCCAATCAAGAGAAGCTTGTCCTCGCCATCCTACAAACGAGAAAAGCGAAGCGTCAAAGGTCGTTAAGAGGCTTGCTATAGTCAATATCTGCTCAACATCATCTAACATTATAATTTCGCCAAAATGCTCGGTCTCTACTTTTCTTATTTTTTCGTCATTCATGACGAACTGCATGAACATGTCAGCGAACATAGATACGATCGGATTAATTGAATGTCACAATATCACTCCTTTCGACCGTAATAACGGGTTCAGCTCAAACCTACAGCTGGGCAAAACCTCGACGGTATCGTCCCAATCTGTAAAAATCCACCGCTCATTAGGCTGAGCAATGAGCGTTCGGCGGGTTTTGGTGAGTATCCAAATGACCTTAGCGACGCCAAAGTCAAGCAACTTTTGTGTTTTATCATACACATACTCGGTTCCGCTGACGTTAGCCGGAAGGTCGATCTTTACGTCTACTTCAATCACTACACGTGGCGGAATGAAAAATATTTATCATCCAGTGGCGTCGGCAAAGAAGCCTGGTCAAATACAACTATATCGTTCGATAGCTTGTTGCCTGAGGCAATGTGAAGACCCGGCTCATTAGTGGCAATCAGATAGTCGTCAAATGGCAAGTGTTTATACAAATGTGAATGAGCAGTGAAACCACCGCAGACTGCAACGCACTGGCCCCAATTATATCTTCTTTGGTTTTTTGTCGCGCCAACACCGTTCGATACCCCTGATAATAATAAGGCACACCGTCGATTTCTTCATAGATTAACGAAGTGGGTATCTTACGCGACGTCGGCGAATTCCGTGGGGATGCCCGAGGTGTTATGCTCATTTGCTGTACCTTTGTTCCTGGTAAAAATAACGCATTTCTCATGCATTACGGCTATTTCAACGGCACCATCGCCCCTACCGATCAGTTGGCTGTCGGCGTAACAGACCTTGGTTTACTACGCGGTTATGGGCTATTTGATTACTTCCTGACCTACAACGGTCGACCATTCCAATGGGACTGGTATTGGGAGCGGTTTCAGAATTCAGCGACTCGGATGCACCTGCCACTGCTGATTGGTAAAGAAGAAACGTACGCCGTGTTGATGGACCTGATTGAGCGCAGCGGTAGCGTTGATGTAGCTTTTCGCTTCGTGATGACCGGTGGCTACTCGGCTGATAGCATTAGCATCGAGCGTCCGAACTTGCTTATCCTGACGGAAGACATCCACCCCGTTCCTTCGATCCAATACGAGCAGGGCATTAAGGTTATTCTTGACGACTACGTTCGGGAAATGGCCGAAGTGAAAAGCACCGATTATAAACGGGTGATTTTAATGGCAGAAGCCATTCGGGCCGCCAGAGCTTCAGATTTATTGTATCAAAAAGGCGGTGAAATCAGTGAACTCAGCCGCAGTAATTTCTTTATCGTAAAGGGTGAGCGGCTTATTACGCCTGATCGCCATGTTCTTAGGGGCATTACCCGCCGGACGGTAATTCAGTTAGCCCAGACCGATTTCAAGGTTGAGGAACGGCCCGTATTGCTTTCCGAACTTTATGATGCCGACGAAGCCTTTACAACCAGTTCAACTAAGAAAGTTTTACCAATTACGCAGATTGGCGAGCTAACCATTGGTGACGGTCACGTTGGGCCGAAAGCAACATTTTTGCTGGAACGGTTCAATGACTTCATCAAAAATTGGTAACTACATTAGTGCGAATTGTCTCTCCCGACGGGCGTTTTCACATTGTTTGGAGCCGCAGTAAGTCAGCATAACGTTGAACTGTTTCCCGGTCGATCTTATTCTCTTGTCCAATCCGACCGATGCAGGGCAAGCCAGTGTAATTCAGAATAACCCGTTCTGATGCTGGTACAGTTGGCCCATTGAAAAGGATACCCAAAAGCGGAATGTTACGACTACGGCAGGCTTCTACCGATAACAAGGTATGATTGATGCTGCCCAAGTAATTTCTCGATACTAAGACAACCGGCAAGTCTAGCCGTTGAACCAGATCAATGTTAAGATCTTCATCATTAAGCGGCACCATAAGTCCACCAGCCAACTCAACAACCAGCGCGTTGTCGGTTTGAGGTAACACAAGTTTCTCTAACTCAATCGTAACACCGTCTATTTCAGCAGCTGCATGGGGCGACAAAGGCTGCGTTAAGCGATACGCTTCCAGATGAAACCGGGACTTGTGATTACTAATCAATCGACGTACCGTTTCTGTGTCAGAATCTTCCAAAGCTCCCGATTGAACAGGTTTCCAATAATCGGCCTGTAAGGCTTCAACTAACACAGCCGAGGCTATAGTTTTACCGATTTCTGTACCGATTCCGGCAACGATAAACTGCTTAAGTAATGCGACTACACTCATAAACTTGGTTCGTTAACCAATGCTGTTTGCAATAGGGTTATTAGCTCCGTTATTTCCTGGGTTGTATTAAAGGCGTGTACACAAATGCGCAATCGCTCCTGCCCTACTGGCACTGTTGGGCTCAAAATGGCCCGAACGTCGAACCCAGCACACTGCGCTTCAGCAGCTACGTAACGTGCAGAATCATTACCCGGCATAATCAAACATTGAATGGGTGACTGGCTATTTGTCCAGGTGGTTCCAGCCAGCTTATCTTTAACCAAGTACTTGAAGTAAGTAAGCCGCTCGTGCAGTTGGTTCTTAGCATGTACCTGGCTCCGCAACTGCTGGTGAGCGCAACAGATAGCGAGAAAGCTATGAGGTGGTAGCGCGGTGGTGTAAATAAACGGCCGGGCAAAATTAATAAGATAATTACGTAATAGAGCAGGGCCGACGATGGCGGCACCATGAACGCCTACTGCTTTGCCAAATGTATGTAAGCGTGCGAAAACACGCTCTTGGAGGCCCAGTTCAACTACTAATCCTTCGCCAGTAGGGCCATAAACTCCGGTAGCGTGGGCTTCATCCACTAACAATGCTGCCCCGTAGCGATCGCACAAGTCAGCCATTTCACGTAACGGAGCTATATCCCCATCCATCGAATAAACCGATTCGACAGCCACAAACACCTGTCCGCTTGCTTGTCGAAGTTTATCTTCTAGATCATCCAGGTCGTTATGACGAAAGCGCTGGCGGGTCGCATAGCTAAGTCGCGCGCCATCGATCATACTCGCGTGAATCAACTCATCGGTTAGCAGCGTATCACCTGCTTTAGGCAAACAGGCTAAAAGACCAAGATTAGCATCATAGCCCGAGTTAAAAATCAGCGCGGCTTCGGTTTGATAAAATACAGCTAATTCTTGCTCAACGTCATCGGCCAGCGTCATCTGACCAGCTAAGAGTCTTGAGCCTGTTGCTCCCGTACGACCAACCTCGTAACTAGTATCGGCTTGTTGAATAAGAGTTTTAAGCTCTATCGAACGCGCGAAACCAAGGTAGTCGTTGGAACAAAAATCAACTAGATCACCCGTCGCTTTGAGTTGACGTAGAAGACCCGCTTGCTGATGAGCTTTCAGTCGTTCAGACAAAGTTGTATATATAGCTCTTGTCAAATCAGGCATAATTACAAAGGTAAAACGACCTAATTTAACAAGAGCCAATTATCAAGCTCATAATTCAGAAATGTGAATAAAGCAATAGTTATCCACAGCCGGGCTGTGGATAACTATTAGACATTGTGATTATTCCAACAAAAAATGAGGGAATGGTACTAAGATACAGAAAACTTTATCCTAAACATTTTGTTGCTCATCGATTTTCAAGACAATCTTACCAAACTGTTTGCCTTCATTCATCCTCTGAAATGCTTGTTCGGCTTCAGCCAACAGAAATATTGCATCAATCACAGGCACAAGTTGTTTCTCTTTTACAAAACCGATCATATCCGCAAATTCGCGTTCCGTCCCCATGGTTGAACCAAAGATGTTGAGCTGTTTAAAGAATACTTTCGATGGAGCGATGTCTGTCAGATTACCGGTTGTGCCGCCGAAAATGGCAATACGACCACCGGGTGCCACGGCATCAATAAGCTTGGCAAACCCAGGTCCACCAGCGCTGTCAATAATGACATCGAAATAGCCAGCTCTTCCTCCCCCGGTTTGAACCATCAGCGTTTTAACCCAGTCTGGCTCCCGGTAATTAACGCCACCTGTAGCGCCTAGTGCTTTCGCTTTTTCTAATTTTTCTTCCGAGCCAGATGTCACCCAGACCTCGGCCCCGGCGCCTACGGCAAACTGTAGAGCAAATAAAGCCGCTCCTCCGCCGATGCCCGTAATCAACACTTTTTCGCGAACATTACTATCTGCGGCATGCAAACCAGCTCGTGACATAAGCGCTCGCCAGGCCGTTACGCCCGCTAACGGCAGAGCAGCCGCCTGCTCGAACGAGAGATGAGAGGCCTTGTTATGGAGGTATTTTACATGAATCGCTACGTACTCCGCGAAGGTGCCGTTGTCGGGCATTCCTAATATTCGAAAGTCAGCGCCGTAAAACTTGGGGTTGGGCCCCCAGTTCAACGAACAGTTGATAACGACCTCCCGTCCGATCCAAACCGGATCGACACCTGGGCCAACTTCTGTCACCACACCTGCGCCGTCAGACCCTAAGATGACTGGTAATTTGATGCCGGGATATAATCCTTTTTGGACGAATACGTCCCGATGATTAAGCGCAGCTGCCCGCAAGTTTACAAGTACCTCGCCCGGCCCAGGAACAGGTATTGGGGCGTCGATGTGTTGAAGTGGCTGGTGCGTTTCTGCAAGCAAAATGGCTTTCATATAGAATAAGTGATTGAGCTACCAATGTTTGGCGGGCCAACAAGGCGTATCTTTGTTAATAAAAGAAAAGCCAATGATTCGTTTTTTTAACGAAGACGTTACGTACAAACTTCCTCAAAAACAGGCAACCCGCCAGTGGCTTAAACAGCAGGCTGAAGGCGAAGGTTATGCCGTAGGTGATTTAAACTACATCTTTTGTTCGGACCAGTACGTCTTGCAAGTGAACCGTGACTACCTCCAGCACGACTATTACACGGATATTATTACGTTCGATCAGAGCGAAGACGAAGGCAAAATAGAGGGCGATATTTTTATCAGCGTTGAGCGTGTGGCCGACAACGCACGCCAAATGGGAGCCTCCGCCGAACAGGAAATGCGTCGGGTACTGGCTCACGGTCTGCTGCACCTCTGCGGTTACGGCGATAAAACTGATGAAGAAGTAACGCAAATGCGGGCAAAAGAAGACAAGTGGTTAGAAAATTGGAAATTGTAGCTTTAGTCTACGTGTCACTACTCCAATCGCCCAACCAATCTATACTACATAATATGGGAAAGTTTGTCATTAACACCCGAAAGAATGGCGAGTTTCAATTCAATTTAAAAGCCAGCAATGGCCAAATCATTTTAAGCAGCGAAGGTTACTCAACCAGAAGCGCCTGCGAAAATGGAGTTGAGTCGGTCAAGAAAAATGCACCCGATGATAGTCGTTACGAACGTAGAACAACCGAGTCCGGTAAGTTTCGTTTTAACCTCAAAGCAGGTAACGGACAAGTAATCGGTACCAGCGAATCATACGAAAGTGAGAGCGGCCGAGACAATGGCATCGAGTCCGTTAAAAAGAACGCACCCGACGCTGAAGTTATAATTGAGGATTAGCCAATTCTTTACTTGAGCACCCGAGCGTAGGTCATAATCAGACTGCGCTCGGGTGTTTTTTTAATTGATAACGTTATCCCGCCGTTAGGCCGCCATCCATCTGAATGGCCTGTCCGGTACAAAACTCGTTTTCGTTCGAACAAAGCCATAAAATAGCCTGGGCAATATCCTGTGGTTCGCCAAAGCGACCAATAGGGATCACTTTACGCATTCGATCTTCTAAGTTTGGGGCTACGCTAATCAGTTCGTCGACCATAGTTGAGTGGGTGTAAACTGGGCAAACAGCATTAACGCGGATGTTTTTACGGACGTATTCCAGGGCTGCAGTCTTGGTCAATCCGATTACTGCGTGCTTCGACGCGCTGTACGGCCCTCCCATGGCCATTCCTCGAATGCCTGCAATGCTCGATACATTGACGATCTTGCCCCCACTCTGCTTTATCATTTGGCGGATCTGGGCTTGCATTCCATAAAACACGCCCCCGACGTTGATCGCCATAATCTGGTCGAAATCGGCTTGCGTCTGGTCGGTTAACCGAGCAAACTTTCCACCAATACCAGCATTATTAACACCAATATCCAGACGTCCATAAGCCAGAATTGTTTGGTGAACAGCGGCTTCAATTTCTACAGGACTAGCAACGTTACAGGCAACAAAAAGAGCTTGACCCCCTGCTTGTTCAACTAGTTCAACCGTTTGTCGACCACTCAACTCATTAACTTCAGCTACAACAACTTGCGCTCCCTGTTCGGCAAAAGCCAGCGCCGTAGCCCGGCCAATACCTGACCCTGCTCCGGTAATAAAAGCAACTTGGTTAATGAATCTTGACATAGGTTTTCGGGGGAATAATGTATGGCCCGAAAATAGCGTAAAGGCAGTTGTTGTAAAAATGAAACGGGAACCACCATTTCATTATATACATGATAGCTCCCGTAATAAAATGATAACTAACTGGTTTACTATTCTAGTCCGAACGCTGACAGATTAACGAATTCGCTCACCCGCTTGTTAATCTCTTCCTGTGTTAAGTTCATGATGCGCTCGGCACCAAACTTCTCGACACAGAACGACGCCATCGCTGAGCCGTAAATGATGGCTCGTTTCATGTTGTCGAATGAAATATCGTCGGTTTTCGCCAGGTGGCCAATAAAGCCGCCCGCAAACGTATCGCCCGCTCCAGTCGGATCAAACACTTCGGCTAGGGGCAGAGCCGGAGCCGAGAAGATGCGATTGTCTTGGAAAAGTAAAGCGCCGTGTTCGCCTTTCTTAATGATAACCGTTTTAGGCCCCATCTCGCGAATCTTAGCAGCTGCCTTCACTAATGCATATTCGCGGGTTAACTGCCGAGCTTCTTCATCATTTACGACCAACACATCTACCATGGGGAGTAATGTCATCAGGTCGGGGTTAGCGATTTCGATCCACAGGTTCATCGTATCGAGCACGATGAGTTTGGGGCGATTATTCAATCGCTCAACCACTATCCGCTGAATAGCCGGAGCCGTGTTCCCCAGCATCAGGTACTGGCAATCCTGGTAAGCTTCCGGAATGATCGGGTCAAAGTTTTCCATTACGTTCAGTTGGACCTCGACCGTATCGCGCGTATTCATGTCATTATGGTACTTACCCGACCAGAAGAACGTTTTCTCCCCTACCCGAACCTGTAGTCCTTCCGTGTTGACGCCGTGCTGGTTGAGGTCATCAATCATGCTTTGCGGAAAGTCGTCGCCCACAACCGCAACCAGGTTGTTTTCTTTGGTGAAGTACGACGCTGAAAGTGTAATGTAGGTGGCAGCTCCACCAATGATTTTGTCGGTCTTGCCGAACGGGGTTTCTAAGGCGTCGAACGCGACGGAACCAACGGTTAATAGACTCATCGTTTTTCAGTTTACGGTCTACAGGATTCGGTCTATGGTGAATTTCAGAATACCGAACTGTAGGCCTTTATTTCTTCCGCCCGATTACCGGGCAGCGTTTAAATGGTTTGGTTTCGTCAAAAAGTTTGCGGTACGTAACATGGGTCTTGACAATAGTCGACCCGAGCTGGCTCACAAACCGTACCATGATTGGGTTAAAATCCCCCACCCAGTTCATCTCCAGTTCATCGTACTGGAAGTTTGGGTTATGTTCCGCTTCATGAGGCATTCGTAGGGCAATGGCCGCTTCCAGGCCTTTTCCCTGATGCGCCGGCGCTACGCCAAACACGACACCAAAGGCTTTATGATTCGTTTTACGGATGACGTGCCACAGAAATTTCAACTTGCCAAGCAAGTCAAGCTTACCGTTGACATGCTTGAAAATCTGGTTTAATTCGGGTAAGCAAACGAAGAAGGCCACCGGTTCATTCTGATGGTAAGCGAAGTAGATGATTTTTTCGTCGATAACCGGCTTTAGCTTTTGCATGAGCAGCTGCGCCTGACCGGCCGACATCTCCTTAACGCCACTATGGCCACCCCAGGCTGCATTGTAGATATGCCGAAACTGCTCGGCCGCTGCCGGGAGCTGCTTTTTGTCGATTGTTCGGAAGCTATATTCTGGGTTTTCATAGATACGTTGAGCGCGGTCTTTTACGGCCTGCGACATCTCTGTTAGTTTGGCCCAGGTTGTTGGAATACCGAACGTAAACTGTTTAAAATAATCTTTGAAGCCGTAGTTCTCGAAGAAAGGAATGTAATAGGGTTTCGTATAGGGCATGCAGTAGTTTGGCTCCCGTTGAAATCCGTCCACCAATAATCCCCACCAGCGGTCGCGGTCACCAAAGTTAACGGGGCCGTCCATCGCTTCCATACCCCGGCCTTGAAGCCAGGCTTTACCAGCATCGAAGAGTTGAAAGGCAGCCGCCTGATCGTTAATACACTCAAAGAAACCGACTCCTCCGGTTGGTTGGTCGTTGTCGAGATTTGCTATTTCGTAATCAACGAAAGCGGCTATGCGCCCAATGGTTTCATTTTTTTCGCTTAAAAGCAAATACCGAACACACTCGCCGTGCTCAAACCGCTTATTTCGGGCTGGGTCAAATACCTCTTCTACATCCGCATCCAACGGCCGAATCCAGCACGGGTCGGCGCGGTAAAGCCGCACGGGAAATTCAATAAATTCTTTCTGGTATTTGGCATTTAGGCCAACCTCAACTACCTGCATTCGGCGATAATCATAAATTGGGTGCGAATATAGCCAAATCTGGCCTGGCCACCGTTTCTAACCAGCACTTTGCCAAAGTTTTGACCACCAGCCTTCTTCGATACGCACCATTTTCCGCCCAACAATCCGTAACTTCGCCCTTAGATTGAAACCCTATTTTGTCATTCCGACGAAGGAGGAATCTTCTCGGATTAATGGTTTCAGAATACTACTACTTTAAATCATCGAAGATTCCTCCTTCGTCGGAATGACAAATCGAGGATGCAGCCACTTCACTTATACAATACGCTTTCCCGCAAAAAAGAACTGTTTGAGCCGCTCAACCCACCTTACGTTGGTATGTATGTCTGTGGCCCAACTGTTTATAATTACGTTCACTTAGGCAACGTCCGTACCTTTCTGACGTTTGACACACTCTATCGTTACCTAACATTTATTGGCTACAAAGTCCGTTACGTTCGCAACCTGACTGACGTTGGCCATCTGGTGGGCGACGGCGACGAGGGTGAGGACAAGATTGGGCGCATGGCCAAGCTGGAGAAAGTTGAACCTATGGAGATCGTTCAGCGCTTTACGAACGACTTCCATACGGTGATGGCTCAGTTCAACGCCATTCCGCCGAGCATTGAACCAACGGCAACCGGCCACATGGTTGAGCAGATTGAAGCGGTCGAAAAGCTGCTGGGTAATGGCTTAGCTTACGAATCGAACGGCTCCGTCTACTTTGATATTGAGACATATAACAAGCGGGGCGGCAATTACGGCAAACTTTCAGGGCGTATCCTAGACGATCTTCTAAACGAAACTCGTGAGCTAGACGGCCAATCTGAGAAGCGCAACCCTCTCGACTTTGCCATTTGGAAACGAGCCGCGCCCGAGCACCTCATGCGTTGGAATTCGCCCTGGGGCGAGGGATTTCCCGGCTGGCACCTCGAATGCACTTGCATGAGTACTAAATATTTGGGTAAGCAGTTTGATATTCACGGGGGTGGTATGGACCTTAAGTTTCCGCACCATGAATGTGAAATTGCGCAAGGTGATGGCCTAACCGGTCACGACCCTGTCCGTTACTGGATGCACTCAAATATGCTAACCGTTAACGGCCAGAAAATGTCAAAGTCACTGGGCAATTCGTTCTTACCTGCCGAGTTGTTTGCGGGTAACCATTACCTGCTCGAACAGGCATTCAGCCCTATGACAGTACGGTTTTTCATGCTTCAATCGCATTACCGTAGTACGCTTGATTTCTCGAATGACGCGCTTAAGGCTGCCCAGAAAGGCTATCGGCGTTTGGCTAATGGTCTGCGCGTTATCAAAACGTTGACATATCAGCCGGGTGAAAAGAACGTACTGGACGAGGAAAAGCAACAGGATATCCGGCAGGCTGTTCAGCAGTTCTACGAAGCCATGAACGACGACTTGAACACGGCAGTTGCCATTGCGCAACTATTTACGCTGTTGAAGTATGTTAACATGATCTACCTCAATCAGCTATCGTCGGCTGCGTTGGGCGAAGAAGTTTTCAAACTTTTGAAAACGTCGTTCGTTGCTTTCATGGAGCAAGTGCTCGGTCTGAAAGAGGAGGGGGCTACTAACCAACCTGTTTTGGAAGGTCTACTAACGCTTTATCGCGAATACAAAGAACAGCGCCAGTACGATAAAGTAGACCAGATTCGTTCGTATTTCAAGGCACAGGGGCTGTCGATTAAAGACATGAAACACCAAATTGACTGGGCCTATGAAGAGTAATTACTGTTTGCTGTGGTAGATCATTTTTCATGAAAACACCTTAGTAAACAGTCCTAATTTTGACCTAATGACAAAAGCCGTCATCTATTCTCTCGCTATCACTTTCGCGCTTGTCAGCTCTTGTAAAACCAAGCAAAGCGACTCGACAACCACACAAACAACGGAGCAGTCAGCACCCATGGCGTCTGCTCCGGCTTTTAATGCGGATTCAGCTTACAATTACATCGATCAGCAAGTTAAGTTCGGGCCACGAGTACCCAATACACCCGCTCACGTTGATGCTGGTAACTACCTAGCCGCTAAGCTAAAACAGTTTGGTTGTGAGGTTACTGAGCAAAACTTTGTAGCCACTACCTGGGATGGTAAGAAACTAAACGCCCGCAACATCATCGGAAGCATCAACCCTAAAGCGAGTAAGCGCATTCTGCTGGCCTCACATTGGGACTCACGGCCCCATGCTGACAACGACGCTGACGCGGCCGATAAAACGAAGCCTGTCCTAGCGGCTAATGATGGCGCTAGTGGCGTAGGCGTTCTGCTCGAACTGGCCCGTACCATTCAGCAAAGCCAGCAAAAACCAACCGTAGGCATCGACATTATCTTCTTCGACGCAGAAGATTGGGGCAATGGTGAGAAGGCAGCTAACGATTTTGAAAAAGCGACCGGTAATCAGTACGATTACATTGGCTTTTGTTTAGGATCGCGCTACTGGTCTAAAAATCTACACAAGCCGGGTTATTCGGCCTATTATGGTATTCTGCTCGACATGGTAGGAGCCAAAGGAGCAACGTTTACCAAAGAGGGGCTATCTATGCAGTTTGCGCCTACGGTTGTCAATAACGTTTGGCAAACGGCCAGCCGAGCGGGCTATAGTCAATATTTTGTTGATGCATCTGGTACTCAGATCACCGATGACCATTTGGCACCGAACACAATAGCAAAGATTCCGATGATCGACATCATTCACACCAACGTTGGTACCGGAGGTTTTTTTCCAGCCTGGCATACGGCGGAAGATAATATGAGCAATATAGATCGGGCTACGTTAAAAGCCGTTGGCCAAACGCTGTTACAGGTACTCTACAATGAACAATAAGCTATCGATTGCTACACTGGTGAACAAACGTTCAGGGCAAAAGCTAGTATTACTTTGCCTGTTGGCTGGACTAACGAATTGTGAACCAGCTCCAGATCGTTTTGGAAAGCTTGATGTTAAAAAATGGCGCAGTGACCGGGGTGGCTGTAACGGGATTCGGGCGACACTAGTACCGGCTTTCAAAGCCGAAGTGCAAAATCTCAAGGGTAAATCAGCCAATACACTGGGCGAATTACTGGGTCGGCCCGATATCAATCAAATTGCCGACCGCAACCAAAAATTTTACATTTATTTCTTAGAAAAGGGCACTCACTGCGATAAACCAGGTGTTAAATCGAACAGCCGTTCGGTAGCTATCCGCATGAGTGCTATTGGCCTGGCAACAGAGGTGACGTTCCAAAATGGATTGCCGTGAGAACGCGGCAGGAAAGCCGTAGGTTAAATTTACAAGCAGGCAGCGGCTTTTCAGCCGTGTTACACATAGAACTTCTTCCGGGTAATCATCTCCTCCACGACCTCCGGCACCATGTAACGAATTGATCGGTTTTTACGGATGCAATCCCGGATAAACGTAGCCGATATATCAAGCAAGGGTGCTTCTACTAAACGAACATTCGGGTGAGCTTTAAACGGGCTCTCTGTAGAGCGTGGACGTGGATAAACTTCTAGTCCATAATACTCTAAGATCTTATCGTAGTTTTTCCAGTTAGCAAACTGTTCGAGGTTATCTTCACCCATTATCAACCGAAATGTGTGTTGTGGGTACTTTTCACCCAGCCGAACCAACGTATCAATCGTGTAACTAGGCTTGGGCATCGAAAACTCAATGTTTGTAGCCTTTAAACAACTGTTATCTGCGATGGCTCGCTCAACCATATCGAGCCGATCAAATTCATGCAGTAGGCTTTTAGTCTTCTTGAATGGATTTTGGGGCGATACCACAAACCACACCTGGTCTAAGTCTGTAGTAGTGGCCATAGTGTTGGCAATTATCAGGTGGCCAACATGGATTGGGTTAAATGAACCAAAGAATAAGCCTATTTTCATAAAATGGTAGCCTGCCAGCTCTCGAGCCTCCACAGGCTTGCTTTAGATCACCGTTGCTTTAGCTGGTATGTGATTGTTCTTCACAAAGTCATCAACTAGCTTCTGTGCTTTCTTCAATGACGTTTCGAGATGATCGTTTACGAGGATGACATCAAACTTATCCTGAAAACTCATCTCAAAATGAACTTTAAAGAGCCGTTTCGAGAGGCTTTCTTCTGTTTCGGAGCCACGTCCAATTAGCCGCTGACGAAGTGTTTCTTCATCCGGGACTTTTACAAAAACAGCTAATGCTTTATCTCCGTAATATTCTTTTAGCTTGAGACCTCCTTGGACGTCTACGTCAAACAGTACATGCTTACCGCTGTCCCATAAACGTTGAATTTCGGATTTCAGCGTACCGTAGAATGCACCGACGTAAACCTCCTCCCATTCAACGAACTCATCGTTATCTATTTTCTGCTTGAACTCCTCGGGAGTTAGAAAGTAGTAATCTTTACCGTTTTGTTCGGTACGGCCCCGGCGGTCGCGGGTGCAGGCCGAAATGGAAAAGCCGAGATTATCGTTCTCGGCTAACAGATGCTTGACAATAGTGGTCTTTCCTGAACCAGAGGGAGCCGAAAAAATGATCAGTTTGCCGTCCAAGGTTAGTAATAGTTGGTTGAGAACAAGTTTATAAAAGTAATTGGGGTAACTAGGTCTGGTCGTTACCAGTTCCCTAATTACCCCAATTACTGTGAGGTTGTATTAGCTAAAGTTTTGAATTCGGGTTTTGATCGTTGCCACTAATTGTTCTGGGCAGCACTTCTTCTCCATTCGTTTGGTCAACAGCTCTTTCACTTCTTTCTCGAGATGGTACATCTGGATGCAGGGCTGACAGCTCTCAAGATTGATTTTTAGTTTAGCAAGTTGTTGTTCGGTAGCTTCTCCGTCCAGAATCAACTGAATCATCTTCAAGCAGTCCGCCTGATGACTGCAATGTTCTTTCATCTCAGGCCTGGCGCTGGATGAAGATGACGATGGCAATGACGTTTGCATTGGAAAATTTCTATTTATTCCAAGAATAATAATACGTTAAGTTATTAGCAGAACCAAAATATGATTAGAAAAAGTTCGGTTTATTCTTCATTTTCTTCATTATAACCCATCGAAGAAGCGTAATCACGTAATTTCTCTTTCAACAGGTTTCGAGCACGGTGCAATCGGGACCGAACAGTGCCGATAGGAATATCCAGAATCTTAGCCATTTCCTCATACGTGAACCCTTCAATGTCACAAAGGATAATAACTGTCCGGAAATCTACAGGCAACGCATTAAGTGCCGTTGCCACTTCATCACCAATTAAGTCAGACACCGATTCGGCCCGCAGGTCAACCGTGTGTTCAGTTTCGGCATCTTCCGAATTATAAGTCGTTTCAACGTCCTGATAATCGACTTTAGCCGGCTCCTTACTTTTCTTCCTGTAATCGTTAATGAAGCTGTTCTTCAGTATCCGAAACAGCCAGGCTTTGGCGTTAGTTCCTTGTTCAAATGACGAAATAAACCGGAAAGCCTTTAAATACGTATCCTGAACGAGGTCATTGGCGTCGTCCTCATCAGTCGTTAGGCGGAAAGCAAAATTGTACATGGAGTCAATGTGAGGCATAAACTCCTTGTTGAAAACCTGATACTTTTGTTCATCGGTATACCGGCGAACTGGCGCATCAGTAGATGGCTGCTCAGCGGGGTCTCCGTTGGGTAACAGTTGATCTGGTCCGGCATCCCGGTCGTCGCGAGTTGGCGTATCTGACATAACTTCTTGTATAGTCGCCATAAAAGTAAGAGTAAATTGCCGTTTACCGTCGGCAAACAGAGCGAATTCAATATTTCACAATACCCAATTCGCTGAGCTGTATCAGAGTTTGACTGCAAAAATCAATCCTTTGTTCAAAAAAAAGGTTTAAAATCAAGGCAATGTGACGATTTGGCAGTGAACGATTCAGCCAACGGCAATGTTAAAGCCGGTCAATCGCCAACCGAAAATGTTAGCGATTGACCGGCTATACTATTTACGAGTAATTAAGCAGATATAGATTTGAAATACCGCTTCAACCAAGAGTCAGCCGCGGGAATCGTCCAGTCTGACAAAAACTCAGCTTTCGTTTTTACAAGCGTATTAAATACGGCGGTAGTTGGCGTTAACAGTCCATCTGCAACTGCCGCTTTAATTGTTGGCAACGGATAAACCGTAACCGAACCATCTACAGCCCGTACTGCCGCTGAGCGGTCGAAAAAATCGACGTCTACTTGTTGTCCAATCTCTTGTAAGGTTCTTACAGATGCGTCGATAGAGCAACCGCTTGGCAGATTGAAGCCTTCGTCGACCCCTACAACTACAAATCGATCTTCGACAACCTTAGCCGATGCTAACAGTGGCTGGCCATGTGCCGCCCATTGATTGAGCGCTGGTTCTAACGCTTGTCCGATAGTAACTACATCGTCAGCAGAGAGCGGACGGTTTGCCTGGTACACCCAAACGCGGGCTGTTTCAGGCAGTTTATCAAAGTCGATCCACATACATTTCAATTATCAGTGAACAACCATCAGCCAACAGGGACTCAGTTGATTGCTGCTCCTTGTTGGCTGATCGTCATCATAACCCTTCGCCTTGCGCGATGAGTTCCGAAATGTCATACACCCGAACCGAATCCTCCCGGTTCTGGTTCTTAACGCCATCTGACATCATTGTCATGCAGAAGGGGCAAGCTACGGCAATGGTATCAGCGCCCGTGCCCAGGGCCTCCTGAACGCGCTCAACGTTTACATCTTTATCGCCAGGTTCGGGTTCTTTGAAATATTGCCCCCCGCCTGCACCACAACATAAGCCGTTAGTACGTACTCGTTTCATTTCTACCAGATCGGCGTCCAAGGCAGCTAGTACATCACGTGGGGCTTCATAGATTTTGTTGGCCCGACCCAAGTAACACGAGTCATGGAACGTAATCCGTCGTCCTTTAAAGGACTGTCCGTCTTTAACCCGAACTCGTCCTTCGTTAATCAGCCCTTGTAGGAACTGCGAATGGTGAATTACTTCATAATTGCCACCTAGTTCGGGATACTCGTTCTTGAGCGTATTGAAGCAGTGTGGGCAGGCTGTCACGATTTTTTTCACATTGTAGCCATTCAGCACCTGAATGTTCGACATAGCCTGCATCTGGAACAAAAACTCGTTTCCTGCCCGACGAGCCGGGTCGCCCGTACAAGCTTCTTCTGGCCCAAGCACGGCAAACTTGATCCCAACGTGGTTAAGAATTCGTACGAAGGCGATGGTTACGCGTTTGTACCGATCATCGAAGGAACCTGCGCAGCCTACCCAAAACAAAATCTCGGGTTCTTCGCCAGCTGCGGCCACGTCGGCCATTGTTGGTACGCTATATGTTTTCTCAGTTGTCATTTTTCAAAGTTGTAAAGTCATAAGGCTGTAGAGTGCGAGCTGTCAAAACTTTATAACTCTACAACCTTACAACTTCACTTTATTTCGTTACAGGTTCGTTAACTTGATCCGCCCAGTTAAAGCGATCGCTCGGCGAGAACTTCCACGGTGCCATATTGTTTTCAATGTTACTGAACATAGCATTCCACGAAGCTGGTGCTTGGGATTCTTCCATCACCCGATAGCGACGTAATTGCAGGATAATGTCGAGCGGATTAATATTAACAGGGCAGGCCATTACACAAGCCTGACAGGTTGTACAAGCGTTGAGTTCCTCGGCCGTGATATAATCACCCAGGAGCGACTTATCATCTTTGTAATCATCACCGTGGGTCTGCCATCCGCGCTGAATATCTTCCATTCGATCCCGCGTATCCATCATAATCTTACGGGGCGACAGTTTCTTACCAGTAATGTTAGCCGGGCAAGCTGCTGTACAGCGTCCACATTCTGTGCAGCTGTAGGCGTTCATAAGATTAATCCATTTCAGGTCATACACATCCTTAGCCCCAAAACGGCCAATTTCAGCCGGTTGCTCTCCATTGTCATTGGCTTGCGCTCCATCAACTTCTGTCGTAACGGGTAAGCCCAAGGCAAGCTGAACTTCCTTCGTAATCTCAGGCATGTTCTGCATCTCACCTTTCGGTTGCAGGTCCGAGTAGTACACATTCGGAAAGCCCAGTGCAATGTGCAGGTGCTTAGAATACGTCACATAAATCGCGAAGGCCAGTATGCCCAAGATGTGCAGCCACCAGGAAGTACGTTCGTAAGCTACCAGAGCAGTATCGCTAAACCCGGTAAACAATGGTTTCAGGTATTGACTGATAAGAAAGTCAGGAACGATGCCCTGTAACTCCCCATAATGCCCAATGCCTCGATCACGCAAAACACTATCCGAAGCATTCCAGGTCAGGAAAGCAATCATAAGCACAATTTCGGCCGACAGAATGAGGGTAGCGTCGGGAATGGACCAGCCCCGCAATTCGCGGTGACGACTAGCCTGCAAGCGGCTCACACGTGCGACAAACCGTCGGCATAGAAACACAACACAAACCGCGAGTACACCAAACGCTAATACTTCAAACACATCGATTAATAGTGGATAAACCGGTGTTATGTAAGGCGCAAACAGTCGGTGCGTTCCTAAGATGCCATCTAAAATGATCTCAAGGATCTCGATGTTGATGATCAGAAAGCCAGCATAAATGACAAAGTGCATGATGCCAACCAGCGGGTTGGTAAACATTTTCTTCTGACCAAATGCAACCAGTAGCATCGTCTTCAGACGCTCATCGGGGTGGTCTGACCGATTCTCCGGTCTGCCAAGGTTGATAGCCCTTGCAATAAGCTTAACACGCTTGGTAATGTACCAGGCAGTAGCAGCTAAAACAGCGACAAACAATATTTGCTGAAAAATATCCATCGATAGTAAGTAGTTTGCCGAGCTGATAATCAAGCAAATGACTCTCCTACGGCTAAAATTTGAAAATTATTACGGTCAATCTATTGCGTAACGATGTTCGGCTCCGTACTTTTGCACCCACATTTTGACGGTCCGCCGTTACGGTGATGTAGCTCAGTTGGTAGAGCAAAGGACTGAAAATCCTTGTGTCGGCGGTTCGATTCCGTCCATCACCACCGCCTTAACGTAAGGCTTCTCCTTTGAGAAGCCTTTTTTTGTGTAGTTTATGTAAACACAAGAGAATTTCATACGGCTTCAGACTTGTTATAACGATAAAATAGTATGCATGCATACTATTTTATCGTTAGCAAAATTACGACATTTTACGAATTTAACAAGTGGAACGACGCGTTGTTTTGTACCTAGCCTAGATAAAGAATAACATTTTGCTGGCAAACACGTGGTTACTTAACAGAAACAGCATCTGCACTAATTTCAATGCCAATAGCCTGCATAAGTTGACTGGCATTAAAGCTTTCGCAGATGCCATTACGAAGCTTGTAATCGAAGAGCAGTTCGCCGTTCTTCAAATCGGATTGGAAGTGGTAGTTCCGCACAAATCCAACAGGAGATTGGCCCGATCCAGGTTCAGCCAGTTGGCCCAATTCAAGGTCATGCGTTGACACGAAACCCGAAGCGGTGGTACGGTGCATCTGGCGGATCAGTGCCTCTGCCCCCCGGTGACGGTCGGCCGAATTGGTACCTTTTAAGATTTCATCCAAAAAGTATAAAACCGGAATGGCGTTAACTTCCTTTGTTAAGCCAATCAACGTCTGAAGGCGCTTTAATTCCGCGTAGAACGATGATGTGCTCTCTTCCAGCGAATCCTGTGTGCGCATGCTTGTAAATACTCGCACGAGTGAACAGCTAAAGGCCTCTGCACTTACAACAGCTCCAGCCAAGGCTAATACGACATTAGCGCCAACGGTACGGAGAAACGTACTTTTCCCCGACATATTGGAGCCTGTGATCAACACCGTTTGCCCTGAGCCAACTAACGAAAGCGAGTTGGCAACCCCATGACCTGGTACCAACAGTGGATGGGATGCAGCGCTAAACGTTAGGGTTAGCTGGTCTTCAACAAGGGTTGGTGTAGCATAGGCCGGATGAGCATACGAAAATCCGGCCAGGCTATTAATTACTTCAAGTTCTCCAAGAGCATCAAACCAAATGACAAGATTTGAACCGTGTTGCTTACGCCATCGCTCTAAACCGAACAGATAGTGCAGATCCCACAGCGTAGCTATCCCGAACAAAAAATAGAAATAA
Organism: Spirosoma soli; assembly: GCF_042684525.1. Classification (NCBI taxonomy): domain Bacteria; kingdom Pseudomonadati; phylum Bacteroidota; class Cytophagia; order Cytophagales; family Cytophagaceae; genus Spirosoma; species Spirosoma soli. The sequence goes on along the minus strand of NZ_JBHULN010000020.1, from coordinate 16,835 downwards.
GGATTACGCCGGTAATTTATTCCCTCCGTCAGTCGGGCCAACTGACCAATTGCGGTTGAAACAGAACTTCCGTCTGATGCTACTATTTGCCGAATGCCCTGTATTCGCCTACTATCGCCTTTAACCTGCTCAGCTTGCTCGAATAATCCCTTAAAAGCTCGCAAAGCAGCCGAGATCTCGAATGTTTGTTCGCTCACCTCTTCCGAAGTCTCCGACACCTGTCTTAAGATGAGGCTATGGATGCCTAATGCTATGATCACAACTAAGCCAGGTACGTATCCCAACAGCCACGCAACAAATAAACCAATTGCAATAGCCGGGAACACAAATCGAACGACATTTAGATAACGTGGCAACATCTTCTCACCGGACGATGCCCATTTGATTAGTGAAGTAGGTGATTGGTTGATTGTTTCTTCGGCATAGGCTAAGGCTTCGAACATTTGTCGCCAGTCAAGCTGTGGTTTAAGCTCGGCAACAGCCTCTTGTCGAGATCGTATAGTTTCTGGAGAAGCGGGTGCCTGAAGCCACTGAGCAAGCTGGTTCTGGCCTTCGTAGGTATGCGCCCGGTTTAAGAGCCGGAACAACGAATGCTTACCAAATACGTCAAGATCCCCCGAATAGTAATGTGTTGGGTTTACAAATTGCTCACCCGTTTCGGACCGAAGATACTGGCGTTTTAACCGAGCTGATTCATCTTGATTAATGAACGCCAGATGATGATTCACATCACGTTCTCGTCGGACGGTCTGGTGTTTTTTTAACAGGAATAAAAACCCGGCAACTCCTATGAGCAAGGCAATAACGGCACCTAACTGCTGGTCGATCCTTATCAATAGCCACACAGCACCAACGCTTCCTATAAACCACATAAGCCGCCAAAACGCTAGTTGATTATATCGCTGTTGAGCGGCTTGTTTGGCTTGCGTAAATTGTTGCTGACGTTGTTGAAATGTAGTTTCAGGTGACATTACGTAACGCGGCTGGAAAGCCGCGACTTTATACTATAAATCGCGGCTTTCCGGCCGCGTTACTGATTACAATCCTGACAAACGCCTTGAATGAGTAAGTTCATTTCTTTCCGGTTATACCCCTTAGGTAAGGCTACCGCTGGAATATGGACGTCGTCTAAACAAGTCGTCTGGCCGCAGTTCTCGCATTTGAAGTGAACATGATCGTGATGGTGATGACCATCTGCGCATGTTTCGCGGCAAAGCGCATATTTTGTTCCACCTTCATCGTCGAGCACCTTATGAAGAAGCCCTTTATCGAGAAACGTTCGTAGAGTCCGATATATAGTTACGCGATCGTGATCAGGACCGAGACCATTCTCAACGTCGCTATGAGCTAGTGCATGACCAGCTTTCAGGAACAAATCCAGCACTTCCTCCCGGCCATTGGTATGCCGAAGATTAAAGTCTTTCAAAGTTTTCGCGGCTGAGGTCATAAGTGGTATACGGTTTTCAGTTTATGGTATTCGGTGGGCTGGCTCAAGAGTATTGTACGCACCAGTCCACCGAATACCGTAGACTGCTATTCTATTGTTTCAAACTGCAATTTAACCAGGTTCGCGTAGATGCCATCTTCTTGGGCAGCCAGTTCGTCGTGGGTTCCCGTTTCAGCGATCTGGCCTTCTTTAATCACATAAATGGTGTCGACTTTACGGATCGTTGCCAGCCGGTGCGCGATGATAATAGTCGTGCGGTTCTGCATCAACTCATCCAGCGCTTCCTGTACCAGTCGTTCTGACTCCGCATCAAGCGAACTGGTTGCTTCGTCAAGGATCAGAATAGCCGGATCTTTGAGGATGGCGCGGGCGATGGCGATACGCTGCCGCTGACCGCCCGACAATTTAACACCTCGCTCACCCACTATAGTTTGAAAGCCTTCGGGGAATGATTCAATAAACTGCAAAGCATTCGCTTTCCGGGCAGCTTCACGTACTTCGACTTCACTTGCCCCCGGTTTACCGTACTGAATATTCTCCAGGATTGTTCCGCCAAAGAGCATGACTTCCTGCGGTACGACAGCGATATTTTTCCGCAACTCGGTTACGTTGAATCCTGCCAAATCGCGGTCATCCACGGTAATACTACCACTAGCAATCGAGTAATACCGCATAAGTAGCTGCACGATCGTCGATTTACCAGCGCCACTTTGGCCAACCAACGCAATCTTATGACCAGCCGCTACATCGAGCGAAATACCTTTAAGAACAGGGACATCGGGCCGTGACGGATAAGAAAAACGGACATCCTCAAAACGCACATGACCATGTACCGGAACAAACAAGGGAAGCTCTTCGCCGGCATTTACCTCAGAAGGCTCGCCCAGGATTTCAAGAATCCGCTCTGAAGCGCCAACAGTTCGTTGCAGTTGTGCATACAGATCGCCCATACCCGCCACCGAACCGCCGATGAATGTCGTATAAACAATAAACGTTAGCAGGTCAGAGAAAGGCATTTCGTTGGATAACACTAATGAGCCCCCATACCAGACAACGCCGATAATACCACCGAAAAGCGCAAAAATCACAAAAGAAACAAACACACCCCGAAATTTGGCAGCGCGTAAAGCTGTGTTTACTACGCGTTGCAGAGCCGTACCGTATCGGTTAATTTCCAGTTTCTCGTTGGTAAATGCCTTAACTACATTCACCGATTGCAGCGTTTCTTCAACCACTACATTGGCCTCGGCCAGTAAATCCTGCGCCTGCTTGGATAATTTTCGGATAAATCGACCGAAAACCATGGCCGCCACAATAATAACCGGGAATGTCGCCAGCATAAACAGCGTCAGCTTCCACGAAACATAGAAGATGATGGCTGTGCCAATCGTGAGGGTAGCTACCTGCCGAAACAATTCCGCCAGTGTTAATGTCAATACGTCTTGTAGCTGAGACACGTCGGCTGAGATGCGGCTGGTTAATTCCCCAACGCGACGTTGCTCGAAAAACGGGATTGGTAGCGTAATGATTTTGCTGTACGTAGCCCGTCGTACATCCGCCATAGCCCGCTCACTTACTTGCGAGAAGAAGTAAATACGAAAAAACGAGAATATGGCTTGCGCAATCAGCACACCGACAAAAAATAGGGTTACCTGATTGAGCGTAAATGCCGATTTTCCCTGAATTACACTGGTAATCTGTCCGATAAGCAAACCAAAGCTCATCGTAGTACCGGTAGACAAGATCAAAAAAACGAACCCGATAGCATACTGCCACCGGTAAGGCTTCACAAACCGAAAGATGCTCAATGCCTTCTTGAGGCTATCCCGGTTCAATTTCTTTTTATCTTCTGGATTGGCTTCTTCGCCAAAATTTCTTGCTCGCTTTGCCATTATTGATGAATGTTCTCGATCTTAATGACCTTTACTTCTGTGGTCGCTATATTCTGAGATATATTGTTTCCGTAACAACACAAAGGCTTTTATAATCAATCGTCTTTCTGTCCTTTATATCCCGATTGCTCAAAAATTTGTCGGGCATCAGCGTTTCGCATTAAATCGGCAATACTAACGTTGCTACGTTCGTCATGATAGCGACTCACAATTCGCCAGCCTACCCAACGGCCGATAGCACCTGGACAACCCTGACCTATTTCGGCCGTGAACGGACGCTCATTCAAATATCGCTGTTTTACAGCTGGATTCGTTTGATACAATAACTGATTATCAATAAAATGTCCCCAAACGATATCCTGAGCATTAAACGTTTCAGTCAATTGCTTGTCTGAGTATCCGATGATACGGCTATCAGCAACCTCGGGCAGCATCGTTTTCGTGAAAACATACCCTTTGCCATAATAGACCATGTCGGCGAGCATAGTCTGGTCGGCCCGGTTGGTGGCATTGTATTTGTCAGAAATAGCGAACACAATGGCAGGTACGATGTAGTCTTTCTGATACCGCCGTAAGATGTACTGAGGAAACTCAGGGCCTCTAGGACGATATTTAGAGTTAGGACCCGCAAAGTAGTCGAGCCCAATAACTATAAGGCTATCCGTTACGACCAAGTCGGGGCCCATAAAACCCGTTACGACCGTGGCGATTTTAGGAACTCGGAAATCTGGAAAGTCTTTTTTAATATTGGTAAAGGCTTCAGAAAGCTGTCCCTTAAGGTCAGTCATGTCGCCAAACTCAGTCTGAACCTGCTTATAAAGTTCGTTTAAGGCTGGGTTATTAACCCGGTTAGTCAATTCATGGACGAGTGCTGTATCATTTCCGGCTCCGTTCGCGTTAAAGTACAATTGAGCAGCAGACGGATTCTGGTTCAGAAACGTCTGGATTGATTGAGAAGACTTACCGACAAAAAGCTGTTGATCGAGCCGAACCAGCGTAACATCTTCGTTTTTCGTACACGAAGTCAGAAAAAAAGAGCAAAAAAGCCCGAGTAGGGCCGTGCATAGTCGCATGAAAATCACAGGTTTTCTATATTGAAAACGTGCAAAATTATGAAAAAAGTTGCAGGGTTAGGCCTGATTTTGGTTTTACTGACGGCGTTCTCCAGTTGGGCGCAGTCGTCTTCGCCCGCACTGTATCGGCTGAGAACCAAAGAGTCGAACGTGACAGAGAAACGGTTTCGTAAAATACTAGGTGATAATTACGACGGTCAGGATAAGAACCGTCAGGAATATGACGACGATCGCAAAAAACGTCGCCGTCGGCAGAATACAGAATCCAATGGTGAAAGCGGCCCCGATTACGCGCAACCAATACATCTCATCGAAATGGGGATTCGGTTTGCCCCATCACTTGATCTTAATACAGCCGAAGGAACGGGCAATTACGCTGGGTTTCGCGATAATGGCGCTGGCGTTCGAATGAGTGTCGGACCAACACTGGATTATTTTTTCTTTAAGGATCGGTATTCATTTAGTACGGGACTTTGGTATACCATCAAACGGTCGGGTTTTCAGATGCCCGCTTCTTTTGGTGAGACCCGCTGGAGTCCGGGTGCTCCCGAGAAAGAATCAATTTATAACCTTCAGTACTTACAGCTGCCAGCAACGGTCAAGCTATTTGCGAACAATATCGCTCCGGGCATCCGGCTTTACGTACAAACTGGTGGCTTATTAAGCTTGAAGTTAGCAGAGAAGGCTTTGCAACAAGAACGTAACGGTTTGTACATGGCCGAGAGCGGGGGCGACCGTCGGCAATACAGCTTCGGAGATATAGAATTGCTGCTTGGCACGGGCGTTCAGTACAAAATCAACCAGACGAATGCGTTTAATCTAGGCGTTAGCTACCAACGTGGTTTGCTCAACGTAGCGCGGGGCAGTCAATTGGTCTCCAAAAACCGAGTTGTCTCGCTGGACTTTGGCTTTAAGTTTTAAGAATTTATTTCAACACGGAGGCACGGAGTTCACGAAGAGATCTCAACGAAAGCTTTGTGCACTCCGTGCCTCCGTGTTGAAAACCTAATTTGTAATTCGCATTTCAATTCCCTTCTCACGCAGATACCCTTTCAGCGCTGGAATCTCGATTTCTTTGAAGTGGAAAATACTGGCCGCTAACCCAGCATCGGCTTTTCCGGTAGTGAACACATCAACGAAGTGATCCATCGTACCGGCTCCACCCGACGCAATAACCGGAATGTTAGCTACGCCAGAAATCTGAGCGGTTAAATCAAGTGCAAACCCGGCTTTGGTGCCGTCAGTGTCCATTGATGTCAACAAGATCTCACCTGCCCCCCGATCTTCGACTTCTTTCGCCCAGGCAATAGTTCGTAATTCGGTTGGCTTACGTCCACCGTGCGTATGAACAATGTGTTCACCGTCAACGTATCGCGTATCAATCGCGACTACAATGCATTGACTGCCAAACTCCAGTGCCAGCTCATTGACCAGGTCAGGATTACGCACCGCTGATGAATTGATTGAAATCTTATCGGCTCCGGCGTTCAGCAAAGCCGACACATCAGCGACCGACGAAATGCCCCCTCCAACCGTAAACGGAATATTGATGGTATGCGCCACGTTCCGAACAAGGTCAATCAGGGTTTTACGTTCATCGACGGTGGCTGTAATATCCAGAAACACCAGTTCGTCGGCACCTTGCTCAGCGTAAACGGCTGCGAGCGCAACCGGATCACCAGCATCGCGTAGGTTCACAAAATTTGTTCCTTTTACCGTGCGGCCGTCTTTGATATCGAGGCAGGGAATAATACGTTTGGTAAGCATGGTTAATACGTTTCGATCAGCTTGCGCAGCATGAAGATGTCCGGTTTATCGAGTGGGGTAAATCCGAATTGGGCATAAAGTGTATGGGCGTCGCGAGTGGCTAAGACCCACCGACGCAATCCCTGCAATGATGGCCAGTCAGAGATCGTTTCGACAAGTTGTTTCGACAAGCCTTTGCCCCGGTGCTCGGGAAGTACAAACACGTCGGCCAGATAGGCAAACGTTGCTTGGTCGCTGACGACCCGGGCAAAACCCACTTGCTCATCACCATAAAACACCCCAAAGCACAACGAGTTATCAATAGAACGCTGCACGATTTCAATCGGGATGTTCTGCGCCCAATAGGATTGCTGACTTAGAAATTGATGAATTAGGGGTACATTCAGCTTGTCTTTATCAGTACTGATGGTGTAGTTATCGTTCATGGATTTGCGAACTTACTTAACTCGTTCAACGTAACCCGCCCTTCATAAATCGCCTTACCGACGATGACGCCAAACAAGCCCATGTCAGCAAGTGTCTCAATGTCCTGCATGCCGCTGACTCCTCCACTAGCAATAATGTTCAGGTCAGCCGAGCGCTCCTGCAAGTTTCGGTAAAGGTCAAATGACGGGCCTTGTAGCAATCCGTCCTTAGCAACATCGGTGCTAATCACATACTTAACACCTTTATCCACATAGTTATCCACAAAATCATACACCCAAACGTCGGTACCTTCTTCCCAACCGCTAACCGCTATCTTTTCATTCTTAGCGTCGGCGCCCAGGATAATCTTCTCGGCTCCGTGCCGCGAGAGCCAGCGTTCAAATACGTCGGGTTGCTTAACGGCAATACTACCACCCGTTACCTGCTTGGCTCCGCATTCAAACACAACGCGCAGATCGTCGTCGGACTGAACGCCCCCGCCGAAATCAATGTGCAAACTTGTCTTAGACGCTATCAACTCCAGCACTTTCCAGTTTATAACCCGTTTTTCTCGGGCTCCATCTAGATCTACAAGGTGCAACCGCGTCAAGCCAGCGTCTTCGAACTGCTGAGCTACCTCTAACGGGCGAGCGTTATATTCTTTCTTTTGGCGGTAATCGCCTTGTGTTAGCCGAACAGCCTTACCGTCAATCAAATCAATGGCTGGAATAATATACATGTTATAAAAAATAGAGTGTACAGAGGTCACATGGAGAATAATAGAACTGATGTGTGCTCTGTGTAGCCTCCAAAACCTCTGTGTTTAGACTTACAAGTTCAAAAAGTTCTCAAGAATCCGCTGACCAATATTTCCGCTGATTTCTGCGTGAAACTGCGCTGCGTAGAAATTATCCCGGTGCAGCATAGCGCTAAATGGCCGAACGTAATTGCAGACAGCCGTCGTTTCAGCACAGACATCAGCCGCGTAGCTGTGCACGAAATAAACGTATGCGTTTTCTGGCAAACCTTCTGTCAATGGTCCTTGCAGGTTATGGATACTGTTCCAGCCGGTATGTGGTACTTTAAGACCCGGCGTTGCTGGGAAACGCCGAACGTCAATGTCAAAGATACCCATGCAGGTTGTGTCATTTTCCTCTGAGTAGCGGCACATCAGCTGCATTCCGACACAAGTACCCAAAACCGGCTGTTTCAACGAAGGGATAAGTTTGTCTAAACCTCGTTGGCGCAGATAAGCCATTGCCGTGCTGGCCTCGCCCACGCCCGGGAAGATAACCTTGTCGGCCGAACGAATGTCGGCTTCGTTGTCGGTGAGCAGATAACTGGCTCCAAGCCGATCAAGGGCATACATCACCGATTGTACGTTACCCGCATTGTATTTTATAATGACCGTTTTCATAAAGCAAAAGCCCGGTTCGTCAGCAGAACCGGGCTTTGTATATTGTGGTGATGAGAATTATCTCTTCGAACTCACAAACACGCGCATCTTGTTCTGCTGCGTTACCGCCCAGAATGATGATGCCGATGGTTTGGAGTTACTAAAATCATGGATCAAAGGTAAAAGGTCAATGTGGCAAATCAAAACAAACTCCCCTGCACTACTTTGGGTTGTAGGACTGGTTCGCGTAGGTTTAAGCCACAATGCTTATTTAACTCCTTTACCCAATACAGAATTAGTTCGGGAGCCGTGTCGTTATCACCTCCGCCGTGGATGAATAGATACGCCGTTTGAAGCCCTTTTTCAAACCAGGTTTTGAGCCGCTGTATCCAGGCATCGGTTCGTGTATAATCCGTAGCATGACCTTCATTTGCAATGAACCGTAACGTCATCACCGGGCTACTTAAGCCCATGTGCAACACGTCACGGCGACCTGCTACATCTGTAACAACTACATGGCGGTGTAGTCCATACAGTCTTTCAAGAGTCTGTTGCCAGACTGATCCGCCGTCGCGGGTAGCTTTACCGAACCAATCTGGGTGCCGAAACTCAACCGCTACGTCCAACTCATCGGGCAAGCTTTTTAGGTATGTTTCGAGCACTGGCCACTTTTCAGGGCCAAACGAAGGCGGCAGTTGCAAAAATGTCATACCTAAATGTTCTTCCAGATTTAAAACAGCATTGATAAATTCCTCCGTAAGACCTTCGGTAGCTACTAACTGACGCTCATGACTGATGATTTGTGGAAACTTCGGACAATACGTAAAACCCGGCGTAGCCTCCATTTTCCATTTCTCAATCATGCCCGCAGTTGGAATCTGATAATGGGTCAGGTTCAGTTCTATTGTATTAAACTGCCTAGTATAGTAGTGCAAAAAATCCCGCTCTTTGGCGTTAGTTGGATATACTTTGCCAACGTAATCCTTATTAGCCCAGATCGGCCCACCTATGTAAACACCAGGACGTGCTGTTGGCTCTGCACCGGCCCAGATCCGTGCATTGAACGGATCACCAGGCGGGAGTGCTGGATTGATAGCGTCGAGGTTATGTATTTTTCCAAATTCCATAAACGTCTCAATGAAGTGTAGCGGTAAAACGGCTAAAGACCTGCTTTCGTTTTTTCGGCCTACTCAATTTAGCTAATTTTGCGTTTTCTTCTGTAACACAGGTTCTTTTTAGCCCCTACCTTTTGTTATCTGGCTTAAAAACTACCCGATTCCGTCTGCTTTATGATCTCAAAGACATACAATCCCAAAGATATCGAAGAGAAATGGTATCAATACTGGCTTGATAATCAGTTTTTTAAATCGAATCCTGACGAACGAGAGCCCTATACAATCGTCATCCCCCCACCAAACGTAACGGGTGTTTTGCACATGGGCCATATGCTCAACAATACGATTCAGGATGTTTTGATTCGTAAAGCACGGATGGAAGGCAAAAATGCTTGCTGGGTGCCCGGAACCGACCACGCCAGTATCGCTACTGAAGCAAAAGTGGTGGCTATGCTTAAAGAGCGCGGTATCAGTAAGCAGGACCTAACTCGTGAGCAGTTTTTAGAGTACGCCTGGGAATGGACCCACAAATACGGTGGTATTATTCTGTCGCAGCTTCGAAAACTCGGTGCCTCCTGTGACTGGGACCGCACACGCTTTACAATGGAGCCCGCTCTCTACGATTCCGTCATTGATGTGTTCGTAGACCTTTACGAAAAAGGACAGATCTATCGGGGTGTTCGCATGGTTAACTGGGACCCACAAGGCCGTACTGCCGTTTCGGATGAAGAGGTTATTACGAAAGAGGTGCAGCAAAGGCTGGTGTATATCCAATACCCGATCGCTGGACAAGAAGGCGAATATATCACCATTGCTACCGTCCGGCCGGAAACGATCATGGCTGATGCGGCTATTGCCGTAAATCCAAACGATGAGCGGTATAAGCACCTACACGGCAGGAAAGCTGTCATTCCGCTCATTAACCGCGAGATTCCAATTATCACTGATGAGTACGTCACGATGGACTTTGGTACGGGTGGCTTAAAAGTTACACCCGCTCATGACCCGAATGACTACGCACTCGGAGTTAAGCATAATCTACCCGTTTTGGACATCCTTAACGACGACGGTACGTTGAATGAGAAAGCCCAGATTCTGGTTGGCCAGGACCGCTTTGCTGCCCGAAAAGTTATTATCAAACTACTGGAAGAGTCGGGCAACTTAGTTAAGACAGAGGACTATAAATCGAACGTTGGTACTTCCGAACGGACGGGTGCGGTCATCGAGCCGAAGCTGTCATTGCAGTGGTTCCTGAAAATGGATGAACTGTCGAAGCCGGCCTTTGAGAACGTAATGAATGATACGGTTCAACTTCATCCTTCGAAGTTCAAAAATATGTACCGGTCGTGGATGGAAAATCCGCATGATTGGTGCATCAGCCGTCAACTCTGGTGGGGCCAGCGCATTCCCGCTTTTTACTTACAGGATGGTACGTTTGTAGTAGCCCGCAACAAGCACGAAGCTCTGGAGAAAGTCCAGCATGAACGGCTGTTGTTTGCCATGACCGAGGCCGATCTGACCCAGGATGAAGATGTACTCGATACCTGGTTTTCATCATGGCTCTGGCCGATATCTGTATTTGATGGATTGAAAAATCCTGACAATGCCGACATCAATTACTATTATCCGACCAACACGCTTGTCACGGGCTTTGATATTATCTTCTTCTGGGTAGCCCGGATGATTATTGCTGGCTATGAATTTAAAGGAGAACGTCCGTTTAAAGACGTCTACTTTACCGGAATGGTCCGCGACAAGCTAGGCCGGAAAATGTCGAAGCAACTCGGCAATTCGCCCGATCCGCTTGACCTCATTGATCAGTTTGGCGCCGATGGTGTCCGGACCGGTATGTTATTTAGTTCGGCCGCTGGTAACGATCTCCTCTTCGACGAAAAGCTGGTTGAGCAAGGTCGTAACTTCAGCAACAAAATCTGGAATGCTTTCCGACTGGTGAAAGGCTGGACGGTTAGCGATGAAGTAACCGCGGATCGAATAGCAAAACAATTGACAGGCAATCATCCTGACGGCAATTCACTAGCTATAACTTGGTTTGAATCGAAACTAAGCACAGTTCTGGTCGAGATAGAAGACCATTTTAGTAAGTTCCGAATTTCGGATGCATTACAGGCGATCTACAAGCTAATCTGGGATGACTTCTGCTCCCAGTACCTCGAGCTGATTAAACCGGCTTACGATGCCGAAGCGAGTACCTCACAGCCAATTGATCGTGTTATGTACGACGCTACCATTAACTTCTTCGAGCGGTTAATGTGTTTGGCGCACCCATTCATGCCGTTTATCACTGAAGAGATTTGGCAGGAGATAAGTGACCGCAAAGCTGGCGACAGTATCTGCATAGCTCCGTTCCCGCAACCAGACGCTGTTAACCCACGAACCCTGGCTGATTTTGAAACCCTGTTTGAGGTTATTACAAACATCCGAAACATTAGGAATGCTAAGCAGATCTCGCCCAGAACAGAACTGCCATTGGCAATAAAGACAAGCGCTCCCGAACGGTTTCAAAGCTTAGAACCGCTCATTCGGAAGATGGCAAATGTGTCTGAAATCAGCTACATCAGTGAAAAAACTGAGGGTCTCTCATTTTTGATAAAAGGAGACGAGTTTTTTGTCAACATCCTCGGTGAGATCGATATTGAGCAAGAGATCGCCAATACGCGTAAGGAGCTGGAGTATAATATCGGTTTCCGCGATTCGATATTAAAGAAGTTGTCGAACGAAAAATTTGTCGCGAATGCCAAGCCTGAAATTGTGGAGCGGGAACGCCAAAAGCTGGCCGACGCCGAATCCAAAATCCAAGCGCTTGAACAGCGTTTGCATACGATGGAAGCTTAATCTATCTGAAAAATGGGAACAAAAAATACCCTCTAGAAGGTATTTTTTGTTCCCATTCCAAAGGTTTTACAAACTATAACAAAACTATACTTATACTATTTATAAAAAAAGTCTTATAATTACCCAGAAAAGCTTCTCAACTTCAAATGAACAAGTGCGTATTTCTCGACCGCGACGGCGTCTTGAATGAAGATAGAATTGACTATGTCTATCGAGTTGAAGACTTTGTTATTCCCGACGGCGTCCCAGAGGCACTGCGTTCATTAAAAGAGGCAGGCTATATGCTAATCGTCGTTACAAATCAAGCGGGCATAGCTAAAGGTCTTTACACACGCGATGACGTTATGGCTTGTTATGATTACTTACAACAACAGTGTGGAAACATCATCGACGATATTTATTACTGTCCTCATCACCCTGATTACGATACACAGTCATTGACGCGCAAGCCCGGCTCATTGTTACTCGAGAAAGCCATGGCTAAATATAACATCATCCCCGACGCATCCTGGATGATTGGCGACGCCCTACGCGATATGCAAGCTGGTCGGCGTGTTGGTGTGCGAACAGTTCGTATTGCAAACGACACTCAGCTCTCCGGCGACTGCGATGGTTATGCTCCTAACTTGTTGGAGGCTTCGCGATTCGTATTGGGTTATGCCTAAAAAAATACCTCAACCGTTGGTTAAACGATTGAGGCAGCCATTAAAACAGACATCTTTACGCCCGCACCTGCGCTGACGAGGGCTTCTGTACACTCCCGTATGCCGGGCAATTGGCTCTTCTCGCACATGATCCCAACGACAACGTCGCCAGTACAGTACCCAAAATCAATAGCTTTTTCATGAATAACGGTTCCGTTCGTATAGTTCTACTCCTCAGATTGTTAAACGAATATACTGGTAAAAAGCGTACAAAAATTGTACCATCCGAATAAGCATGTTATGTTTTAGTAAGCGGCAAGAACCAACTATTTCTGACGGCTCTCGCCACTTACAAAAACCCTTTGCCGTTTATTAATTTTCCTCTTTTATAAGTTCAGCTTCTTCTTCACGTTCCTCAGCCGCTTCGGTTGCTTCCAATTCGGTCATACCAGGTTCAGCACCACCATAACCAAGAATCTTGAGCATAACCTCACTATTTTGCTCTGGTGCAAAAAGTCGGGTCCGCAGGTTACCCTCCTCATCTTTATCAACAATCACGTGCTGGGGAGCCGGGATCAGACAATGCTGAATACCTCCATAACCACCCAGCGATTCCTGATACGCACCGGTATGGAAAAGACCAATATACTGATCTTCGGCCTCCTGGTCGAAAATAGGCAGGTACAAGTCAGCACTATGCGCTTCCGTATTGTAGAAGTCATGGGAGTCGCACGTCAAGCCACCAAGGTTTACCTTTTGATAAGGATTATCCCAATTGTTAACTGATAGCATAATGTACTTCTGGCCCAGCCCCCAAGAATCTGGCAGCTGCGTAATGAAAGAGCCATCAATCATGTACCACAGCTCTTTGTCATTCTGCAATTTCTGGTCAATCACTTTGTAAATGACTGCTCCACTCTCACCGACCGTGTACGAGCCAAATTCCGTGAAAATGTGTGGTACCGGTACGTTGTTCTTATTACAAATCCACTGAATACTTTCCACAATCTGATCGATCATGGCCTGGTAATCATAGGTAAACTGGAACGACGTCTGGATTGGCATCCCCCCCCCAATATCGATAGAGTCCAAGTCAGGGCACATTTTCCGCAGTTCGCAATACTTGTACATAAACCGGCTCAACTCGCTCCAATAATAGGCACTGTCTTTAATGCCCGTATTGATGAAGAAGTGCAGCATTTTCAGCTTAAACTTCTCGTTGGTAGCGATCTTAGTGCGATACAACTCATTTACGTCGCTATAGCGAATGCCCAAACGTGACGTATAGAACGCAAAGTTTGGCTCTTCGTCTGTAGCAATTCGGATACCAAAGTTGACTGTATCCGCCGTTATAGAGTTCTCATAAGCCTCAATCTCCTTAAGGTTATCAAGGACAGGTATACAATTCGTAAACCCATCATTAATGAGTTCGCTAATGTATTGTGTGTAAAGCGGCCGCTTATAGCCGTTACAGATAATGTATGTACTCTTCGATATCTTACCGAGCTTATATAATTCCTGAAGAATGGGAATATCATAAGCTGAAGACGTCTCAAGGTGAATGTTATTCTTTAGTGCTTCTTCGAGCACAAACCGAAAGTGGGATGACTTTGTGCAGTAGCAATAGGTATAATTTCCCTTGTAATTGTACCGTTTCATGGCATTTCTGAACAGCAATTTAGCATGCTCAATATGCTCCGTAATCTTAGGCAGGTACGTTAGCTTTAAGGGTGTTCCGTATTCTTTGACAATGTCCATCAGAGGGACATTATTGAACATCAGTTCGTTGTTTTCTACGTTAAATTCCCGTGTCGGGAACTCAAACGTTTGGTCAATGAGGTCATAATATGTCTTCATCCCTACATTCTGTGCATAAAATGAGCGGTCCGCCGTTGCGGTTTGTGATTTTAAAAATAGGCGTGAAGTTGGCTTAGAAACTTGGGCTTTCCAAGCACAGTCTACTCACAAGGTAATCAACCAAAAACAAGGGGGTTTGATTCGTCTATGTTATAAATTTTACGTTAACGACACATCACATAGAGCCATGGAATCAGGTTCATGAACCAAACCAAAAAGAAGATGTACTTTTGTTATTCGTCATTGATTTCTTTTTAACGAATGCACCAGTCCATCCACTTCATTTCTATCGGAGGTAGCATCATGCACAGCTTGGCGTTAGCGCTTCAGCAACAAGGCTATACAATAACAGGCTCCGATGATGAAATATACGATCCTTCAAAAACGCGTTTACAACAGGGCAACCTTTTGCCTGACCCAATAGGCTGGTTTGCTGAAAAGGTTCATACAGGCTTAGATGCTGTCATAATAGGCATGCATGCTCGCAAAGACAATCCTGAATTAATCAAAGCCCAAGAGTTAGGCCTACCGATCTACTCTTATCCTGAATTTGTTTATCAGCAAAGTCGGCAAAAGCAGCGTATAGTCATCGCCGGAAGTCATGGTAAAACAACTATCACTTCTATCATTCTACACGTCTTGAAGTACCATAATCGGACCTTTGATTACCTGATTGGTGCTCACGTCGACGGCTTTGATACAATGGTTAAGCTTACCACGAACGCACCGATAATAGTTATTGAAGGTGATGAGTATGCTTCTTCCCCAATTGACCCGCTTCCCAAATTTCTTCATTATAAGCCTCACATTGCGCTGATTAATGGCATAGCTTGGGATCATGTCAACTTATATCCCACTTGGGACGAATACGTTGATCCGTTTGAGTCATTAGCTGAGGGAATGCCTAAGGCTGGCATCTTAATTTTTGACGAGTCAGACGATATGCTTGATGTAATTGGCCAAAAAGAACGTGACGACATTACTAAGATTCCATACGAAGCCTATCCTAGTCTAATTATTGACAGCTCTACATATCTAACCACGAAGCGTAGCGAAAAAATACCTCTTCAAATTTTTGGTGAGCATAACATGAAAAATATCGCAGGTGCCATTACCATCTGCGATCGTATTGGTATTACAGAAGAACAGTTTTTTGAAGCTATTACGTCGTTCAGAGGTGTAACAGGCCGGTTAGAGAAGATAGCAGAAAACGGTAATCGAGTCTTGTTTCGCGACTTTGCGCATGCACCTTCTAAAGTTGAAGCGACAACCCAAGCTGTAAAGCAGCAATATCCGAGTCAGAAATTGTTAGCAGTCGTTGAACTTCGTACGTTCAGTAGTCTTAATAAATCGTTTTTAAGTCAGTACAAGCGAAGCTTAGACGCTGCAGACAAAGCTATAATTTATTTCGATGTACACACACTTTCCCTCAAACAGCTAGAACCTATTACACCGCATGAGGTTCTGGCAGCTTTTGAACATCATGATATGAAAGTATTTATTGATGCAAATGAGCTTCAAAATTACCTCTTACAAGCAAGAGCTTCAGCTGA
Source organism: Spirosoma soli (assembly GCF_042684525.1). Classification (NCBI taxonomy): domain Bacteria; kingdom Pseudomonadati; phylum Bacteroidota; class Cytophagia; order Cytophagales; family Cytophagaceae; genus Spirosoma; species Spirosoma soli. Next base: position 833 of record NZ_JBHULN010000020.1, on the reverse strand, counting down.
AGTATTTCTGTTAATGAGCTCAGGAACGTTGAGCGAATTTGATATTAATGCTATTGAACAACAATTAATCAATTAACAATTCTGAAGTGGCAACTCAAAGTATAGTCGTTTATTGCGGTTCAAGTCCTGGCACGAACCCAATTTATAAAGAAATAGCTGTAGAGCTTGGCGAAAAAATGGCAGCTCGTAATATAAGGCTTATATATGGCGGTGGTGGCTTTGGCTTAATGGGTAACGTTGCTGATGCTGTATTACAAAATGATGGCGAAGTCACGGGTGTTATTCCAAACTTTTTAGCGGATCTTGAGGTAGCACATAATACGTTAACAGAGCTTCATTTTGTAGAAACTATGCATGAACGCAAATACAAAATGGTACAACTTGCAAAGGGTGTGATTGCTTTACCTGGCGGTTATGGAACACTAGATGAGTTATTCGAGATTCTTGCTTGGAGGCAACTAAAACTTTTTGATGGCCCTATATGTATTATAAACGTAGATGGTTATTACGATTTAATGCTTCTTCAATTAGATCGCATGGTAACAGACGGCTTTCTTAAAGAAGAAAATCGTGCCTTACTAAGCGTTGCCAGTTCTGTGGAAGAAGCACTAAAGTTAACAGAAAGCTATTGGGATAATATAACATAAAAATAGCCTCTTACATGTAAGAGGCTATTTTTATGTTATACCTACAAACGCAAAGAGCCCGTCCCTTATGAGGACGAGCTCTGGCTTGCAATACATCAGGTGGCACCTTCCTACTCTCCCACTTGTGACAGCAGTACCATCGGCAGTACGGGGCTTAACGGCTCTGTTCGGAATGGTAGAGGTGTC